>DYGI01000003.1 GCA_020724805.1 Candidatus Microgenomatus sp.
GTTCACGGCGCAGTTCACGACGCAGTTCACGACGCAGTTCGCGACGCAGTTGGCGACGCAGTTCGCGACGCGGTTCACGACGCAGTTGGCGGCGCAGTTCACGACGCAGTTGGCGACGCAGTTCACGGCGCAGTTCACGACGCAGTTCGCGACGCAGTTCGCGGCGCAGTTCGCGGCGCAAGATTAGAATGGCATTATTGGCTCGGCGGTCAATTCTGGGTAGGTGGATGGTGGGGATCACCTTCGTATGTTTCGTTTTTCACTGAGGTATGCGGTCTTAAGCTCACCAAAGATATTACGGAACGCGCCAAAGCGTATCAAAGGGTTTGTGAATCGGTGAATTACATTTGGCCGAATAGGAACTTTGTTATCGCGTGTGCGAGGCCGAAGTCAATAAACCGCAACGTGCGAGGGCAATTACATAGCGACACAGGAAAGTCCATTGAGTACCCCGACGGGTGGGGACTATACCACTTGAACGGCGTGCGGTTTGAAGAAGATTTGTGGCGGGAAGTGGTTTCAAAGAAGATGCCTTTTCAAGATATTCTTGCTATTAAGGACATCGACCAGCGCAGACAGGCAATGAAGTACGGTAGTTGGGAAGAGTTCGTGGAGTTCGCGGGGGCGAAGAAGTTGGATGAGTTCTTGAAGTTTAATCTCAAAGGCGAAGCAATCATTCACCAGTTGTGGGAGTTTCCTCTCCAAGCGGACGAGGAAAAGAGAATCTTCACGAAGACCGTACATTTCGCACGCTACCAAGACAGGTCAATCGGAGAATGGCACGTAAAAGGGGTTCCCGGGTTCAATACTATCTCCGAGGCGATGGCGTGGGGTATGTCTGACGATGAACATAAAATCACCGCAGAAGAATGGAAGGGTCTAAAAATCGGAGCGGATGAAAGTTAACCCCTCTCCAAGATATTGAAATGAAAACTCAAGAACAACAAGCGTGGGAAAGTTCGTGGTGTCGCTACCACCAGACAAATTGGTGCGGGTGTCCGCAAGCACAAAAAGAAAGCGACACATATATCGGCGACGACAGAGAAAAAGGGGCCGCTATTCGGGATTTAACCCCCTAACCCATTGAAATGAAGAAGATAAGATACCACGGCGTTCACGTTAGGAAAGAAGTTAATTGTGCTGCGTGCAACGAAAGCATCGGGCGGGGCGCGTGGGCGGCGGAGGCGGCGGCGAAGGCGGCGTGGGCGGCGGAGGAGGCGGCGTGGGCGGCGGCGGAGGCGGATGAAATAAAAACCAAGTGTTCTGCCTTCGTCCTCAAAAGATTAAAGAACAAAAAACCATTATGAACCCCTCCAACAAATCCGTGAAGCCGTGAAGAAGGCGGACGGAGAAGACATGATTATTGTCGGCATCGCTTTGGGTTTTCTTGCCGGTATTGTGATGTGGTCTTTTATAAATAAGAAAGAAATCATTACCTTCCTCGCCTCACTGATAAAATAAAAATATGAAGAAACTCTACAAATCCCTTCCCGCCGATATGAAGCCCAACGGCTTTCAATGGACGGTCGGTAAATGGGAAAAGGAAAGAAAGATTAAAATCTGCGAGCGTGGCTTCCACGCTTCCGAGAATATCATTGACGCAATGGGGTTTGTGAGCGCTGGAGTGTTGGCGGAAGTTGAGGTGCGCGGGAAGTCCCAAAAACAAAACGATAAGCAGTGCTGGTCAGAAATGAAAATCGTGCGCGCGTGGAAGTGGGACAAAAAGGACTCGGTAGCGTTAGCGATTTACGCGGCGGAATTGGTGATAGACATTTTTGAGAAGGAGCATCCTGACGATAAACGACCCCGCCAAGCCATTGAAGCCGCTAAAACATACCTCAAAGAACCCACGGAGAAAAATCGTGAGGCGGCGGAGGAGGCGGCGGAGGCGGCGGAGGAGGCGGCGGAGGCGGCGGAGGCGGCGGAGGAGGCGGCGTGGGCGGCGGCGGAGGCGGCGTGGGCGGCGGCGGAGGCGGCGTGGGCGGCGGCGTGGGCGGCGGAGGCGGCGGCGAAGGCGGCGTGGGCGGCGGAGGAGGCGGCGTGGGCGGCGGCGGAGGCGGATGAAATAAAAACCAAGTGTTCTGCCTTCGTCCTCAAAAGATTAAAGAACAAAAAACCATTATGAACCCCTCCAACAAATCCGTGAAGCCGTGAAGAAGGCAGGAATGTTTATCACGTTTATGGTGTTAAGAGAAGCGGTTATCGGGGCGGAAACCTACGAGATATTGTGTACGGGAAAATGAGATTACACTTTCACATTTGGACAAAGCAACCCAGCAAGGAGGTTCATCACACTCACATCGGGCGATGGTGGACTTATCCAGTTGGAATTGCGGAGGTGAGAAGGTGTTTTATTTGTGGCGCAGAGCAAGCAAGAAAAGATGGGTGGGAAGGTGGAGAGTGGAAATACCTGCGGCCGAGATTGTTCCCCCAAAAGGTCGGGTGAAAGATAAAATAATATGTTTACGTACAGATAAGAGTTGATGGCGGAACAACCCCTATGACCACCCCAAAAGAATTGGAAGCAATGGATATGTTCGTTGCCCCGAACCAGCGAGACACCGTAAAAGAGTGCGTTATTGGAAGCGCCGAAACGAAAGGCACGGTCAGAATACACTCGTCGGCAATCCCGCTATTCAGAGCAATAAAGTCAGCCCTCACCCGCACCGCCGAGGAAGCGAAGAAGGAAGAGAGGGAAAGGATACGGGAGATGCTTAAGGGTTCGTGGACGGATTTCGACGAGAAATGCGATTGCAATATGTGTTTTGTTTGGAAAAAACTCCTCTCCCGTCTTGAGGAGGGGGAGAATAACAAAGGAGAATGAACTGGATAAAAGAAAATTGGGAAGAAATTGTGGTGATGTTTTTCATTCTCTCTCTCACGTCGGCGGCATCCATAGTAATTACCTTATTCTTGCTTCATTGCCTATAAGATTGAGGTGAAACAAGATGGGAGATAGAATTACCACATACCTTCCGTGCCCGCAATGCGGGAAAGAAACCGAGCAGTATGATGCTTCGTCGTCTTTACTCTGGGTGTGGCAATGTGATGCGTGCGGCTGGCACGACCCTCGAAGCTACTACGAGATAAGCGACCACGAAATAGTGCTCTGTACGAAGGAAGAGGCGAGGAAAAACGGCGGACTGGCAACCTGCAAAAACTGTGGAAAAGAAGTGATGGGGTCGTACCTCATTCCTACGGGATGTGTCGAGTGTCGCCCGAAGAAAGAGTGGGAGAGGGAGGGGGAGAAGGAATGAGGTTGAAAATGTGGGCAGAACATGATAAAATTATAACCAATGGTAGAAAAACAAGGAGTTCAGAGGACGTGTCCGGCGTGCCATGCGATCCTTTTTAAGGATTCGGACTTGGAGATAAAAGATGGAAGGGACAGGATTAGTTTCAAAATGAGATGCCCGAAGTGCGGAAAACAACTAAAAGTGTCGGTGGGAAGTGATATAACCATTTACCAATATGAAGGGTGACATTACCAATGTAAGTTTCGGCTCGGAACTCCGCGAAAAACTTTTACGCGGAGTGGACCTTATCGGAAATCAGGTTGGGCTTACGATGGGTCCTTATGGAAGGAACAACTTAATCGAACGTAGGGTACATACAGTTCCCATTGTGACGAACGACGGAAAGCGGGCAGCAAAGGCCATCAACCCGAAAGACCCCATTGAAAGGATGGTAGTACGGGCGCTTTCAAACGCCGCCGAAAATACCGATCTCAAGACCGGCGATGGGACTACGGGAACGATTGTTTTAGCGCAAGCCATTATCCATACCGCGCTTGAAAAGATTTCCGACCCTACCCATGAAAAACTCGGTATCAAAGCCAAAAAAATAAGCGTCGTCGCCCTCAAAAAAGAAATAGACAAGGCAAAGGAACTGGCGTTGGCGGAACTTAAAAAGCAAAGAAAGAAAATAAAAACCATTGAGGAACTCACCGATGTGGCGGTTACCTCCGTTGAGGATGAGAAGCTAGGGAAGATAATCGCCGAGATGGTGATGAAAATAGGCGAGAACGGCTATATCTTTGCGGAAGAAGGATTCACTTTTGAGACCGAGACCGAGGTTATTGAAGGTATGAAGTTTCCTGGCAAGGTGGCGGCGAATTTCATGCTCAATAATCCCAATAGGATGGAGTTGAGTTTGGAGAAAACGAAAGTATTGGTAACGAACATGACCGTAAAGGACATGGGCGATTTTATAAAACCGAAGGGAGGTTCGGTGTTCGCCGACATTCAGGAGACCGGCGACCAGCATTGCGCTCTGATTGCGTGGAAGTTTGAAAAGAAATTTCTTTTGGACGTCGCCGATTTGTGGCGCAAGACGGGTTTTAGGATTTATTGTATCAAGGTTCCCGCCATTCTTACCGAGCAACTAAAGGATGTGGCGATTTACGTAGGAGGTTCTTTGTTGGACGAGAACCAGAACATGAAGATTTCCGATGCCCACGTGGAGAATATGGGACAAGTGAACCGTCTGACCGCGAACGCCGAAGAGTGCGTATTGGTAGGCGGACACGGAAAAAAGGAAGAAATCAAAAAGCGCATCAAGGAAATCGAAGAGCAAATAAAGATAGAGAAAATTCCCGAATTCAAGCCGAGATTAAAACAACGCATCGCCGACCTTTCAAGCGGAGTGGGGATTGTCCGGGTAGGGCATAACACGCAGTTGGAACAGCTCTACGTTCTTGATAAGGTTCAGGATGCAGTTTTAGCGACCAAAGAAGCCTTGCGGGACGGCGTGGTGAAGGGCGGGGGCTTGGCATTGAAGGAGATAGCGGAGAAGCTCCCCGAAAACATCCTTACCGAATCGCTTAAAGCTCCCTACCATAAGATACAGGAAAACGCCGGGGAAGAGTTTGAAATTCCCAAGAATGTGGTTGATCCGTACAATGTCATTAAGGTTTCGCTTGAAAACGCATGCTCGGTGGCGGGGGCGCTCATTACGACCGGCGGGGCGATATACGACGAGGAAGATTATACCCTTGAAGATTTCAAGAACGAGATAAAGAAGTGGGCGGATAAGGTTGAGCGGAAGGAAAACCCAATACCCGAAGACCCCGCGCTCGATCGCTGATGAAACTATCCCACTCCCCCCCCAAACTCCAATGGGTTATTAAGCTCTTTTTTCCCGGCTACAATTTTGAAAAGGTGGTAGGATTTGCGTTTGGGGACACGATTTACTCAAAAGAACCTCTTGAAGACCACAATCTCATCCACGAGGAAACCCACCTCCGGCAGATGGGATACTCAAAGTGGAAGGGGATTATCCATTTTATAAGATTTGCTTTTTCAAGAAAATTCAGGTATAATACGGAAGTCGAAGCATATCGGGAGGAGTATTTGTTCCTCAAACGGAAGTATCCCCAAGCGGCGGAACGGGCGGCGGTGAGGTTTGCGGAGCTTCTTGCGGGGAAAAACTCCTACATCTTTGGAAAGGTCGCCGAATACGACGAAGCACTCTACAGGATACTCAATGGGTAAAACAGAGAACCAAAAACAGGAAGAGGTGCTCCGAGAGCAGGAACGGCTCCGGTTGCTCGGAAAACACCGGGAAGTATTGATGATTCTCGGCGATGAAACCGCTAAAAACGCCGTATCAGTATTGAATTTTTGTATCAGAAAGATAGAAGGAAAACTTCAGGAGGAGGCGCAAGGAAAGTTAGTGCGAAACACATGCCCGGACGATTTCAAAACCTAGAGGAGGAGGAAAAACGCCCCGCGTTTATAGAACTCATGACGAAACCAATTGGCAAGGCGCGAAGGAAAGCCATCGGCACCCTCATGAGAAAAAGAAACATCAGCTTTGAAGAAGCAAGAAAACTCCAAGCAAAAAAGATAATCTATGGGAGGTAAAGGAAGCGGGAAAACGAAATACAACGTGGAATACTACGAGAAGATCAAGGCATATATAGGGGGGGGGTGGCAAGAGGCGGGGGACGCTATACCAAGCATCGCGGGTCTTTCGGTTATCATTGGGATACCACGTAAGACCATTTATGCGTGGGCAAGTAAAGAGGGGAATGAGAATTTACGTAACATATTAGAGAAGATTCTCTCGGAACAAGAGCGAACGCTTATCAACAAAGGACTCACGAAAGAGTTTAGTTCCGAGATTACGAAGCTCGCGCTCGGCAAGCACGGTTATAAAGAAACGCACGATATAACTACCGACGACCAACCCATTACCGGTATTAAGCTCGTCCCTCCCGATGGAACTCGCGATTAAGCCATTTCTTAAGCAATACGAGGCGTGGCAGAAGTGGCTGGATAAGGAAACGCTGTTCGTGTTCTTGGGCGGTGGGGCAGGCGGTGGGAAGAGTTATTGGATAGCACAAAAAAGAATAGCGACCGCGTATGGTTACCCCGGCTCGCGAGCATTTATCGGCAGGAAGGAATTGAAGCGCTTGATGTCTTCCACGTTTGTTACTTTTACGAAGGCGTGTAAGGAACTGGGAGTGCCGAAGTCGGATTGGGATTTGAATGGGCAGTATAACTACATCCAATTTAAGAATGGAAGTCGGATAGATTTGTTGGATTTGGATTATAAGCCCTCCGACCCGGAGTACGAGCGTTTCGGTTCGTTGGAATATACCGAGGGCGACGTAGATGAGTCACCAGAAATCCAGCAAAAGGCGTTTGAGGTGTTGAAGTCCCGTGTGGGACGGCACAAGAACCATGAGTTTGGTATTCCGGGGAAAATAGGATTGACCGGCAACCCATCAAAAGAATGGCCGTACCGGGTATTTTACAAGCCATTCCGGGACGGGACCTTGCCTCGGGAATACGCTTTCATCCAAGCACTCTATAAAGACAATCCCATTACCGCGAAAATCTACGAGCGTCAACTCTCATCCATCACCGACAAAACCACGAAAGAACGCCTCATGTTCGGGAACTGGGAGTATGATTCGTCCCACGACGCGCTCATGCAATACGAGGCGATCATTGACCTCTTTACCAACCCGCCCTCGTATAAGGAAGATTTGTATCTCACCGTGGACGTGGCCCGGTACGGTCAGGATAAGACCGTGTATGCGTTTTGGAGGGATTGGGATGCGTATGAAATTGTGGAGCGAACCAAGTTAGGGGTGGACAAAGTAGCCGAAGAATTGCGTAACTACATGTACCAAAGAGGGATACCATACTCGCATTGCCTCGTGGATGAGGATGGGCTTGGGGGTGGCGTGGTGGATATCTTGCGGGGAGTAAAGGGTTTCCAGGCGAATGCGGCTCCGTTCAACCATGAGAACTACCGCAATCTCAAAGCCCAGTGTGCGTGGCGGTTCTCCGAACTGGTGAATAACCACGGCGTTTCCATATCGGCCGAACTGGATGAGGAGAGAAAGAACGAGATTATCGCCGATCTTGAGCAGGTAAGGTCAAAAGACATCGATAAGGATGGAAAGCGACAATTGAAGCCGAAGGAGGAAGTGAAGGAGATTTTGGGCCGTTCCCCCGACAAGGGAGATGCGCTTATTATGAGAGCATGGTTCGATGTTTCGGGATTCGGAGGGGACGAAGAGGCATTGGTCATCAAGCCCGGCATTACCGTCGAAGGAAGCAGGAAGCCCGGCATCGCACACGTATTCAAACCGGGGTTGTAAGTTGAGGAATAGTATGGTATAATTACGCCGCATATTGGGTTTACGAACCGCTCACTACGTTTGTAGTTGGCGCTTTTTATTTATGGTAGGAACGACCATAGCGTTTGAAAAGAAGAACGGCATCCTTGTACCCGTGAACGCGGCGGTTTCGAGTTACCAGCCGCCGCAGGGGGTAGGAGAATTGACTCGCAACGTCAAAACGGACTATCAAACCGGCCTGGATATTCTGAGTAAGCCGTTCCTTGAGTTTGACGAGAAGTCGGTGATTGACGAGATGAACGTGAACCAGAGGGCGTTTTTACTCCACTCGGACATTGAATTTACGAGAGATGACGAGAAGTGGAGGTGGGACCGGGTGAGGCCGGTGGTGAGGAACAAGGTGCTTTCAATGGCTGCGCACCTTACGGCTCAAATCTTGGTTCCCAACGTGTTCGCCCAGAACCCCGATGACATGGAGGATAAGCAGATGGGAGAGATTATGCGCCTTCTCTTGGAGTGGAATGTCAGAAACTCCGATTACGACATCACGTTCCTCTACGGGGTGATTGCGGGATTGGTGAACCCGGCGGCGTATTTCGGCGTTGACTACATTGAAGCCACGCAGACCATCAAGGAAAAGGTGAAGGGAAAGTACCAGTTGAAGGAAGTGGTAGACGAGTTCATGTCGGGATTGAAGGTCACGAATGTGCCGTTGGATGAGGTGTTTATCACCAATCCCTACGAGTATCACCTTCAGAAACAAAGAGCGATAGGAAGGAGGAAATTCCCCGAGTATTCTGAACTAAAGAAAATCTACGGCAACCACCCGAACTGGAAGTATGTCCAACCGGGCATAAAGACCGTCTTCAATGAAGAAGACAACACATTCTACGACCAGCGCGACGAAAATTTGAACACGCTCGCGGAGCACTTCGTGTATTACAACCGGGAAGAGGATTTGGAGGTTCCTTTCGTGAACGGGATTTATATGGGAGAGGACACGGAAAACCCCGTAGAAGGAAACCCCATCCGACACCGCGACCAGAATAACAAGCCGCTGTATAACTTGGTGAAATTCGGCGCGGAACCGATAGACGAAAAGAAGTTCTATTTCTTCAAGTCCATTGCTTCCAAGCTGATGAATGACTACGACCTTGCCAATCGTACATGGAGGATAGCGGTGGACACCGCAACCCTTCGGATGAAGCCCCCCGTGGGAGTGGCGGGGGAAAGTAAGCTCACCACCGACATTTACTACCCCGGAAGTATTGCGAACGTAAGCAAGGACACCCAATTTACCCAACTGCCCGTGGGGGACGAGAACGCGGGGTATAACCTTATTACCCTTGCGGATAATCAGATGAGCGAATCCTCGCAAGACCCGTTCCGTCAAGGGCTTTCCAAGGACCTTCCCAATACCGCATTCCAACAGGCCCAACTCACCCAAAACGCGAGAATCCAATTAGGACTTATCGGGAAGATGATTTTAGGCGCAGTGAAAGAACTTGGCTCGCTTATGTTGGATGACATTATGCACCACCAGACGGTGGCGGAAGTAAACGAATTGGCTGCCGACAAGCTCCAGTTCAAGAACTTCCTTTTTCCCAATCAGATAGAGGAGGGACGGCAGATCACGAAAGAGATACGGTTTGACGGCTCACTGATGAGAATGAAAGAGGACGAATTGGAAAAGGTGGAAGCGGAGCTTTTGGAGGAAGAGGGCGGATTGGAAGGTTCGCGCAGGATTTACAAGGTCAATCCGAGAATGTTCCGTAGGATGAAGTATATGATTTATATTGATGCGGACGCCCTTCTGCCGACCAATGAGGCGTTTGAACAGGCGATGAAACTCGATGCCTACGCGAAGGCCATCACCAATCCGCTCATCGCCAGCGATATGGATGCTATGACGAACGTGACGAGAGACCTGCTCTTGGGGGCGATGAAAGTAACGAGGGGTAAAGAGGAGAAATATCTTCCCAGGCAGAAGCCCCAGATGTTGCCGCAGATGTCCCAACCCACTAATTCGATTTCGGCGCAGGCGAGAGAAAGCCAAGAAAAAAGTTCGTTATCCGAACTTAAAAAGGTCGCCATAGGAAGTTAAAATCATGTCAGAAATCTATTACCCGAGCGAAGCAAAATACGCACGCGCAAAGAGCGCGGTAGAGAATTATTCCCGTGACGCCTCAAGGTTTCCCAACAAGGCGGAATATAAGCTTGTGGGGCTTGGCAAGGCGCAGAAGTTGGAAGGGGATGATTTGGTGAAGTTCGTGTACGAGGGTCTTGGAGGTGCCCCTGCGGTTTCCGGTCCTGAAGCATCGGAGAGGAAAAAGAAATCGCAGGAAGCGAAAAAGCGTGCCGCCGAGAGGGACGAGAAGGCGATTCGCAAGGAACGAATGAACGTAAAGTAGTATGAAAAAGCTCCTCATTATTTTGCTCACGAAACACCTCTTTCGCTGGATTTCCGAGGATGATGTGTTCGTAGAAACCCCCGAAGGCATTACCCACAAAAGAAAACTGTTGACTTTGGAGCAGGTAGAGGATTTGAGAGAGAACGCCACCAAAATCAAGAATAATTACTTTTGGAAGGTGATGATGAACGAAATCCGCTATGCGGCGTATCTTCACTGGCTCAAGACCGGAGAGGATTTGTCGGCGCGGATGCTCTTGCGGGCGGAGGAAATCATAAGAAAGAACGTGGAGAAGTTTGCGAAAGAATGAGGTATATGGTATAATAGTCGAAACACCATTGGCTTACGAGCCGCCGCCGACTTTTACGAAAGTTGTGGGGCGGTTTTGACGTGCGGGAACGTCGTTAAACAAATCCCGATACAAAAAACGGTCGCTAGAGCCGCATAAATCTAGATACGATATGTTTGAAGAAGAAAAGGTTGACCTCGAACCAACGGAGGAAACTCCCGAACCTGAGGTACCCGAAGAGGGTTCAGCCGAAGAGCTTGAAAAGGAGCGAAAGTTGCGCCAGAAGGCCGAGAGTGCCGCCCAGCGTCACCGCGAAGAAGCGGAGAAGTTGAGGAAAGAGTCCGCCTCAAAGGAGGACTTGAAGGAACTCGAAGCCAAGATGACGCGTACCGTACAGCGGCAACAGGTTCTTGGTGAAATTCAGAAAGTTGCCCGCACTCCAAAGGAGGCGGAGGATATTCTGAAACACTACGAACAATCCCTTGTTCCGACGGGCGATGTGGTAAAAGACGTCGCACGCGCCAAACTCCTCGCAAGCGAGGACGGAGGCGAAGAGGAAGAAGCGGAAGCCGCAGAAGCGTCAAAGGAGCGGAGAGGAAAGGAGATTTCGGGCGGAAAGCACGTGGATGATTCGCAAGAACCGTCCCTTGATGCCGAAACCCGACAACTCATTTCCATGAACCGTATGACGTGGGACGCGAAATCTAAGACGTTCAAGAACGAACGAGGCGTCAGTTATAACCCCAAAACGGGGGAAGTGACCGACCCGCGCAGGAAATAGCTCATTGATAGCTCTAGGCAAGAAAGGTCGAAAGACAAGAATTGCTTAAAGCTATGTTCAACATTGACGATTTTGGAATTGTGCGTGGCGGAGGGTCAAACTATTCCGCCCTCGTTCAAGACCGAAACACCTCTTCTTTGACGGTTACGATAAAGAGGGGGGAACTGTTGAAGCGTTCAACCAACTCAGCCATCCCGATTCTCACGGGCGACCCGGAAATTGCCACCGATATTCTTATCGGTCTCGCAACCTCCGAGTCCACCGAGACGGCGAGTGCTGATGGTGCCGTGGATGTGGCTCAAATCCTTCCCGGTACGGTGCTTCGTGGAAAGCCGACTACGGCTTCGAACATGAACACCCAAGCGCTTCTCGACGGTCTCCGGTTCGATTATGTTGCCTGTGACGTTACGTCATTGGCGCAGACAATCGATGAGGACGAAGGGGATGACCCGAACGTCCACGGACTCTGCATCCTTGATGGTGATATTGTAGCCGGTACGCTTGATGTGTTTCCACACATGCTTGCGACGCTGAGCGGTTCTCTTGTCGGACAAATTATGGATTAATCTATGTTTACTACTCTAAAAGGAAGTGCACATACGGATCTAGTCCGTACATCACTGGACGATGTAGCGTGGGAAGCATTTGACCTCGAACGTCAACCGAGCGAGGTTCGTGCCGACGACGCGCTGTTCTTCCGTCAAAAAGAGACGGACAAACAGGCATTCATCGACTTTGAGGTGGCGGGACCGGGGGAGTTTGACGAGGTGATAGAAGACGAGGAATACCCCGAAGCTACCATCCGTTCCGACAACCGAACGGCGCACGTTATCCGCAACTACAAGAAAACGCTGGCGCTCTCCGAAGAATTTATCGAAGACGATCAGTGGGATGTGGTGCAGAACGAAGTGAGGATGATGGGGGACAATGCGAGGAAAGCACGGGACAAGTACGCGTTTCAGCGGTCGTACGGGGATGCATTCTCCGGCGCGACCACGAACAACGGCTCCGCGCTCGTGGGGAACTCGCACACCAACCTGAACGGCGACACCATTGATAACCTTGAGACCGGCGTTTTGAACGCCGACAACCTTGAGACGGTCATTACGTCGCTTCGCCTCCAAAAGGCGCAGGATGGTACTCCCGGCTCCTATCACTGGGACGGTTTGCTTGTTCCAGTGAACCTCGCAGAAGAGGCACACTCGGTAGCAAAATCAGAGCTGAAGGCGGGAACGGGCAACAACGACCTCAACTACTTCTCTACCATTTATCCCGGTATGAGAATTGGCGTGTCGCTGTGGCTCGACTCGACCTACAACACCCTGAACTCCAACGCCAATACGTCCTACTTTGCGGTCTCAAAGAACAACTCTGTGACGCGCGTGGTGCGGCTCGGTTTCACGACGAACTTCGTGGACCCCCGCTACGACTCGCGCGGACGTGGGTATTACCGCACGCGCTTCCGCGAGGGAGTGCACGTGGTTTCCTACAACGGGGTTGTCGGCTCAAACGGGACGGTATAACGTAGCTTTCGAGTTTTCTCAATATGAAAAAATTAGAAAGCTACAGCATCGGGATTCAAGTGTTGGTGCTCATTCTCATCGGGTATATGGCGTTCAGCAACTCGTCGGTTTCTCTTGGTGGCGTGTCGAATTTCGACTCCCTCCACTTGAAACCGGCAGTTGCGGGCGACAATGCCCTTGAGGTTGAGAACAACTCTGGGACGGACCAGTTGGTGGTGCACGGAGCTGGTGGAGTGACCATTTCGGGCACTTCCACCATTTCCGGCGCGTCCACCATTTCTGGTGAAGCGCGTATCGCGGGATTGCGGAGGACGGGGAGTGTGGCAACACTTTCCACCTCCACGCCTCCCGTGGTGACGGCGGCGCAGGTGTGTGGCAATCCTATATGGAACCAGCCCGATTGGACGGGACGCGCGTCCTCAACGGACACCGTGACCCTTCCGTCGGCGGGTGATGTATTCAGCGATTGTCTCACGACGAACGGGGACTCTTTTGGCCCCATTCTATTCGTGAACAGCGCATCGGCGGCGGCTTCAACCACTTTGATTACGGCAGGCGCTTCTTCGACCCTTATTGGGGTTGACGGGAATGCTGACGTTATCAATGGCGGTAACAAGGCGTACCTGAACTTCCACCGCTACTCGGCAACCGAAATGGTTGTTGAAGTGCGGGAAGCGACGGACGCTGACTAATCCGTTCACTCCGCCCCTTTATGGGGGCGGGGATGAGCGGGTTAGATAAAGGTCTTACAAAACAAACTTATGACAAAAGCAGAAAAAATAGCGGTGTTCGGACTCTTGATTGTGATGGTTTTTTCGGTGGTGGGACTGTATGCAAAGGAAAGGAATGTTATCAATTTCGGAGGATACGAGTCGGGAACATACACGGATTCTTCTACCGCCTCGTCTTCGGTTCCGACAACTGCAACGACTACGAACCCAATTCTCACGAAAGATTCCAACCGGCAGGGAGCAAAAGTGTGTTACCTCTCCGGCACTTCGACGGTGTTCCTTCATCCTAAAGGACTTTCAACCACGACCGACGTGGTGGTGAACGAGGGCATTCCTCTTTATCCGACCTCTACACAAGCGCAGACATGTCAGGAATTTCCGAGGATGCAGGGTTACTTGTTCGGAATCGCAGAGAACGCGGCAACGGTCACGGTAGAGGAACACTAATATGCTGAAAGAATTGTTGAGGGATTCCAAATTACTCACTTCCGCCGGTTCGGTGGTGATTGCGCTCGCCCTTATTTGGCTCATTGCGACCAAGATAGACGCGAACACGCAGGCATTGAACGGGGTATCATCGGCGCTTTCGGCAAATACGGCGATTACCTCCCAATTCCAGCTTCTTCTTCTTGAGATAAAAAGGAATCCTGAATCAAGGTCGGCGCTCATGAGGGAGTTTGCGTTCATCGCAACCTCAACACAATAATGCCGTTCAGCGGAGTGTATCGGAAGCGGCTCTCCCAGAGAAAAGCAAAGAAGATTCTCGGCGAGGGAATGGTGCGCGGGCATTCGCTCACGAAGAAACAAAAGAGATTTTTCGGCGCGGTCGCGGGAGGGCAAAAACCAAGAAAATAAATGTTCAGCGTTGGCTCATATTCATACTCGGAACTTCTGAATGAAGTGGTAGATTCCGCGCGTCGCGCGAATATCACGAACGTGATTACCGCACGCAATCCTATCAACCGCGGTGTGCGCCGCGTGGTGCGCGAGGTTGATTTGCGGAGTTTGAAAAGAAAATCTGTCTTGGGTACGAACCTCTTTGACGACATTTATATTTACCCCAGTCCTTCCGACCTCAAAGGCAACGCGATTATAGACATTATCCCGCAGATAAACCGAGGGACGAATTTCAAGGTTCGTCTGGTGACCCAGCACGATTTTGATATAGAAAAAACCACAAGGAACAACATCATCGCGGTCGCTACCGATGAATTGGTAAAAACTGTTCTTTATTCCGGCGACGTGGATGATACGAAATTGGTGGTGTCCACGCTTGACGCGACTGACGCGGGAGGGGGAACGTGGAGTGCGTACAACGACGCCGCCAACCTCGCGGCAGACGTGGATAACAAAGTGAAGGGCGCGGGGTCGCTGAAATTTGATCTGACGGGAGAGGCAACGACGGCGGGAATCGTGAATACTACGCTCACTCAAATTGATATTTCCGATTTCACCAATAACGGCGTGGCGTATGTGTGGGTATACATCAATTCCACGACCAATCTTACGAACTTCATTTTGGAAATCGGGAACGACCTTACGACGAACTATTACCAGATGACCGAAACCGACCGGTTTGACGGGACGGCGTTCGTGAACGGGTGGAACCTTTTGAAATTCAATTTCTCCGGCGCAACCGAAAACGGTACGGTCACCGATACCGAGATAGATGCGGTACGGCTTTATATGACGAAAACGTCGGGAAAGTCGGATGATGGCTACCGATTTGACCACCTTGAACTCCACAAGGGCGAGATTCACGATATTCTCTACTACTCCCGGTACGGATGGCAGAACTCATCGGGAACATTTTTGGAGGATTCCACCGCTGACACCGACCTCGTGAACGCGGAAACCGATGAGTTCGATGGATTCGTGTTTGCCGCAAAGATGGAACTCTTTAGGGAACTCCGCAGGTTCGATTTGGTGAACGACGCGAAACTGGAGTATCTTGAATGGAAGAGAGATTATGTATTCAGAAATCCCTCGGAGCGACTTGAGATAGCAAGGTCATATTACCGAATCTGATATGCCGAACTTAATTAGAAAATTACCTCCTATTCGCAACGAAGACCAAGACGTGGAGCGTTTGGAA
Source organism: Candidatus Microgenomatus sp. (assembly GCA_020724805.1). Taxonomy (GTDB): domain Bacteria; phylum Patescibacteriota; class Minisyncoccia; order UBA6257; family GWB1-50-10; genus DYGI01. The sequence continues at coordinate 15,425 of DYGI01000003.1, forward strand.
CAACGTTACCCACAAGGGTTTATCTATCGTACCCCTAAAGGAGAGTTTAGGTTTACTCCCGAAGGCGTAAATCGTGAGGATATGTTCGGGACTCGATTGGCGGTTGACCGACCGCCAAAGAGACAGTTTATCCCTTCGGTGATTTCTACCGACAGATTGCGGGACAGGTTTAGGCAAAATCTTAACCGGTTGAGCAGGTTTGAACGGCAAATCCAGCCAAATATGCTTGGGATGGAAACTTCCACCAATCCGTTTGCGCCAAGCGTGATTCCGGGTCATCCTGATTTCAGGAATAACATGAGAGGAGTTATCTAATATGTTCCAAACCAACCCACTTTTCTTTCAAGGAGGAACTATAGACCAGTCGGGTGTCGCGAATATTGTTACCACTCTCCCCTATCGTGGGCCAGCCCTCACAGGTGAAGACATCAGAAGGTCACCGCTTCCAACGCCAAGGCCAGTACCCAAAGGCGAAATTCCAAAAGAGAATATTCAGCTTCTTGGAGGCGCGTTAGGTGGTGCTACCGTTGCGGCTTCCACTGGGAACCCCGCGCTCCAGAATATTCTCGCACAAGCGAATCAGCTCATTCAGGACTTTCAAGTGAAGGGTGGTATTTTGACCCCAGACATTCAATCAAGAATCCAAGCCATCAACGACGCGGAAGAAAGAAAAGTATTGAGTGTTGCGGAAGGGAGAAGCGCGGCGGAGCGAGGAGACATTGCCAAGGTGGATGAATCGGTGTCTGCCGCCGACCAAGCGGAAATAGAGCAGGAAAATATGCTCCGCGACCTTATGGAAGAACTCCGCAAGGCGAGAGTGGGATTTGTGGAAGCCCTTACTCCTTCGGCGAGAGAGGCGGAAATTCAAGAATCGCTCCGCACTCTTCGCACCGAACGGCAACTGCTCCCATTGGAGCTTCGTCAGGAGGGCATCTCAGCGGCCGGTATTCAAGGAAGGCAGATTGAGGACGAACGAGTACGCGCTATTCAGGAACAAAACCTCCTTATGGAGCTTGGGTTTGAACAGGAGGCGAGAAGTATGCGCTCCAAAGCGTTTGAGGGTCAGATTGGATTTATCAGCGACGACATTGACCTTCAGATAAAACTGGAAGACCGACTACAAAAACAGGAGCAAGAGGTACTAGATCGTGCGCGCCAACTTTCGCGCGACAGCGTGAGCACGCTTTCCAATATCGTGGAACAGTTTAGCGGGTTGGCGTGGACGGACTTGGACGCCCAAACGCAAGAAGACGTATTGAATCTCATCAAGCCATTCCCCGACCTCACTTTGGGAATCGTGTCGGCCGCACTCCAAAACGCGAAACAGCAGCAGGTTTATGAGAGGGCGAAAAAGGCGACGGAAAAACCCGCAACAGCAGCTCAGGAAACTGTTGCGGCTTATGCGGCTCGGATAGAACAGGCAAATCCGCTTATCAAGAGTTACGAGGGCGATATTTCAGAAATGAGTGTTATTGGGTATGAGCTTCAAAAAAGATTACCCGCTTCGCTTCAGAGCGACACATTCCGCGCATACGATCAAGCAGCAAGGAACTTCATCAACGCAGTTCTTCGCAGGGAATCAGGCGCGGCGATTGCGGCGAGTGAGTTTGAGAGCGCAGAAAGGCAGTATCTCCCCATCGCTGGCGATAATGCGACTATCCTCGCACAAAAAGAAGCGAACAGGAAACTTGTTTTTGAGAGCTTGAAGAAGTCGTCGGGCCCAGCGTTCTCATCGGTTGAAGAATTACTTGGTGGCGGAGTGGAAGGGAGAACACAAGAGGAATCCTATATTGACCCCAATACTGGAACCGAGTACGTGAAAGGTGAGGACGGAAACTACTACGCACGATAATGCCTGGACTTACCTTAGAACAATTGAAAGCAATGGGTGCGGTGCCGAAATCCCAGTACCGCCCACAAGCACAAAAGGAACCTTCTTTCGGCGAAGGTATAACAAGTGCGCTCGATATTCGGTTCGGAAAAACTCAAGAAGCGTTCAAAGCGCAGCGTAAGGGCGAGCAAACACTCCCCGAAACCGCATTACAAGTTGTCGGACAGGGTGCGGGGTTTGCGTTTGACGTGTTAGGAGAAGCAATAAAAAGTGTGATAGATAAAATCCCCGATGCAATCAAAGAACCCGCCAAAGCGGTAGGAAAAGAGATTTTAGATACCCCCATAGGTCAAGCAGGCATTAGGGCGATTGCTGAAGGAACCGAAGTGTACCGAGATTGGAAAGAAGGAAACCCTCGCGCTGCAAGGAACTTGGAAGCGGCGGTGAATGTTGCTTCACTATTTCCCGTTGGCGCAGGTGGGAAAGCGGTTACTCAAGAGGCATTGGGGATTACAGGGAAGGTGGCGGGGAAAGCGGCAACGGTTCTTGAGAAGTCCGCGCTTAAAGGAATAGAGGCAGAGAAACAATCATTCATAAGAAATCTTATTCGTCCCGTACAAACAAAAGCAATAAAGGAGGCGCAAGTTGCGAGGACGATAGAAACTGGCGTGGGTCCATTTAAGAAAAGCATTATTGCTCCCTCTAAATCAGAACTTCGCGCAGAACAAGAACTCATGAAAATACCCGAGCTTAAAAAGGGCATGACGGCGCAACAAAGCCATAACGTAGTTCAAGACGCGCTTTCAAGGGAATCGGAATCTCTTGCGAGTAAGTTGGCTAAACCAGAAAATAAGTTTACTTTTACTCACAAAGAACTCCTTTCCCGCATTGAACGTGCGAAGCAAAAGCTTTCAGAAAGTCCGCTCATTGTTGGGGATGCGGAAAAAACCGCAGACAAGTTAATAGCGAAAGTGAAATCCCTCGTTGAAGAAAGACCGGCTACTGGCGCAAATCTTCTCCAAGTAAGGAAAGATTTTGATGTGTGGGTTAAATCACAAAAACCAAAAGCGTTTGATGCAACGTCAGAAAATGCATTTACGATTGCGAATAAAGAAATTCGTAGGGCAATAAATAACTTTTTGGATGAAAAAGCGCCGAACGCGGGAGTAAAGGAATCGCTCGCAAGACAAAGCGCATTGTTTGACGCGATAGACAACATAATTCCTAAGGCGGCAATTGAGGCGGATACCGCATTTCGTAGGGTTCTCCAGCGCGTTGGGGAGGTATTGGGAACAAAAAGTAGGATAGTTCAGGGTATTGTGGCGGCGGTTGGGATTGGAGGATTGGGAGCGGCAGCCACATTTGCTCCCGCCGTTGCGGTGCTTGGCGGAACGGGGCTTCTGCTCTATAAGGGGGGTAAATTGATTTTGAATCCAAGATTGCGTCTTATACTTTCTCAAGCGTTGAGAATGTTGGAACGCGCGGGCGACAAAGCGGGAAGTTCGGCTATTAGGGATTTTCTTAAAAGGTTTTCAAGTGGCGAAAAATAAAAATTCGTGCTATAATTACCACCACATACCCGCTTACGAGCGCCCATCTCGGGGGATACGTCCCTTGAGTTGGGCGTTTTTTATTTTATGTCTATTGTAGAAGAACTCAAAAAACTCGCAGGAAACCCAGAGGCGATCGGCATGGAACCGTTCACCGAGCGGCTTCGCGGCGCCTCGGTTTCCATCCAAGACGAAATGATGAAGAAAATGGAGGAAATGCACCGCCAAATGGTGCCCGAGCTGGTACAAGCGGTAATGGCGCAAATCCGCGTTCCGAAGGATGGGAGGGATGGAAAGGACGGAAAAGACGGCAGAACGCCCTCTCACAACGAAATGATGGCAATAATGAAAATGCTTGTCCCTAAAGAGAAAAAGGACGAAACGGGTGAATTGAAAAAAATGATTGCCGAATTAGGTCAACGGCTTACTTCCATTGCTTCTCGTCGCGGCGGTGGGGGAGGCGGTGGAGACACCATGATCGCGGACGACCTTTCAAGCCAAGCGGACGGAAGCACACGCACCTTCACGACCACGAAACGAATCGGAAAGCCCATATTGGTGGTTTCCTCCCAGTTCCCAACCGTGCTTCGGTTGACGACCGATTTCACGGCTTCCAACACTACCCTGACCCTCTCTTCCTCTTTGGACCCGATACAAACGGGACAGACCCTTTATTTCCTTTATGCCGAGGGCTAACTATGAAAAATAAACTTGGTTTTGCATATGCGATGGCGGGAGTATTGGTGGGAGCTTTTATCTTCGGGTCGAGCGTGATCTTTGCCGCTCCTTCGGTCAATATACTTGGAAATTACGCCGTAGTGGGAACTGGTTTATTTGCCACGACGTCGGCAAATGCCAACTTGACCGCGTCGGGGACAATAGCATTTCCTTCCCTTTATACCTTAAACCAACCATTTGTGATTATCGGTTCTGACGGGACATTGAACACTACTTCGTCGCCCGCGACAGATTCTTTCACTACCACAACGATAAACGGCGTTCAATCGGTGAGCTTTACCTTTGCTACCGGAACCGCAACGGGTATTGGACTTACTATTTCTACCTCATCGGACACTATAACCTTTACTCCCACTGTGACTTCTGGTTACTCGATTCCACTAACCGCATCGACGACGAACTGGGAGTCGTTCTACCAGACGCCCTCTACGAGGATCACCGCAGGCACAGGACTTTCATGGAGTACGAATACGCTCAATAGCGACGTGGTGAATAACTGGACGCTCTCTGGTTCAAATCTTTATGCTTCAAGCACAAGTTGGAACGTTGGCGTAGGCACCTCAAGTCCCAATCCTTCAGCAAGGTTCAACATTGTGCAGGGCGGCGACTACAACGC
>DYGI01000004.1:0-12907 GCA_020724805.1 Candidatus Microgenomatus sp.
GCGGGGGAATATATGCAAAAGCGAACGCGGGCAACGTGGGCATCGGCACCTCAACACCCTCCGTTGAGCTGGAAGTGGTGGGGGACTCGCGGATATCGGGCTCGCTTTTGGTCGCAGGCAGCTCTGTGTACGGCAAGGGCGTGTACGGCGCAACCTACCTCAACACCACGACCACGAACAAGGACGTCGGGCAGGCGCTTCGGGACTACGACGTGACGCTTTACCGCTTCGAGTGCGACACCGCGGGAGGGGGCGACGTGACCGTGGGGGCGGACGAGCGCGCGTCCTCGACCCCGACCACGCACGGCACCGACGTTTTCAGCGCCCCGATAACGTGCACGGGGACCGGCACGAGCACCGAATCATTCGCGAACGCTGGCATCACCGCCTACAACAAGTTGATGTTTTACGCGACCTCGTCCCTTGGCAACTCCACCTCGACCGTGAACTGGAAGTTCTACTTCACCAATGACTAAGAGTATTTACAGGTACGCGCTCGGGTTCCTCGCGGTAGTCCTCGCGTTCTCGCTCGCCCTTCCAAGGGTGTCATTTGCGAAAACGGCAACCATCACCGCTTTAGGTGCAAAAGGCGGAGACGGAACGCAATTTACTAGTCCTCCAGGCCTTGGGGGAAATGGGGGCGTTGCGACGGGAACTCTTGAGGTCGCTCCAGGAGTTTATTATATCGGGTTTACTGAGGGAGGAACTAAAGGGAATGTAAACAACGGTGACGGAGGAGACAGCCCATGGCTTTCTACTGAGGAAACTTTTTCTTCTACCACCGTAATAATTGTTGCAGGAGGAGGCGGTGGGGGTGGAGTATCGACCACGAACGGTGGTGGAGGACATGGGGGAATTGGTGGATTTCCTAGTGGTAGCAATGGGAGCAATGCAAATTGTTGTGCTCCAAACTCCCGTGGGGGAACCGCAGGAACTCAGACGAACAATGGTACGGGGGGTGTTTTTGGAGGAGTAAACGGCTCGGGTCCTGACGGCGGTGATGGTAGCACGGGTCAACAAGGTTCTGCTGGCGCTGGGAGTGGGTTTTTTGGTGGAGGAAGCGGGGGACGCGGAGGTTCAGTGGAACCTTCTGGTGGTGGTGGCGGCGGCTCTTCGTATTTCAAATCTTCCCTTACTTCAACATCCACTTCAAATGGGGCAAACTCAACAACCACGGCATCGCTAGTTATCGTATATACAACTGATGATTTTCCAAATGCCACTTCAACGGGGGGCAACGTAACGGTCATTGGAGCTACCACGACTATTTCTTGGATTTCTTCTGGAACAATTACATTTGAAGAAGCAAGCACGGGCGGGGACGGGATGGCGGTCATCTGGTACCAATAACCATGGAAGAAATCCTCACCATAGCGCAGAAGCTCGAAGGTCTCTCGTGACATCAATCCAATGAAATGGAAAATCACTACCATAGTCCTACTGATAGTAGTATTTTTTATGGCATACTATCCACCTAACAACGATTTTGACCGCGCGGTGAATGAAGTTCTCGATAAAAGATTGTCCGAGAAGATTTTTGATGTGTTATGGAAAAGGTTATTTCATTACCAGACATTCTTTGAAAGTTTGGACGGGTTCGGAGGTTCCAACAGGACGCTTCTTAATGACGAGGTGACTTTGACCACGCTTCAAACTACCGGCTCGGAAGCGGATATTTTCAAATCTCCCGACCAGCAAGGGCTTATTACCTTTTCTCAACCTAGCAGGTTCAAGTCCTCGTTCCTTTTTGACAATGTTTATAACCAAACCACTTACATAACCATTGGAGATATAGAGGGAGGAGGACAAGGGTATGGGTTCAAGATTGCGAATGGAGTGATTTATGGAGTGACGCACGATGGGAGTACCGAGAACGCGGTTACGTTACTAACCATTTCCGCCGCAGCACAGGTTACTCAACGATACACCATCGAAGCACGATATCTTCCAAGCCAGAAAGTCTTGTTCCTTTTAGACGATGCCGCCAATTCGGTTCCCATTACGGAGTTCGGAGTAAGCGTTTCAAACCTTCCTTCTCCAGTAGCGGCGGTGAATGAAAATCTTTTCAGGGCAGTAGTAAAACTGACTACGGGGGCGCAGAACTTCGCTACGACAGACGTAAACACCAGCACCGAACAGATAACTCTAGGAACTGCCTATCCCACAGGAACTGCGATACAGTTCACTACCACGGGCGGGCTTCCTGCGGGGCTTTCTCTTGCGACAGTGTATTACTCAATCAAGGTTGACGCGACGCATATCAAGGTAGCCTCTTCGCTTGCGAACGCTCTCGCGGGAACAGCCATTGACCTTACTTCACAGGGAACAGGAACCCACACAGCAACCCCCGATGCGAACAACATGAAAATCTCATTCATCGATTATCTTCAAATGAGGAACATTTTGAAGTAATGGCGACCTATACGCTTCCCGACAAGAAAGGAAGGTTCACGCAGTTCAACAAGGGCGATGCTTTGGGCGATATTTTCGCTACCTTCAATATGGATTTCGATGCTTCGTTAGGGAAAGTACGCGTTGCACCAAGAGTAAGAATAAATACTGACGATGGGGATGACGCCGATTTAGGTGTTCCTTTGGCATTTGTGAGAAGTTCCGCGGACGCGACCGATAGGTACTGGGCCTTAACATCAACGGGAACCGCGGGGGAGTTATTTAAGACCGCAGGCACAAACCCATCGGCGGCGTTTACGCGGGATGCAATTTCCAACAGCCCCACGACGAATGTGAGGAAAATAACTTCGGACATGGTGGATTTTAACGGAGAACTTATTGTGACGCTTTCCACTGACATCTCAAACCTTGCCTCTGGAACGTGGACTGCTTCGTGGTGGCAGGGAACATTGGGTCAATCGGCGCTTTCAAATACTGGGACTCCCCATCCGCTCAATGTTACCAAAAAGACTGGACTGCTTTGTATCGGCGATGGAAGGAACATGCATACCGTTGATGTTAATGACAAAGTCCAAACCAATCGCGTCATTCTTCCTCCCGGATTTGAGATAACGTGGATCCGCTCAAATTACGACGGGACGTGGATTGGAGGAAGAAACACTATAGGAGGTGAAGCGCAAGCATTTTTTTGGGACGAATCTGCGGAAAACTACAATTACGCATACGGATTGAAATCCGACCACACCTTTGCGGGGGTTATCAAAGACGGCATTGCCTATACAGTAAATGGAGAGGGACAACTGCTCGGATTTAATGGTTCGGGGTTTGAAGAAGTCGCGGTATTTCCAAACTTCCTCATCCCTAACAAAAGGATAAACGACGGAAATACTATTAGGAGAAACATACACAGGAACGGGATGGCAATCATTGAAAACAAGATACACGTTCTTGTGTCCTCGTTGATAAACAACGCCTTCTCAAATTCAATGATAAATTTTCCTTCGGGCGTCTGGGTATTTGATGAGGAGAGTGGTTTGAGGCACAAATACGCCTTATCGTTGTATGACGGCACTGAGATAGATTATGGGTCGTTTATTCTCGAAGAAGTGGGAGCGCTTATCCCCACTACCGCAAGTCAGGGATTGTTTCTTGCGGGCGCACTCATTAGAGACGATTCTTCAACTACGAGTGAGGCGATTTTCCACCGCGATCTTACCGATACGTTGGCAAAGCGTGGACACTTGAGAACCAATCCGTTTCCTTCCTCGGCGGTTGAGGACGTATTCCAAAACATTTTGCTTTCGTTCAAAAGATTAAGAAGTTCAAGCGATAGGATTGTGGTAAGTTACCGCTCAGTCAAGAATCCCAATTTTCCCATTTTTGGAAATGCTACGTGGAGTGATACCGATACGTTCACCTCTACCACCGATCTTTCTAATGTTTCTGCTGGGGATCAGGTTATGATTTTGCGTGGTCGCGGTTCGGGAACGATTGCCCACGTTTCAAGCATTAGCGAAGCAGGAGGGACTTATACGGTCAATTTGGACGAAACCATACCAAATGTCTCAGGGACCGCCGAGGTTGTATTTCTAGACTTCAAAAAGTGCGCTACTGTCTCAACGCAGGGCATAGACCGACAAGGATTCGATTTAGATGTTCCCGGGGCATGGATACAATTTTGCGTTGAGTTGAGAAGCGCGTCTGGCTCTGATGGCGCGGGTGATAGCCCCGAACTTGAAAAAATAGTTGTCACCTCACAACCTGAATCGGTGATATGAGCAAAATAATCACCCAACATATCAATAACGGCTTCGTGGAGCCGAAGCTCACCCCCGAAGATTACATCGCAGGAGCGGAGCGAAGCATTGCGAATAAAGCCATTGAACTGGGTTTCGCGGAGGAAGTGGTGATGCCTGACGGGGACTGGAGTAAGGCGGCAGTAGCGGACGAGCGACAATCGGTAGGGTTCGACACGTTCGGATGTACCGTTTTTAATTCACTTACCCAACTAGAGACCTATTTCAAGGGAAAGTTCGGTGTAGACGCAAATTTCTCGGATCGCTTCACCTACAACGACACAGGCATCTCCCCACCCGGCGCCGACCCTAATCGCGCTTACGAGAGTGAGCGGAACACTGGGGTCATTCCTGAAGGGGACTTTCCGTGGAACGTGTCTACTCTTGTTGAGTATTCGCAACCACGCCCTCCTTCATCAGAACATCTTACAAAGGCAAAGGAATGGAGGGACAGATACGTTCTCAAGCACGAGTACCTTCCCAAAGGTTTGAATGGAAAAGTTGAGATAGAACAGATCTATGAGCAACTTAAATACTCGCCCGTAGCGATAGCGGTGCAGGCGTGGAGTTTTGACGCAGAAAAACAAAAGTACGTGCGGACGGGCGCGGACACGCACTGGACACTCTGTATCGGCCGCTACCCAGACGGAGACCTGATGTTGCGGGACTCATACGAGCCATTCATCAAGCGCCTCGACAAGAACTTTGGTATCTTTTGGGCGAAAAAGATTTGGATAAGCAAGAGAATAAGTAACGAGGAAGCCATCGGTATTTTAGAGCGTATCAAGCAAGCGTTACTCAACATCCTTGCCCTGCTCTCCCGTATGGGACGCACGCTCGGCTCGGTCTCTTACGACACCTTGAACGGTTTACTGGAACGATTGAAAAAACTCTTGAATGAACTCTTGAAGAAGGAATTACCCAAGCCCATAGACAGCGTGCCGATTGAGGTGAAACCAGAAAAGATTGACTGGCGTAAGTGGTATGTTGGGAGGGGTTGGAAAGAGTATGCAGAGGAAGGAAAGAAGGAAGCATTTAGGATGGCGAAAAGGAAGTGTGAGGAGGCGGGATTTGATGAGAAACGAACAACGGAGTTTCTGGCCACAATAATGGCTGAAAGTGGGTGGAACGTTTTTTGTATCAACGAGAATAAAATAAATGGAAAAGTTGTTTCAACTGACTTTTCTTTGACGCAACTAAATGACTATTGGTATCTTCGTCCGCGCAATCTCACGGGTGAACAAGTTATGAATAACCCAGAATTAGCGGTTGATATTATGATTGACGGGTGGAAGCGCGGAAGAGAAGATGATTGGATTGCTCACAGAAATGGGGGATATAGAAATTTTCTCAAAAATGTGTTAGGATAATTTTATGGTGGTTTTTACGGAGGAGAGAAAAAGAAAAATATCAGAGGGGCTGAAACGTGCCCATGCGAGGAAAAAAGATTGGGTTGGGGGATTTTACAAGGGGCATCCGCATTTTCCTGTAAAAGAGAAGAACAAAAAAGCTTGGTTGGAGAAAATTAGAAAGATAAATATTGGAAGAAAGCACACAAAAGAAACGATTGAAAAGTATAAGTTAGCAAAACTTGGGAAGAAATATCCTCATTTATGGAGGGGAAAATTTATAAAGTGTTCAGTTTGCGGAAAAGAAAAATATAAATATCCAAGAGATTTCAAAAGGAATCGCGGAAAAAACGCCGGAACATTTTGTAGTAAAAAATGCGCTTATAGTGTTAGAAAAGGTATTTCATTTTCGCCATCAACCCAATTCAAGCGTGGGCGAAGGCCAGAGGAATCTTGGAATTGGAAAGGAGGAGTAACGCCCATACACAACAAAATCCGCGCTTCATTTGAATATAAACTTTGGCAAGACAGTGTTCTCAATAGAGATGGAAATAAGTGTAAGAAATGTGGGGAAAATAGAACATATAAATTGGTCGCACACCACATTTTGAATTTTTCTTCTTATGTTGAACTTCGTTTTGCGATAGACAATGGGATTACTTTTTGTAAGGAGTGCCACAATTTATTTCACCGGATATATAAAAAGAGAAACAATACACGAGAGCAAGTAATAGAATTTCTAAGATAACCTATGTTCACTTGGCTAACAAATCTCTTTGACCGTGCCACCATCCGCTTGGGAGCGGCGCGTTCTCCCCAGTGGAGAGAAGTAAGAAATAAGTTTATCAAGGAACATCCCCTTTGCGCGGTGTGTGGAACGAAAAAGAAACTTGAAGCGCACCACGTGCGTCCTTACCATGAGTTTCCCGCATTGGAACTTGACGAGAGTAATCTTATTGTGTTGTGCCGAGAACACCACTTTCTATTCGGGCACTTTCTTTCTTGGTTCAGCCACAATCCCGACGTTGTCAGCGACTCAAAAATATGGTATGATAAGATAAAAGGTCGTTCCTAACCATTTATTTATGAGCAACATTTTCAAATTGAATTGGAATGATGTAGGCGGTGCGGTTTTGTCCTCTGTTTTGGTGGCGGTGCTTGCGTATGTAGGAAACCTTACCTCCCTTACCGCAATCGAACCCGCCCAGTTACTCAATATCGTGGTACTGACGGCGGTGGCTTCTCTTGCAAAGGCACTAGGTACGGACGGTTCTGGCAAGTTTGGCGGCGTGTGGAAGGTGAAATAATTTGCAAAGTATGGTATAATGTCTGTGGTAGGCAAAGCGATCAAATCATTTACTTGCGCGAACCTACCTCGACCAAAGTTCCCCGTCCCGCGACTTCGGTCCGAAAGCTCGGTAGATGCGGATAAGCCAACGACTACCCTGACGGGCAACGAGGAACCTCACGCCAATGAGTTCCCGAATAAAACCGAATAGCAGTATGTAAGGCGACATCGTCAAGGTGTCGTTTTGTGCTTTTCGGAGGGGATACGTCTAACTTACGCGTTCCCCCTGAAGGGCATAAGCTCTTCGTTCATTCACAATTCATAGGAGGTATGCGATGAAAACGTACATTATCGGCGCAGTTCAGGCGTGTGCTTCGCCTCATTCCTTCTTTTGGAAGGGGTTACAGCACTACGCGAAACTTCGGAAGGCAAAGATAATTTTGCTTCCGATGATTGGCAAGGACGCAAAGGAGGACTGGGACGCGGTTCATCCAATGTTCAAGAAGTATCTTGAATACGGCAAGCGGACACTGAACTCAAACATCAAGATTGAGCAGTTCAACATTCGCCCGTATCAGATTGACCCGTGTACCGGACTCCAACGGTTCGCGCAACAGACAACTTCAGTTATCTTTGCGAGTCCGAAGCAACGTCTCGTACCCGTGGCTCACTCACACCAGAAGTATCCGAAGTTCCTCATCACGACCGGGTGTATCACCCGCCCGAACTACGCCACGAAGGATGATGTGTCGGCAGAGAGAAGGCGACTTGGCGATATTGCAAGACGCGATCACATCTTTGGCTTTGTGGTGGTGGAGGTCGTGGATAATAAGATGTTCCACTTCCGCCACGTCCGCGCCAACAAGCGTGGAGAGTTCGTTGACCTCGGCGTGTTCTATTCTGGGAGCACGACTCGGAAAGCGACACTCGAAGCAATGGTGATGGGTGACTATCATTTTGGACAGTCCGATCCGCAAGTTATCGCGACTTCGTTTGAGATGATTCGCGCGTTGCGCCCGAAGCGACTGGTCTGTCACGACTTCTTCGACGGGCATTCCGTGAGCCATCACGTTGACCGCAAACCAGTCCGCGAGAAGCTGATACAGATCTACGACAAGAAACTCCACCTCTTGGACAAGGAACTTCGTGATGGGCGCGAGGAGCTGGGGAAATTGAACGTGGTGATGAAGGGAAGACCGATACTCTTGGTCTTCTCAAACCACCACACGTTCCTTGCCCGCTACTTGGAGGAGGGAAGATTTGCGAAGGATATGCCGAACTTCCGCACGGCGGCAGACCTCTTGGCGTTTATGGCCGCGAGGGACTACAACGACCCCGTGAAGGCGGGGTACGAGAAGTACGGCAAACTCCCTCGCAACATCCGTTTCCTTCGGGAAGACGAGGATTACAAGGTCCGAGGTTATCAACTTGCTCAACATGGGGACCATAACTGGTCTCGTATGGGGTACAGCTCGATGACCGAGAACGAAATCAACTACGGGAAAAGTATCACGGGGCACAATCACAAAGCGCAAGTGCTTCGCAATACCTACTCCGTAGGCGTGTGTCTGCCGAGAAATCCTTTCTACATGAGAGGATACCCTTCGGCGTGGACTCACACGCACGCGCTACTCTGGAACACGGGAACCGTTCAACTGGTAACAATCGTGGACGGGAAATGGAGGGCGCGATGAAACACGTCCGATGTCACAAACACCCCGAATATAGGGGATTCAGCAAACCCGCCACCCGTTGCAAGAAGTGCTGGAGAATCTTCCGCTTGATAGGGAAGAAACTGAAACTCCTTGAATCGGTGGCTTGTTACGGAGGTGGCCAATGAAAACTCTTCTCGTCATGGTGGCGTTCCTGATTTTCGGGTGCGCCACCACCCGCCATTCCTCTATGCAACGCTTCGGCATCGTGATGTCGGAAGCGGGGCATTTTGGAAGTTTCGTCGTCGCAGGACAAGGGTATGCCTACGTGGCGAAGCACGTGATACTGGATGACTCTGCCATCGGAAGGTTCTTTCTCTTCCACGGCGGAAGCGTTGATTCCACTTCGTATGTAGTTGCCTCGGAAGGCGACGTGGTACTAGTCAGAACCTTTCTCGGTCGCACGATGGAACCCGTGGAGTATTCCGAAGGTTCCTATGCCGAGCAGGTGGTCTGGGTACAACCTCACTTCTCGTACGAGCGGAAGCCCCACCTCTATGTGATTGTGGGACGTATCGCTCGATTTGAGGAAAATGAGGTGTATGTAGACCGCGCGGTCGTACAAGGAGTTTCGGGTTCGGGCGTATGGAATATGAACGGAGAACTTCTCGGCATGATGCACATGATAACGGCGTATGAGTTTGGGGCGGTGTACGGGATTTTCGTTCCCATCCCGCCACGGCTCATTGAAAAGACCATTCCCTATAGGAAAACGTTAGAGGATCTTTTCCCCGGGAGGTCGCCATGAACCCCGTACTCGGTGTACAACCGCAATGCCCATACTGTGAGACCCCGTTAGTGTGGTCGGTGGAACTCTTGGAGTGTCTGGTCAAGGAGCAATCCGAAGACAACGAGTTCGACCAAGCCATACTGGAAGCCATCCAGAATCAGAACGGGCAACACCGGATGCTTCCCATGCAGGACGTTCCTTTCTTCTTTTGGCTCGCGGACGATCCTCCCTCCATTTTTATGCCGGGGTGGTGTCCGAAGTGCAAAAGGATGTCGGCGCCGGTGTTTCCTTTATCAAAACTCTTTCGGCTTGTGTATCAAGCGAGGAGGGGTGATGAAGAGAAATATTAGTCGCCATCACATGGTTCCCCGCTCACGCGGCGGACCAGATAAGGACTGGAATATCCTTGAACTCACCGAAGGTGAGCACGCGGCGTGGCATCGTATCTTCAACAATAAAATGCCGCATGAAGTTCTCATGGAGGTCCTCAAAACGTGGACTCCCAAGGAGATGCGCCGCGATTCCATCCACGCATTGCTTCACGAAGCAAGAAAGGAGGGCTGGCTATGAAGACCCTCAAGCAGATATGCCCGCATTGTCGCCAGATCATGAACGCGAAAGTGCAGGGCGAGATATTCGAGCACGACGGCAAGACGACGTACATTCTGTTTTGTACGGTCTGTCATAAAACCTACCGTCTCGCGGTCGAGTATCCATTATTTGAACCCCCTACCAAAAAGTAGGGGGTTTTGTTATAATGGGTGAGTGAAAGAATTTCTCAAACAAACCGCAAGCCGCGCCCTCGCCACCATTATTGGCGGCGTTATCGTCGCGTATATCGCCACGCAATGGCTCAGGTAAAGTACTGGCTCCTCTTTCTGACGAACAATTTACCTTCAGGGAGTAGATACGAGAAAGAGTTTGATATGGCGTTTTGGATAGCGATGACGCTCACCCTCGTCATCGGCGTCCCACTTCTTATAAAAAACCCCGACGTGGGGTTTGCGGTGATTGCTGTTCTTTGGTACTTGGAGGCGTGGGACGCCCTCCGCCACAACCGAGAATAAAGAAAACCCGCGTTCCTAGAAGGTAAACACGCGGGTGAAAGGCGCTACCTTTGCTTTTGAGACCTCGTAAGTACAACGATACTACACAAATGGTAGTTACGTCAAGATGTGTATAACCCTATGGAAAAAGGGGTTGAAATGTGGTAGGATGGGGAGGTAAGAGAGGACTTGGATGGGCCGCCGTCGCCTAACGGCACATTTTGGAAAAAACCTCTTTATTTCGCTTTATAGGCGGGGTAACTGTCGGGATAGGAATCACCCTAGCGGTAGCACAAACGGGGCTATTAGGGGCGTTTAGGGGGCAAGGGATTGAAGCGGATTTGGGGGCAGAGAATTTTTCCTTTGCCCAATTCCCCACCATCTGGCTCCGTGAGATAGTTGAGGCGAGAGATAAGGAAGAAAGAATGAACGCTCTTTTGGACCGCCTTATGACCTGCGAATCCGGCGGCAGGCACGATATAGTCATCGTGGACACAAACGGCAAAAAATCATACGGTCATTTTCAGTTTCAAGAATCCACTTGGATAGAACTGATAGGGAGGTATGGGTTACTCCCGAACGCCGAACCTAACGAGTATATGAACTTTATAATGGACGCTTCGCTCCAAAGAACCGTGACAAGGTTGGCGTTGGAGGACGGCGAAAGTTGGCGGTGGAGCAATTGTGTTAAAAAAATCGGAGAGCCCCCACGATGACCGACACCAGCGTCAGCAAAAAGAAGGAGGGTTCTGAACATTGCTCCCGATGTGGACGGGACGTGATGACGGTGACGCTGGATAAAAAGACTGGCGAATGGATATGTGAAAACTGCTTCTGGGAAGCAATGAAGAAATGAACCCATACTTTTGGCTCGTATTAGGTATGGTAATTTTCGGGGCTATACTTGATATATGGTACTGATTTATCGATGGATATTTTACGGGGCGTTGGTTTTGGCGTGGGTGGGAGTTATCCACTTCCTCCCGTAACCGTTTTTTGGTATAATGTAGGCGAGTAGTATTTACAACCGAGGTGGGTTTCGTTTTCTGGGCGGGGCGCAAGCCCTGTACCGCCAGCGCGCGCACGAAGTCGAGTGCTAGGAGTAGTTGCTCGATGATAACTGTAATAAGCGGTAAGCCCAGAAAACCAAGCCCATCTCAAAAGTAGTGAGTAGAGATGTGTGCGGGTGGCGCAAAAGGGAGACGCTATATCTTGCGATTTAGTCACGCAAGATGAAACTAACCTAAGGTTGATAGTCCTTGCGGTGTTTCTGACCTTGACCGGCAGTAAAAGATTTTACGGGAGCAATACCCGATGAAGCGAGCCGCAAAAAGTCCTGTTGAGTGACCATAGGGAAGCGTCAACCGTTAGGATGATAGCGACCCGAAACAAATCTCAACCCCGCACACTTCCCTGCTCATTACCAACTTCGTTCCTTCTGCTCCCTAGCCGAAAGGTTAGGGTGTCAAGGTTAGGGTGTCATTGTAAGTTCCTTACTTGATTGGGGTGTAAATCGGCGAAGCAATTCGCCCCGCAACCAGCCATCACAATCAAGTGGGGAGCAGATGGAATGAAAAATTATGGGAAATCCCGGACAAAAACCGAAACGCGTAAGCAAAACCTTCTCTAGGACATATACCCTCGCGGAATGGAAAGAAATGGCTCCGCTTATTTTGCCTATTCTTCACGAGGTTTTTATGAGAATGGAAGTAAAGAAGGAACGGGCGCGGCACGAGAAAAACGAGATAAAACCTACCCAATTTGAATAAAGTTATAAAATTGGGAAGGCACCGCGTTTTATGCGGCGATTCCACAAAAAGAGAAGACGTGGAGATTTTAATGGGCGGTGAATTTGCTGACCTATTTCTCGTCGATCCTCCGTATGGAGTTTCTTACATAGAAAAGAATGCCGCCGTGAGCGGCGGCATTGTGAAGAATATGGAGGGCAAAAAGATTTCTTCAGACGAAAAATCCCTTGACGATATAAGAGTAATTTGGAAAGAAATAGCACAAAACGCATACGACTTTTCTACTAATGAAGCAAGTTATTTATGGTTTGCGTGTCAGGGGGGCGACCAGATGATGATGATGATGATGATATCTTCGGTGGGGTGGAAAGTTCGGCACGAACTAATATGGGTGAAGGATAGTTTTGTTTTAGGACGCGCGGACTATCACTATCGGCACGAACCGATACTTTATGGATGGAAACAAAAGGGCAAGCATCATTTTTATGGCGATAGGAAGCATTCAAGCATTTTGGAGTTCAAGCGACCAAAACGTTCTGATTTTCACCCCACATCAAAACCAATAGAATTGTTGGAGTACCTGATAAGAAACCACTCGAAAGAAAATGATATTGTTTTGGATTTGTGCGGTGGCGGTGGGAGTACATTAATTGCTTGTGAGAGAACAAATCGAAGATGTTTTATGATGGAAATCGACCCGATGTATGTTGATGTTATAGTTGAGAGATATAATAGTTTTCAACCGCGATTGTCGTAAATAGCCAAAACCCCGATAAAACCTACACAATTTGACCCTATTGTAAATAGTTAGGGACTGTGCTATAAT
>DYGI01000004.1:13007-17157 GCA_020724805.1 Candidatus Microgenomatus sp.
GATAAAACCTACACAATTTGACCCTATTGTAAATAGTTAGGGACTGTGCTATAATACCCGTACAATGAAAACCTTGAGAAACCTAACAATCAAAGGTCCCTATCGGTGGCAGGTCGTGCGTTTACTCTCAAGGTTTTCTCACGACCTCCGGCCGATGGGGATTTTTCGTTGGGGATCTGGTAAGGCGCACGAGTAATTTCGCGCGTCTTTTAGGTTCCACAAACACGATAGGTAGCGTCCTTTCGGAGCAACGGACGAGAAAAACCGCTCCGCCGCCTCGTGTCTTCCGTATAATCCCCGCTCCCGTGGCCCATAGGACGGGGGACTTCCGGAGGACAAGAGGCAAGATTGAAGGCGTAGGGGGATAGACAAGCCCTGTTCACCGCCGCAGGGACATTCCCGAAGCCTTTACCTTCTCGTAATATCCTCACTAACTTGTTTCCCTTGCTAGGAAGGAGACAAGGGCAGGCGGTATGAAGGAACGATGGCGCGGAAGAAATAACTATGACCGGAAAGATTATACACGGCGATGCGCTTGAAGCTTTGAAAACGTTCCCCGATGAGAGCGTGGATTGTTGTATAACTTCTCCTCCCTTATTGTAATATAATACCGTATTGTGATATAATGTAGGCATGCAGGATAAACTTGGCAGATTTATTAAAGGAACGCATTGGCGACCCTGGAGGCCGTTTTGGGACAAGGAATGGCTTGAAAATGAATATGTTACGAAGAAAAAATCCGCCTCGGAGATTGCTAAAACTTTTAATGTTAGAGATACGGCGATTTATTTTTGGCTTAGAAAGCATGGAATCAAAACCCGCACAATTTCAGAAACCCGGAAAGTTAAATACTGGGGACTTTTGGGGAAAAAGAATGGAATGTATGGAAAGATTGGGGAACTCAATCCTCGTTGGAACGGTGGACACTCACCAGAGAGACAATCGAAATACGCTCGTGCCGCGTGGAAAGAATTGGCAAAATGCATTCTCCGACGCGATAGTTTTCACTGTAGAAAATGTGGTGTTGCCAATCGTGTTGGCAATAAATTGGTCGTTCACCACAAAAGGCAGTGGTCGAAGTATCCTGAATATAGATTTGTTGTAAGTAACCTCATAACAGTTTGCGAAAAATGTCACAAGGAGATTCACAAAAAGAAACCGGAGGGATGGTTAATTCCATAATTTGTGGGGACGCATTATGCGTACTCAAAACGCTTCCATCGGAATTGGTGGATTGTGTAATCACGTCCCCTCCGTATTATTAGGCCTCCGCGATTACGGCGTATCCGGACAACTCGGCCTTGAAAAGACACCCGGAGAATATGTTGCTAAACTGGTAGAGATTTTTCGTGAGGTTCGGCGCGTACTAAAAAACGAAGGAACGTTGTGGTTGAACTTGGGGGATAGTTATGCGGCCGGAGGCAATGGTGGTGGAACAGAAAAGCGGGACAGCAACCGGGGTACTCGCGCGCTTACTGGTAAAGCAAAGAAAGCACCGGAAGGATTAAAACCCAAAGACCTTGTAGGTATCCCGTGGATGGTAGCGTTTGCCCTTCGCGCCGACGGTTGGTATCTTCGTCAGGACATTATATGGGCGAAACCAAACCCGATGCCCGAAAGTGTTACCGACCGTTGTACCAAAAGCCACGAATATATCTTTTTGATGAGTAAGAATAAGAAGTATTTTTATGATGCGGAGGCGATAAAAGAAAATGGAGCTTGCCCCGACCCGCGAATGGTGGACGGTTTTGTTCCCAAGTCAGATAACGGGAAGCATAATGGAAAACCGCAAAGCGCGAGTGAGCGGCATAAAAACTTAAAACAAAAGGGACAAAAACCAAATACAATCCACATCGAACGCGCGAGAAAGCAAGACATGATTGGAAACCCAACGTATACAGGATTCAATGATAGGTACGTTCCGCGACAAATGAGAAATAAGCGCGACGTGTGGACGGTTACAACGTCCCCATTTCCCGATGCTCACTTCGCCACCTTCCCCGAAAAACTTATTGAACCGATGGTATTAGCGGGTTGTCCGAAAGGCGGCACTGTTTTAGACCCCTTTATGGGCGCGGGAACGACTGGGGTGGTAGCAAAAAAACTCGGAAGGGATTGGCTTGGGATTGAACTCAACGAGGATTACATAAAAATGGCGGAAAAAAGAATCCAACAAACTCCTTCCCCACTCCTCTAAATGGATATAAATAAGATATGAGTGGGCGGAAGAAAAATAAGAACCCCGAACTTGAAGGATTTCATCTTATTGAGGGAACGGCGGGCGCAATCCTCGGCGGTGTGTGGATTAAAAATGACGGCACGGAATTGAAATTTAAGATTGCGTGGAAAGAGGGATTTTATTGCTTCCGTCCGCTCAAAGAAGGCGAAAAGTCGCTCTAAATCTACCCAATTCATCCCTAAAAAGTTATCCCCCGTTTCCTTTGAAATCGAGAAAACGATTGTGATATAATATCTATATGAAAAAGGTCGGGCATTACCAGCTATATCGGTAAAAAGAACGGACACATTTTCCTTGGGGTAAGCCGGTGTCGGTTCGCCCCGAGGAAAATCAAAAAATGAACTACTACATCGAACAACGAAACCGCGAGAAGCGCAACGAACGATTTACCGGATTTCTTCTCGTAAGTTTCTTGATAGCAATGACCCTCCTTTCGGGACTTCAATGGTAAATATGAAACAAGAAACGTGGACTTGTGACAGGTGTAAAAAAGAGTTTGGTTCGGCGGTTGAGGTACAAAGTGATTTGTGGTTAAGGAACGGCGATGATGCGGTGAACTATGCGGAATTGTGTAGCAAATGCGTAAAAGAAATATCCTCGTTCTGTCGGGCGGGGGAAAAGAAATAAATAATATGGGTCAAATACAAGATTTCGTTGATATGTTGACGGCGTATGGGAACGCGAGGGGAAAACCCAAAGAAGCGAGCTTGATTCTTCATCGGGCGCAGATGAGGGACCGTGTAGCGTTGGGCGCAATTGCGCGGAATGAAACCGAACCCTCCGACAACAAGTACGAAGGACTGAATCCAGATGACGATGTGTTTGAAAGGTCGCAAGCGGAAGAATAACTACAATGGAAAATAAAGCGTGTAGCAAATGTGGCGCGGAGGCGGTCTACAAGACGGGCATCAAGGGAACGAAGCGATGGGAAGGATACTTTTGTACGGATCGTGTCGGTTGTAAGAACGTGGATTGGGTAGATAACAAGCCGACCCCGAAACCCGTAGCAATTCCCCCAAGGAAGGAACCGAACTGGGACGAAATCCGCGCGCGAAAAGAAGAGGGGATGGAATGGTTGAACGCGAAGAATAACGCGGCGCTTATTCTCTCGGCACTCATCACAAAGGGCGAGGTAACCAATACTAACTGGTATGTCACGTACAAGGAAATCGCCGAAGCAATTTTTGGATTCCAAAGCCCCGATGTGCCGGGGGTGTAAGGGAATTATCCGGTACTCAAATGAGGGTAAGGTCGTAGGTGAAGACGGATTGTGCGACGTGTGTAGGAAGGCGGAGGTGTTTCGGGCGCAAAATAGGTAACTTTTATGCTGGGCGTATCTGAACTTCGGACCACGCGGACGCTTCCCAAAAACTTTTGAAGCCAATACCGTGTACCAAGTTTTCCAAGACCGTCTGGCAGAATAAAAAATATGAAAACAAAAGCATACCGACACGGTGACATCGCGTTTGTTGCCATTGCGGAAATCCCGAAGGACGCGAAAGTGAAAAAGACCAATGTAATTATTGAGTTAGGCTCGGGCGGTAACCCCCACACCTTCAAGGGTGGGAAACTGTACGAAGGTTCGGGCGAGTTCGTGATTGGCTACTTTGAAGCGAAAAACACCACGCTTTTCCACAAAGAGCACGGCGAAGGGAAAGGATTGAAAGAAGCGAAGCTCCCCGATGGTTTCTATGAGATAAGGAAGCAAGTCGAAAACACTCACGCGGGAATGCGCCCCGTCATTGACTGAATATGAAAGACAAAACCTACAAAGGTGACGTAGAAATCTTCAAAGAAAATCAGAAAGAGTGGAGCGAGAAGTTGAAAGGCGTTACAAAGATTAGCGGTTACCTCTACGTGTCTTCCAACGTCACGCTTGAGTGTCCCAAGCTCACCAGCGTAGGTGGTGAC
>DYGI01000001.1 GCA_020724805.1 Candidatus Microgenomatus sp.
GCGTTGTAGTCGCCGCCCTGCACAATGTTGAACCTTG
Source organism: Candidatus Microgenomatus sp. (assembly GCA_020724805.1). Taxonomy (GTDB): domain Bacteria; phylum Patescibacteriota; class Minisyncoccia; order UBA6257; family GWB1-50-10; genus DYGI01. Next base: position 38 of record DYGI01000001.1, read on the forward strand.
CTGAAGGATTGGGACTTGTGGTCGCAATACCGACACTCCCCGCCACAACCAAGGAACTTGCCTGCTCGTTCGCGCCGGGGTCCAAATAATATGATGAGTTGCTACGGTCGTAGTAGACGCCCGCGCTTATATTGCCCGTCGCGCCGTAGAAAATGCCGCCGCCCACCACGCTTAATTTCTCGGCCGGAGTCGTGGTCGCGATGCCGAAATTATTGGTACTGTTCGAAAGATATGCCCGGCTGTTGAAGTTGATGTCGGTGCTTGAACCTACCAGAAATGTCGCGCCGTAGGAATATACAGAAGCGGTACCAACGCGAACGCCACTCGTGCCGCTATTCGTCGAGATATCCAGTTTCGCACTCGGGCTTGTCACACCAATACCCACACTATCACTCGCAGTCGTAAGGTATACATCCGCACCGTTTTTGGTCCACGCCGTCACGCCCGTTCCCGCCGTCGTCTGGCTTGTGCCGTCGGGGAAGATGAGGGCAGAACCAGACTTGCTGATGCGGATGTCGCCGAAGACGGTGAGCTCATCGGAAGGCGTGGTGGTCGCGATGCCGACGAAACCGGTCGAGTTCACTATCCGCGCCCGCTCCGTCCACGTAGAACCACCTACGTTGTTTGTCCAGAAAGAAATGTCACCCACGGTCGGACGAAAATCGATGGCACCCACGATATCGGTTCCTAAACTCCCGTAGAGCGCCGCGAAATTGCCTAATGCCGAGCTTCGGATAGTGACAATACCGGCACCTCCTGTCGATTGGAATATGCCAGCATTACCTGTGTCATTACTTCCGCTCGCAGTGGTGACGGAATGAAACACGGCTTCTGGTGTGGTAGTCCCAACGCCAGTCCTCCCATTCCCCAACAACACCATGTTCGTGACCGGAGTCCCGGAGGTTTTCGTCCTAAAAATCGTTCCGGTAAGATCGTTCCCTGCGTAGCGGCTGTCGATATAAGTATTCCCCGTGCTCCCGTCCTGCCACAGGTCGAGACCGGGAGTTCCATCAAAATCCCTCACAAAAACTCCAGAGTCGCGTCCGTCGAGCCGAGCCCTTACTTCGAGCTCATTCGTTTCGTTCGCAATGTGATTGTAGGTGTTCGGAGCGGTTCCTCCGGGGTTTACCGTCCCTATACCGACGTCGCCTACCACAAAAAGTCCGTTTGTAGGAAGTCCCGTGGTAGTGGTCGTTCCAATCGCGAGCGAAGCAGGAAACGCAAAATTACCGTTCCCCTGCAAAGAGCCGAACACGCCCGAAGACACATTTCCTGCACCGACCGCCCCAGAAACTGAACCTAAAAATGAACCGGAAGCTTGTACATTCCCGTCCACATTGAGCCGCGCGGTGGAAGTTGCACGCGTGGCGATACCCACATTCCCGAACCGCGTAATATCGAACACCACAAGCCCTGGAAGATTTTCCGGTGCCCCCGATTCACGGAAAAGCTGAAGGTTACCGAAAGGACGCACAGACCAAAGATACATGGTGGGGCCTGCGCCACCGAGACCAGTAAGTGACTTTATGCCGATTCCCGGGTTTGAAGTGGACGCGACGAGAAACACGTACCCGTGCGCGGTAGTACCCGTATCGGTTGATGTTGCATCGAACGTGTTCGTAGGAGTAGAGGTGGCGGTGCCAAACCCGATGTTGCGGTTTGCGTCCACATTGAAAAGACCACCGCCCGAACCGGGCGTCTGGCCCGCGCTTGGCCCAATAAAGGCGTGTACAAAAAAGGGACCGGAAAAACCGACAAGTCCTACGAGCCCAATAAGTCCAACTAATCGCGCAGACTTCATGTTATGGTGTCACAATAAGTTCCCCTCGGATAATTCTTCCCATCGGGCAAAAATCGCGGCATTCAAACACGTACGTTCCCGCCGCGGTAGTTTGAAAACTGATTTGCCTCGTTTCTCCCTCGTTTACCTTTTGATAAAGTCCCGTCCACGGCATGGAAAAATCAAAATCCCCTCCCACCGCGGTGAGACGAATCTGCACCAAATTTCCAAGTCTCACTGCAAGTGGTGAAGGGTTGAATCCTGAGGAGGAAACGCTCATCTCAAAAATACCAAGCGATGCGGAGGATCCCGGCGCGGCAGGCGCCTCTTGTGCGGGCACCGTCGGCACCACATCTTCAGGAATCTCAGGAGTGAACTTCCGTTCACTGCCCGCCACCCCATCCAATCCCCCAGTTGCATCCCCGCCAGTTCCGTCCGGAGGAGCTGTCATGCCCGGGAGCATTCCATCCCCGCGCAAAACCCCGAAGATAATGATGAGCGCAATAAATCCTCCCGTCAGGGCAAGTACGATAATCTGTTTGCGGGACATTCCATTAATTATACCAAGTCACATCCATGTTAGTTGGGTATAATAGAAGCGATGAAAGCGTTCAGAGTCGCTTGGTGGATACTTGTGGCGGTGGCGCTCCTCTTTGGGCTCCTCGCGGCGCTCCGCGTGGGCGCCGCCACCAACATTTCCCCCACCTCCACCGACCATTTTGCATGGGACGACGTCGACGGATGGTGGGATTTCTACAGCACCGATTCCGTCACAGTGTACGGTACGCGTATTGAGGGTTATGCCTCTTCTTCCGTAGGAGATATTTCGCTCGATTGCGCCACTACGCGGGGTGGAAACATATGCGCCACATCGAATTACGGCGTATGCAACGGCCCCGGACCAAAAGACCCGACCAATCTCGATGGCACGTGCGATTCCGGAGATGCCTCCGGGGAACTCACGGGATACGCGTGGAACGACACCATCGGATGGATAAGTTTCAACTGCGACAACACGTCGCATGAGGGTGGCACCAATTATTGCGCGACCTCGACCTCTACCGTCACTATCGATACCAATGGTAACTTCAGCGGTTATGCGTGGAACGATATCGTAGGGTGGATCAGCTTCAACTGTGCGGACCCAAATGTGTGTGGCACTTCAAATTACAAAGTGACGACTTCGTGGCGCGCCACGTCCACATTTGCATATGTGGAATCGTCGGTTTTCGACACGCAGCTCTCCGGCGGAGGCGTACTGCAAAGCATTGTATGGCAGGGCTCTCAACCAGCAGAAACTTCGGTGGACTTCCAGGTTGCGACCTCGTCGTCGCCGTCCGGTCCCTGGACGTTCGTGGGGCCAGGGGGAAGTTCTCTTTTCTACTATGGCGCCGAGTGTCCATTCGCGGGGACTTCAATCCCCTCCGGGGCGGGCCCCAATAAAGCGATTTGCATCGACAAGAACATCGGCGCGGCGCGCTACGTGCGCTACAAGGTGCGCCTACGCTCAAATCTCCTCCAGACGCAAACGCCGAGCGTGGAGGATGTAATTCTTATCTGGACGAGGTAATGGAGAACGGAAAAATGAAAATGGATAATGAAAAAGCGAAGTTCAAGAAAGATTTTAAGGAACGCATATATTCTCTTGTTCTCAGAACTTTAAAATTTCTTTCCGCACTTCCGAAAAATGAAGTGGCGAGAACCGCCACTAACCAACTTACCCGTAGCATTACCAGCGTACTGGCAAATTATGTAGAGGCACAATCAGCGAGTTCTAAGAAGGAGTTTGCTATTTTCTTCCAGTACTCACTGAAATCCGCAAACGAATCTGCCATGTGGCTTGAATTACTGAGAGATACCAACAATGGAAAAGTTGAGGAAATACAGAGTATTTTGAAGGAGCTTAATGCAATAACAAAAATTCTTGCTGTGAGTGTTTTAACACTAAAAAACAAACGTTAGGTTCCTCACTATTTTCCATTTTTCATTTTCCACTATCCATGCGAATTTTTAACACGCTCACGCGCAAAAAGGAAATATTCCGCCCTTTGAAGAAAGGGCGCGTTGGTCTCTATACGTGCGGGCCCACCGTATATAATTACGCGCACATTGGAAATCTCCGCACTTATATTTTTGAAGACGTGCTTGAACGCGCGCTCGAGCACGAAGGATATGCGGTGCGCCGCGTGATGAATGTGACGGACGTGGGGCACCTTACATCCGATGCGGACGCCGGAGAGGACAAATTGGAAAAGGGAGCGAAACGCGAGAAAAAATCTCCTTGGGATATCGCCAAGTTCTATACCAAGGCATTCATCGCGGATCTCGGGCATCTCAATATCAAAAAACCCGACGTCCTTGCTCCCGCAACTAAGTTCATTCCCGAACAGATAAAGCTTATTGAGCAACTTTTCTCACGAGGATACGCCTACGAAACGCCCCGGGCGATATATTTCGACGTCTCGAAGTTCAAGGGATATATGAGACTTTCGCGCCAAAAACTCGCCGAAAAAAGCGTCCGGGCGCGCACCGAGGTGGTAGAAGACCCTCAGAAAAGGAATCCGCATGATTTCGCACTTTGGTTCAAGCGCGTGGGCCGATTCAAAAACCACATCATGCACTGGGCTTCGCCTTGGGGCGTGGGGTTTCCCGGATGGCACGTTGAATGCTCGGCGATTTCCTCCGCGCTCCTCGGCCAGCCGTTCGATATTCACACGGGAGGTATAGACCACATCGCGGTGCACCACACGAACGAGATGGCACAGTCCGAAGGCGCCTATGGACGTCCGCTCGCAAAATATTGGATGCACGGTGAATTTCTTCTTATGGGAAAGGGAAAGATGGCAAAATCCGGAAGCTCATTCATTACGCTTGCCGACATCGTTAAAAAAGGATTCGACCCTCTCGCCTATCGCCTTTTCGTGCTCGGCGCACATTATCGCACTCCGCTCACGTTTTCGTACGAAGCGCTTCACGCCGCGGAGAATGCACTCGCGAAAATGCGACGCACAGTTTCGATGCTTAAATCGGAAAAAATAAATAAGACCCGTACTCCCAATTCGTCTTCGAAGATATATATGAGGAAATTTTCCGAGGCGCTCGCGGACGACCTTAACACCCCGAAAGCCCTCGCGGTTCTCTGGAACGTCCTCGACGATATGGCGCTCTCTCCGCACGACAAGCTTTCCCTCGTCCTTTCCTTCGATAAGGTGGTCGCGCTCGGCCTCAAAGACATAAAAAAACTTCCCCCAGCGCCTCTTACCGTGCAGAAACTCGCTGCCGAACGAGAGTTATACCGACGCCATAAACAGTTTGCGCAGGCAGACGCCTTGCGGGTAAAAATCGGTGCGCTAGGATACTCGGTAGAGGATACGCCCGAAGGACCCGTAGTCCATCCGTTGTAATGCAAAACGGAAAGTGGAAGATGGAAAATGGGCGTCACAACGCTCATGGGATTTGTTCGTCTGCATTTCATTTTCCATTTTGATTTCTTCATTTTTCTTTACCTAATATGCCACCAGAGAAAAGAACAAAACTTCCTCCGCAAGATCTTGAAGCCGAGCGCTCGGTGCTTGGTTCCTTGATGCTCGACAAAACCGCGATTGTGAAGGTCGCGGATATGATTTCGAGCGAAGATTTTTATCATCCCGGTCACCAAAAAATCTACGCGAGTATTCTTGGACTTTTTGAGCGCGGAAAACCCATCGATCTTCTTACGGTCTCGCGCGACCTCAAGGATAAGCACGACATCCAAAACATCGGCGGCGCAGACTACTTGACCGAGCTTGTGGAAGCGGTGCCTACCGCCGCGCACGTGGAACGCTACGCCGAAATGGTGAAGGAGAAACGAGTTCGCCGCGACCTCATCGAGGCCTCATCCATAGTGAATGAGCTCGCGGTCGATGGCGACGATTTCGAAACGCTTCTCGACAAAGTCGAGTCACGCATTTTCAGCATTTCGGAACGCTCGCGCCCGCAAAAATTCGTTCCGGTACAAAGCGAACTCCCCGGCGCTTACGAACGGCTCGAAAAACTCCACCGCGGTGAACATGGCGGATACCGTGGCATTCCGACGGGGTTCACCGGCATCGACAACATCCTCTCGGGTCTCCAGCGCTCTGACCTCATCATCGTCGGAGCGCGCCCTTCGTATGGGAAAACCACACTCGCACTCGACGTGGCACGCCAAGCCGCGCTTAGCGGAAAGTCGGTCGGCATTTTTTCGCTCGAAATGTCCAAAGACCAGATCGTAGACCGCTTGATTGCAAGCCAGGCGCAAATCCCGCTCTGGCGCCTTCGCACCGGCAAGCTCACCGACGACCTTGAATTCGCGCTGGTACAACAAGCGCTCGACGAACTCTCAAAGGCGAAGCTCTTCATCGACGACTCTGCGTCCCCCACCGTGCTTCAAATGCGCTCCATGGCGCGACGGCTCCAAATAGAACACGGGCTCGACCTTGTCATTGTGGACTATCTCCAGTTGGTGCAATCGCGCATGAACACCGACAGTATGGTGACGCAGGTGACCGAGATTTCGCGTGGATTGAAGGCACTCGCAAGAGAACTTTCTATTCCCGTCATCGCGGTTTCCCAACTTTCGCGCGCAGTGGACCAGCGTGAAATAAAAATTCCTCGACTTTCGGATCTTCGCGAATCCGGCTCGCTGGAGCAGGATGCGGATGTGGTGCTTTTCATCTACCGCAAGGACCGCGACCGCAGCGACGTGCCGCAAGAAGAACAGAATCGCGTGGAAGTCATCATCGCAAAACACCGCAACGGCCCGTTGGGTTCCGTGGAACTCCACTTCGATCCTGAGAGGGTGAGCTTCAAGAACGTGGACGTCCGCCATACGGCGGAAATGTAAAATGGAAAAATCAAAATGAAAATTTTCCATTACCAATGATCCCAGACGCGATACAAAAGTTTGTGGAGGCGTTTTCCAAGCTCCCTTCATTCGGGCCGCGCGCCGCAATGCGCCTCGCATTTCATCTCGTAGGACTTGATCAGAGCATGTTTCAGTCGCTTGTGGACGGACTTGCGGGACTTAAAAATCTGGACCGCTGCCCGCGATGTTTTTTTCTTAAGGAACGGCGTGAAAAATCGTGCGCCATCTGCGCTTCGCCGAGCAGAAACGCGCACATTATTGCCATTGTTGAAAAAGACACCGATGTTCTTTCGCTCGAACGCACCGGGAAATGGAAGGGGCACTACCTTGTATTCGGCGAACTTCCCGAGCGTGGAGTGCTCGAAACCAGCCATAAACTTCGACTTAAAGCGCTCGAAAAACGAGTAAGTGACGAGCTCGGCGGGAAAGTGAGCGAGATTGTCATCGCCTTAAATCCCACCACCTTCGGTGATTTTGCGGCAGGGCTTATTATGCAGGAATTTAGGGATAAAGCTGGAAAAATATCGCGACTTGGACGCGGCATTCCTACGGGCGGAGAAATAGAGTTTGCCGACGAAGAAACGCTAGGACAAGCACTCGAGCGAAGAAGCTAAAACCCCTCGTGCGAGGGGTTTTATCGGTACAGCCCAATAGGCTGCCTTTAAAAAAGCGCGCCCGGTGGGGCGCACTTTATCGACATAACCGCCACGGTGCCTCCGCAGGCGGCCGGTTTTATATATTCGTAATTTCCACTTTCGTAAACGGTTGACGGTGCGTCTTCAGTTTCCGGTAACGCGTTTTCGAGTGGTAGCGGAATACTATCTTCCGCTCTCCCCTTCCTTCACTCGCCACCTTTGCTTCCACTTTTGCCCCTTTCACATACGGAGCTCCCACCTCAACTTTTTCTCCGTCGGCCACAAGGAGAACGCGGTCGAACACGACCGTTCCGTTCTTTGTTTCGGCAAGCTTTTCCACGGTAAGCACCTCCCCGGGCGCTACCCGATACTGCTTGCCTCCCGTTTCTATGATGGCGAACTTCGACATAGCCACCCTATGGTACACAACGGCATAAAAAACGCAAACCCCGTCCTGATCGAAATCGGGACGGGGTTCAAAAACGAATCAACGACCGCTACTCGGTGTGTTCTCGAAGTCGGTTCACGAGTGACGCCGCGTAGTCCTTGCCGCCCAAACCGAAGGCAATGCCTCCCGCAAGTGCGAGCATGGCCACGAAGCCGGTGACGATGGAGTTCACAATCGCCGTCGCAATCCCGAGTTGGGAAAGCGCCGCGAGGAACCCAAAGACCACCACCGACCACCACGTGAGCGAACCCAAGAAATTCGACGCGTGGAGTTGGGCGCTCTTCACTGACGCGCGCACCACATGCCGGAGCGCGTTCGCGATGACCACCGCGGCAAGCATAATGAGCACTGCCACGATCACGTTCGGGATGTAGAGCAATACCTCCCGGAGGAAGTTGGAAAGCGAGTAGAAGCCCAAGATGTCGCTTGCCGCAAGCAAGAAAACGACCACCAAGAACCAATACACGAGCTTTCCGAAGAACCGCGCGCTGTTTAACTGCATCCCTGCGCGGTCAAAATACTGCTTTATGCCCAAACCCGCGAGACCGCGATCGAGCTTGATAAGCGCGATCACCCGTTCGACGAGCGTCCCCAAACCGGAGGCCACGATGAGCCCGATGATAAGCACGATGAGCGCACCCACGATGTTCGCGATGACGCCCAACGTACCTCCCCACAAACTCTGGAGCGAGGCCACAATGACCGAAGTCCAATCTTGAAGTACCATTGGTTTATAATTGTGTGGAAACTTTTGCTCGACCTTTGAAGCCTTACGAAACCTATTATATCAGATGAAGCACCATATCCCCACAGTAGTTATCCTCACCCTTGGCATCCTCACAGGACACTTTTTCGGCGCTCTTTTCTCCCTCTATGAGACTATATTTTGGTTCGACATGGTAATGCATACGCTCGGTGGCGCATGGCTTGCCTCTATATTCATTACCGTAAAATGGTTTCCATACCGCACGATGCTGCATCTCGTGGGCCTGGTACTTCTCGCGGGCCTTGCGTGGGAGATATATGAATATGCATTCGCCGCGTGGGCAACCGCAGAGTTCGGCGACCTCGGTTTTCACCAGCCGTGGACCGATACGGCTTCGGACCTCATGCTCGATGCGGCGGGCGCCGCCATCACTGGACTATTCCTTTTTCACGAGAAGCGAAATTAAAAATTCTTACCCTTTAGTACGAGTGGAAATGCGTGTTTCCGTTTGAAGCGGACATTTTTCGATAAAATTCCACGTCGGGATTTAGTTCCTTTGGATCAAAAATGACAAGGTCCATCCCTTCCCAAAGAAGGAACCATGCTGCCGGTTCTAGAAATACGATTAAGAATGAGAGAAAAACACTTTGGGATGGGTCTTTAAAATAGATGATTGCGGCAGCAAGCATACATACTACTCCAATAATCGCCATGTTTGTTCCCTTTCTCTTCACCTTTCGTTTTTCGTCGCTCAAAAGATGGAAATGCCGCTTGAAGTGCGCCGCGAGGCGTTCTTTAATGATCGCTTCGTGCGATTCGTCACGCATTTTTTTTGGCACGTAAAGTGACAGTTCTATTCCGATATTTTTGTCCAAGGTTGCGCGCTTTATCTCGTCAAGGAAATCCATCGACAGGGCTCGTTTGGAATACGGCCGTATATCAAAGTCAGAAAATATATCGTCATACTGCTCAAGCTTGATGCTTATTTCCGAAGTTTCTGAAGTCGCGGAGATTTCGCGTTTCATATTGATGGTTTTATTATATCCAACTTTGGTGGACCCAGGGAGAATCGAACTCCCGACTCGGCAATGCGAATGCCGCGTAATACCACTTTACTATGGGCCCGCAGCGAGAAGTAAAAAGATGATAACATCTTTTTACTTCGAGCGAGGGTACACGTCGACGAAGTCGACATAGGCCCGGATTTAAAAATCCTGTCGGGGCATTGGGAAGCGAACGTCGCTTCGCTCCCTGAAACCCTTCGGTTTCAGTACTTCCGGCGCGGGAAACCTCTCCTTTGCGGTTTCCCGACCCCTTCCCTGTCCGATTCCCAGCACGACGGGAAGAAACTCGTGCCGAATTTGTCGGGGCATTGGGAATCGAACCCAAGCTACGGAGTCCCGAACCCCGCGTACTACCACTATACTATGCCCCGTTCCGCTCTCCATTAAACCTTGGAGGCTCAAAAAAATCCACTATACCTTGGTAGGTGAGGTCTGCAAGTGCGGGAAAAAGCTGTGCGCGTGCATTCTTGTCCACAAAATAGGGCTCGTATATGTACCCGTACTCAATGAGGAGCGAGGCGGGATAGAGCGAGCCGTATGCGCCCACCGCGATAAGCTCTTGGTCCTCCACCACCCCTTCTTTTTCCTGAGGATAGTTGCTCACGGTAAGCGCGGTATTGAGCCGCGCTTTCACCGTATTCGCAAGCGCGCGACTCGCACGCGCATTGGGGAATTGGGATTCGGGAACATAGATGCTAAAGCCGGTGTACCGCCCCGGCCGGGACGCTCGCGCCCTTGGATAATCGTTGAAGTGGATATGAAGAAGCGCGTCTACTCCATTCTCATTCGCCCACAAGTTGATGCCGTAGAGTCGCCGTACGATTTCACTCGCCGCAAACCCGTGGTAGTTTTCCGTGACCGGTACTACGTCACCACGCGCAACCGCGCTCGCAAAAACCGCACGCACATAATCACGAAACTCCCAAATGAGCGATGAAAAAGTCTCAAAATGGTCCGCAAATTCATCCTTATACTCCCCGCTCTCGCGCGTAATGGTAACCGCAAAGCGCGGGTCTCCGGCAAAGCGGTCGCGCACCATTTTCCCCAATTCCAGCGTAAGGTCCGCTTCTCGCGTCCCCTTATACTCAGTGCCCCAAAATTCATCATCGTGGCCTGGCACCACAAGTATCCGGATTGGCACGCGAGATTCGTATTTCGCCCGAAGCGTTTCGGGCGTTATTCTCTCGGGCGCGACAAGCGCCGCCAGCGAATCCCTCGCGTCGGGTAAGGGAAGCGGATTCCACACAAACGCGAGAAAAACAAAAGCCGCTCCACCAAGTACGCCAAGAACCGTGCGCCACATGAAGGTCATTTCACGAAATACCGTTTTTTCATCTCTTCCTCCAATCCGCTTTCGAACTCCTCCTTTTTTTCTCGCGCCGCGCGCGCAAGCGATTCCAATTCCTCTTCTTTAAGACCCGCAAGTTCTTTCACGCGCGGCTCAAGATATTCCTTAGTATTTCGTTTAGGGTCATCAAGCACCTCTTCCAACAACACGCCGAGTATCTTTCCTATCTTCGGCCCGGGTTCCATCCCTAATATTTTCATCACCTCATCCCCTTTCACCGCGAGCATTTTCGGGTGTATCGGGTCTTTCTTCACCTTCTCCATCATAAAAAGGAGGTGGCGAAGCTTGTAGGGGAACGCTTTGGGCACTCCCGAACCTATGCGGTCTCCCTCGCGCACCTTCAAAAGGTCATCGATGTATTCCGGCCCCACGCGCGCGATAAAGCGCCGCACACCTGCTTCCGAAACCTCACCCACGTTGTAGTAAAAAAGGTGATGGCGCACGAGATGCACCACGCGCTCGGCCACATCCTTGCCAAACCTCAGCCTGTCCATAATGATGGCGGCCATCTTCGCACCCACCACTTCGTGGTTGTAAAAAGTGGAGTCCGGTCCGTCCCCGCGCTTTGTTTTGGGCTTGCCCACATCATGGAGGAGCGAGGCAAGACGCACCTCAAAGGAATATCCTTTCTCCGCCGCATAGTGGAGTGCCCGCACATTGTGGTCAAACACGGTGTAAATATGATGTTTGTTCTGGCCACACCCTATGCCTTCGCGCAGTTCGGGTACTACGAATTTCAAAAGGCCTAAATCCTCCATTGCGACCACGCCTTCCGCCGCACGCGGACTCATTATCAATTTCACGAATTCGTCCCGAATGCGCTCCTTCGCTATTGCCTCAAGAAGACTTGCGTGATGTATGACTGCTTTTTTGGTATTTTCCTCAATTTCAAATCCGAGTTCCGTGGCGAGACGTACCGCGCGCATCAAACGAAGCGCATCCTCTTCAAAGCGCGCTTTGGGATTGCCCACGGTGCGAATCGTTTTTTTCTTAAGATCCGCGACGCCTTCATGCGGGTCAACAATATCTCTGGAAATGTTCGCGGCGATGGCGTTCACGGTAAAATCGCGACGCGAGAGATCTTCCTCGATGGTCTTCGCAAACTTTACTTCGTCGGGATGCCGAAAATCGGTGTAGCGACCTTCGATACGGAACGTGGTAACCTCCACGATTTTCAGCGTTGGGTCATCCGATTCCGTCTTCACGCCGACCGTGCCGAACGTATTTTCATACACGCTTTCGGGAAAAAGCTCCTGCACCTTGTCAGGCGTGGCGTCGGTTGCCACATCCCAGTCTTTGGGCGCGCGCTTCAAGAGAAGATCTCGGAGGCACCCGCCCACCAGAAAGGCCTGGTGCCCATTTTTTTTAAGCGTCTCCGCGATATTCCTCACTTCTTGCGGAATAGCAAATTTCATATATGTGGTGCCCTCGGAGGGATTCGAACCCCCAATAACTGCTTCGAAGGCAGTCGTGATATCCATTTCACTACGAGGGCCTAAATCGATTGTATCCTCAAAAATCCCGGTTCGCAAAAGAAAAAGCCGCACCCCCTCGATGCGGCCGAAATCTTCAATATGTATCTCCACGATAGCGAAGGCCTCCTTCCTTCCGAATTTTTTCCATAAGGCGCTTGGTGATGCCAGATTTCACAACGCGACGGAAATTCTCGAATGCTTTTTGTTGGTCAAATCCGTCACCAGTTGGCTTACGCGATTTTTGCGCTTTGCGCTTTTTCTTCGCCATAACACGGCTCCTTATGTGGTTGAACTAACATAAGTATATCGGATATACTTTTTTCGTTCCGCCCCTAGCTCAACTGGCAGAGCAGCTCCCTCTTAAGGAGAAGGTTCTGGGTTCGACCCCCAGGGGGCGGACAACAAAGTTGGACGACCGTAGCTCTGCGCCTGCGCGCCGAGCGACCTTGGGGTCGAACGTCGGAGCATATGCGGCGCAGCAGCGCTGCACGCGAGACGGTGCCCAGTCCGAAGGCGCGTGACGGCGCGCCGAGAGACGCGGGAGACCCCCAGGGGGCGGACAATTTGAAGAAAATCGTTTATAAAACCGGCCTACGGCACCGAGGCGGTTATGTCGGTAGAGTGCGCCCCACCGAGCGCATCTATTCTATCGCGGTCATTCGCTTTCAGCTCACGACCTGGGCCGATAATATGCCTCTTTTTGGTGATAAGTCGCGTTAGCGCCACAAAAAGATACGAGGTATAATATCCGCCATTCATGGCTTCCATCGCATTTGAAACGGCACTGGAAGACATTAGTGGTATTGCGCCGCGCTATCTTACGGCATTCAAACGTCTGAATATAAAAACTGTCCGCGATCTCCTCTATCATTTCCCCTCCCGATACGAGGACTATTCGCACGTGTATCGCATCGCAGAACTCGAGCCGGGACAAGATGCAACCATCCAAGGTGAGATATATGAAGTAACGGGCCGAAAAACGTGGCGACGCACGTACTATGTGACCGAAGCAGTTATCACGGACGGTGAAGATTCCATTCGCGCGGTGTGGTGGAATCAGCCCTATCTCAGAAATACCCTTCGCCACGGCGCACGCGTCAACATTTCGGGAAAAGTGTCCGTGAACGAGCGGGGCGAGTTATTTTTCTCGAACCCCGCGTTCGAATTCATCCATGCGCACGAAGAAGCGCACGATGCAACGCATACCGCCCGTATTGTCCCTATCTATCGCGAAACTCACGGCCTCACTTCAAAAGGCATTCGTTATATCCTTCGACCAATCCTTGAAAATGTTGATGTTGAAGAGTTCCTTCCCGAAGCGGTTTTGGAACGAGAGGGATTCCCGACGCTTCGACCCGCGCTTCACGCGGTGCATTTCCCCGATGAACTCGCTGAAACGGAAGCGGCGAAGCGTCGGTTTGCATTTGAGGACCTTTTTCTCCTTGAGCTCACCAATGCGCGTGAACGGGCGCGCCTTTCAAAAGAAAGTGCGCTTTCTGTTCCTTTTCCGGCTGCGCGTCGGAAAAAAATCATTTCATCACTCCCTTTTGCACTCACCGATTCACAGGCGCATGCGCTCGATGAAATACTCGAAGACATCGCAAAGCCGCATCCGATGAACCGCCTTCTCCAAGGAGATGTGGGGTCCGGTAAAACCATTGTAGCGGGTATCGCTGCTATGGCGGCGGGGGAAGCAAAATATCAAACCGCCATTATGGCGCCCACCGAAATACTCGCCTATCAGCATTACGAAACTTTCAAGAAATTTTTTTCTGACTTCGCGGGAGGTATCGCGCTCCTCACGGGGAGCGCCGCGCGCATCTTTCTTGGCGAAGGACTCGAGCGCGAGACGAAAAAAGCTGAACTTCATAGCGCAATCCGTGCCGGCAGAATCTCTATCGTTATAGGCACCCATGCGCTCATCGAGAAAAAAGTAACGCTCCCTCACCTCGCCCTTGTGGTCATCGACGAACAACATCGATTCGGCGTGGAACAGAGAGCCGCGCTCATGCGCGAAGACGCAGTTCCACATTTTTTGAGCATGTCAGCAACGCCGATTCCTCGCACGCTCGCGCTCACCATTTTCGGCAACTTGAATGTCTCGCAAATCACCGAACTCCCCAAGGACCGCAAGGAAATAATTACGAAAGTAGTCGCGCCCGAAAACCGCTTAAAGGCCTATGCGTTCATCAAGGAATTTGTGGAAAAAGGGAGGCAGGCCTTCGTCATATGCCCGCGCATCATCCCTTCCAATATCGAACCGGGGGGGATGCTCGATGCCGCCACGCTTGCGCGACTGGATATGAAGAACGTAACAGAGGAATATGAAAAACTTTCAAAAAAAATATTCCCCGATCTTTCGGTCGCGATGCTCCATAGAAAGTTGAAGCCGAAGGAAAAAGCGAGCGTGATGAAGGCTTTCTCGGACGGAAAAATCGACATTTTGGTATCCACATCCGTCATTGAGGTAGGCGTCGACGTGCCGAATGCGACCATAATGATGGTGGAAAGCGCCGAACGGTTCGGCCTTGCACAGCTCTATCAGTTCCGCGGACGCGTCGGCCGCGGTGCCCATCAATCTTTTTGCCTTCTTTTCACGGAATCCACCTCGGAAGCGACGCAAAAACGCCTGGAAGCAGTAGCGCGCGCGAAAAACGGTTTTGAGCTTGCCGAAGAGGATCTGAAACTCCGCGGACCAGGTGAATTTTTGGGCACCATCCAAACCGGCATGCCCGATATCGCGATGAAGGCGCTCCAACACCCCACACTTATTCCTAAAGCGCGTTCCGCCGCAGGGGAACTTTTAAAGAAGGGGGGCGATTACTGCCTCTCTCCACTCCTCCAAAATAAGCTTGTGGCGTTCAAAAAACAGATTCATTGGGAATAGGATTGCGGGGATTACCCTTCGTGAGGTACGATACTCCCAGTTCATCACATCCTGAAAGGATCTCATATGAGGACGTTCTTTGCGGTATTGGCTCTCTACGCGCTTCTTGCGTGCACTGCGGCCTCCGTGGGGAACGCCCAGGAGGCACGCGAAGAAATTCTTGTCACGTCTTACGAGGCTGAGTGGGGAGGACCGTTCCATGTCGTTTTTTTCGGAAAGCTTTTTGGAAAACTTCCTTCCCGATTCACATTTCGAGAAGTGCGATGGACTACGCCACAACAGGAAGAATTTTTCTTCGAGCTTTCCGATGATGGGAAAGTGTGGGCACGACTCCATTCCGATACCAACGTGACCCATTCATTCATCGACCTCCCAGGAAAGCCGGCGCGTCGCTTAAATGCGGATGTAGTACGGTTTGTCCGCGGCATCAAGCGCCTTATGGCCGATACTTCGGTTTATTCATTCGAGGGAGAATTCTGCTTCGGTAAAACGCAAATCACCGCAACCGCAGCAAAAGCCTCTTCCGGCGCTTCACCGGAAATGCAATTCTCGCCCTTGATTTCGGTTGCTACGTACGACACGCTCGGCAATCCTTCCATAAACGGCTTTGTGGAGTTCAGGAAAAATCCCCACTTACTCCACTATCCACTCATATTTATCGCGATACCGGAAGACGAATTGACCGTCACGCTTCGCGAAATTCGCTCCACACCATAACCCCGACGTTTTCTGTCGGGGTTATTTCTTTTTCAGCTCTTCAAGTGAATTTTCTATCCTCTCCAGTTGATGTTTTATATTTTTGAGCGTCTCCGATTCTTCGCGAACTTCTTCTTCGGTACGCTCCACAATCTTCTTCTCGCGTTTCAGACCGGTCACGATGAGTTGATCACTTATAAAGTGGAATACGAACGAGCCGGTCACTAACATAGTAAGCACGCTCAATACAAACGAAACCTCCCACGGCATTCCCATTTCATCCGCCACCATCCACACGCCGCGGAAAAACAACACGATGCCAAAGCCGGAAATAAGCGCATACACCACCGGATGACGCGAGAGCCGCGCCCGTACGCGGTCTTCGAGTTCATCAAAAAATTTTACAATCGATTTCATATTTAACGCACTTCCGCACCAAACCTTTTCTTCGTTTCTTCCGTTATTTTTTCCTGAATCGGGGCTACTTCCTCCGTGGTGAGCGTCCGTTCGTTCGAGCGATACACCGTACGGTAGGTGTAACTTATCTTACCACTCCCGAACTTCCTTTCGTCCTCATACTTGTCGAGAAGAGCGACTTCTTCCACCAAATCGCCGCCAATATCACGGATGAGGTCAAAATAATCGTTCGGCACGAAGTTTCTATCTACCACGAACGAAATGTCGCGCGTGATAGGAGGAAATTTACTCACCTCTTTGAATTCGGTTCCCAATTTTAACTGGCGCGTAACGCGTGGGTCCTCGGACCACAAAAGCCGGATGTCGGGGAGATTCATGCTCGCAATTGCGAGACGCTCCAATCCGAATCCGAACGCCCACCCGGTGTAATTCGAAGAATCCACGCCAAGTTTTTCCAAAACGCTCCCCTTCACCACGCCGCACCCTACAACCTCCACCCATTTCCCTTTAATCTCCACCTCCATCTCGCGCGAAGGATCGGTGTAAGGGAACGTGTCGGGGTTCAAGCGGTATTTGACGTCAGGCCCGAACACCGCGGTTGCAATAGCGCCAAGCGATTCTTCAAGTTCCTTCACGCCGATGGTCTTTATCGCCTTCGGTGCAAGATACCACCCGTCAATCTGGTGGAACACGTTCATGTGGTTCCGATCTATCTCGTCCCGGCGATATACCTTCCCAAAACTGAAACACCCTACCGGTTCATTCGCCGCAATGCGCCGCTTTATCTCCTCGTCCAAGAGATAGTAGTACCACATCACGGTGGTATGAGTCCGAAGAATATTCTTGTCATCCACGTAGTATGTGTCCGAGCGACTTCGCGCCGGGTGGTCCGCAGGAAAATCGAAAAGATCGAAACTTACCGACGCGGGCACTATTTCCGGCGTTTTGATGACATCCAAATCCTTGAAATACGGGCTCGCGAGTATGCGCTTCACGATCTCCGCAATGGGGTTCCCTTCTTTTCGCGAAAGGTCCGGCATCGCAAGAAAACGTTGGAGGCGCAATCCGTCCGGATCCGTTCGTCTCTGAAGTTTCTCGCGCAATATTTTTTCTTCCGGAGAATCGATGTGTATTTCTTTCATGTACCGGGGGGGAGGATCGAACTCCCGACCTAGGGCTTATGAGTCCCTCGCTCTACCACTGAGCTACCCCGGCGAGTAATGAGCGAAATATGCAGGTATGCATATTTCCGAATTACGATGCCGTGGAACGGCGCAAAGCGCAAGTACCCCGGCGAGTAATATGGGTATGTTTGTTATAACTATTTATCGTTTTTTTGACAAATCGTTTCCTGAATCTATAATGCTCACGCGGGGAAGTGTACCGGTTGCACGCTTGGCTCATAACCAAGAGGTAGTGGGTTCAATTCCCGCCCCCGCAACAATATGACCGAGGCGCAAAAAGAACAGCTCGTTTCGCTTGCGCGAGAACTCGTAGGAAAGCCCTATCGATATGGCGCGACTCCCGAAGAGGCACCGAACGTTTTTGATTGCTCTTCATTCACGCAATATCTTTTCAAGCGAATAGGCATCGAAATTCCGCGTTCGAGCATACTCCAGGCTGCCGACACGAATGCAAAAGAGCTTTCGCTTCCCGCGACTGAAGCCGCGCTCGAACCCGGAGACCTCATTTTCATGAGAAGCGATCGCGGCCACTATCGTGATGAGCTTTTTGGCGGCAGACAAATGGATATAGGCCACGTCGCCGTATATCTGGGAGACGGGGAGGTAGTTCACGCACGGAGCGTCGCAGGCGGCGTGATAATCCAAAAACTTGCCCATCTCGTTTCGGAACCGCATTACACGATCGTACTCGCAAAACGCTTCTAATGCGCTGGGAAGTCCCGTTATACTCGCAACGCCTTGATATCAAAAGCCGCACCTGGCAGCATCGTGCCTGCGGCATCGTGGCGCTTAAAATGGTCATTGACCACTTTAAGCCACGCCATGCAACGCATCGCACATTCTCACGGCTCATCACGCAAGGTCAGCGCTCCGGTGCATATATCCGTAACGTGGGATGGTCCCATCGCGGACTTGCATATCTCTCGCAACGCTATGGATTCAGCGGAAGAAACTACGATTGGTGGAAAAAAACACCGCACTTCGCTTTCAAGAAACTTGTTACTCATCTCAAGAAAGGGCCGGTACTTGCGTCAATCTACCAAAATCTTCGGCCGAATTCTCACGGCCACCTTGTGGCCGTCACGGGCTTCGAAAAAAATATTGTTTTCTATAACGACCCCGATTCACACACACGTCGCGGCATCACGCGGCGCGCGTCGGTCGCAAAGTTCTTGAGGGGGTGGAAGCGGCGTGTCGTGGTGGTTCGCCCACGTTTGCGAGGTAAAAAGTAGGATGATAGAATGGGCACGCTCATTGCAGCCGTAGTGTAGCCTGGTTAACACGCCTCCCTGTCACGGAGGAGATCGCCGGTTCAAATCCGGTCGGCTGCGCAAGAGTTCTTTTACAATTAACCAACAACGGGAGATTCCTATGGAACCAGTCGCGACGCAGCAAGAAGCATTGAGGATCATTCAGAGAATTCAGGAGAAAATCCAGGAAGCCACCGGGCAGCGCTTTCGATTCCAACTCTCCGTACATGAAGATGGGTCAATATTGCTTGGTGTCCCTCGTGGCTTCACTATGAAAAAAGTGGGCGCCACGCCACACGACTTCTCTTTCGTAGGCGCTTCAATTGAAGAAGCCGTTGGGCACATGAAAAAATTCTTCGAAGAGCGCCAATCACTGGAGATTTCCTTGGACGAAGACGGCTTTCAGTTTCATGCCTTTGTTTCTTATCAAATGAACACGTTCAAGGTGGCCGATGTGCACATCGGCACTTATGCGTACCATGACTCACTGGAAGACTGAGTTCTTCTTTGCTCCGAAGGAAAGTAAGAGCGCTCACAAAGAGCGCTCTTTTATTTTCGATACGCCTCGTCGTATTTCTTCCCGAGCATGAAGAGGTCCGCTTCGCGAAAATGCGGCGCCATAAGCTGAAACCCGATGGGTAATTTCCCCGAACCTACCTCGTATTTCTCGACCGGAATGGATATCGCGGGGATTCCGGCAAGGTTCGCAGGAATCGTGAAAATATCCGAAAGATACATCTGCACAGGGTCCTGCGTTTTTTCTCCAAACTTGAACGCGGTGGTCGGGGTCGTGGGCGCGAGAAGCACGTCCACACTCTCGAACGCGCCTTCAAAATCCCGCGCCATAAGCGTCCTCACTTTTTGCGCTTTCGCATAGTACGCATCGTAGTATCCAGCCGAAAGTACGAACGTACCGAGGAAAACGCGGCGGCGTACCTCAGCACCAAACCCTTTTCCACGCTGCAATGCATAGATATCCCGCAGCGTTTCCGCGTCTGCCGCCTCCGGAATGCGCCCATAGCGGATACCGTCGAAGCGCGCGAGGTTTGCTGAAACCTCCGCAGGCATCACGAGGTAGTAGACCGAGAGCGCATATTTCGTGTGCGGGAGCGATACCTCTTTTGTTTTAAATCCGAGCTTCTCAAACCGCGCGATAACTTCTTCCATCGCTTTTCCAATCTCCGGCGTGAGGCCTTCGCCAAAATATTCCTTTGGAATCCCCACAATAAATTCATTCTTTCCCTTAGTCTCCGGCACGCTTTTCACGCTCGTCGCATCGTAGTGATCGTTTCCGCGAATTACATCAAAAATGATTTCCGCGTCCTCAACAGTCTTCGTAAACGACCCTATCTGGTCCAAACTGGATGCCATGGCAATAAGCCCATGACGCGACACCGCACCGTAGGTTGGCTTCATCCCCACCACGCCGCAGAATGCCGCAGGCTGGCGGATAGAACCTCCGGTATCGGATCCGAGCGCGGCAAGCGCCATGTCGCTTGCGACCGCGGCCGCTGAACCCCCGGATGAACCGCCCGGCACGCATAAAATATTGTGGGGATTTTTGGTGGGACCGAACGCGGAATTTTCCGTCGAAGAACCCATCGCGAATTCGTCCAAATTCGTTTTCCCGATAATGACGGCCCCCGCCGAACGTAATTTTTCGACGACGGTCGCATCGTAGCTCGCAATATAGTTCTCCAAAATTTTCGAGCCCGCGGTCACACGGTGACCAGCCACGAGCATGTTATCTTTCAAGGCTACGGGTATGCCCGCAAGAGATTTATTTTTTACTTCCCCGACAGAATCTACGCGCGCTGCCTCCGCGAGCGCTTCTTCTCTGTAAGTCTCTAGGAACGCGTGAATATCGCCATCCTTATCTTTAATGTTTTCAAGGAAAGCTTCTATCGCTTCCGCGGCAGAATATGCTCCCGCGCGAAGCCCCTTTACGAACGAATTTATTGAGACCGTCTTTGTGTCCATGGCTATTCTCCGAACACGGGAGGAACTTTAAGGAAGCCGCTCTTATTTTCCGGAAATGCTTTTCGTGCGCCTTCATTTCCAAGACGACCATTTTCTTCGTCCGCTCGCGCGGCGTTCGTGAGGAGAGTGCCTCCCGCCATTGGCGGAATGCCGTCCGTGGAAACCTCCTTCAGCTCCGCAACATATGCCAAAATTTTTTCGAGGTCATCGCGGAGCCTCTTCCCCTCGGTTTTTGTGAGACGCACCCGTGAAAGTTCGGCGAGGTTTTCCAGTTCCTTTTCGCTCAGCATGTTCGTATAGTACCTTCTTCTCTACTTTCCGCCAATCATTTTCAGAAATTCCTTTTCGGTAACCGTTTTTACTCCGAGTTCTTTCGCCTTTTCTTCCTTACTCCCGGGGTTCTCTCCCACCACCACATAGCTTGTTTTCTTGGAAACGGATTCCGACACTTCTCCTCCTGAATTTCGTATTCGCTCCTTTGCTTCGTCCCTGCTCAAAAACGAAAGCGTGCCGGTAAGTACGAATGTTTCCCCAGAAAATTTCGCTCCAGCTTTCGATGTTTTTTCGCCTGTTACTTTTACTCCCGCCGCGTCAAATTTCCCTAAAAGGGAAAGATTACGAGGCTCTCCAAACCACTCCGCCAAACTTGCCGCAACCACCGGGCCGATGTCGGGCACCTTTTCAAAATCTTCGCGCGAAAGTTTGGAATATTTCTCGGAAAACGTAGAGACCTTCCCGTCCCCTACCGGGAAGTTTTTTGCGAGTGCGCGTGCGGTTTCTTCGCCTACATGGAGTATACCCAAGCTGTAGATAAAACGCGGGAGCGTGACATTTTTTTTCTCCTCCACTTCGCGCACAATATTTTCCGCGGACTTCTTGCCAAAGCGCGGGAGCGCCGCGATGTCACCTTCTTGAAGCGTGAAGATATCTGCGGCGTCGCCGATAAGTCCCTCATCCAAAAATTTGTCTATTATCTTCGTCCCAAGACCGCGGATGTCAAACCCCGCACGCGAAACAAAATGGTAGAGCGATTCTCGGTGACGCGCGGCGCATTTTGGATTGCCGCATCGCACGACCACGCCTTCTTTTGTGAGTGCGGAGCCGTCTACAGGACATTTTTTCGGCGCCTTAAATACCACCTCTTTCCCGGTGCGAAGATTTACGAGCACTTCGGTGATTTGAGGAATAACATCGCCCGCACGCGAGACGACCACCGTATCGCCTTTTTTCACCCCGAGACGCGTAATTTCATCGAAATTGTGCAGCGTGGCGTGTGTGATGGTGACTCCCCCTACATTCACGGGGCGCAGAAGCGCGACCGGCGTGAGCGCGCCGGTCCGTCCCACCTGCACTTTGATATCTTCGACCATCGTCGTTGCTTCGCGCGGTGAGAACTTATAGGCAATACCGCCGCGGGGAGCCTTCCCGATGATCCCCGCTTCGCGGTAAACGCGATTATTGTTCACGGTGATGACCACGCCGTCTATTTCATATCCCAATTTCTCGCGGCTACGCGTCCATTTTTCGCGAAAGGCGAGCGCCTCATCAAGTGACTGCGCCACCATGCCTTCCGGATTTGTTTTTATACCCCATGACCGGAGCGCGCGATATTCGGCGTCATGCGTAGGATAACTCGTGAAGTAAGAGGTTCCTTCGCCGGGAATGCTGTACGCATAAAAGTCCAATTTGCGGGACGCGGTCACTTTAGGATCAAGCTGGCGAAGACTTCCGGCCGCCACATTTCGTGGGTTTGCATATGCTTTTTCTCCTCTCTTTTCCTGTTCGCGGTTCAGGCGCGCGAATTCTTTCTTTGTCAAAAACACCTCACCACGTACGGCCAGTTCTTTCGGGTAGTCACCATGTAATCGGAGTGGGATTGCCTCAATGGTTCTTAGGTTTACGGTGATATCTTCCCCCACAAGTCCGTTCCCGCGGGTCGCTCCTTCCACGAATATGCCGTCACGGTAGATAAGTTCCACCGCAAGACCGTCCATTTTGAGGTCACAATAGAAACTCCCGCGATACGGTTTCCCGAGGTAATCTTCCAAACGTTTTTTCCACGCGCGGACATCTTCCTCGCTAAACGCGTCGTTCAGAGAATTCATTCTCAGGCGCTCGCCCCCGAAATGTGTCACTTTTTTGAATTTTGCAAGCGGAACGCCCGCCACCCGCTGCGTAGGTGAGTCGGGGGTTATCAGTTCTGGGTACTTTTCCTCAAGATTGGAAAGTTCGCGTTTCAGCGAGTCCAAAATCTCCGGCGACAGAAGATTTCTGTCCTCCACGTGGTAGGCGTAGCGCGCTTCTTCTATTTGTACGCGGAGCTTTTTGACGCGCTCACGAATCGTGTTGAACTCCATCTCATTAGCGACCTCCTTGCGTAAGACTCATTTCGAGCGCACGCACCGTACGGCTCCCCGCGTCCACGCCGCTTCCCAAGAGAGAAACAGGTTCATTCAATGATTCTTGCGGTGGTATCGTAATGGTGGACGTTGCAGAAACTCCACTCGTGAACACCACAGGCGAAATAGGGTCGGCGGTAACAAGCTCGCAAGGAAATCCGTCGCATTGGTCGGGGGTATATTCATAAAAATAGTAGTAGAGTGCGCGTTCTAACCCCGCATCGGCAGCGAAAATGGCGATCGTCGAATTCCCCGAATCCTGCGCATGCTCCACCTGATAATATGTGAGAAGCCCAGCCACCGCAGTGACGAGGAAAAGAACTCCCCCCATCATGACCACTACCAAAAGCAATGCCTGACCTGATTGGCGAGAATTTATTGGCATATTTCAATGATGGATTCCGGCACTCCAGGTGCTTCTACCGGCAATACGCGTGAACTTACGGTGGTTTGAAGCCTCACTTCCTGCGCACTAAGCGCGGAGCCTCTCGGAACTACCCCCATAGTGATGGTGATGCGCCAAGGATTACACATATCCTCAGCCCCATCGCCATATTGCCGCACGAGAAAGGAAAGGTAGGAAACTTCCACCTCCGCCGCGGTAAGCGGTACCGCATCAACATTTCCCTCTTCCAGTCTGGTAATGGAACCGGATGCCTCATCGTATTCATACGTCACCAAGGCGCCACGATAGTTCGTGAATGTGAGAAAGTCATTTTCGAAATAGCACGGTCCGGACGGATTCGAACCTCCCAGAAATTCTTCCTCACAAAAACGGTATCCCGTGCGCACCTCGCGCGCGATTTGCTCCAATACGTTCCCCGCGTTGTTGTTCACCGACATAAGCATAGTGAGACGACGCTGATTCCTCACGGTATTCACGAACACGCCAACCGCGATGGTCACAAGAACAATGAAAACCCCCATCGCCACAATAAGCTCGGTAACGGTAAAACCGTCCTGCGGCACTATAGCGGTTTTGCCGGTAGGGCGCGCGCCACCGGGCGCATCAATTCTATCGCGGCCGTTCATCGGTGAATCCACATTCACCGTGTCACGGCATGGACCGGTGAATCCTCCTTTTTTATTGAAAATTGAAAATTGAAAATTAAACATTTTCATGGGCGCCAATTGAAAAAGTGGTCCTCGACCTCAAGTGAACGCGGCGTACCACGGTCGCTCCATCCCACCACCGAGCGGACTGAGATCTCGTATGGGGAAGGAAAAGAGATTGAAACGGTGCGTGAAAAATTCGAAGAAACCGTTCCTCCCGGGAGTGCCCGAAGATAAAGCCATCCATTTGCAGTTTCCATCATATGGAGGGGTGAGCTTGGGGGGGGGAGTGTCAACGCATCGTCCACCACGCTTTCGTAATCAAGACCGAACGAACCTTCTTCAAGGAACGCCCCCCACGCTGAATTCCCCCGCTCGGCAATTTGTATATCGATGATGTTTTTCACCACCTCTATTCCTTCCGCCGCAAGCCCCGCCGCGATGGTGCGGTTCACCACATCGCGATTCAGGGCGAGCGAGCGCGTGGAGAGCACCACAATACCGAGAAGTCCGACGACCACAAGTCCTAACGCCACCATTGACTCGGCAAGCGAGCTTCCGCGCCGGTCGATTGGAACTTTCATTTTCATGGCGTGCTTATATATCCTCCTTCTCCCACTACCACTTCCCGCTCGTCTCCGGTCCCCACGAGCCGAAGTGCAATTGTTCCTGTGTTATGTGTAACGAGATAGGGAGATTCAAAAATAACATAACAGAGACGATTTTGATCGCACACCAAACGATTTTCATCAAAAAATTCCACGCGTCCATTCAACATAATCGTTTCCAAATCCTCATCACCTTCATCATATTCATAGTTTGCCGGACACACATCCTTAAAAAGGGTCATGGCCCGCGGTATTTCAAAGCGCACTCCGAATCCGCACGCGTCCGCTTCTCCATACCGCACATTCTTTTGCAGTGCGAACGATTTCGCACGGAACAAAATTCCCGCCACCCGCGCCTGCTCCGCGGCAAGCACTACTTGGTTATCGGTAGATCGGTTATAGGTGAATAGGAGACCGGAAAGAAAAAGGGTGATGGCAACCACGACGAGCGTCTCCACAAGCGTGAACCCCGCACTTTTGTGCAACTTTTGTATACTGGGTGCCTTGCGCCTCATCGCACAAAGGTGCGGGGTGAAACCATCTTTCATCCCCTTCAGTATAACCTCCGGGTTAGAAATTGAGGAGGCGGAAATACCAACTAAGAAGCGAAAATCCAAGTGTGATGGTGAGAAAAAAACCCGCGACAAGGAACGGCGCGAACGGGAGTTTGTCTCCCATTTTTTTTCTCCCCGTCATCATAAGGATACCTCCCCATAGCCCCCCGAGCACGAACGCGAGACCTGCAGCAACCGCAACGTCGGGGAACCCAAGCACAAACCCGGAAGCCGCCGCAAGTTTTACATCGCCAAACCCCATCGCCGCTCCCCGCTGAATGAGCGTGAAAAGCCAAAAAAACACACCCCCCACCAAGGCGCCCGCGATATGAGAGAGCCAAACTCCTTCAAGAAAAGAGGGGGTGAAAAGGAGCGCAAAATGTTTGAGAAATGAAAAGCGAAACGCGGGAAGCGCATCTTGATGCATCGCTACAAACGCAATGAGTCCAAACCCCAACACTACGAGCGAGATGTTGAGTTCATCCGGCACGATGTAGTGTTTAACGTCTATCGCCACAATCGCGAGCCATACAAGCGCAACCAAAAACCACAGCGCGAGATACCCGTAGTACCAAAGCGGCGCTTCAAGTGTGGGGACGCCGTGTATCCCATGCCACGAACTGAAAAAAAGTGGAATGCCGACCGCAAGCGCTCCAGCGAAAAGCTCCACCACCGGATATTGGCGCGAGAGGCGCGCGCCGCACGAACGACATTTCCCCGCTTGCATCACGAACGAAATGAGCGGAATCAGCTCATGCCATCGTAGCGTGGTACCGCATGCCATACATCGGGAGCGCCCGCTCCATGCCGCGCGCGAAAAAAAGCTTCGCTCCGGTCGATACCGGAGCGTAAGCACGTTCACAAAGCTGCCTGCCGCAAGCCCGAACACGAAAAGTATCGCGTAGAACACGGGAACCATTGCGGCATTAACTCTTCACGCAATAGACCATATTGTCCACATCATCGCAATTACACCCATCGCCATAGTTTGTGATGCCGTTCCGAATATTCTCGTTCACATGACTTACTCCTGTTTGCCTCTCCCCTTCAAGGCACGCCCCGAGAATGTAGCTGTTCGGCGAAAGCCGCTCATACCCATAAGGCATCACCGAACCGGTAAACGGATCAAGCACGGGGTCATATGGAGGCGCTTCGAGCGACTCATACATGTTCTGCGGGTAAGATTGGTTGCTTGAGTAGTAAATTTCGAGCGCATTTTGAAGCTGCCGGATGTCCGCGATGCGCCGCGTATCACGCGCATCTTTTCTCACATCCCCCAACCCCACCAAAATGATCGAGGAAAGCAGCCCGATGATGGCTACCACCACGAGCATTTCTATCAAGGTAAATCCTGAACGAGATTTCATTGTGGCTCACTACCTAGTCGGACGTAATACAGTATGTGCGGCTCGTTGCAATGTTCGTGCAAGCACCCACGTCGGTGCTCCAAGTCCCCGAACTACAGTTTACGGTGCCCGCAAATCCTCCCTGTGGACGATTGCCCGCATCCTCGAGCAGCGTGCCCACCGCATATCCCTGACCGGAATTTATTACGCAATATGCGTAGTCATCTCCCGAAGGATCAGTGGTAGGAACTGCAGCGCCCGCACCGGGCAGCTGGTATGCAGTAGTGTAATTCGATTCAAACCATGTTTGGATCTGCCGCACGTCGGAAACTCGCTTTGCATCACGAGCTTTTTGTCGCGCACCGCCTACTCCCACCACCACGACCGAGGAAAGAAGCCCTACGATCGCGACCACCACGAGCATTTCGATGAGCGTGAAACCTTTTCGATTGTTTTTCATTGTTTCTGGAATCGTTTTTCCTCGACCTTTCCGAACGTTTCCATTATATCAGAACGCTTTGGTGAGATTATAGAGCGGGAGAAGAATTGCCGCGAAAAGTCCCGCGATCATGAGACCGATGACCACAAGGAGCGCGGGCTGAATGAGTTCCACCAGATTAGATACCGTGTCATCCACTTGACGATTGTAGAACGAGGATACTCTCTCAAGCATCGACTCCAGACGTCCGGTGGACTCCCCCACCGCTACGAGTTGATACACGAGCGGAGGAAAATACGGCGCGCCCTTCAGGGCCTGTGAAAGAAGAAGTCCTTTACGAATTGATTGCGCCACTTCATGAAGAATGTCTTCATATACGTAGTTTCCGATGGTGTGCGAAGAGATCTCGATGGCTTGCGGAATGGTGAGTCCGCCCTTGATGAGTACCCGCGCCGATTCCGCAAACCTGGCAATGTAGACCTTCTGGAGCAACTTCCCGACGAACGGGATGCGCAAACTCACTTCGTTCACTACCGCTTTCCCCTCCGCGGTCTGCACATAATCAATAATAAGCGCGATGAGCACCGCAACCACGATAAGCAACACCCACCAGTAATTTGACATGAACACGCCCACCGCGAGGAGAATGCGCGTGAAAAGCGGGAGCTCCACCGCGACTTCGGTAAAAATAGGGGCGATTTGTGGAAGCACCATCGTAACCATAATGACCACCACGAGCACAAAAAGTCCGACCACGAACGCAGGGTACACCAGCGCGTTCCTCAATTTCCCGATGAGAATCGATTGCTTTTCTTGGTAATCCGCGAGGAAGTCCAAAACCTCCGAAAGACGCCCCGTGACTTCGGCGGACTTCACCATATTCACGTAGAACTCGTTGAACACGCCGGGGTGGCGCGCCAAAGCTTGGGAAAGCGAGAACCCCGATTCGATATCCGAAGCAACTTCCGACACCACCTCTTTCAAGACCGGCTTTGTCACCTGCTCGTAAAGCGAGCGGAGCGAGTCACCGATCGGAACCTGCGAAGCGATGAGCGTGGCAAACTGGCGCGTGAATATCATAAGGTCCGCGATCTTCACACGCTCGAAAAAATCGGTGATACGGTCCCACCATTGGTCCCCCTTCACCGGTTCGATGGTAAGCACATAAAGGCCGTGCGAGAGGAGTATGTTCACCGCCGCTTCACGCGACGATGACTCCACGTCCCCAACTTGGAGCTCGCCTTGTGCGGTTCTCGCTTTGTAGTTGAACTTCATCCCGTTAGAGACAGGAAGCGCTTCAAGCGATTCTTGAGATAGCGCTTGCCCATGCCTGATTTGAGATATACCTCACGCGACCTTGCATCGGTGATATTTTTGCACATTTCATAGTAGACAAGCTCGAAAGGGCCACGGCCATTTGTCCACCCCACATGTTCGGTGTTGTGTTCTTTGAAGCGCTTCCGTAGGTCATCGGTAAGTCCAGTATACCAGCGTTTATCTTTAGTACTACGTAGGATGTAAACATAATAAACTTTGTTGTCTCTCACGGGATTCATGACCTCACGTCCTTTCGAGCAAAATCCTAAGTTCCGCGGGGTTCAGCGAGAACGCCTCGGCGACCTCAAGCGATATTTCTTTGCGTTTCAGAAGGTTCACGAGCGAGCGATTGAGCGAAATCATCCCTTCTTGCACGCTTGTTTCTATCACGAGATCGATTTGGTAGATTTTCCGCTCCCGGATGAGGTTTCTGATGGCGGGGTTTGTGAGCATTATTTCGGCCGCAGGGATACGCCCACCGCCGATGCGGGGCACGAGCCGCTCGGAAATGATGCCAACCAATGTGGAAGCGAGTTGGGAGACTACCTGCCCCTGTTGTTCGGGCGGGAACGAGTCGATGATGCGGTCGATGGTCTGTGACGCAGAGTTCGTGTGAAGCGTGGAGAACACGAGGTGGCCCGTTTCCGCCGCGGTCATCGCGGTCGCGATGGTTTCGGGGTCGCGCATTTCCCCTATCATGATGACGTCGGGGTCCTGACGGAGAATGGCGCGAAGCGCCTCGTGAAACGAGAGCGCGTCACCGCCAACTTCGCGTTGAGAGATGATGCAACGGTCCTGCGAGAAAAGATATTCGATGGGGTCCTCTACGGTAATAATGTGCTCGGTGCGGGTGTGGTTTATCGCATCACACACCGCCGCAAGCGTGGTGGATTTCCCGTGCCCTGCGGGTCCCACCACCAACACGAATCCTTGGTGAAGTTTCGAGAAATCATGGAGAAGCGGCGGGAGATTGAGTTCGTCGATGGTGCGTATCTGCGCGGGAATGAGTCGGAGCGCTGCCGCGAGAAAACCGCGCTGATAATACACGTTCACGCGAAAACGGGCCTTGTCCTCATAGTTAAAGGAAAAGTCGAGCTGTTTTATTTTTGAAAATCTCTCCTTTTGCTCCGGCGTAAGAAGCGCGGACACGAGACCTTCCGCATCTTCTCGCGTGAGAATGGGCTCCTTCTCGAGAGGCACGAGAACGCTGTCCACGCGGAGCGTGGGCTTCCTCCCCACCGCGATGTGGAGATCTGAAGCTCCCTGCCGCGCGGTCACGAGAAGCAATTCATTCAGTTTACTGGGGTAGTCCATATTTGTTACGCGGTTTCTCTCATTACCTCTTCCATCGACACGAGACCTTTCAGCGCTTTCAATACACCATCCTGACGTAAGGTTACCATACCTTGACGCTTCGCTTCGTCCACGAGCGCCCCTTCGGTGAACGACTTGGTTACGAGGTCGCTCACCTCACGCGTCATGCTGAAAAGTTCGAAGAGTGCCACGCGGCCTGCGGTTCCCTTGCCGCGACATACCGGACAATTTTCCCTTGGCGCTGCCGTCCAAATGGTATAGGGCGTTTTCATCTTTGCGGAGGTTTTAACCGCAGGAGGGAGCGCCGCGAGCGTTTCGTCGATAAGATCCGCCACCTCTTTTGGCGCTTTCGTTTCTTTTTTGCACTCCGGGCACAGCCGAAGTATGAGGCGCTGCGCCATCATAAGATTCAGCGATGAAGAGAGAAGAAAGGGCGGCACCTCGAGATCGATGAGGCGCGGGATAACGCCAATGGCGTTATTGGTATGAATGGTGGAAAGCATCACGTGACCAGTTAAAGCGGCGTTCACCGCGAGGTTCGCGGTTTCCGTATCGCGTATCTCACCAACCATGATAACGTCGGGGTCTTGCCGAAGTATCTGACGGAGACCGGAAGCGAAAGTGTATCCTATTTCCGGATGCACCTGCGACTGGTTCATGCCTTCCACGAAATACTCGACGGGGTCTTCCAAAGACACCATGTTCACCGTTTCCTTGTTCAAGCGCTGCATCATTCCATAAAGCGTGGTGGTTTTCCCCGACCCAGTAGGACCAGAGATAAGTATCATCCCGAACGGACGTTCCATGGCTCGCTCCACGGCGGACAGGTGATACGGTTCAAGACCTATTTGGTCCAAACCTTTCATGCCGGTCGCGGGGTCGAGCACGCGAATGGCGACTTTTTCACCCGCAGGCGTGGGGAACGTGGATACTCGGTAATCGATGTCGCGCCCTCCGATGAGCGTTCGGAAACGACCGTCTTGAGGAATGCGTGTTTCGTCGAGTTTCAAACGGGCGAGCACTTTCACGCGTGAGACCACCGGCTGCGCAAGCGAGGGAGGAAGCGAGCTCACCTCCTCGAGACGTCCATCGATGCGCATTCTGATGCGCACCCGCGTACGCTGCGGCTCGATATGAATGTCCGAAGCTCCTCCTTCCACCGCGTGACGAAGCGTAGAAGCGACTATTTTAATGATGGGTGCATCTTCGCCCGCGGTTGCTTCTTCAAGGAGTACACGGTCTTCAGTGTCAGCACTAGCGCCACGACTAATTTCTTTCACCGCGGATTCCACTTCGGTGCGGTACGGCGCGTAGCGACGCCACGCGGCGTTCAAGGTAGACGGCGTTATAAGATAAACACCTAAACTCACTCCCTCACGTTTTGCAATGAACCGGAGCGCTTCCTGTGCGCGAGGATCGTCGGGCCGCAGCATGCCGACCACCAACATATTCTTCTCTCGCCCCACCGGCATCACCCGGTAAGTAAGCGAGGTTTCACGCGGAATAGCCTTGAAAAGATCATCGGGAATTGCCGCGACATCCACGGCACGATACGGTACCCCCAAAAGTTCCGACTTTACCGCCGCCACTTCCTCTTCCGAAACAGAACGGCGCGCATAGAGCGCGTCTTCAAGTGAGGTGCCGCCGAAACGGGTCGTCTTTTCAAGCTCGGCCTTCTCAGCGTCGCGAAGAACCCCCTTTGAAACGAGTGCTTGTACAAGTTCCTGATCGGTCATTGTAATAGACAAATAACTGATGGTTGGTGACGAGCGACATATATTCCAACGCTAATCTTTGAGTCACTCGTCATTAGTTACTAGTCACTAGTTGTTTTAGAGCGCGAACGGGTTTGCCTTGCCGGTACGAGGCGAGGGTGCCGTGCCCGCAAAATCGCGAAGCCCTTGGAATATTGGGGAATCCACTACCTCGCGGGGATTGAACCGCACTGAAGAAATGGCGCGGAGTCTTTCGAGTTCTGCGGGCGCCACCACATCGATGAGCTCGGGCTGTTTGAAAAAGAGGTAATACCCACCGAAAAACACGACGGCGAGAAATACCACAACCGAAAGTATGGTAATCCAATTTGCCTTCTTCTTTTCCTGTTCGACAACAATAGCCATAAATTAAATCAAAGTGTAAAAATCAAAATGAAAAACTTTCATATTTCCATTCTTCATTTTCCATTTACTCTTGGTAGTACATCTCGACCTCAAGTAAGAGCGTATCACCAAAATTGCCGGCGCCGCGCGGAGAGTAACTCATATCCGTTACATTTGCCACGCGCACGCTTGTTTCTAAAAGTTTCACAAATTGTTTCAGATTTGCGTACGGTCCCTCCGCGCGCACTTTTACCTCAAGCGTACGGAGCCTCTGTACCACCGAGGTTGCGCCCGGCGCATTGCGCGAGCTTGGAGTTGGCGTAGAAAAATCGAGTCCGGTAATTATCACTCCCGCGGTCCTGCCAATCGCTTCTATCTGGCGAAGCGCGGAAATGGAAGAAGCTCCATCGGGAATTGCGCGGTTTACGGTTCCTTGGAGTTGTGAGAAGTTTTTGAACTCGTTCAGAAGATCTTTTACTTGGTTCACTGCTTGCTCCTGGTTCGCAAAAAGGGCCTCTTTCGACGCGAGAATGCTTCTCACCTCTCCCACGGCGGTCATTTCTCCCCTGATGAGCCCGAGATAGACAAAAAACGCGCCCAAAAGGAATATGAGACCGACGAGAATGGAAAGAACTCTTTTTGTGGATACTCGCATAGTTTGAATTACAGTGTGGGTCGCTCGAAAAATGAATCGCGAAATATAATGGTGAATGAAAATGTGGTTCTCGCCGCGGCATTGGTATCACGGAGAAGCACTTTATTCACCTCGGGCGCCGCTTCGAACGCGGCAAGCTGTTCACCTACGGCCGCAAGAGACGGCGCGTCACCGCGAAGCGAAAGTATTAACTCTTCTGCATTCAAGCCCGCCTCGGTGAACTGCACCTCGGGAAGGGTGTACTTCTCGAGAAATGAGAACGTGTTCCCGGCATATCCGTGGCGGTCAAGGACGGATTTTAAATTCACGATCTGCGAGTAAAATCCTACAAATTGGTCCTGCTCGGTTGCGGTCACTTCGCTCGTAAGCGCTGCAATCGCCGCATCCACGTCCGCAATGCGGTCCTCAAGGTACGATGAATACCCAAGTCGAATGCCAAAATATACAAGAATGGAAAATGCGAAGAGCGCAATGGAAAACACGAGAAGCCTCCACGGCCACCCGACCGGGAGCCGCTCGGATACGAATTGTTCCGCCACCGTGTTCTCGGGAGCGCCGCCCATTTGGTTGATACCGTTCGTCATGATATGGGTAATGAATAAGGTTTGAGCGCAAGGCCAGCGGCAACGGCAAGTTCGTGGCTTAGGGTACGCATTGCGGGCTCCAATCCTTCGCTATACCGCACCTTCGCAAATGGCCTCGCCGCTTCGTGAGGAATTTTAAGCGCTTCGGCGCAGTATCGCTCGATGCCGAGGAGATTTGCTCCTCCCCCCACCAACGTGAAACGTTCCACCGGATGCCCGAACGTGCGCTCATAACTTGCGCGCACGCGCTCACACTCACGTATTATAACATCCAAAAAAGGCAGAAGTGAGGTGGATAACTCAAATTCTCCCTCACTCACCATGAGTCCGCGACGACGTTTCAATTCCTCCGCGCGCCACGATGACACCCCAAGATTCCGCGCGATTGCCTGCGTTAAAGTTACCGCACCGTAATCAGCTTGGCCTACCGTACGCACCGTAGTGCCTTCGGTAACCACAATCGAGGTTGATTCGGCGCCAATGTCCACAATCATCATGTGACGGCTCGCGGGCGTGGTAATCGCACGCGCAAGAGCCGTATGCTCCACCTCCAATGCCTCGAGTGTGAGGCCTGCAGCGTGAAAGAGCTCACGATAGGTTTTTACAAGCTCATTCGGTACCGCAACAAGAAGAATGCGTTGGAATTTCCTTCCTTGTTCGTTCTCATACTCTCCGACTTTTTCCCACTCAAAGGTCACTTCTTTGACGGGCATCGGAATGAATCGTTGCGCTTGAAACCCGATGGATTTTTCGGTCTCCTCGCGCGTCATGAATGGCATCTCAATAGGCACCGCGAATGAGGCAAACGCGGGCACGGACGCGATAACGCGCTTTGCTTTTGGCTTCACTTCGTTCAAAAGCGTTTCGAGGAGCGGCGCGGCGTCGCGTGCCGAGAGTTTTAATGAGCTCGATTGAACAACCGCGTTCGGACGCCGGAGATATTCCTTCGTAGAAAGAAGTCCATAGTTCTCAAGCGAAACAACGTCCCCCTTTCGCGAGAGCTCCACAAGCTTCAGCGACACCGTGCCGACATCCACTCCGAGCACGCGCCCAAAAGAAAAGAAATTCCTGATATCGGTGAAAAAATCCTTAACAAAACCAAGGTTCATCCCGCTTATTCTAACACGGTCGCGGTACTATATATATGTATGTATGCGCTCATCCGCTTCGTACAAAGTATCCTCTTTCCTCCGCGCTGCCTTTCTTGCGCGTTCCTCATTCCTCCCGAACCAAACGCCGCGATCTGCGCCAAGTGTCTTTCCCATATCCCAATCCATGGAATACGCGTAGCGGCACCCCACGCGAAATATACGCTGATCGCCGCTACTTCATATGCGTCGAAGGAGGCTCAAACGCTGGTGAAAGCGTTGAAATATGAGGGAATTTCCGCCGCCGCATCCGCAATGGCACTCGTTATTATGGCCGCCGCGCGCGAAACGCTGGAACAGGAACTTCTCACGAGAAATGGGTGGGTTATGGTCCCTATACCGCTTCACAAAAAGCGGGAATGGAAACGCGGATTTAACCAAAGTATGCTAATCGCTGAAGCCCTTTCTCATCACGACCCCCTGCGCCCCATTCCGATTGTGTCCGCACTTACGCGGGCGCGGCATACCGACACGCAGACCGAGAAACCAGATTACAAAACGCGGCGCGCGAATGTGGAAAACTGTTTTGAGGCGGCTTCCTTAAATGCCATATCCGGGAAAAAAATTCTTCTTATAGACGATGTCGCTACGTCCGGCGCAACCCTCGAGGAGGCTGCACGCGCCTTAAAATGCGCCGGCGCCCACCACATTACCGCCCTCGTTTTCGCAAAAGCATGAATGGAAGCGGGCCAGATATGTGCCTCCCTTCTTTCATCACTCGCGGATTGTTATATTTCTATAACAATAGCAGACCACCATTCTTGGACTAGCCAATAATCCGCACATTTCTTAGGAAAAGATTACGGCTCTTTCCCTTTTGTTTTTTGGGTATACTTTTAATATGAAAAATACTCGCCTCGCAAAATCAATCGCGCAAATGGCGAAAATTGAGCAACGGGCGCGGCGACTTGCAACTCCCCACAAAAAAGGATTGGAGAGTCTTCTGGTGTACACTATCGATGGAATTCATAACCGTTATATCCATCAGATAATTGACGAGTATGGATACCCAACAGAAAAAAGCGTCGGGAAGGAGGGGATGAAAAAGTTCTGGCTCTTGGTGCAACACCAAGATTCCGACGTGACGCTTCAAAAAGCCTGTTTGAGAAAATGCGACTTTGCACCAAAGGAGAAGGCATATCTCATCGACCGGGTTCTTGTGAACACGGGTAAGAAACAGAGATATGGAACCCAGATGAGGCGGACGATAAATGGGTCTCTTGCCCCTCGCACAATCACGCAAAAGAAAGGGGTTGATGCGCGACGAAAAAGTGTGGGACTTGGAACACTTGAAAAGTATATACGTCTCGCAAACAAGCGATTTGGTAAGAAAATCAGAAAGAAAAATTAAAGAGCCAATTGCGCGCGCAATTGGCTCTTCGATTACTTCATGAGCACCATCTTCTTCGTCGCTACGAAGTTTTTGGCTTCGAGGCGGGCAAAGTAGATGCCGGAGGGAAGGTTCGTCGCGTCCCACGTTGTTTTGTGGGTGCCGGCGGCAACCTCTTCCGCGGCCAAGGTCGCGACTTCCTGACCGAGGACATTCACCACCGTGACGGTAATGAACGCTCGTTCGGGAATCGTGAACTGGATGGTCGTGGTCGGATTGAAGGGGTTCGGGTAGTTTTGATACAACTGGTAACTCGTCACCTGCGACGCGTCACCAATTTGTTCCACCCCGGTCGTGCCCGAGAACTTCAGGAGCCAAAGTCCGTCGCTCGTGCCGACATACACCTCATCCGAATCGGCTACGAAAATAGACCAGACACTATAATTCGAGAGACCGCAGTACTCCCACGTCGTCCCACGATCGCTCGAACGATACACTCCCCCGGGAGAAAACCCCGCGTAGAGATTTCCATCTTGATTCGCGGTGAGATCACCGACGTAGCGCGGAAGAACTCTTTCTCCAACGCGCTCCCAGCTTTCTCCTCCGTTTGTTGAACGGTGGATGCCGGTACCGGCGTAGTCGTCGCCGGTGTAGAGCGTGCCGTCGAAAGTGACGATCTCCGAAACTTTCCGCGTCGCGGGGAAACCGTTGTTCTTATAAACCCAGGTCTTCCCTGAGTCGGAAGAAAAAAGGACTCCCTGACCCATTGCCGCCACGAAAAGATTTCCATTCTTTTCCTTCACCACACCGGAGATGTAAGGGGTAGGGGTATGAAGCCCTTCCCACGTCGCACCTCCGTTGTAGGAGCGGAAAAGATCGTCGCCGTACGCGTTCGCGTAGAGCGTATCTCCAAACACCAAGATATCGCCCACCCACGCATCGCTCGGCAACCCGTTCGGCAACCGCGTCCATGTATCGCCGTTATCGCTCGAAACCGCTACGCCTTGAGTGTGAAAACCGGCGTAAAGCTTCTGGGAAGAACAAAGCGACAGCTCGTACACCCGCTTTTCGGGTGTTATAAGCTGGGACCACGTTGTTCCGCGGTCAACAGAACGGTAGATCGCGGAATCGGTCGTCCCTGTGAAGAGATGGCCGCTCGCGTTCTTTGCGATGGACGTCACCGTCACATTCTTGCCGGTCACTTCGAAAGAAAGTGAACGCGGCCAGGGACGTTCGATCGTCACTTTCGCGTCCCTCAACTCCTGCGCCCGCACCGAAAAGGCGGGCACGATGCTCACAACTGCGAGCAAGAACATCATGAGCCTTTTCATACATCCTCCAATCAGTTATATAGTTGGTAAATCAGTCAGTGGTTTATTCTGAGAGTATTATACCACGAAAAATGCTCAGAAGTCAAATTACATCAGTGTATGACCCGCGTGTCAAGCATTACATATGAAAAGCCGCTCAGTGAGCGGCCTTTTGCGACCTATCTATCTCACCGTTCTTCGAAGAACTGGCGAGAGGTGTGTGTGTCGCGGCAATCGTTGTTGTTCCGACATTGGCCATATCCTTCGAACCTTGCACCGTCTTTCACCTGGCGAGGGTCATAGGTATTGTTCGGACCACCGGGCGGAACTACGACACGCGTGCCGCTCACGCTGTCGCAGAAGCTGTTTCTGGTACAGATACGGAGACCACTGAAAGAGGTTGGGGTTCCTCCGCTCGGGAGCGTCTTCCCCGCGCCCTCAAGCGCATAGGCGGTTTCTCC
Source organism: Candidatus Microgenomatus sp. (assembly GCA_020724805.1). Classification (GTDB taxonomy): domain Bacteria; phylum Patescibacteriota; class Minisyncoccia; order UBA6257; family GWB1-50-10; genus DYGI01. The sequence goes on from DYGI01000001.1 coordinate 37,410, forward strand.
TCCAGTATAGACCGCCTTCACACGGTACACGTACACAGTGTTCGGCTCGAGCCCGGTGTCGCGGAGAACGGACGGGTACTGCGCGGGGCTCAAGGGAGGGCGTACATGCCTCGCAAAATATGCATCAATATCGATGGGACCTCCGCCCGGCACGTTCGCAATCTCGATCCTTGCAAATACGGTGGCCACCTTTGTCGCTATGTCTTGAAACTTTGTGAATGCACTACGGAAGACGTCGGCTATTTTCTCCGCCATATAGGTCACGCCGGTAATTCCACCGTGTATTTTTGCGTAGAAGTTATCAAGTGGAGATTTTTGGGCAGATGAAGTGACAAACGCTACCGTGTAAGAAAGTGATCCTTCTGGAGGCAAGATGCCGCTTGAAATGCTCATGTTCCCCGGCGATCCACCGCCACTGTTTCCGGCCGAGTTTGACCATGAAATTTGGGAGAAGCTTCCTCCAGGAGGAGCGCCGGAGTTATAGTAAAAGAAATACCTCCCTTCTTCGGCTCCCGTAATGCTCCAAGGAACATTCTTGGTGCCCGGTCCAACCAGAATGGATTCGGAGAAGAAGCTCTCGATTGCGAAATTGAAGCTTGTTTCGACCGGACTTCCGTTCAAGGTTGCGGCCACGTTCACTGTGCCTCCTCCACCGCCTCCCACCGTCGCAAAGTTTGCGGTAACCGTGGCGTCCGCGCCGATGGTAAAGGCACAGGTTGCATTCGCCGGATTGGCACATTGGCCGCCGGTCCAACTTGAGAACGTGTACCCGGTCGCGGGCGCCGCAGTCAACGATACGGGGTCACCACTTGCCAATTCCGCCGCACACGTCGTGCCGCAGTTTATCCCATTGCCCGTGATGGTCCCTCCGGCACTCGGGGATTTTACGACCGAAAGCGTCACGTTAGTAGTTACGCTCACGCTATTCGAGTTTGCGGAATATATTCTCGTAGTGGGGACGTTCGGATCAAAACGATACGCGCGCACTTCGTATGAATACGTAGTGCCGCTTGAGAGCCCGGAGTCGGCGTAGGTGACGGTCCTTCCCTTGCCTGCCGAAGGATTGGTGAAATCGTGGGCCAACGTACCGTTACGGAGAAGTTCAAATCCGTTTTCACCGCCGGAATTATCTCTAAACGAGAGGGATACCGATCCCGTTTCTATACTTGTCCATTGGAGATTTGAAGGTGTGGCTGGTTTTGTTGAAGCTCTCGCAGTCGTGGAATACCCGCCGCACACCGTTGTCTCAGGATCGCCGCTCTCGACGCGCGGGTCGCTCCCCTTGAGGAGATTCACGCGAATGAAGGAGCATGCACGGGTACGGACTGTGTACGTCGTGCCCTCTTCAAGCCCTCCCATACTCCATGCGTACGTATTAATGTCGCTCTCAGGATCCGTATCCTCGGGGAATGCCTGATTTACCTCCGAGAACGAAGGGTCATAGTCGTGCGTCCGGGGCTCGTAAACGCCATCGCCATCGACGTCCGCGAAGGGAGTGCTTGAGGTGCTCCGCTCGAACGAGTGATAGAAGGGACCCATTTCGTTCTCGCGGTTCGAGTCGTTCCGCCAAGTGAGTCTCAAGGATGAGTCGCTTTCGGTTGCCACCCGCGGGTCGAGGAGGGACGAGTCGCGTGGCGTCACCTTAATACGCTCGACAACGAAGGAGTGTTCCCTTATGGCGTTGTCTTTCCAGTTCACGTAGAGTTCACGGTCGCTCACGGGCCACACATTGAGAAGGGATGGCGCATCGGAAGACTCGACGGCGGTGGAACACCTCTGAGCATTGCTCTGGACGCTTCCCGAGGTCATTAGGTAATAGTACGTGCCGGGCACAAGATTTATGTTTTGGTAGAAGCCGCTTCCGTTTGCGAGCTCCGGAGACGACGCTACCAGCGTCCGGCTCCCGCCAAGCACTCCCGATTCGGTGTTGCTGCGGTAAAGAGAAAGCGTGTGCGCTCCGGAAATATTCTCCCACCAACCTACGGTGATGGCGGAAGTGGTGCGACTGGAACAATTGAGAATGATTCGTGGAAGGTCTTCCGGTTGCGTTTGCCCAGCTTTAATCACGGACTCCGCCACTTCACTTGATTTGGTCGCGCGGAGGAAAAATCCATATGTGGAATTCGAGGCAAGATTTGGTACCACAACATTATCTACAACTCCTTGTGTTTTTGCGGACGGAACAATAACTCCACTGTTTAACTCAAAGTTGACCCTTTCTACGCCTTCAGGGTTCGTGCTTTTTGTTTGCCAAAGTTCTACCTCGTCATAATCGACCGGGTTCTTGAATTCTAAGGTGAGCGACGTTCCCGTGGGATTGATATTTGCGCTCCTAAGATCCGGCGCCGGAAGCCCAGAGAACATGATCCATCCTACACCGTCACCGCCCCACGCCTCTCCTGTGAGCACTTTATTGGTTGGGCTCCACTGAGCAGTTTCGTATTTCAATCCGTATGTAGGCTCCCCCGGTCTGGTTGATAAACTCACCCACGTTCCCGTACCGAGCTTTGCCCACCCCGAAACCGCGCCATCCGCAGTATTGAAACGCGCTTCACACGGAGCCGCGGGGCATCCCGTCAAATCTCCCGCGTTAAACGAAAGCCAGCCGGCATACGGATTCCATGCGGAACCGGAAAGCTGACCGGAGTCCTCGTCCGCCAAAATACCGTAGCCGATGGAGTCCGCCGACCGCGTGGCGTCTCCCCACGCGGACGCGATGGCATCATACGCGGCACGGAACCACCCCAACCCCTCGCCGAGGCCCGTGGACGACCACGCCCATCCCAATACATCGTTCACATTCAGATTTACCAACGTCACCGCCGCATCACTCATAAAATTGGTGCCCACCTCTTCGAACTTCACTTCATATTCATATCGCGCGCTACGCGCCACCGTGTCCCTTACGGAAGTGGTGTATGTGCAAAGGAAAGGATCACCGGGGTCGCACACAGGCTCAAACGGTGACCCCGTAAGTGCAACAAAATTGCCCACTCCGGCCACTCGCTTCCCTATATGCGTACGATGTTTGTAGGTTGCTTCGTCGCTCCAAGAAATATCCACGCTCCCTGTGGTGTCCGAAAGCGAACTCAAATCAAGGGTCGCACTCAAATTGCGTGGCCCCACCCTTCCCGCAATTCCTTCTCCACTCCGATAGTCGGAACATCCGGTAATGTTCCCGACCCCGGCGCATGCGCGCACGCGGTAGTAGAACGACTGACCCGGCGCTACAAGATAATAACCGCCGGGAGAATCTGGAGTGTTTCTCGTTTCGGTTTCACCTGCGCTCCTAATCTGCGTTTTGGTGTTGGGAGAATCGAACGTTGACACATCGGATATCTGAAATTGATAGGTATTCTCGCTCGCCACATCTGCCCACGCAAACTTCACTTCGGTGCCGTTGTTCCGCGACGTGACAGTGATGCTTGCGGGGCGCGCGGGAACGATGAGCTGATTGGAAAGTCCCGAAAATTTGACCCACAAAGCGTCGTCCGGAGTCCCATTCCCCACCGGCGCACAGTAGCTGGCTGTCTGGTACGTGCGAATCCGATAGCGATGTTCCGCATCGGCGGAGGCGGAGTGCGACCACGTGTTCGACGCCGCTTTGAACGCATCGAGCGAAATGGTCCCCTCGGTACTAAAATTCGCACCCGCATCCGAGGAATAGAATATTTGAAACCCGCTGGACGCAGGTTCGCGAACAGGCGTCCAAGTGAGCATTATGCGGTCGCCGACTCCATCACCATTCGCATCTTCCCATCGCACTAACGAAATCGCGTTCGGAGGAGCCGGCGGATTCGGGAGCGCGGGCGTGGAGCGCGTAAGAATGTTTGAGGAAGTACTATACCCTCCTACATTCGCGAATGAGCGCATCTGATACGAATAGGACTGATCAGGAGTCCGTTGTTCGTGAAGATAAGTGTGCGTGCCTTCACCGCTTATTCCGGCAATTCCGCGCCACGCCGAACTTCCTATGCGAAATTCAAATAAGTCGGCGTGCCCTACCTGATTCCACTGAAGTTCCAATCCGCACGAAGAGGGAGCGGTAAGAGCCTGAAAATCGGGCGCACTCGGCACTGCAAAAACGCCCGGCGTGAGCGCAAAGAATCCGATTACCGCTATCGTCCCGCCAACCGCGATGGCGCGCGTGATACGCATCTTGTTACTCCAATTATATCAAACCTTGTAAATCAAAAAACCGCCCCGGAGGGCGGTTTGAGTGAGAGTTGAATACGCTTACAGTTTGGAACAGCGTACTACGGGGTGAAGATTGGTCCCATCTCTTTCTCCAAAACGCACCGCCGACACGAAATGACCATCCGGACACGTCGCCCATGTATCAACCCAGAATGCACCAAAATCTTTCCGGGTCCCACCCTCTGCCACTGGAACATCCCCCGTTGTTCCACTCCACCGGGGCGCAGTCAGATTAATGTCGGTAACGGGGCCGCCAATGGTAACGTTTCCACTCGCATCCACCCTGAATATCGGCGTATTCGCGCCTGTGGGCGCCTGAACGGTCTGAAGCGTGTATACGTCATAATGGGTGTCTTCCCTTGCATACGCAACGTTCATGAAAGGAACAAATGCCGGTCCCCCATCATCTGGAACAGTCACGGTAAATTGGTCATACCGGCGATTTCCCGTCGAGCCACACGTCGTCGAACCGCATCCTGCGGTACGTGAAACGGAGGGTGGGTTGGTAGCCCTTACATCATCTTCACAATCACGCGCGCTTCTCCCCACATCACAGTTCATCGCCGTGGTCACGCCGCTCGGCAATACTGCGAGGTCCGACTGAGTCCTAACCCATGCCAGCTCCGAGGTCACGGTGGGGATCGAAACTCTGAATTCTCCACTTACATCCAGCCGTGCTTCCGGATTTGAAATACCGACGCCTACATTATAGTTCGTGTAAATGCCCGACCCGCTCGGTGTCCAATAGTTGGTCCCTCCGCCAGTTCCTGTTCCAACCTTAATACCCCCCGAGGTTCCATGCTGCACCCATAATTCCCCTCCGTTTGCGGATACGTAGTAGAGACGCGCCTGCCCTCCTGCATCGCGGAACCAAACGGTGGGGCTTGCCGCATTAATCTGCACTCCAGTGCTTACGTTCCCATTCGCGTCAAACACGCCAGTTGCACTCACCGCAAAATTTCCCCTTTTTACCTGCGGTACAGTTCCCGCATTAAGCGGCGCCGCAGGCATTCCTCCCGGCGGTGGCACGGTGGGCGGCATATACTGTGCCACAACAATCCCCGCGAGCTCGAACATGAGAACTCCCGCAAGCACAATGGTCGCGTAGAAGAACGGATTCTTCCTCAAGGAATTATTCATCTTTTCTATTATAACACAGGGGATTTCACAAAAGTCCCAATTATCCACAAGGACGTCCCCCCGCGCACAGCGGTTCCTATGTGATATAATGTGTCCAATGGAGAATAAGAATGCGCTTACGTTGGTAGGAATTTTTTCTCTCATAGTGGGTCTCGTGGGCGGCTATTTTGTTGGGAACAACCGGGGGGTAGTGCTCACCGAACAAAGATTGCTTCCCGTGATAGAAACGATATTCCCGAAACCTGCGGATTTCACTCGCTCCCTTACCGGCAAAGTAGCGAGCGTGTATGGCACATCGCTCACTCTCGAGGTGGACGACCCAGATGATTACCTTCCCCACGTAGACGGTTCTCCCCGTAAAACCGAGATGCGCACAGTGAAGGTATCCGCGAACACGGAATATTCGCGCATAAACTACCAAGCGCTCGACGCACAAGGAAATCCGTCCCGAACGCAAGCGTCCCTTTCGGATATTGACGTTGGGGAAGTCATAGTAGTGCGGAGCGCCGAGAATATCCGGGACGCGCAGGAATTCGAAGCGATTGAGGTGCAACTTCTGCGATATTAAACCCGCCACCGCGCGCTTGAACTTTACCGCCTCGTGCGGTATTTTGTTTGCATGAACCTCATCCCCACCGTTATCGAAAAAACCGGATACGGCGAGCGCGCGTACGACATCTACTCACGACTTCTAAAAGACCGCATCATTTTTCTCGGCGGTCCCGTAACCGACGTGGTGGCAAACGCGGTCATCGCACAACTCCTTTTCCTTGAGCACGAGGATTCAAAAAAGGACATAAAGATATATGTGAACACGCCGGGCGGTTCGGTAACCGCCGGCCTCGCCATTTACGACGCGATGCAGTATGTGAAAAATCCGGTATCCACCATCTGCGTCGGTATGGCGGCGTCCATGGGTGCGGTACTTCTTGCGGCCGGTAAGAAAGGGAAGCGTCTTGCGCTTCCAAACTCCGAAATACTCCTCCACCAGGTGATGGGGGGTGCGGAGGGTCAGGCGAGCGAAATTGAAATCACCGCAAAACACATTGTGAAAATAAAAGATAAGCTGAACCTGATCCTCGCGAAGCATACCGGACAGAAACTCTCGAGCATCGAGCGCGACACGGACCGAGACTTCTACCTCACCGCCGAGGAAGCGAAAAAATACGGCTTGATAGACGAGATTATCAAAACGAAAAAATAGAAAAACGCCCAAGGATTTTCTTGGGCGTTTTCAATGCAATGTACTACGGCAGCACCGAGAGCCAGTAGAGCTTCTCACGGCTGAGTTCTTCGTGAGTAAGCTCAATGATATCTTCCAGCTTCACGGTTTCCGCGTCCGCCGATTCACAGGCAATCGGACGAACGCAACCAAACTTCACCACGTCATCCACTGCGCCGCCCGCGATATCAGACACGGTGTAGTCTCGCGTGCGAAGAAAGTTCACTCGGCTTTTCCTTTCTTCCTCAAAAAACTTCGGCTCAACATCTCCTTTGCGAACTTCCGCAAGCACCGCCTCAATCATTCCGAGCGCTTCCTGGTATGCGGCGGGATCTACGCTCGCGTCAATTGAAAGGCGCATGTGGTCGGAAAATCTTTCCCGCCGGACCGCCGCGGAGTATAAGATTCCCCTCTCGCGCCGCATCCGCTCCATGAGCTTGTCATGAACCACACCGCCCAACAATGCCACCATTTGGCCGTTTTCCTGCGGCGGAATCACGCGCCACACTTCAATTCCCGCGGAACGGGAAATTTCTCCATCGGCCCGCATCTCCTCCTTCATAGAGTAGGTGCGCACCGGCACGCGAGAACCGTTCCGCGTAGACGAAAGTGAGCTCTGTGGATTTCCCACGGACTTCCGCCAAGTCACTCCGTCTACCACGCGATCGGCGAGACGCGCCGCATCTCCACTCTTTATGTCGCCTACGAAGAACAGGGAAATATTCCCGGTCCGGTAGTGGGCATCGTGGAATGCGACAAGGTCGTCGCGCGTGATTGCTTTCACACTGTCCTCCCAACCGAAAGGGCGGGCGAAACGAGAAAACGGATGATTAAAATACAGATCTTCCTGGCGGGTCTTCTTCACCGTTTCAACCACGCGATTAGGAATGCGCCTCCTCACTTCTTGAACCACCACGTTGCGCTCACGCTCGATTTCTTCCGCGTTCAGAAGAGGCGAAAAAATCAAATCGCGAAACGCGCGCATGCCCTCATCGGCATCACCTGAAAGCAGCGTCCCTCCGAACATGGTTCGCTCGGGACCCGTCCACGCGTTCAGGCTGTCGCTGAACAGGGTGCGCTTCAGGTCGTCAATCGCTTCAGATGAAGGGAACAGAGTCGTCCCGTTGAAAGGGAGGTGCTCAAGAAAATGCGCCAACCCGGCTTTCCTTTCGGGGTCGTTGACGGCGCCTACGCGTATCAGAATGCGCACCGTAAACCACCCGGTAATCCATGGAAGATTTTTCACGTACACAGGAACTCCCTTCGCGGAAACCACATGCTCAAACTCATAAGGATCGAACAATGCACCGTTCATGACGTATTTCCTCCAAATATTGAGTTTTAGGAATTATGACTGGGCAAATTCTATCATTTTTTATTAGAAATGTCAAACTTCGTACCAAAACAAGAGGACTCTGTATATAATGGAGTGGATATGGATGCACTCAAAAATCTTTTGACTCGGTCGGTTGATACAATTTATCCCTCCCGCGAGGCGCTCGAGAGGGCGCTTTCGTCGGGTAAAAAACTTACCATCTACCTCGGCGTGGACCCGACCGGTCCCCACCTCCACTTAGGCCACGCAACGAACCTCCTTGTGCTCCGGAGGTTTCAAGCGCTGGGACATAAAATTATTCTCCTCATCGGCGATTTTACCGCGCGCATCGGTGACCCCACCGACAAACTTGCGGCACGTAAACCGCTCACCGCCGCCGAAGTGAAGCGAAATTTCAAAACGTTCAAAAAACAGGCCGCGAAAATCCTAAACTTTTCGGGACCCAATGCTGCGGCGGTCGCGTTTAATTCCAAATGGCACACCAAGATGAATTTTGAGAAGCTCGTTGAGCTCGCCTCGCATTTCACCGAGCAGCAGATGGTAGAGCGCGACATGTTTCAAGAAAGGAAAAAGAGCAACAAACCCATCGGCCTCCATGAATTCCTCTATCCCTTGATGCAGGGGTACGACTCTGTGGCGCTTGATGTGGACGTAGAGATCGGCGGCACCGACCAAACATTTAATATGCTCGCGGGGCGAAAACTCCTCAGAGAATACAAAAACAAGGAGAAATTCGTGATAACTACCAAACTTTTAGAAAATCCTAAAACCGGAAGGAAGTTAATGAACAAGAGCGAAGGCGGGCTCATTAATTTGGACGACAAACCGAACGATATGTTCGGCAAAGTGATGGCGCTTCCCGACGAAGGGGTGCGACCCGTCGCGGAATTCTGCACCGAAATGGCAATGGGAGATATAGAAAAAATGCTGGGGCGGGACGGCAACCCCCGCGACACGAAGCTTTCGCTCGCCACCGAAATCGTAAAACTCTACCACAGTGAAAAAATCGCTGTGAAGGCGCGCGAAACATGGATAAAAACATTCTCGAAAAAAGAGACGCCAAGCGAGATGGAAACTGTGCGCATAAAGAAAGGGACAACGCTCCTTGAGGTAGTGCGGGCTGCGGGAATTTCCTCGAACAGCGAAGCGATGCGGCTTTTCGCTCAGAGCGCGATAAAGAGGAACAACACAGTGGCGCAAGACCCCAAAAAGTCCGCCATAGAGGGTGACGTTTTGAAAATAGGAAAAAAGAAATTCGTGAAGGTGTTGGTCGTCTAACGAACCACCATCGTGCCGGTCTCGCCGCGCGCGGCATGGCCAGGCACTCCGCACTGAAATGTATACTCTCCGGCCGTCGGCGGCGCGGTGAAAGTGAGCGTGCGCATCTGCCCCGGCCCAATGCCGACCCCAACGTCCGCGAGGGCCGCATGGCGAAACACAAAAAGGTGGGATTCACTATCGCGCGACACAATGGCCAGATTCACCTGGGAATTCGCGCGCACTTCGAACACTCGCGGATTATATCCTTCCGTGCCAACCTCCAGCACAAGAAATCCTTCAGGCGCGTCACTCTCAGGGATGGGCAGCGAAACGAACGGGTTCGGGCGGTAGTTTCCTGTTATCACCGGACCGTTGGCCGGCGCAGGCGCGCTTCTTTCGGAAGTGGGGTTTGTATCTGGAACGGCAGGAGGTGAAATCACTTCTCTCGCTTCCTGATTTCCTGGAGGAACTTGGGAAACGATGATTTCTTTAATAAGATCGGATAGAGAGACACCATCATCGGTCGACGTCGGACTGGGAACGTTTCCACTAATGACTTTCACCACTTTTTCCGCGGGCGCCACCGCAAAGAGACCGAACGCCACGATAATGCCGGCGAGAATGGTGATAAAAATTATAGTAAAAACAACGCGCGCGAAATTTTCCATCGCCTTCATTATATACAAACCGCCACGCGATCGTGACGATTTATCTAGTGCCCTCGAGAGGAAGCGAACAACGCTCGCATACACTCGTGTTCACAAAACCCTCGGTTTTGTGTCTGCCCTTCGGCTTCGCGCGTGGCTTAATCCGACACGGGGAAAACCTTCCGCTTTTCCCCGACCCCTTTTTGCGTTCGATTCCTTACACACAGAAACAAAAATTCCACTACAAGGTGGAATTTTTGTCTTGTGCCCTCGAGAGGAATCGAACCTCTATTACGAGATCCGCAATCTCGCGTCCTATCCGTTGAACGACGAGGGCGAGCGAGGTGAGAGAATGTACAAACGCATCATATCACCGAACGATGCGCTCATATGGCAACGTCCATACGAGGGCAAGCGCAAAGGCCTAGTTACTATACTCAAAGTCCGAGCCAATCGGCAAATACATCCAGGAGCGATTCTTGGTACTCCTCTTCCGGCAGTTTCTCCGAGAGGAGCTCGCGCGCCCGTTGCGCTGTTTCCCCATCCAACGGAATTCGGAGATAAGGATTTACGTACGCGCGCTGTTTTACGATAAGTTCGTGGAGCGCGTGCGCGCGCTTCCGAATCATGAAAGATTCCAGCCGATCGAACGTAATGAATTTTTCGCCCACTCCCACCCCCTCCGACGTCACTTTAAACTCGAATACTTTAGGGCGCCGTTTCCCGAAATTCACGAGAACTGCCCCCGCAATCACCACGAACACCGCAAAGAAATAGTTCCCTTGCCAGAGCGCGATGACCAAAAGGAGAAATGCGAGGCCGCCGACGGTAAGGTACCACGCCGCGTCCTTCTCGGTATATTCGTGTTCGGCCGCGCTCCACGAAAGTTCCGCAGGCTCGTTCATTTCCGCGTTTTTTTTATTTTCTTTTTTACTTGGCATGTAGCCCCGAGGGGAATCTCCTTCGACTCAATTATGCGCCGCCGCGCATAATTGGTCTAGGCACCGCCTCGTGTCCCTCAGTGCTCCTCGGGACAAACTCCGGCGTTCGATTTCCCACGCGAGCCAAGCAGTTGGCTCGCTTCGGAATAAAAATCAAAACAGCGAGCATAAAGCCCGCCGTTTTGATTTTCCGTAGCCCCGAGGGGAATCGAACCCCTGTTTACGCCGTGAAAGGGCGCTGTCCTAACCACTAGACGACGGGGCCAAATTTCTAAAGAAATCTGCGGAGGCGGAAGGTAGTCGAACGTCACTTCGTTTCACTCGCTCCCTGAAACCCTTCGGTTTCAGTACTTCCGGCACGGGAAACCTCTCTTCTACGGTTTCCCGACCCCTTCCCTGTTCGAATCCTTCCGTCCCAACTTTGTAAATTTCTTTCTCGATACCACAAGGATATCGTGAAAGAAACCTGCGGAGGCGGAAGGATTCGAACCTTCGAGGGGATTGCTCCCCTAACATCTTAGCAGGATGCTGCCTTAAGCCACTCGGCCACGCCTCCTTAATTTCCGCCCAATCCTATCATTCTAAAATCGATTTTACAAACTAGATTGACAAAAATAAGAAAAAATGAGAAACTGAACCAGTTTCAGAAACCGCAACTCATTGAAAACTGCACATCGGAGAAAGGAGTTCCATGCCACAGTTCCTTTTTTTACGAGAGGATCTTGAGGTTCTCGAGAAGAGGATCGCGGAGGCAAGCGAGAACGTTCAGAGCGCGCTGAGACTCATTGGAGAAGGCGCGGAAAGCGATTCCAATACGTGGCACGACAATGCCGCATATGACGAAGGGCAACGGCAAAATTCCATGTGGTCCAGTCGCGTACAGGAATTGGTGAACGTGCGAAGCAATGCCAAAATCGTGGAAATTCCTCGGGACAATAGCGTGGTGAAAGTGGGTAAGACCGTCACTATACGCGATGAGTCCACCGGCGAAAGCCAGACGTTTCAGATCGGAAGCTACCTTATCCTCTCGGAACGAAATGCAGTTTCCTACCACGCACCCCTTGGACGCTTGCTTATGGGAGCACACGTGGGGGAGGTACGAGAAGGTATTGTGGGGCCTCTAAAGAGGAAGTTCACCGTTCTCTCCATCGAGTGAGAGCCGGTAAAGAGCGCAGAGAAAATCCTGCGCTCTTTACATTTTTTCCTCCGCAACCGCAACCATATAATTACCTTTTAATGTGGCTATGTTTCTGAACTGCACTTTCCGTTCGGGGAAAAAATTCCGCACGATCTCAACAAATCGAGCTCGGGTAAGGAAATACCCCCCTTGATCCCCTAAAAATGTCCGATAGTACCAATTCCATACACGCGCACGAACGCTGGAACGATGAGGATCCTCGATATCCATAAGGATCAGTCTCCTTGAGATTTTTTTCATGGAACCGAGAAGTGCTCTAATCTCTTCCTCTGAGTGCATGTGATGGAGAGTGTTTTTACAAAGAACCACGTCAAATTTTGTTTTAAATGGAAGGTCAAGGGCGTTGTGGTTGGTAAAAATGATATCTTCTCCACTTCTTACCAATACTTGGAGCGCTCGAGTTGCCGCAGCAGTTATGTCATTCGCCACACAAAGGAACGGCTGGCATTTCCGATACAGTTTTATAACGAGATTATCATCGCCGACCGCGGTATCCAGAAACGATCGCGGGTTTCCAATTGCCTCAAGCAACGAGGAATCTATGAGTGCAGAACTTAAGGGGTGTATAAGCGGACTTATCACGTGTTCGTGAACCCAAATCGCGATTTTGAACTTCTGAGCAGAATGTATTTCCTCAGTTGGCACAATCCCTATTTTGCGCTCAATCTGCTTTTTTGCGAGCGCGAGAACAGCACGATCCGAAGCAAGCATTCTCGGGGGAATGCGTGAAGAAAAATCTCCCGCAATGCTTTCGATGAACGAAAGGCTTCCTTCGCACTCGGCACTGTATGCCAGTCCGGTATGCACTACTCTCTCTTTTCCGCATACAAACACATTTTTTACCACCGCAATCGGCGTCATTTCGAGCACCTCGAGGGCACTTTCTCTCTTCACTACTCTCACCACCGCCCCTTCGGGTCGTTCAAGTCCGTTCATTTCTATAAAACCTCCAAGAAGTTCCCAGCCGGAACCGCGACTGAAATTTCTCACCACCAAAAATTCTCGCGCGCGGTTGTAAGCCGCCACTACCACAAATATCGCGCCCCGGCGTGCTTGGAGAAAAAACCGATAATCTACGGTTTCCGCGTGTTCGATGGTGGGAAGACCGTAGAGTAATTGATATTTTTCGATGGTGTGCGCCGCAGTTTCAACTACTGCATCAAAACGTCTTGGAGAGCCTTCTTCCTTTTGGGACATACTCGATATTTTTATATTACCTCTTTTCCAAAATTCCAACGATTTTTTCCACTGTAGTTTTTGGATCGAGGTCATTACTTATTTCGATCGGGCGGAAACGGCGATATTCCTTTAGAAAGCTTTTTTCGACGTGAAGTGATCGTTCGCGCTTATCGTTAAAACTCAGTCCGCGCTTTCGAAGGCGAGTGAGGCGATTTCTTTCCTTGCATGTGATAAGAAATGTGAAATCGGGCTTCGTAAGCGGTAGAGAATTGGGTGACGGCAAGGCGTGCGTAGTCAATATTTTGTGATAACAAAAAGTGGTGAGGACATAACGATCACAGATTACGTGCGATTTCAAAAGAGCGCCCTTGATTTCTTCCGATGCCTGCATAATACCCGCCAGATAAAAATAGAATCGCGCGAGCGTCGAAGGGTTCGAGAGGTCAACTGCTTCCCTTACTTTTCCAAACGCGCCTGAGGGGGTTTTATAAAGTTTCGCGTGGAGTTTCTTTGCAAGTAATTTCGCGACCGTGCTTTTGCCGCTTCCGCTCAGACCCTCAAGAACGATGAAAAGATTTCTACCTCTCTTTTTCATCGCTTGTTTTTATACGCACGACGGTTAGGCTCAAAGCTTTGCCATTTACCGTATAGGTACGTTCGTCTCCCTCCTTTGCTCCAAGAAGTGCCTGGCCAAGGGGACTGAGATATGACACAACCCCTCCCGCAGGGTCGGACTCGGCTCCTCCACCCAAACGTACCGTACGCGCAGTTCCGCTCCCCAGCTTTATCTCTGCAACGGAACCAACTTCCATATACTTCCCTCCTCCTACGCGCGTATGAGCGCTCACCACTTCCGCATTCTTGAGTGTTTCCTGTGTTTCCGCGATCATACGAGCCAACATAATCTGCCGCTGTTCCACTTCCTCGAACGCCGGATTGTCGTGCCAGAGATTCCCCCCCTGTTCCGCCGCTTCCATCTTTCCTCGGCTCACTTCTGCATATTCTCTCTCGAGCTTCTCCAGTTTTTCTTGGAGCGCTTGCACGCCCTTATCGGTGAGGAGAATTTTTTTCTTTGAAGACATGTGGATTTTATGCTCTCGCGTGAGATCTGACCCACGAAATCACCCTCGAATAATAGCCCATGCCATGGGGTACATAGCAAGTGCGGCTCTTCTTTTCCATAAGCTCGTGCCGTAACTCCGCCACCGGAATGAATTTCAATGAGCGTACTTCATAATGGTTCATGACAAAAGTAAGCGTGTTTTGTTCCGATATTTTATAGAAGAACAAGTAATAGAATTCCTTGTTTGGCCAATGAAGTTTTTTCAACACTTCGTTGACTTTTCCTCGTCCCGCGAACTGCAAATGCCTGGAACCAAGCGACACTCCGAGTTCCTCTCGGGTTTCACGGATTGCAGCTTCACGCGGATCCTCTCCCGGCAATACATGGCCTGCCGCAGAAATGTCGAGCAGTCCTGGGTATACGATTTTCGAAAGTGCACGTTTTTGGAAAAGCACTTCACCTTTCGCGGTATAAATCCATACGTGCGCCGACGCATGCCACAAGCCCATGCGGTGGGCTTCCTTTTCGTTCTGCGCTCCGATCACTTTTCCTGCACCGTTCAATACTGCAATGGAACGTTTCATGGAGCATCTTCATGATATCAGAATTTTCTTGTATAAATGCCGATATTCTGGTATTTTACGGATACCATAACCCCATGACGGAAAAGCGACCTCCCGTCGTGGCGATACTTGGACACGTAGACCATGGGAAAACCACTCTCCTCGACTTCATCCGCAAGGCGACCGTAGCCGCGCGTGAAGCGGGCGGCATCACTCAGTCGGTCGGCGCGTACGAAATCGCCCACAACGGCAAAAAAATAACTTTTATCGACACGCCCGGACACGAGGCGTTTTCCGCTATGCGTTCGCACGGCGCGAAGGTAGCTGACCTCGCAATTCTCCTTGTGGCGGCGGACGACGGCGTGAAACCACAGACAAAGGACGCGCTCTCCGCGATTATGAAAGCGGAAACTCCCTATATTGTGGCGATGAATAAGATAGACAAGCCGAGCGCGAATGTGGAAAAGGTGAAACAGGAACTCGCGACACACGGAGTGCTCCTTGAAGGATATGGTGGTTCTATAACGTGGCACGCGGTTTCGGCGAAGACCGGCGAGGGCGTCCCCGAGCTTTTAGACCTTATTCTCCTTGCGACAGATCTCCAAGAGCTCGGCTGGGACAAAAACGTTCCCGCATCCGGCGTAGTACTGTCGAGCCGACTCGATCCGCGCCGCGGCGTTCTCGCGGGCGTGGTGGTAAAGCAAGGCGTTTTGAGGCAGGGAGATTTTATCGCGACCCAAACCGCGAAAGGGAAAGTGAAGGCGCTCGAAGATTTTACCGGCGCGCGCGCGAAAGAACTTACACCGTCCTCGCCCGCGCTCATCGGCGGGTTTGAGGTGCCTCCGCAGGTGGGGGAAATATTCATTGCCGGCAGCGAAAAAGAAGTGGCCACAAACTATAAGGGCGCGCAGAGCGAACTATCGGGAGTGTATGAGGGAGAAGGCGTGCCACTTATATTGAAAGCCGACGAATTAGGATCGCTCGCCGCGCTTGAAGCGGTCGTCGCAAAGGTGTCCGCCGAAATCCCTTGTCGCGTGGTGGAAAAAGGTATTGGAAATATTTATGAAGGTGACGTAAAGCATGCGGAATCGACCGGTGCGCTTATACTTGGTTTTCGTGTGAAAAGCGACCGCGCCGCGGAAAATCTTGCGGAAGGGAAAAAGGTAATCATACGGACCGACTCCATTATTTATGAGCTCGAGAAATTTATCCGCGAACGTTTTGGCGCTGGTGCAAAAGAAGAAATTGCGACGCTCGAGATACTCGCGGTTTTCGGCGAAGGGAAAGGGGAAGAAAAAGTGGTGGGTGGCCGTATCACCGAGGGGACGGTAAAAAATCGCACAAACTTCACAGTGCTTCGCGGCGGGCGCGAAGTAGGAGAAGGTCAGCTTGTGAATCTCCAATCGAAAAAGAAAAATGTGAGTGAGGCGGGAACCGGCCTTGAAGTGGGGCTCCTTGTGGAAAGTACCGCGCGGATAGAAAAGGGTGACACACTCCGCTTCGTTTCGTAGTATTCATTCCATGAGGCCATATCGGAATCTCAAGATGGCGGATTTGATTGAGGAGGAGTTGGGTAAATTGATTGAGCGGGAGGTTTATGTGGAGGGAGCGCTCATCACCATTACCGATGTGCTTCTCACGCCCGATTTATTGCAGGCGAACGTTCGGCTTGGTATCATCCCTAAAGCGAAAGAGCTTGAGGCATTCCTTGCGGTGGAGAAGCAGCTCCCTGCCCTTCGCCACGCACTTCTTCGAAAGATGAATGTGAAACCTATGCCGAAGCTCAAAATAGAGCTTGATAAGAGAAAGGACTAACGGCCAGGTGGCGAAGAGGTAACGCGGCGGTCTGCAAAACCGCTATGCAGGGGTTCGAATCCCCTCCTGGCCTCCGAGACGTCCGGGTGGCGGAATGGTATACGCAGGGGACTTAAAATCCCCGGCTCGAAAGGGCTTGTGGGTTCGACTCCCACCCCGGACACAAAGTGTCGGTACAATAAAGAAGTTGAAGCCAACTCGCACGCTCGCGAGCGAGGAAAAGCGCGAGTGGCCGGCGACGGAGGAGGCGCGTATGCGCTGGGGGAGGAGGACTCCCACCCCGGACACAGATTGAAGATTTTTTTTGCGTACGGTAGCATACCATCTATGCAATGGAAGGTGATTGCGATATTGGTAGGACTGCTCGTTATTGCGGTGCTTGCATACGCGTTCCTTTCTTCCATTGCGCCGGAAGGAACGGAGTTGCCCCGCGGCCCCGTTGGCGCTCCGTATGTGGAAGGGCCAAGTGGTCCCCCGCCAGGGAATAACTGAGAATTGCGGCCATGGTTTAGTGGCAGAATACGTCCTTGCCAAGGATGAGACTCGGGTTCGATTCCCGATGGCCGCACCAAAAATAGAACGATGGATATTCTCGCACACGGACTCTGGGGCGCGGTAGGCGCAAAAGCGCTCAATAAAGTCCTCGAACGCCGCGGCGCGACCGCGCGTCTCAACCCATGGTGGACAGGATTTTGGGCGGCATTCCCCGATCTTCTTGCATTCACGCTTCTTGGTATTTCCATCGCATGGACCGCGGTTTTCGGCACAAACCCGTTTGATGGTCTTAGAACCCTCCTCCCGATATCTCTCTACCCCTTAGGCCACAGCCTTGTGCCGTGGGCGGTAGCGTTCGGCGTGGTATGGCTTATTCAAAAAAGACCGACGTGGGAACTTTTAGGATGGCTCTCCCATATTCTCATAGATATCGGCACGCACCCTGCGGAGTTCTACCCCACTCCATTCCTTTGGCCGGTTTCAGAACTTCGATTGAACGGAACCGCGTGGGCAACGCCCGGATTCCTCGCGGTCAACTATATACTCCTCCTTTCGCTTCTCTACCGCCTTCGCGAGCATCGTGATATAAAGGAGGGGTTCAAGGCGATGACCAACACGAAAAAAATATTCCTTGGCCTTCTCGCAATCGTAGCGATTGCGGGAGCGTGGCGCACATTCGATCGCCACGCCGCCAACAACATACCGCCACCCGAAGCGAATGAATCGGCCTCGACCGCGGAAACTATGGCGGTGCAGGTTTTCTTTTCCAACAACGTATTCGACCCGAATGTTATGGAATGCAACCGCACATACCCGGTATTCCGCATAATACCGAGAACTTCCGCAGTGGGCCGCGCTTCACTGGAGGAACTTCTTAAAGGACCCACCGCGGAAGAAAATGCGCAGGGCTATCTCACGAGCCTGAACGATGGCGCGCGCGTGAATTCGCTCTCCATTCGCGACGGCGTGGCATATGTGGACTTCGACGCTCGATTGGAAGAGGGCGCCGGTGGCTCGTGCCGCGTGGCGGCTATTCGTTCGCAAATCACGAACACTCTGAAACAATTCTCCACCGTGAAAGAGGTGGTAATCAGCGTGGAGGGACGCGTGGAGGATGCGCTCCAACCTTAAATCTCTCGAAAAATTCCGCACGCGCGTGTGGAACCACTATCGCCACAAAGGGCGTCATTCTCTTCCGTGGAGAAAAACGCGCGACCCTTACGCGATAGTTGTTTCTGAGATCATGCTCCAGCAAACGCAGGTGGCGCGCGTTCTTTCGTTCTATCCGAAATTTCTTGCAAAGTTCCCTTCGTTCGGCGCGCTCGCAAAAGCGCCACGACGTGAAGTGGTAAAGCAATGGCAGGGGCTCGGTTACAATCGCCGCGCAGTCGCGCTTCACCGCCTCGCTGATGAAATAAGTAGGAAATATAAGAGGAAATTGCCCCATACCCGTGAGGAACTCGAAGAAATCTCCGGCATCGGACCGGCGACCGCAGGTTCCATCCTTGCGTTTGCATTCAACGCTCCCGTTCCCTTTATAGAAACAAATATCAGACGCGCGATACTCCACCATTTCTTTCCCCGCGCACGCAAAGTAAGTGAAAAAGAAGTTATGGAACTCGTTGTTCAAACACTCCCGAAGAAAAATCCGCGGGAGTGGTACTACGCGCTTATGGACTACGGGAGCATGCTTTCAACGCGCGTCAAAAACCCAAACCGCCGACACGCAGCATATCGCCCACAGCCGAAATTCAAGGGTTCATCGCGCGAACTTCGCGGCACAATACTCCGCGAGCGTCTCTCTCATCCACGCTTGTCTCTCCGCATGCTTTCGAAAAAACTCAACGAAAAATATTCGCGAGTTTCAAAAATCGTTGCCGCGCTTGAACGAGAGGGGCTCCTCACCTAGCAAGCCCGTTTAAAATCTCCACGTTTTTTTTGTCCGGACCGCCACCGTCAAAACCCGGCGTTTCAAGAACGAACGGGATTTCTTTCATTGCGGAATGATTCACAAGTATACGGAATGGCTCTTTCCCGAGCGCGCCTTCGCCAATATTTTCGTGTCTATCGCGATATGAACCGAACGGATCGCGGCTGTCGTTCACGTGCCAAAGCTCCAATCGTTCCATCCCCACAATTTCTTCGAACTTTTTGATGAACGCGTCGAGCGCGTCTTTCGTGCGGATATCGTAGCCGGCCGTGAAAAGATGGCACGTATCGAGGCATACTTTGAATCGCGGACTCTTCACGCGCGCCGCGAGCGCACCGATATCCTCAAGTGTCACCCCGATCTTTCGCGTGCCAGAATTTTCCATGATGAACATGGCTTCTTCCGGGGTTTTTTTTAAAATATCGCGCACCACGTCTGCGAGACGATCGAAATCCGGCTCAGCCCCTTTCCATGAACCCACATGCACCACACTTCCTCGCACGCCGAGTTTGGGAGCGAGTACAAGCTCATTAACAAGCGTGGTTGCGGACGCTTTCCCGATACGACCTTCATCGGCAAGGTTTAGAAGATATGAAGCGTGAAAATATCGCGGCCCAATGTGATAGGCATCGACGTACCGCACAAACTTAGCGACATCTTCCGGATCTTCCTTGGCGCTCCCCCATTGATGGGGGCTTTTCGAAAACATTTGGAGCGCGACGGCACCAATCGCGTGTGCGCGCGCCGCGGCCCCAGAAAACCCTCTCGCAATGGACACGTGTGCGCCGATGATAGGGAAGGATGTCATTTTCTCGCTCTTATTCTAACTGAAACTCATTCGTGTGGATAAATATGCTCGCTTAAAACGAAAAAGCGGGTATAATAGGGGAGAACTGAATATTCCAAAGGTCGAGCGCAACACGTTACCTATTACCATGAAACAAGTAAGCTGGATTGCAACGCTCCTCATGGTCGTCGGCGCCATTAACTGGGGGCTCGTGGGTGTCTTCGACTGGAATCTCGTCTCTGCTATCTTCGGTTCGTGGCCGACCGTTGAGATGATTGTGTACCTCCTTGTGGGACTCTCGGGTATTTGGGGCATTTCGCTCCTTGTTCCGAAAAAATCCTCGATGGGAGGCGGAATGTAGCCAAAAAAACCAGGGAATGGCTCATGAAAACATCCGCCAATTGGCGGATGTTTTCATTTCAAAAGTAAACCGCCCTCACTGCGGGCGGTTATGTTCCTTAAGATCATCGATCGCGTACACCCCGTAGGCGGAAAGGCATCCTTGCACAAATCCAATCCAACGATTTACCTTCCCTCTTCGCGCAGTTCGGAGAAATTCCGGGATTGAGTCCAGCATCCAATGACAGTGCGCGAGAAGTTCGTCGCGAGCGGGCGAAACCTGTGCAGTGGACATCTGCGTCTTCGGTATTCCAAGTTCCACAAACTTTTCGCGATATTTCGAAATTGCGGCAAGTATCTCGGGATCTTCCATGCTATCTCCTTGAGTTATGAATGTGCTGTTGCGGAGAGGGTGGGATTCGAACCCACGAAGGGATTGCTCCCTTACTGCATTTCGAGTGCAGCGCCTTCGGCCACTCAGCCACCTCTCCGTGCCCCCAGGAGGAATCGAACTTCCATCTTCTCCTTAGGACGGAGCCGCTCTATCCGTTGAGCTATGGGGGCATTACTTATATATAAAGTAAATTTCCGCTATTTACAAAATCGTCCTGCAATATGCGCCGTTACTTATAGCAATTATCATGGAGTTTGTAGTATCGGGCGTGGGAATGTTGCAATTAAAAGGAAACTTGTTAATCTAGGTACGCTGTTTTGTAAAAGAGTGCTGCGCGCATAGCTCAGTGGTAGAGCGCGTCGTTGACATCGACGAGGTCCCAAGTTCGATCCTTGGTGCGCGCACTGAAATTTTTGGGCCATATCAACGACGTCGATATGAACCCTCGCTCGGAACAAAAAGATGGTATCATCTTTTTGTTCCTCGCTACGGGCCTATAGTAAAACGGCATTACGCTTCCATGGCATGGAAGAGGTCGGGGTTCAATTCCCCGTAGGTCCACCACTTAAACCTATATAATTGAGAAGTGGAAAAGATACTCCGTGATTTTGCGCGGCAACTTACGTGGCAGCCAAAGATAGAGAATGAAGCTCATCTCGTACGAGCACCACGCGTCATTCTTTGTGGCATGGGCGGTTCGCGGCTTGCGGGAGATTTGATCCGGAGCGCGCTTCCTACGCGTGATATTCGCATTCACGCGGATTTCGGATTCCCGCCGCTCGTCGGGAACGACACGCTTTTTGTGGTAAGTTCATACTCGGGAAATACCGAGGAAACGCTCGATGCGTTCCGGTCAATACGCGAACGAGGCATGCATGTGGCCGTGGTCACAAGCGGCGGCATCCTTCTCGGCGAGGCGCGCGAAACCAATGTTCCCACCATCGAGATCCCCGAGAAGCACATTCCTCCCCGTCTCGCGGTGGGATTTTCGGTTCGCGCACTCCTCGCACTCATAGGCGATGATTCGTCGCTTGCGAAAGTGGCGACAGCATCGCTTCCTCCCGAATTGTCCAATGAAGGAAGGGGGCTCGCTGCGCGCCTTACCGGGACAACACCGCTTATCTATGCTTCACGCCGGATGGGCGGCCTCGCATACTATTGGAAAGTGGTCTTGAACGAAACCGCAAAAATAGCATCGTTTGCGAATGTATTTCCCGAGGCGGGGCACAACGAGATAGAGGAGCTCGAGGTCGCAGACGCGCGTATGGCATGCGTAGTACTCACCGACCCAGAAGATGACGAGCGTGTAAGGAGGAGACTCGCTACGTTCTCGCGTATTTCTCGCGAAAAAGATATGGAAAGTATTCCGCTTGCGCTGTCGGGGGCGCATGTATGGGAACGTATGTTCCGATCGATATTACTCGCAAACTGGACCGCGTACCATCTCGCGCGCGTGCGCGGCATGGACCCATCTCCCACGCCGCTCATCGAGGAATGGAAGCGAGAGCTTCGCGGGACTTGAACCTCGTTCGATTTCCCGTACACTCACCAAGTGAGGAGGGGTGGCAGAGTGGCCGAATGCGCCGCACTTGAAATGCGGTAGATCCGAAAGGGTCTCGTGAGTTCGAATCTCACCCCCTCCGCAAAGCAAAACCTTCCACGCAAACATCCGCCTTCGGCGGGTGTTTGCGCTCGTCGGATACTCTCTGGTATAAGGAACTCAGATCATCACCAATAAAAATCACCGGAATAGGAGAAGCTATGAGAGAGTTCTCGATAATCATACCGGCGCACAACGAGGAAAAATTTGTAGCGCATGCTGTTCGTACCGCCACCACGCAAAATGTCTTGCGTTCGTCATATGAAGTAATAGTGGTCGATAATAACTCGACCGACAAAACTGCCAACGTTGCCTGGAGTGCCGGCGCCGACAAGGTTGTTTTTGAGCCGCGCATCGGCACGAACATCGCTCGCCAAGCAGGAGTTGCGGCGAGCGAAGGGTTGGTGGTTGCGTTTCTTGACGCTGACTGCGAAGCGCCGCCGGAGTGGCTTCGGCAAATACGAAGTTTTCTTCGTGATGACGGAGTTTCCGCGGTTTCGGGGCCTTATGACTACGGGTTCTGCGGCGTCGCTAAGCTTTTGGACCGTGCGTTCGCTTGGCATTTCTTTTCCTTAGCTGGACGAATCGTTTCCCGGATTCCGTTCCGCCCGACCGGCGTCCTCCGTGCGGGAAATTTCGCCGCCTACCGCTCCGTCATTGAGGGTATAGGCGGCCTTCCGCCTCTGACCTTCTGGGGAGACGATACCGCCATCGCAACCGCCATCGCGCAACGCGCCGGGAGAGTCCGCTACACGCGCGGACTCGTGGTAAAAAGTTCTCCGCGTCGTTTTGAGCGGGAAGGGCTTGTATTTCTTGCGTTGAAGTATGTTTTTTATTTTTTCCGAGCATATTTTCGCTCGGCTCCGCAGTGAACCCACTGCGGAGTTTTTATTTTGTTCGAAGTTATCCACAGTTTTTGAAAATTTTTTCGTTTATAATAGGAACAGGAGGAGTCAGACGAATGAGCGAGGTTGACGGTCGACAGCCCAACACTCATTTTGCGAACAAAGTAACTATTGCAACAATGGCAAAAAAGAGAAAAGCGGCGAAGAAGGGCAAGAAGCCCGCAAAGAAGGCGAAAAAGGCGAAGAAAGTTCGCCGTCGCCGATAAACCAGATATGGTTACCACTCCCCCACGCGGGGAGTGGTTTTTTGTCCTGATTTCTCACTTGAAAAATCGGGGATGCACGATGCTAAAAGCATCGGCAATACTTTGCTAGAATGAAACCAAATGCTGAACCCAGACAAACGAGTGGTTCGTATCGTGAGGCGAGTGATGCCGGCGGTCGTTTCCATTGCGGTCACTAAATCTGCAAATGAAGTAGCCTTGGATCTTGCGAAATTAAGTGAAGGAAAACGAGGGAAAAAAACCCACACCCCTGCGATACCGCCCGAAAAAATAGATGCGCACGGTATGGTACAAATCGGTGGCGGCTCAGGATTCGTTGTGGACTCACACGGCTTCATTCTTACCAATAAACACGTAATCGCGGAATCGGGCGTGCGATATTCTGTCACTCTGAGCGAGGGAAATTCGTACGACGCGAACGTAGTGGCGCGCGATCCGGTAAATGACCTCGCAATTTTGAAGATCGACCCGCGCGTGGAACTTCCCGTCGTACCGCTTGGAAATTCCGCCACACTGAAACTCGGGGAATCGGTGCTCGCGTTTGGAAACGTGCTGGGCATCCTTAAAAATACCGTGTCGAAGGGAATAATTTCCGGACTTTCACGCGCAGTGACCGCGCAAGCCGACCCTGAAGCGCCGCCGCAGGAAATGCGCGGACTCATACAAACGGACGCCGCTATTAATGTGGGAAACTCGGGAGGACCATTGGTCGACATGAGAGGATATGCGGTAGGGGTAAACGCCGCAACCATTCAAGGAACGGAAAATATCGGTTTTGCGGTTCCGGTAAACAGCGCAAAGCGTGATTTGGACGACCTCCGAAAATTCGGCCGTATCCGACGTCCACTCCTCGGACTTCGTTACCTCACGATAAGCGAGGATCTGCGCCAAAAACTTGGCCTCACAGTTCCTTATGGAGCGCTGGTGACGCGCGAACATTCATTCGATGTCGCCGTGGTAGAAGGTACGCCGGCTGCCAAAGCGGGCATTAAGGAACACGACATTATCCTCGCCTGGAACGGCGAGAAAATAACGCAGGATAAGAGCATTCAAGACTACCTGGAAACCGCAAATGTGAACGAGGAAGTGGCGCTTACAGTGCTCCGGAAGGGCAAAGAGCTCATTGTGCGGGTTACGCTCACCGAAAGAAAATAGGCCTTAGGCGCTCGCCGGTAGATACTAAAGCCGCCTAATATACGTATTCGTCCACAAGCTTTCCGGCAGCATCAAAGAGAATAAGGCGATCGTGATACGGATCGAATTTGAGCTCCGCGCCAAGCCACACGCGCCATCCGTACGAATAAAAGTTGGGAAGATCACGGTAACGGCTCACACATGGGCCGTAATTTAGTGAATTCAAATATGCACGACACGCCACATCACGCGATCCGGTAAAACGATTCACATCCTCCGCATCGGGAACCTCACATGAACCTAACGAGTTGATAAAATTTTGGCACTCACCGGAAAATGTCACGAGATCGCTTCGTGAAGGACGGGGGCAGTTATTGGGAAATTTCGGAGTAATCACATAAAGATCGTTCAGATATCCGGTGCACGCGTTAAGTTCTATGTTCTTCACGAACGTACCTCCCGCGGCGTAGAATATCGCCGACGTGTTTGGCCGGACGATCACTCTTGCCTGGTTCACCGGCCCTGAAGTTCCTCCCGCGCCAAAAATAATCACATTCCCTCCCCGATTGCCGCGTACGCTCCACCCCGTTACATCAACGCTTGTGCCCGCCGACGCGTCAACGCGTAATGTAAATTCCCCACCCACCCCATATTGATTCGGACGTCGCACCGAAGCGATACGAACTTTATCGAAATATGGGGAAAGATCGGACACACTGAAGCCGTCGGGCGGCACCGGCACTTCGGGCGCGCGCACGGTGGGCGCGGTGGTGCGCGTAGTTCTCGAAGTACGCGATGTGGTCTGTGCGGGAGGCACAGAAGTGGCAAAGGGATCGAATACGCGCGGAATGGAAAGTAAGCGGAAAAAATCCGCCTGAGTCACCAAAAAATAGACCCCATAAATAACGAGGAGGACGAGAACTATCACAAAAAAACCTTTCCAGTTCATATCGATTTCATTACAAAATTGATGAGCCTATCTTTGACGTACACCACAGTTTTTACTTCGCCCTCCGCGAGCGCACGCCCCACTTTTTCGTCTGCGCGCGCAAGCTCTTCCGCTTCATGCTTCATGATACCGCGCGTCGCCTCAATCGTCGCGCGGCGCCTCCCATTTACCTGCACCACAAGCGGGAAAGTGTCTTCATGCACCAATGCCTCGTCATAGAGAGGCCATTTCTCCCGGTGTATGGATGTGGTATGACCCATACGCTCCCAAAGTTCTTCCGCAAGATGCGGGGCGAACGGGGCGAGCAGCTTTAAGAACGCTTCACGAACGTCTTCCGAACTTCCCGCCGTTTCCATTTCGTTCGCCAGTATCATAAGGGCCGAAATCGCCGTGTTGTATTGGAACGCTTCAATATCGCTCGTCACTTTCTTGATCGTCCGATGAAGCGTCCGCATAAGCGGATCGCGTTCCCCCACCGAACCGTTCTGGAATATGCGCCACACACGTTCGAGAAAACGGACGATGCCTTGAATGCTCGCGTCGCGAAAATCTCCGCCCTGCTCAAAGGGCGCAAGGAACATGAGGTACATTCGAAGCACATCCGCGCCGTATTTTGAGATGTATTCATCCGGATTCACCACGTTCCCTTTCGATTTTGACATCTTTGCGCCTTCGCTTATCAAAAGTCCGTGCGCGCGAAATTTCGGAAACGGCTCTTCGAAATGGAGAAATCCGAGATCGTGGAACACCATCGCGATGAAACGCACGTAGAGAAGATGGAGCACGGAATGTTCCGCGCCGCCGGTATAGAGATTCACCGGAAACCACTTTTTCGTGATCGCGGGGTCCCATGGGATTTGCTCCCCGCGCACCGAACGCGTCGAAGGATAACGGAGATAGTACCACGCCGAATCAAGAAACGTGTCAGACACGTCCGTCTCACGCCTCGCGTCGGCCCCACACCCCGGACATTTTGCGCGATAGAACTCGGGTGCCGATGCAAGCGGAGATTCTCCTTTCCCTTTGGGGCGAAAATCCTCCACATACGGAAGTTCTACCGGAAGTTCCTCTTCCGGTACTGCGTACCACCCGGGCATTCCTTTTTGCTCCCCTTTCCCCGCGGCAGCGCACGCCTCGCAAAATATCATGGGAATAGGCACGCCCCAATAACGCTGACGCGAGATGAGCCAATCACGGAGGCGGAAGTTCGTTTCCCACTTTCCTCCCACTTCCTTCACTACTTTTCTGCCATCCACGAGCGGCGCATCGCTCACCGGCAAATCGAACGCGCGTGCAAAATCTCGGTCGCGCTCGTCGTGCGCGGGTACGGCCATAATAGCGCCCGTGCCGTAGGTCGCGAGCACATAGTCCGCAATGAAAATGGGGATTTCTTCCTTATTCGCGGGGTTTATCGCCTTTACCCCCTTGAGCTCTGCGCCGGTTTTTTCACGGCCCTCGGCAATGCGATCGGCTTCGGATTTCCTTGCTGCAGCTTTTACGTATTGTTCCACCTCAGCGCGATTCTTTATGGGAAGCGTCGCCACGA
The DNA here is from genome assembly GCA_020724805.1 of Candidatus Microgenomatus sp. Lineage (GTDB taxonomy): Bacteria > Patescibacteriota > Minisyncoccia > UBA6257 > GWB1-50-10 > DYGI01. Next base: position 64,274 of record DYGI01000001.1, read on the forward strand.
GGGGATGTTCGGGTGCGAGCACCACGTAGGTCGCGCCATAGAGCGTGTCGGGGCGCGTAGTAAATACATCAATGGAAAATGGGGAATTGAAAATTGAAAATTTGATAAGCGCGCCTTCACTTTTTCCTATCCAATTCCTCTGGGCTATTTTCACGCGCTCCGACCAATCTATCTTCTCCAAATTCGCAAGCAACCGGTCCACATATTTCGTGATACGGAAAAACCACTGTTCAAGGTTCTTCATTTCCGCTTCGCTCCCGCATCTTTCGCACTTTCCCGCAATCACCTGCTCGTCCGCCAGCACCGTCTTACACGAAGGGCACCAGTTCACTGCTTGTTTTTTCCGGTATGCGAGCCCGTGTTTCCATAATTGGACAAACACCCATTGCGTCCATCGGTAGTATTTCGGATCATAGGTCTCAAGTTTCTCTTCCCATGCGAATCCGTTTCCTATCGCCGAAAGCTGCTCGTAAAAGCGCGTCTCGGAAATCTTGGCCTGCTTCATCGGATGCGCGCCGATTTTCAGCGCGTAATTCTCGGAATGGATACCAAACCCGTCGAGACCGATGGGCTCAAACACGTCATATCCTTCCATGCGTTTCTTCCGGCCATAGATGTCGGCGCCGGTGAACGCATACATGTTCCCCACATGAAGCCCTTCCGCAGAAGGGTATGGGAACATCATGAGGTTGTAGAAAGGCTTTTCCGCGCCGGTGAGATCAGGTTCGTACGTGCGGTCTGCAAACCATCGCTTTTGCCATTTCTTCTCTATCGCGCTGAAATCATATCGCTCCGAAGACATATTGTTCACATTGTAGCCGACATTCCTAAGCTTTGGAAAGAAATTAAAAGCCCCCTGCCTCCAAAAAGCGCAGGGGGTGATTCGTGCCGCAGGTCCATTTCTCGGCTTTCCGTATAACCGCGCGTGCTGGCACGGAAATTGGGCACCGACGATTCCCGCAAGAGGGAGTTTAGCTCAACTCTTTTAGCACTCTTTCGCACACGCTACTCAAGCGCAACAACGGGAAGCAGTTTACGACGCGAGGTATCTAATCTTGCGCCTTCTTCCTGCTACGGTCTCATCCCAGGAATACGTCCTTTGAATGACTTTATATGGGGCTTCTGGCTCAACCGCGACCTGCGTTTCCGCCTTCAGGACGGATGCACGCTCGTGGAACTGAGTTTAGTTAAGCGCCATGCGGTGGATCCGTCAAGAGATACCAAAGATACGCGCAGCGTTTTCGTTGACCTGCGCCGCCATCTTTTCCGTTGACACCTCTTTGAGCTCCGCGAGTTTGCGCACCACTTCCACCACGTACGCCGGCTCGTTACGTTTCCCGCGGTACGGCGCAGGCGTCACATAAGGCGCGTCCGTTTCGGAAAGTATGCGGTCGGGCGGGAGCATTTTTATCACTTCGTCGTAATCGCGGACAAACGTGACGACTCCTCCGAATGTGAATGAAAATCCGAGCGCGAGGAGATCGCGTGCTTCCTCTTCCGTGCCGGTAAAAAAGTGGATGATGCCAGGGTTTCCTTCGGTAAGCAACTGGTAGTGCAAAGTGAGTAGTTTCAGGAGGTCGGGAAATGCGGCGCGGCAATGTATCATGAGCGGCTTTTTGACATCGTGCGCGAATTTTAGATGCGCGATAAAAAGGTCGCGCTGTTTCTGCTTCGTTGCCTCGTCATTTACGCGGAAGTAATCGAGACCGCATTCTCCGATTGCGACCACGCTTTTCTCGACAGCCAACTTCCCATAAAAAACCTCGTCGAACGTCTCCGCCTCACCTCCCACCCCTCGGGCCTGAAGGCCACTCGGCGGGGCCTGAACGGCCTGTTCGCTTGGGTCCACGTATTCAGAAACGGAGGCGTGGCTCGGATGCACTCCGATTGCGGCGTAGCAAAGCTCCGGGTAGCTCCGCGCAAGCGCCACAGCCGCTTTGGAGGTCTTTGCGGTGGTCCCCACATTCACCATGCGTACTCCTGCGTCGCGCGCCCGCACAAGTACCGCATCGCGATCGTCGTCGTACGCGGGAAACTGCGCATGCGTGTGTGCGTCCCAATATTGGAACATTGAATCCATTACACCATAGAAAAGCGCCTTGCCGCAAAAGCCGGCAAGGCGCCCTATCACTGCTCATATTCCTCCAGCCAATCCAAGAAGAAACGCATGGAGGGAATGATGTTGTTGCTTTTGAACGCGGGGATCGTGCGCTGCACTTCCTCCGCAGAATGGGGGCCATTGACCACAATGACGGTCTCCACCCCGGCCTCCAGTCCGCACCTCGCGTCCACGGTGGTATCTCCCACATACACGCATTCATCGGGACCGATACCGTGCTTTCCGGAAAGATAGCCGAATGTCCTCTCAAACACGCGCGGATCCGGTTTTTGGAACACTGAATGCTCCCGTCCGTGAACGAAGTCGAAAAGAGGCTGCATGTGATGTGTTTCGAGAAGCGCGTGTGTAGACTGGTAATCGCGCCCCGTGAGAATGGTAAGTACCTTTTTCTCCCTTCTCGCATGCGTATTCACCGCCCGAATACCATCGCTTAACGGGGCGGGCTTCCGCACACTCATTTCCTCCCATTCCTTCGTAACGATTACGGAACGAGGGGGCTGGATACCTAGTCCATGCTCGACAATGGCTTGGGAAGAATGACCCCAATAAGCAACCACTTTCTTCGCGATCCTGTCGTCAAAGGGAAGCTCATGCCGGACCGCAACAACCTCCAAGTTGGCTATCCCTGATTCAAAAGAATTCACCACAGGACCATCGAAATCTTCGATAATCGCCCTCACTTTTCTTCGTTTAGGCATGCGTGTCTCCTTTTCATGAATGTGTATGGATAAAAAGCGCTACCTCGAAGGTAACGCGAAACGGAATGCGCCGTCAACGGAGTCAAGCGATACGCGGGAAAAGCGTTTCGGGCTTTTTATTCGCTTGTATTGCCGTCGACATTTTCTCGCTCGTCGTTGGAAGAAAGGGAGCAAGGCTCCTTACGATGCTCGCGAGCTCGGAAACAAGCTCCGCGATGAGGGCTTTGCCTTTTTCGACGTCGGTTTTCACCAACTTGAACGGCTCTTCGTCGTTAATCTTTTTGTCGAGTTTTTGAATACGTACCCAAAGCACGTCCATCGCTTTTTTAATTTCAAATCCGTGGATTACGTGAAGAGTCGGCTCAAATTCGGGTATTGGCTCTGAAAGATTATCTTCCGCAAGTTTCATCACGCGCGCCGCCAAATTTCCCAACCCATTCGCAAGATTCGCATTGTATGCCTCCTTAAAACCTTCCCAGGTAAAATCCCCGTCTTCAAATGTCGGCATCTCGCGGAGAAGCCAATAACGGAGTGCATCCACCCCGTACTTTTCAACAACTTCGAAAGGATCTATGACGTTCCCGCGGCTTTTCGACATTTTCTCGCCACCCGAAGTAATGAACCCATGGATAAGGATGTGGCGCGAGGGAGGGAGCCCCGCAGACATGAGCATTGCCTGCCACATCGCGGACTGCTGCCTCAAATTATCCTTGCCCGCAAGCTGAATGGCCTTCGGCTCTTCTTTGGTCCCCCAAAATTCCGAGAATTTCTTTTCATCGGCAGGCCATCCGAGCGTAGATACATAGTTCACGAGCGCGTCGAACCATACATACATCACATGGCTTCCGTCGCCCGGCACCGGCACGCCCCACGGCATCTTTTCTTTCAGGCGCGAAATACTGAAATCTTTGAGCCCGTCCGCCACAAAATTCCGTATCTCGGTTTGCCGATGCGCAGGCACCACAAAATCCGGGTACCGCTCATAGAGTTCAAGGAGTGGTTGTTGGTATTTGGAAAAACGGAAAAAATAATTCTCTTCCTCGCGCTCCTCAATTTTGAGATTGGGGTGAATGGGACACTTCCCGCCCTCAAGTTCGGAGTCGGTCTTTTCGAGCTCGCATCCCACGCAATATTTCGTCGCATACTTTGCTTTATAAATATCCCCCGCCGCATCACATCGGCGCCAAAATTCCTGCGCCGCCGCCATATGATCTTCGTCCGTGGTGCGGATGAAACGCCCCGCCTGAAGATCCGCACCAAGTGATTCGACGAGCCTTAGAAAATGCGCGGTATTTTCATTCACATACGCCTGCGGTTCTTTGCCTTCGGCGCGCGCGTTCTCATATATCTTGGTACCGTGCTCGTCCGTGCCGGTATTAAAAAACACTTCATGCCCCTGCGCACGGAGGTCTCGTGCGATGGCATCCGCTTGCACGAGCTCAAGCGCAAACCCGATGTGGGGCGCCGCGTTCACATAAGGAAGCGTGGTAGTGAGGTAAGCCTTTTTCGCCATTATACCAACCCTCTCCGATCACGTTTTTGTTCGGCGAGGTAATTGAACATCTCTTGCGCCAATACCGCGATAGGAACCGAAAGGAGGATGCCGGGGAACCCTGCCACCGTGCCTCCCACCAAAAGCGCCATCACTACCATTACCGGGTGCACTTTGACCGCACGTCCCATTACCACAGGAGTAAGCACATGATTCTCAAGTTGTTGCACAAGGAAAAAGAAGATGAGCGTGTAGAACCCAAGCGTCCATGAACTTCCCGCCGCGACGAGAAATCCGATAGCGCCCGTCACAATGGGCCCGATGATCGGCACGATCTCGAAAACCGCAGCGAGGAGACCGAGCGCAAGATAATACCGAACCCCAAGGAGCCAGAGCCCGAGCGCTACAACCACGCCAACCGCAAGCGAAAGTCCCAACTGCGCCGAAAACCAGTTCCTTATCTTTTCCTTGAATCGCGTAAAGATAGTGAGAAAACCGCGCTCGTATGCGTCGGGGAGAATGACCTTCAAAAATCGCTCCGTTCCTTTTTCTTCCACGGTGAGATAGAAGGAAATCACGATAGTCGCGATGACGAAGAGCAATCGTTCGAATGCGGACCCTATGGCGCCGGTCACCGAAAAATCTGACGAGGAAAGGAATGCGAATGCCTGTTCCAGATTCCCGCTTACATTTTCTATAACGCGCTCAGGAACTCCGATGTTGAAAAGCGTGCGGAGCGAATCGCTGAAGTGCGCCACAAAACTCCCGAGTTCGGAGATGACGATGGGAAGCACGAGATACACTACCGCCGCAAGCACGATGAGCGCCGCCACGAACACGAACGAGGTTCCGAGCAGGCGGGGAATGCGATGACGCTCGAGAAAACTCACAAAAGGGTCGAGACCGAGCGCCACCACGATCGCGATGATAAACATCCCGATAATCTCTCGAGCAAGCACAATAAGGAGAAGGGCGCCCGCAAAAACCGCGATACGCCACAACGAACTCCAGCTTATTTCGAAACGGGACTCGGGATTCACACCTTCAATATATCAAGAAATGAGGCGTCCTTATAGGGGCCTATAAGCGCAAGGTTGAGCGCGTCGTTTTTGAAAAGATTCCGCGCCACCCCTTGAATCTCCTCCGCGGTGACCGCCTGCAGCTTTGCCACGTATTCTTCGGGCGATTGGAGAGGCATACCCATCACCTCCTGCCCCCCATAGTAGTACCCTTGGGTGTCCGAGGTTTCGAGTGAAAGCACGAACTGGCCCGTAACATGGCGTTTCGCACGGTCAAGGTCTTCCTCGCTCACTTTTTCTTTCGTGAACCGTAAAAATTCTTCGAGACCCGCACCGACCACATCCCTCAGCTTGTCGTGGGTAACGCCCGCGGACATCTCGATGAGGCCGTGGTCGGAAAAGAGGTCGGCGCCCGCGCGCACGTAGTACGCGGCGCCAAGTTCCTCGCGTACCCGCTGGAAAAGCCGGGAACCCATGCCGCCGCCCAAAATGTCCGCGAGAAGCTCAAGCGCGTACCGCCGCTCGTCGCGAAGGTCGAACGCGCGGAATCCCATCACCAAATGTGTCTGGTCGGATTCTTTGAATTTTACGAGCTCGCGTGGCCGGTCCTGGGTTTCAACAACCTTCGGCTTCGTTCCTTTTTCCCCACGTGCAAGCATTCCAAAATGGGCCTCAACGGCGCGCTTCGCATGCGCCGCATCGAATCCTCCCGCGATGACCACGGTGGTTGCTTGTGGCAAGTAGTGTGCGGCGCGGTATTTCAGAAAATCTTCGCGCGTGAATTTTTTCACGGTTTCCTTTTCGCCCGCGATGTTCCATCCTGCGGGCTGGTCACCATACACCAATTCAAAGAAAAGATCGTTTACCCTTCTTTGAGGGAGATCTTCATACATATTGATCTCCTCAATGATTACGCCTTTTTCTTTCTCGATTTCCCCGGAGTCAAAGGTAGGGTGAAGATAGAGGTCCGTCACAATATCAAGCGCCTGGTGGAATGACTCGTTTTTCACCTTTGCGTAATAGGTGGTGTATTCGTGACCGGTAGAAGCGTTGTACTCGGCACCAAGTCCATCCAATTCGCCCGCAATGTCTATGGGACGCGGGCGCTTCGTGGTTCCTTTAAAGCACATATGCTCCAAAAAGTGCGAGATGCCGTTTATTTCCTTCGTTTCGTACTTACTCCCGGCCTCCACAAGAACCGCCACGGTCGTTGCCAAACTCTGCGCGTTCGGCACGAGAATGACACGCACGCCGTTTGGAAGAATGACACGTTCAAAGTTTTTCATATTCACAGATGATACGGGAGAAGACGAAGATGCGCAAACAAAAACACCCTATGCAAGGTGTTTTTTAAAATATTCTGCGAGTTCCTTCATCTTCACTCTCTCCTGTTTTGCGGTGTCGCGGTCGCGGACGGTGACGTCGTCATTTTCCAAAGAGTCAAAATCTACCGTGATGCAGTAGGGCGTTCCCGCTTCATCTTGTGAAAGGTAGCGCTTTCCGATGTTGCCGCGGTCGTCCCATGCCACCGTAAACTCCTTCTGAAGGTCCTCATAAATTTTTCGCGCTTTTTTCACAAGATCCGGTTTGTTCGCAAGGAGCGGAAACACCGCTGCTTTTATAGGCGCGATGCGTGGGTGGAATTTCATCACCACGCGATCGCCATCCTCCGTATATGCCTCGCAGAGAGCCGCGAGCGCGATGCGCTCCACGCCCGCCGACGGCTCGATGACGTACGGGAGATAACGCTCTTTTTTCTCCTCATCGAAATAGGTGAGGTCCTGCTTGGATGCTTTTTGGTGCGCCGAGAGATCAAAATCTCCGCGGTTCGCGATACCTTCTATCTCCTGCCACCCGAACGGGAATTCGTACTCAATATCAGTGGTCGCTTTGGAATAGTGGGCGCGTTCTTCTTTTTCCTGCTCGCGCTTCCGTACATTTTTCAAACCAATGGACTTGTACCACGTAAAACGCTCCTTTACCCACTCACTAAATTGTTCTTCGTCCTCACCAGGCTTCACGAAATATTCGAGCTCCATCTGCTCGAACTCGCGTGTGCGGAACACGAAGTCGCGCGGGTTTATTTCATTCCGAAACGCTTTCCCTATTTGCGCGATACCGAATGGGAGCTTCACGCGGGTGGATGAAAGTACGTTCTTGAAATTCACGAAAATCCCGCCCGCCGTTTCGGGGCGAAGGTAGGCGATAGATTCCGAACCTTCCGCCGCACCTACATGTGTTTGGAACATAAGGTTGAACTGGCGGGCATCCCCAAGGACACCGTCGCAATCGGGGCATTTCTTCTCAACTTGATCCGCACGAAAACGATGGTGACACTTCTTACACTCCACCATCGCGTCAGCAAAACCAGAAACATGCCCCGACGCTTCCCACGCCTTCGGGTTCATGATGATGGCTGCCGAGAGACCCACCACATCGTCGCGACGACGCACCACATCATGCCACCACGCCTGCTTGATATTGAACTTGAGTTCAACACCCAAAGGGCCCCAGTCATAAAATCCCGCAAACCCGCCGTAAATCTCGCTCCCGGGATAAACGAAACCGCGCCGCTTCGCGAGCGCCACGATCTTTTCCATCAATTTCCCTTCTTTCTTCATATCGTTACGGTATCACACGCCCTTGGTCTCCCGCTACCGTAAGATCGTCCTCCAATCTGGTAGTTTCGGGACCGGTGCGCGAGGAAAGCGAAAGGCCTGTCCACGCATCGGTTCCGGTAAATGTCGTATCGAGAAGAATGGTCTGGTAATTCCCCGCGTCGGTCTGCGCGGGAGTCGCACGCACTTGGAACACCGCTTCCAGAGGCGCATTTACCACCCCCTTCGCCGCCGGAATCTTATCGATAGTCCATACCACTTCCCGCGTCGCGCTCTCATAGAGTGGTACTGAATCTCCGCTCGTTACCTTCACGAGTCCCGTCCATTCCACCCCCGCGGGGAGCGTCGCACGCGTCTCTCCTTTCTCCACGTCAGTGGAATAATTCGTGATAAGCCAATGTACGGTATATTCCGTCGATACGCCTACCCGAGGAGGAAAAGCTCCTCCATTTACGATTGCGGAAGCAGCGTCACGATGGAACGACTTCGTTTGAACGGTCGCGAGGCCGGCGAGCTTTGTTTCGTGCACCGCAAGTGCGGTGGTTTTTTCCGCGGCAAGATAGGACGGCACGGTGGGAGATTCTGCCGCCACAGTGAGACGCAATGAAAAATTCTTGTCGGAGAGCCTGCGGATGGGGAACGTAGTAGCGAGCGGCACCGCAAGCGCAACTTCGCCGGACGCGTTTGCGTCGAGAAGGCGAAATGCGGGGATATTGGACGCGTCCCACGTAACCACCCCGCGTTCTTTATCCACCTTTCCTTGAGTTCCGACGGAATCGGTACGGTACATTTCTCCCGCAAGCGTGGCTCGTATGACCATATCCGTAAGCGCAACACCCGAACGATTTTCATATCGAATGATGTAGGTCACAAGCTCGCCCGCGCGCGCCATATAATCCTCGGCGCCGTTCGCCACGACCGAAAGCACGAGTGGTGAAGGCGCAAGCCCCACTTCCGTTTCCGTTTCCAATACCCGGTAATCTTTTCCGAGGAAATTTGCAGACACCGCGATGGGAAACGCGATTGCTTGTTCTCCCGCAGACGCTACGGACCCTTTTATAATGAGCGAACCGCGCGACCTTGCGTTCAGCGCACCAAGGCGCCAGTAATTATTGAGAGAATCGGGAGGAAAGCTTGCGGATTCGAATGTGAACTCATTCGGATAGCGCACCTCGAGCGTGACCCCGGTGAAATCAAAGGATGATACGTTCTCGTACTCCAGGGCGAATTCAAAAGCTGAATTTCCTATCACGCGCTCAGGCGCATTGGTGGTTATCTTTATTGCTGGCTCTCCAAGCGTGAGCGAGGTTTGTTCATCTGTCCGAAACTTATTGCGGCCGCCCGAGATATATTCGATAGAAACGCCGATTTCCTTCTCCGTTCCAGGCTCGCCGACCGCGATAAGGCGGAAGGTTTTTCGCGCCACCGAACGGCCACCGATGTCGCCGATGGTCTCCTCAACGAACGCCTCTCCGCCGCCAAGCACCCCAAGCGCAGATACATTCTCAGGAAGGTTGACCACGATCTTCGCCTCACGCGCAATGCCATCAATTTCGTTCTCCGCGCTCACGGTCAAATCGAAAGGAACGCCGCTCAATACCTCCTCGGGCGCCTCAATGGAAAGCACGATGCCCCGCGAAGCTTCGCGGGAGAAGAAAAAATAGAGGGCACCCCCCACGAGCGCCGTAACCGCCACTACCGCCACCGCCGCAAGTATCACCGAGCGCGTGATGAGGCGGACACGCTCTTGGAATGAGAGTGGGGATTCCTCAAAAACTTCGGCTTCCTCGCGTTCGGGCATGCGAGGAACGTTTTTTTTATTCGAACCCTTTTCGCGCGCGCGAGAGAGTTTGCGCTCAAGATCTTCCAATGCCATAGTCCACGTCCAATATTACCTCATTGTGTGCGCGCGCGAAACACGCACGGCAGAAAAACAAACCTTCCTCCGGTACGAATGCGTGCACGGAAGATTTTCCGCACCGCGCACAACGCGCAACAGTTGAGTCGTATCCGAGAAGTGCAAGAATGGTCCGAACCGTAAGCGAACTGCGGGCAAGCGCGCGGGAAACTTCATGAAATAACCGCGGATCCGGCTCTTCCTTCGGCATCATCGTGCGAAGTAAAAAAAACGCTTTGAGAGCCGATGCAAGCGCTTTGGGAGAAGCACGAAGGCTGGGAAAGCGATTCCTTGCCACCACATCCGCAAGGGTGTATCTATTTTTTTTCACGAGGCGCACCGCAAGAAGGTTTAATGGATCGCAATGCGGAGCGAATTTGGACACAATCGCGCGCCCCGCCACCATGCGCGCTTCGACCCGCCCAAGCTCCAAAGTAAAAAGGTCCGCCACGCGGTCACCTCCCTTTGGGACACATCCAAGCACTAAGGCGTGAACAACAAACTCCTTCATGTCACGCTTCGCTTTTCGGGGTGCGCCAAAACCCGAGCCGGAACCGACCGCCAAGCATCATCCGGGTTTGCGCTTCAAGCGCCGGAATCCCACTCCATATAAGAAGCGTGACCGGGAGAAGAAACCATTGCGCCACGTAAAGCAGCGAACGCCACGCGTTCCTCCGTTCCCACTCGAGCTTTGGGGAAAGAAGGAAGGCCGAGAGGAGCCCGAACGTCACAATACCAACCACGCTCATATTGATAAGCACGCCGGTCACGCCGGGAAGATTATATGAAAGAACCGTCGCGTTGAACTCGCTTCCGCCGAAAATAAGTGGGAACCAGCCGAAGAAAAATATGATGAAGGACGCCGTCGCCCAAGTATAAAAACCCTCGAAGAGGTTCCACCGCCAAAATAATTTGGTCCGAAGCGGCATATCCCCCTTCTTCTTGAACTCGGTGAGCGCATAAGGAAGGTTTTCGATACCCCACGCCCACCTTCGCTGTTGACGATATAAATTTCCAAGCGCACCGAGAAAGGTTTCTCCCTCGACCGCGTCCATCGTGACCGGGTAGTGGAGAGGTATGGTCCGCCAATCTCCGTTGAAATGCACAAGACACTGGAAAAAAATGCGCGAATCCTCCGACACAATGCCGGTATGCCAATATCCTATCTCGTGGAGCGCAGAAAGAGGGATGGAATGGGAAGAAAACGTCACTAACTGCTCGGCACGCGATTGCTGCATGAAATTCCAAAACGTGGTGGTGAACCCGATGAGGCGCGCGAACACGGGAGCGCGGTGTAAATTGTTTGTAAAAAGGGGGATTGGTTGATAGCTCGCGCGGTGAGGTTTCCGCTCGGTAAGAAAATGGTATGTGAGAACCCCAAAATAATTCGGTCCCGGGCGTGTATCGATATCGAACACCGATACGAGCGTTTTTTCATGCGCGAGCTTGCGCGCATCGATGAACAATTTCACCGCTTCTTTCGCGGCCCATGTTTCGTTGGAGCCTTTTCCCTGCAATTCGCCGGGAAGCCCCGCGGGATGACGCGCGACGTGAAAACCGGCAAATATATCTTTAAATTCGCGTTGCACCGCCTCGGCCGTTCTTATGTCTTCCTCCCCGCCCGCCTCTTCCACCGCAAGCACTACGAACATACGCTCCTTCCCGTAGTGGGTATGTGCGAGAGATTCAACCGTTCCGTGCACCAACTCAAACGGCTCCCGATACATGGGGAGGATCACAAGGTGAAAAATTTCACTTCCGCGCGCCCATGCACTACCTGTCCGATCCAATGTTTCCACCTCGCGTGTCCAATCTTTCGCAATGGTGCGTCGCATCCGCACAAAAGAATAACGAAGGTGAAAAAAGAGATATACCGTTTTCAAAAACCAATAAAGATCAAAAAGTACCACGAATACCGCCACGATGGCAGGAAATTGGAACGAGAAAACGAGGAGCACCGCGAGGGTGCTCCACGAAATTGCGCCCGGCAATATTTCGTAGAAACGGGTGGACACTAGTAGATGAGTATGCCAAACGTCTGATCAAGACCGAAAAGCCCTCCTCCGGTGGTGGCGAGCACCGCTGCGGCGCTCGCAATCATGAGGTCGAGCTCGTAACCGTTCTTCAGTCCTTTGGCGCGGTTCACTTTAAGAACGATGAAAAGAAATTGCGCGAGTACCAGAAGCGCGGCGAACTGTGTGAAAAATCCAAGAATAAGCGCAAGCCCTCCTATCACCTCGATGAACGCTGCGGCGCTCGCAAAAAGAACGCCGGGACGAAGCCCTAACGAACCCATCCAGTCCGCGGCCCCTTTCATGTCGCGCCACTTGGGAAGTCCGTGTGCAATAAGAATGACACCGACCACAATCCGAAGCGCTAAGATCGCCCAGTCGTAGAACACAAAAAGCGGTTGTATCATGGCCACATTATAGAACAAATTCCCGACCTCGCGTACAATGAACCTCTATGAAGGTGCTTGCTATTGAAACATCGTGTGACGAAACGGCCCTCGCGCTCCTTGAGGTTCGGGGTAGTGTACGCACGCCCCACATACGCGTGAGAAAAAACCTGGTATCGTCCCAAATCGCCATACATGCGCCGTTCGGCGGCGTGGTGCCGAATCTTGCGAAGCGGGAACATCTTAAAAATTTACCCATCCTTTACCAACAACTCGCAAAGAAAGAATCGGAACTTAAACCCGACCTCATCACGGTAACCGTAGGACCGGGACTTGAGCCCGCGCTATGGACCGGTATCGAATTTGCGAAAAAAATCCGGAAGGAACATTTTCCCAAAACTCCGCTTGTCGGCACGAATCATCTCGAAGGCCACTTCTACAGCTTTCTCCTCACCGCTCGAAATGGACCGATCCGCTGGCCGGCCATCGCCCTTATCGTTTCCGGAGGACACACTATTCTTATGAGGGCGGAGTCGTTCACAAAATGGCGCATGCTCGGTGAAACGCGCGACGACGCCGTAGGAGAGGCTTTCGATAAAGTCGCGCGCATCCTGAATCTCCCCTATCCAGGCGGTCCTGAAGTTGAGAAACTCGCTGCACAAGGGAATCCCGATGTTATCGCGTTCCCGCGCCCTATGGTCCACGACAAAAGTTATGACTTCAGCTTTTCCGGTCTCAAAACTTCGGTACTGTACCATATGCGCGACAACCCACGCTCCTTGAAAGCGGATGTCGCCGCAAGCTTCCAGGCGGCAGCAATTGATGTGCTCGCAGCAAAAACCGCACGGGCGGCCAGGGAGTTCGGGGCACGCACAGTTCTCCTTTCTGGCGGTGTGGCGGCGAATAAAGCGCTCCGCAAAAAGTTATCGGTTATGAGTCGCAAGTTATCAGTCGCCTTTATCGCTCCCCCCTTCAGATACAACACCGACAACGCCGCGATGATAGGCGTCGCGGGATACTTCGCGCATCTTCGGAAAAAGCGGTTTCCGCTCCGCGCAAACGGCACGCTTTCCGTATAATTGACAGTTCTTTGGTTTTGTTTTAGAATACCCATAGCCCAATATTCTTTCACTCTCGCAAGGAGGTTCATATGGAACACGAGACTCGTGTCGAAGTTAGTGTGAACGATCATGCGGACTTCGGCATCGTGAATCTGGGAACTCTGGAGTCCGCCCGCATCGTGCTCATTGAAGAGATGCAGGACGACATGGATGTACGGACTCCTCTCTTGAAGCTTCCAGGCGGACGCAAAAAGGGGAAGGAGCTTCCCGCCGCGACCGTGGTACGCGAAATATACGAGGAGCTCCACGGGCTCGTGGTGAACCCAAAGGAGATCTTCTTCCGGCAAAGCATGCAGGGCGAGCACCCCCACACATTCAATGTGTGGACGCTCGCTGTACCGAAAAAGATCGGACTGGAACATCTTCCGGTCGGCGATGGCGTGCGGAAGATCGTGGTCCTTTCGGAACCACTCCTCGCGTCGATGCTCGCCACCGGCGAGATCATCGCCCCCGTTCATTCCGCGGCACTCACGAGATATCTTTTCCTGCCTTCTCATGCGCGGTGAACATAAAACGGCGTGGTCCATCAAGACCACGCCGTACTCATTTGACCTCTAAAACGAATGTGGTATAGTCCACATGTTGACTATCCGCTCCCCCGAGGGCGGATAAAATTTTATCCATGATGGACATAAAAGCACTGGGAGTCGCCATTCAGCAGATCGCCTCCGAAAAAGGCATTCCTCCGGAGCGCGTTCTTGAAGCCATAGAAACGGCGATTGCCGCTGCGTATAAAAAGGAATATCGGAAAAAGACCGAGGTTATCCGCGCCAAGCTCGACACGAAAACGGGCGCGATGAAATTCGCACAGGTAAAAACGGTGGTGGACCCTTCTGAGGTTCGTGTCGTCTCGGAAGAAGAGGAAGTGATGGAGCCGGAAAAGAAATCTCAGGCGCTTACGGAAGCGGAGGAAGAACTTCTTCCGCGCTACAACCCCGATCGTCACATTTTTCTAGAGGACGCAAAAGCGATAAATTCCGACGTTACGGTGGGAGAGGAGTTGGAATTTCCGCTCGAGATACAGGAATCGTTCGGCCGTATCGCCGCACAAACCGCGAAACAGGTGGTCCTTCAAAGCCTTCGTGAAGCTGAACGCGCTTCGGTGCGCGAAGAGTTCGCGGACAAAGAAGCCACCATCGTGTCCGGCGCCGTGCAACGATTCGAACGCGGCAATGTATATATAGACCTCGGACGCGCCGTGGGAGTGATGTTCCATACCGAATCGATTCCTGGGGAACATTACCGTATCGGCGAGAGGCTCCGTTTTTATGTGCTCGCCGTACAGGATGATGCGCGGCGCCCCGGCATCGTGCTTTCCCGTTCGCACCCAGAGTTCGTGAAGAAACTTTTTGCGCTCGAGGTTCCGGAGATTGCGGAAGGGGTAGTAGAGATAAAAGCCATCGCGCGTGAGGCGGGAAGCCGCACAAAAGTAGCGGTCGCTTCGAAAGAGGAAGGAGTTGACCCGGTCGGATCCGCGGTCGGGCAGCGCGGCACGCGCGTCATGGCGGTAACGAATGAACTGGGAAACGAAAAAATAGATATCATCGAGTGGTCCGATGAACCGGAAAAATTCATTGCGAACGCTCTTTCTCCCGCCAAAGTGAAGCTTGTAACGGTCTCCGACCGACGAGATGCAACCGTGCTTGTCGCAGAGGACCAACTTTCACTTGCCATCGGTAAAGGAGGCCAAAATGTGCGCCTTGCCGCAAAGCTTACGGGGTGGAAAATCGACGTGCGCTCCCAATCGAACCCCGAGGAAATGCAGGAAGGGGGAGTTTCTGTGAGCCAAGAACGGGAAAACGTGGAAGGCAACGAAATACGGGAGAAAGAAGGAGAATAAACAGCCACCCCATGGTGGCTGTTCTCTTATAATAAGAACCGCAATGGCATCTTCGGACCTCAAAGGGAAAAAGGTATTGGTAATGGGCCTCGGCGCATTGGGCGGAGGCGTGGCGACCACGAAGTGGCTCGTCTCTCATGGCGCCGCGGTGACCGTCACCGACCTCCGTTCGCGGAAGGAACTTACGCTCTCGCTCAAAGTGCTCGGAAGCTCCGCAAAAAAAATACGCCTCGCGCTCGGAGCGCATCGCGAAACGGATTTCAAAAACCACGACCTCATCGTGGTAAACCCCGCGGTTCCTAGAGAGAGCAGGTTTCTGAAGGTGGCGCGGAACGCACATAGAGAGATAGTGAATGATGCGCGGATATTTCTTGACCGCGCTCCAAATCCGGTAATCGTGGTAACCGGTACGCGCGGAAAAACCACCACCACGCACTGGATTGCCCATTTTTTACACGGAAAGGGGCGCGCTGCATTTGCCGCCGGAAATACTCCCGAGCGTCCCCTTCTCGCGGACCTTGACCGCCTTGTCCGCCGCCCCGAAACCCCTGCGGTTTTGGAGCTTTCTTCGTGGCAACTCGAACTTGTCGGCGCCGCACGAAAAGCGCCGGACATCGCCATTATCACAAACCTCTACCCCGACCATCTGAACCGGTATCGAAATATGGAACATTACGCGCTCGCAAAGGCGAACATTTTCAAAGGCCAGAACCCTGCCCAAATACTCATTTTCAATGCGCAAAACTCGTGGACGCGCTTCTTTCTCCGGATGAAACCACGGGGGCGCGTTTATTTCTTTTCCACTTCAGCACTTCCTCGAGGAACACAAGGCGTAGGGATACGGAACGGAGAGATAGTATTCACCGAAGGAGATATGCAAGAAACCGTTGCCGGGAAAAGGTTTGTGAAAAATTTTCTCAATGTGTGGGGGTCTCATAATTTGGAAAACCTTCTCGCCTCAATGCTCGGCGCTTATTTCGCGGGGATGACATGGGCGGAGATAGTAAAACGGACCACCACGCTCCCTTCTATCCCGTATCGCCAAGAAATGATAGTCAGGAGAAAAAAACTTCTCGTGGTGAACGATTCGGCAGGCACCTCGCCCGATGCAACCATTGCCGCACTTACACGGTTCAGAGGGCCGGGACTCCATCTCATTACGGGAGGCACGGATAAAAAACTGGAGTTCCGCACCCTCGCAAAAATAATGACCACGACTACTTCTGCTCCGCGCGTATTTTTCCTCGAGGGGAGTGCGACACAGAAACTGGTTGCGGAACTTGCACGACTTGGTTATTTCAAACGCGCCACACCCCTCATTTTCTCCTCGCTCTCCGACATTCTTCGCGCCATCAAGTCCTCTCTACGCGCCCACCCTTCCCCTTCCGGCCCTTTTACAGTCCTTTTCTCCCCCGGCGCCGCGAGTTTCGAAAAATTCAAGAATGAGTTCGACCGCGGAAACCAATTTTCACGTTCCGCAAAACGCTTGTTCTGAAGCGCCGCTCGTGATACCGTACCGAATAGTAATCCACATATCGCCACTTCAAGGGAGGTTTGTTATGAACCAAAAATCGACTTGGCGGGACCTTCTCGACGGCATAAACGTCCATGAGATCGGGCTCGCGGAGGCACTGAAACGCCTTTGCACCATAGGGATCTATGAACCCGTTTCCGAATTCAGAGATTCCCACGATGAGATGGAGTATGAAAGCTCTCTCTACGGCCGTATCGCGGAGATCCTGCGCATCAACTGCGACCCGCATCCGGACAAGGAGAAGCTCGCGGAAATCGTCGCGCATCTGAACAACGGAAAAAGCGTGGAAGAGATAGCGTTCCACTGCTTTCGCGTACCAATTCCGTCTCCGACCGAGTAGCGCCGCATCAAAAACCCCACGTGAGAACGTGGGTTTTTTTCTAATCGTTTCCTTTGACCTTCACTTTCTTTGCTTTTTGCCGGTTCAGCTTCGGCATTTTCACCGTAAGCACGCCTTCTTTGATGGTCGCGGTGGACTTATCGGGGTCCACCTCGTAGGGAAGGATTACGGAGCGCGAAAAGCTACCCCAAAAACATTCCTGGTAGAAATAGTCCTTTTCTTCCACTTCCTTCGCCCGTTCACGCTTGCCCCGGATGGTCACCGATTCGGGCGTAATAGAAACTTCCACCTCTTCCGGCTTCACCCCCGCCACGGTGGACTGCACCACGATGTAATCCCCGTCCTGATATACGTCCACTGTGAGCTGGCCTTCCGCGTCGTCCTCGCCCACGGCTTGGTCGACAGGCTCTTCATCCGCAATCTTCAGCGGCGCAGGCGCGCCCTTCACCTTCGCAAGCTCCACAAAAATATCCTTCTCGTTTTTTTCTTCGTCCATAATGGTTTGATTATACCAACTTCTTCACTTTCTCGAAATCCGCAAGCACAAAGAATCCCGCTATAAAGAGGAAAAGGGTGGGGAAAAGCAAATTCTCATACTGGTAGCGATAGATGAGAAAGTTGAAAATTGCGTGCACCACGGTCGCCCCCACGAGCCCGAGTAGCATAAAGTGGAGCGGCTTCCCTTTCACCCACCCGCGCGCCCACGAATATCCCGCAAGCGAAGAGGCGAGCACATGGAGAAGCGTAGCGCCTAAAAAGCGGTAGGTAAGTGTGGTGAGCGCGCCTCCCGCGATGAGAAATGCACCAAGCGACGCCGAGAGCGGGTACGTGGACCCGGTGATAAATACATTTTCCACGGTCGCGAACCCGAGCGATGCCGCCACCATATAGATCATAGCGTCGATGGGCTCATCGAACGCCGGGTCCTTCCGTACCACGAGCCATGCCGCGAAAAATTTGAAAAATTCCTCCACCAACGCGAGGAGAATAACGAGAACCACGAATTCTCCCCTCAAAAGCACGTCGAGGCCGCTCTGCACCAGGAACGTTGGGATGCTCGCGAGCGCTCCCACGGCAAATACCTTCGCGATGAGCCGTCGGGGTTCCGGATGTACCGCGTCTTCGCGAAGAAAAAAGAAGAGCCAGACGAGCGCGGGCGCAAAGGCGGCGAGAAGCACGATGAATATGTTCGCTACTTCCATGGTTCTATCATAAGAAATTCGCTTTCTTTGCGGGGAAGATTTTTATAGAGCTCTTCGGTTACGAACGGCACGAATGGATGGAGCATCTGGAGACATTCACGAAGGATCGCCTCCAGAAGACGGTATGCGGAAGCGGCTTTTTTTGCGTCGCTCCCTTTCAAATCCCCTTTCTTCACTTCAATGACTTTGTCCGCGAACGTGTGCCAAAGATAGTGATATGCGTGTTCGGCGGCGCGATGGAATTGGAAGTTTTCTACATACCTTGCGACCTCCCGTTTTGCCCGCTTTGCACCCGCGAGATATTTTTTGTCCGCCGCGCTCATCGATATTTTCACCTCCGCGAACTCGGGTCGATAGTTCATAAGCACAAAACGTCCCGCATTCCATATCTTCGTGGTGAAATTCCGATACCCGCGCACTTTATCTTCCGAAAGTTTGATATCGCTCCCCGGTGCGGCGCCTACCACCAAAGAAAGGCGGGTTGCGTCCGCATTATATTTTTCTATCATTTCCAATGGATCAATGACATTCCCCGCAGTCTTGGACATTTTCTTCCCCTTCTCGTCGCGCACGAGTCCGTGGAGGTACACGGTACGGAACGGGATATCATTCAAGAGCGCTCCGGTCATAAGGACCATTCGCGCGACCCAGAAAAAGAGTATGTCGTATCCGGTCTCGAGCACGTCGGTAGGATGATATGTTGCAAGGTCCTTCGTCTCTTTGGGCCACCCGAGCGTGGAAAAGGTCCAAAGGCCCGACGAAAACCACGTGTCCAAGGTATCGGGGTCTTGCGTCCACCCTTCCCCTTTTGGTGTTTCGCCTACACACATCTCAACCCCTCGACTATCGCTCGGGGTACCGTTCGGCCTGCCGTGAGCGTCGGTCGAACGGTACCACACCGGCACGCGATGTCCGAACCATATTTGCCGGGAGATGCACCAATCACGAAGATTCTCTATCCAATGGAAATAGATCTTTTCAAAACGCTTCGGGACTATTTTTATCTTCTTTTGCGCAACCGCGCGCCGCATGAGTTCTTTCAGCGTCGTCTTTTTCCCGGACTTCATGAACGGCTTGTTCACCGCCACGAACCATTGTTCCTTTATTTGAGGTTCGATGATGCCGCCGCCACGCTGGCTCGTCGCCACGCGGTGCTCATACCCCTCCTCCACTTTTACCACGAGCCCTTTTTCCTTTAATTTTCCGATGATGGCGGCGCGCGCGTCTTTGATTTTTATCCCCGCGAACTCGCCAGCTACCGGAAGGAGCCTCCCTCGCTCATCGATAATCTGCTCCTTGTCGAGCCCGTGCCGTTCCGCGATATCGAAGTCCGTTGCGTCGTGCCACGGCGTGATGGTCATCGCGCCCGTACCAAAAGACATGTCCATTACGGCATCTTTCACTACGGTTGCGGTAACCGGACCATTAATCCACTCGAGGTCTATTTTCTCTCCGTCTTTATATTTTGCATACCGCGTGTCCTTGGGGTGTACCACCACGTACTTGTCGCCGAATTTCGTCTCGGGTCGCGCGGTTGCAATGACGAACGGACCATATTTCAGGTAATAAAGCGGCACCTTTTCCTCTACCCACTCTATTTCGTCATCCGACACGGTCGTCTGGAGCTTCGGGTCCCAGTTCACGATGCGCGCTCCGCGATAGATGAGACCCATATCGTACATCCTTTTGAATGCTTCGCGAACCGCGCGTTCGCGGGAATCGTCCAACGTATATGCCTCCCGGCTCCAATCGATCGACGCTCCCATTCGTCGCACCTGATTCACAATTGTGGCGTGGCTCTCCGCCGCAAATTGCGTCACGCGAGCCAAAAAATTTTCGCGGCCGAGATCGTGTCGATTCTTCCCCTCCTTTTTATAAATGAGCGATTCCACCTTGGATTGGGTTGCGATCGCGGCATGGTCGGTGCCGGGAATCCAAAGCGTTTTCCTCCCCCGCATGCGCGCATAGCGCACCATAATGTCTTCGATAACAAGCATCGCGGCGTGACCCATGTGTAAAGTGCCCGTCACATTTGGCGGCGGAAGCACGATGGAAAAAGGCTTCGCGTTTTTCTTCGTGACGCCTTTTGCGACACACTGGTCGGGATTAAAAAAACCCGACTGCTCCCAGTCGCGATAGATACGCGCTTCAATTTCTTTCGAATCGTACCGGGAATCGAGCATATTACTAATCGTTCCTATTGTACCGAAAGGACCGCTCATTACCTAGCATGACTCCATATATTGACAAAATTATATGCATATGCTATTATCAGCTCAGCGTCGGATTCTCCCGTTCTCACTTCATGGAGGGTGTATGCGACTATTTCTTTTCGCGTGCGGGCTTGCGCTCACGCTCACGAGCATCGCGGTGGTTTTGGCCACCGAACCGGATGAGTACGCGTGGCGCTATGCGATCTTCTCTTCCTGCGTCGGCATCGCAATCGTTCTCGCGATACTCATCGAGCGGGCATATGAGAAGCTCTTGGCAAGGCTCTCGTGAACGAAAGTTCACACGTTCTCGTAATGGCGGACCACAAATCCGCCATTTTGTTTTGTAATCGCGAGCACATCAAGACGCCAGCCGGCGTGCTCGTTCACGAGGTCGTGACGGAATCCGGCGTAGAGCGATGCGGTCCGGCGGAACTTTTTCATTTTCTCTCCCGTCATGTGATCCTCTGGCTGCAGCCCAGAGTCCCGAGCGCCAGCGAGGGATTCGTGCATTGTTTTGACTTCCACAAAGACCAACGTCTCGTCGGGTGATTTTGCAACAATATCAAGTTCCCCCCACGGATATCGGACGTTCCGACCAAACACCTTATACCCCTTTCGCTCCAAAAACAGACAGCCAGCCGATTCTCCTTTTGTCCCCAATTCCGATTTTTGGGTCACTTTGAGTTAATTATACACTTCAAAAACAAATTAAATTGGCTCAAATAACCCCCAAAATCTGGCACAAAGTGTTTATATGTAAACATTTCTTAATTCATTTTCAAAAAAGTGTAGGTTTCATCGCATTATCGGATAAGTAGATAAAACCTACAAATGTAGGTTTTATGCGGTTATCAGGTTTTTCAGGTTTATCAGCTTTTCTTGTTTTTTCGGGAAAATCCTATTTTTCACTTTTTCCATGAAATACTGCGTTCTGATGGCCTCCTCGAACTTCATGGAAAATTTGTTTCGCCATTTTTCCAGAAAAATGTCACGTTTATTGGTCCTCTTTCAATTTGTTCGGTTTGAAGTTCACGTTTGGTTTTTGGTCCTCGTTTTCGCGTCTCATTTCTGCGATAATAGGGGACGTAATAAAACCAAATGGCGAAACGAAAGAAAAAACCCGCGAAGCGAATGCGGGAAGATGAGGATGAGGACGGAGGATTGGACGTGTTCGGCGCGCTCCATCCGGACGTAAAGCGCTTTATCCTTTCCATCGTATTTTTCGGTATCACCGTACTTTTTCTCCTCGCGGCGTTTGGCCAGGCGGGGCCGTGGGGCTCGGGGGGGTATGATTTTCTTTCGATGCTTTTTGGCATCGGGTACTATCTTCTTCCTCTCACCACCGCCATATTAGGTCTTTCGTTCGCCACGCCAGCGCGGCGGCGGTTCGTATGGCTCACGCTCGGCGGCGCACTTCTCTTCGTACTCGCGGGACTTGGATTTATCGATATTGTAGCGGAGGGGAAGGGAGGATTTATCGGTGAAATTTTGGGGGCGCTCAAAAATCCGTTCGGAACACCCGCCTCACTTGTGATCACCGGCATCGTGGCGCTCGCGTCACTCCTCGTCATATTGAACCGCCCACTTCATCTCAATCTTTTTTCGCGCGCCGCTGAAGAGGAAAGCGATGAAGTGGAAATAACTATGCCGGAGGAAGTTGCGGAACCGAAACGAAAGGGGGGAGAAGAAAAAGATGAAGTGGAAGTGGAGGAAGTCGAAGAGCCGGAGATACGCCACAATATACCTATCGCGAAGGGAAAAACGGTCCTTCCAAAAATAAAGAATTATGTGCCGCCGCCGCTTTCGCTTCTCGTTTCGTCCGTGGAGCGACCAGAGATAGGAGATTTGAGAGCCAACGCGAATATCGTCAAACGCACCCTCGAATCGTTCGGCGTATCGGTGGAAATGGGGGAGATTCACGTAGGCCCCACCGTCACGCGCTACACTTTGAAGCCCGCGGAAGGCATGAAACTCTCACGCATCGTCGCACTCCATTCGGACCTCGCGCTTTCGCTTGCCGCGCACCCTATCCGTATTGAAGCCCCCATCCCGGGAAAATCGCTCGTGGGTATCGAGGTGCCCAACAAGGCGGCTGCTTTGGTGCGCCTCGGAAGCCTTATTCAATATCCCGACTTTCAAAAAGCGGGACCTCTTGTATTCGGTCTTGGACGGAATGTTTCTGGCGAACCTATTCTTCCCGATATCGCAAAGATGCCGCACATGTTGGTCGCGGGTGCCACCGGGTCCGGAAAATCCATCACTATTCACTCCATCCTTATTTCGCTTCTTTATAAAAACTCGCCGGACATGCTCCGGTTCATCATGATCGATCCGAAACGGGTGGAACTGTCCATCTACGATGGCATCCCGCATCTTATCGCGCCCGTGGTGACCGAAAATAAAAAGGCGCTCGGAGCTCTTCGGTGGCTCATCGGCGAGATGGACCGTCGATACGAGGTGCTCCTTGCCGCCGGAAGTCGCGACATCAAGAGTTACAACAAAGACAACTCGGAGCCATTACCATACATTGTGACGGTCATTGATGAAATGGCGGACCTTATGACCACCTATGGCCGCGAAGTGGAGGGTTATATCATTCGCTTGGCACAAATGGCGCGCGCCACCGGCATCCACCTTGTGGTATCGACCCAGCGACCCTCAGTGGAGGTAATCACGGGGCTCATTAAAGCGAACATCACGACACGTATCGCGCTCCAGGTGGCAAGCCAGATAGACTCACGCACCATTTTGGACACTGCGGGCGCCGAAAAACTCCTCGGTGCAGGCGACCTTCTCCTTATCTCCGCAGAACATTCAAAACCGGTCCGCATTCAGGGCTCGTTCCTCTCCGAAGAGGAGTTGAAGAAGGTTATTGGATTCATTAAGGAGCACAACGAAACGCCCGTGGAATCGGTGGAGTTGGCGACCGAAAATGGCATCTCAAGCGCTCCTACCGAACATCCGTTTGAGGCGCTCGGCGAGGGCGACGGGGACGACGACGAACTCCTGGAGGAAGCGGTAATGCTCGTCCGAAGCGCAAAAAAGGCGTCCGCGTCGCTCCTTCAACGGCGTCTTAAGGTGGGGTATGCCCGTGCCGCACGACTTCTCGACATCATGGAAGAGAAAGGCATTATCGGTCCCGGCGACGGCGCGAAACCGCGCGAGGTGTATGATGAGGGCGAGGTATGACCATAGACCACTACGACGACCGTCGCCTCTCCGAAACTCTCGTAGAGGCAATGAAGGTGAAAGGACTCACGACTTCCAAGCTCGCGGAAACCACGGGGGTCACCGAACGCATCATTGAGGCTTTGCTCGCCGAACAATATGATGCGCTCCCTCCCGCGCCCTATGTGCGCGGCTATCTTCTCAAAATGGCGGAGGCGTTGGGGCTTGAGGGAGAAATACTCTGGGAAGCGTACGGGAAATTCCATGCGGAAATAAGGCGCGCGGGACGCAAGGACACGCTTCCTGAAAACCGTTTTGCGCTCCCGCGAATACCGCGACGCTTCGTGCTTGGCACGATAATAGCGATTGTCATTGTTGGCTTTATTGCGTCTCGCTTCCTTTTTGGGGGGCAGGTGTTCACTTTTGAGGTGAATGTGCCGGAAAATTTTGTAGTCGCCACGTCCACGTATGTCCTCCAAGGCGCGGTGCGTCCGGGAGACCGATTGACCGTGAATGGAGTACCGCTTACGCTTGAACTGGACGGAACGTTCACTCGCACATGGGACCTCGCGTCCGGTTTCAATACGTTGCGTTTTGTGGTCACGCGTCCGCTTGAAGGAGAGCGGGAATTCGTGAAACAAATATTCTACGAAGCACCGCGGGAAAATTCGACATTCTAAAATATGGCAAAAAAAGACGCGGAGAAAAAATCGGAAAAGGTGGAACTCGAAACTTTGATGGAAACGCTCCAATCCCGCTTCGGGGAAGGAGCGGTAATGAAGTTGGGCGAAGTGAAGCGCGTTAATGTCGCGGCAGTGCCCTCGGGCTCTTTCTCACTGGACCTCGCCTTGGGTGTCGGCGGCCTTCCGAAAGGACGCATCATCGAAGTGTACGGCCCCGAATCAAGTGGAAAGACCACGCTTGCACTCCATGCCGTCGCGGAAGTGCAGAAAAAAGGAGGGAAAGCGGCATTCATCGATGCGGAACACGCATTGGACCCCGAGTACGCGGGCCGCATCGGCGTAAAGGTGAAAGACCTTATAATCTCCCAACCCGAGAGCGGCGAGGAGGCATTGAATATTCTCGAGAGTCTGGTGCGTTCGAGCATCATCGATATCGTCGTCATTGACTCGGTCGCGGCACTCACGCCAAAAGCCGAGATAGAAGGCGAGATGGGTCAGTCGCATGTGGGGCTCCAGGCACGTTTAATGAGCCAGGCGCTTCGGAAGTTGACCGCCATCGCCGCGAAGTCCGGCACTATCGTAATCTTCATTAACCAGACACGAATGAAGATTGGGGTAATGTACGGGAATCCGGAAACGACGCCCGGCGGACTTGCGCTCAAATTCTACGCGTCGGTCCGTATCGACATTCGCCGCATCGCGCAGATAAAGAAAGGAGAGGACGTGATGGGAAACCGGGTAAAGGCAAAGGTGGTGAAAAACAAAGTGGCGCCTCCTTTCAGAATCGCCGAGTTCGACATCATGTACGGCGAGGGGATTTCATACGAATCGGATGTGCTCAATACCGCAGTGAAATATGAGGTGGTGAAAAAAGCGGGCGCGAGCTACTCGTTCGGTAACGAAAAGCTCGGCGTCGGCTTTGATAACATTCGCGAGAAGCTGAAAGGGGATACAAAACTTCTCTCGGCAATTAAGAAGGCGACCACGGAAGCGGTGGAGAAAAAGGGAGTGATAGCCGGCGACGCAGAAGAGTGATCAGCGGAGATTATAAAAGTTCTCAAAAAGCTTTGCGACGAGGATAGGGCCGGTACCGCCCGGGGTTGGGGTGTATGAAATCTGTTCCGTGCCTTGGGGGTCAAAATCACCACGAAGCGCGCCGTCATTTCCTCGCGAGTATCCAAAATCAACGACCAGCGTGTCGTTTTTTAGTTGTGCGGCACGCACGAATCCTGCTTTGCCGACACCGAGAATTACGATATCGGCGTCCTTGATGTGCGCAAGATCATCGCCGATATCGAGCGTAATCACTTCCTTCGCTCTTCCTTTGAGCCATTCCGCGATAGGTCTTCCCACCAGAAATCCCATGCCGACCACCGCGACCACCGCGCCCGGCAACTGGTAACTGGTAGCTTTAAAAATCTCTTCCACTACGCCAACCGCGGGCGCCGTGAGTGGCCCTTCGCCGCGAAGATTGTCCACGTCTTTTCCTGGAGGAATTGTGGCAATGACCTGCGCGCGGTCGATGTGCGCGGGGAGTGGAAGTTGAAGAATAATACCACCACAATCCCGATCTTTTCCCAGTTCGTTCAGCGTTTTTATGAGCGCACCTTCCTCGATACTCACTTCAAGTTTTTTGATACGAAAATCCACCTTAAGCTCTTTCGCAACTAGTTCTTTTTGCCTTATAAAACTTCCCGTCGCGGGGTCGTTACCTACCAAAATCCCCGCGAGAAATCTCTGCGGTATCGGATTTTCCTTGAGACGCGTGAGAATGCTATCTGCAATTTTTTTACCGTCGATTACCATTGCGAAGTATTCTATCGATTGCCCGCGCAAGGCGGATCATGTCGCGCTCTTTCATGCCGCGCGTGGTCACTGCCGCGGTGCCGATGCGGATACCGGAAGGGTCCTGCGGCGAACGGATATCGAACGGAATGCTTTCGCGATTCACAATGATGCCGGCCTTTTCAAGAAGCGCTTCCGCTTCCCCGCCGCTTACGCCACACATCATCGTGTCTATTGAGAAGAGATGGGAGTCGGTGCCGCCTGACACAATACGCCACCCTAAACGCGCAAGTGCGTCGGACAAAACCTGCGCATTTTTCACGACCTGCTTCGCGTACCGTTTGAATTCTGGGCGGCTCGCTTCATAGAGCGATACCCCGACAGCCGCCACGACATTCATATGGGGGCCTCCCTGCACACCGGGAAACACCGCGCGGTCAATCGCTTTTGCATATTTCGCGCGCGAGAAGATGAGCGCGGCGCGAGGGCCCCTCAAGGTCTTTTGTGTCGTGGTCGTCACGATATCGGCATAGGGAAAAGGGGAGGGGTACACGTCACCCGCAATGAGGCCCGCGAAGTGGGATATATCCACCATGAAGGTCGCTCCTACCGCATCCGCAATCTTTCTGAATTTCTTGAAATCAGGTTTGCGGGAATAAGCGCTCCATCCCGCAATGAGAATCTTTGGTCTCTCCTTCTTCGCGATGCGGAGAATTGCGCCATAATCCAATTGCTCTGTTTTTCGGTCCAGTCCGTAGTGAACGCCACGCCAGAGCTTACCGGAGGCGCTTATCTTCGCACCATGCGTGAGGTGACCACCCGCAGCCAATGACATGCCCGTAATCTTCTCGCCTGGTTTTAGGAGCGCAAGGTAGACCGCGAGATTCGCCGGCGAGCCGGAGTAGGGTTGTACATTCACACTCCATGCACGCGGTGAAAGTTTAAAAAGTTTGAGCGCCCGCGTTTTCACGACATTTTCGAGCTCGTCCACTGTTTCGCACCCCGCGTAATACCGCTTGCCGGGGTACCCTTCGGCATATTTGTTTGTGAACACGCTCCCCAAGGCACGGAGCACGTCTGGCGACACGAAATTCTCGGACGCGATGAGGTTTACCACACTCTTTTGCCGCTTTTCCTCCGCTTCTATAAGTTTTTCTATCTGCTTGTCGCGCATAACGTTACGCTACGGTAAATCACATGAAAAAGAAAGCCGGTTGCTTTAGACAACCGGCAATTCCATCTGACGAGAACGCATCGCTTCTTTCCTCCGCGTCATAAGATATGCATCCAGTATGAACGCGAGGGAAGCTACTTGCTGGATGAAGAGCCAAGAGTAGCCCTGAATCCACATGAGCCACCCGCAGGAAACATGCATGAGTACGTACCAGAGATAGCCGAACGCGCGCTCCTTTGCAAGAAGGTAGGTGCCGATGAGAAATCCCATGACCAGCGCCGTTTCCAACCATTGGGTAAGCGTATAGAATCCACCGAAATCGTAGAAACTGTACGAAAACCCGAGCGGAATGCAAATGAGCGCAGAGCGATCCAACCACTTTGGCGCGCCCTTTTCCATTCCCCGTATGGAAAGTACGAGGCCAAGAAGCATCGCGGGAGCGCCGCTCGCTTCCACAGAGGCGGCAATCCAATTGCGATTGCGCTCATCCATGAAAATGATGACCCAAGCTGGCAGCCCCACAAGGTATACCGCCCATGACGCAATCCGCCACGCGCGTTTCCGTACCACATTGCCCTGATGGTCGGCGCGCTCAGAAAGCGAAAGAAATATTTTATTGAGGAGGTAAAAGACTCCTCCGATCCATTGGAGCAGCTGGTCCAAGGGTCACCTCCTTTCAACTAATTGATAAATAAACAATCCGACGACTGCTTTAGTAGTAACATAATATTAACTTTTAGTCAAACTGCTGCTATACGAAAAGAAGTGGGATATATGAAAGCACGAGCGCGAGCACGATGATCGAGACTACCACCGCGACCAGCGTTCTGTTACGAAACCATTTCATAGGAATAGGTGTTGAGCTTTAAGTATTGGGCGCTAGCCAAACAATCCCACGGGAGGAGGGGCGGGCTCCTCGAATTTCAGCTCGACCTTCGCCATCTGCGAGGTATTCCGTTGCGGAACCCAAAGATACCCTTGTTTTTTGATGAGCTCGAAAAGATCTTTGGTGATTTTCACGTCTTGGAGACAGTAGTCCTTCAATTTCTGCATCTCTCCTTTACGGTAAAATTCGATTGCCTGAAGTCCGTGCGCGGATTTCCCCACGCCGAGATTTGCCTCGGCGAGGATGCCGAGACCCACGCGCCGCCCGAAACTTTTTTCTATAGCTTCCAAAATGTCATAGTGCGCGATAGGGGAAAGTGGAAAATTGATATATTTTTGGAGAATGGGGAGATCGAAACGTTTTGACGAAAACCCCACGAGGAGATGCGCGCGACGAAAGGCGTCCGCGAGTGCGCCAAATTCATGCTCCTCGTACGCGTAATAGGTATCGTGCGCGTACGAATAGACGCCGACGACCGAGATGGAAAGGTTTTTTAGATTCTCCTGACCTCCCACCTCGTCGAACGTGTCTTTCGTCTCGATGTCAAAAACAAGTTTGTCGCTCATTACACGTGCCGATCGGCCACTTTGGAGGCCGCGTAACTTTCCGGTTTTGTCTTCACGGTGAAATGTGATGCGCGAATGATGCCCGTCACTTCCTGAATGAGCGCGCTCGTAGGACCGTTCTCACCCACGTCCGCATGTATCTCAAAATCCCAGGCCACGTCCTGCGCATGACTTTTAAGTTCGTTCAACACTTTTTCCGCCACCTCAAGTGAGATAAGAACTTCGCGAATGATGCGGTCACGAAGGGTGTGAAAACGCTTCAATTCATGCCGACGGAAAAAGTAGATACCGCCGTTCCCTACGCGGTGTACCACGATGGCAGTCACGAAATCGGGATTTGCGGCGCCGGACTGTTGAGAGTCCGTGCCGATGATTACTTTGTATTTCCGCTTTGGGTCTATCTTAATGAAGCGCACTATCTCCCGCACCACCGCGGGAATGTCGAATTGGACGCCGAGCGAACTTAGAAATGTGGTAGGCATAAGAAACGTGTTTCCACGATAAGCCTGAACGATAAGTGGTGTCAATAAATTTGTGCACGCTCTAGGGTTCGGCTTCGACTCTCACCTCGCCGTCGCTCGACTTCGGTCTAGCCACCGCCTCAGGTGCCGCCGAGCACGGCGGCACATCTTCCGGCGTTCGATCCCCGAACGCATGCCAAGCAATTGGCATGCTCCAGCGCGCACAAGGAACTTGGGCGCGCTGAGGGATTCCTCTTCCCCCGAAATCCGGCTAAAGCGGATTTCTCCTCCATCGCCACGGACTTCCACTTTGTCCTGCCCCGCAGGCGCGGAAGTTCCGTTCGAATCCCAACACATAAACCAAAACGGAATGGATACATCCATTCCGTTTTGCTTGTGCGCGCTGAGGGATTCGAACCCCCGACCTACTCGGTGTAAACGAGTTGCTCTACCACTGAGCTAAGCGCGCTTCGACTAATTCAGAGCACTTCTTCCGCCTGCACTGAGTGAGCGCAAGCGAGTCGAAGTGTGGGCCAGGAAGGACTCGAACCTTCGATCTACGAGGTATAAGCTCGTTGCATTAGCCGCTATGCTACTGGCCCGCTCTCACAATCCTACGCGTGGCACTAAAACGTGGTCAAGGAGAACCGCTTCAGCTTGAATCCCTTCACCATTCTCTCGAACTCCGCCTGCTCTATCGTTTCCTTTTCCATGAGGGCCTTCGCAATGCTCGTGAGCGCGCTTTTGTGTTTTGCAACCACGTTCTTCGCCGCTTGAAGCGCTTTCATAATTACCTTATTCACTTCTTCATCTATCTGCGTGCCTACCGCCTCGGAGTAGTCTTTTTCGGAAGATATCTCGCGTCCCAAAAAGATGAGTTCCTGGCCCTTGCCGAACGCACGCGGACCAAGCCGCTCGCTCATGCCGTATTTCGTCACCAATTGGAGCGCCATATCGGTGGCCTGGCGAATGTCGTTCGATGAGCCTGTGGAAATGTCACCGAACATGGCTGTTTCGGCCACGTACCCGCCGTACGCAACCGCAAGGTCCGCGAGGAACTGGGATTTGGTGCGAAGCCGGCGTTCCTCGGTGGGAAGTTTTAAGGTGTACCCTCCCGCCATTCCTCGCGCAACAATGGAAATCTTGTGCACTGGGTCCGCGTCCTTCAAAGACGCCGCCACAAGCGCGTGCCCCGCTTCATGATATGCGGTAATTTCCTTCTCTTTGGCGGAGATGATACGGCTCCGGCGCGCGGGCCCCAGCATCACCTTTTCAATGGAATCCAGAATGTCTGTTTCTTTCACTGTTTTCCGATTCTCGCGCGCCGCACTGATCGCCGCCTCGTTCATGAGGTTTGCGAGGTCCGCACCGGAAAAACCGGGAGTGCGTACCGCGACCGTTTTCAGATTCACTCCTTTCTCAAGCGGTTTTCCTCGTGCATGGATCGCAAGTATCGCTTCCCGGTCCGCGATGTCCGGCATATCCAAGACCACCCGCCGGTCAAAACGTCCGGGGCGGAGAAGAGCGGGGTCCAAAATATCGGGGCGATTCGTCGCCGCCATCACAATGACGTTAGTGTCCCTTTCAAATCCGTCCATTTCCACGAGGATTTGGTTCAGGGTCTGTTCGCGTTCGTCATGTCCGCCTCCCAATCCCGCACCGCGCTCCCGACCCACGGCATCTATCTCGTCTATGAATATGATGGAGGGCGCCGCGCGTTTCGCGGTTTGAAAAAGATCGCGCACGCGCGATGCGCCAACCCCTACGAACATTTCCACAAACTCTGATGCGGAGAGATGGAAGAATGGCGCGTTCGATTCTCCCGCCACCGCCCGCGCAAGAAGCGTTTTTCCTGTGCCGGGCTGACCCATGAGAAGCACGCCGCGGGGAATGCGCGCGCCGATATCAAGGAATTTCTTCGGATGGCGGAGGAAGTCCACCACTTCTTCGAGCTCCTGCTTCGTTTCTTTAAGCCCTGCGACATCTTTGAACGTCACTTTGTCGCGCGCGGCGGAAAAAAGGCGAGGATTAATTTTCCCGAACGAGAACGCTTGGTTCGCGCCGGTTTTTGCCTGTCGAAATATCCACCAAAAAATAAGGAGCATTACCAAGAGCGGGAGAATGGTCGGGAGGATCACGCCGAACCAGTACGCAGCGCCATTCTCTTCGGCGATAGTGAGCGCAACCGCGCGAAGCGCTTCGTCCGAAACGCCGTAATTCTTCAAGGTCCCGGTGAGTCCGAGTTCGGCCTCTTTTTCGGAAATGCCGATCGCGCCGTCCGTAAACGTCACCGCAAGCTCATTTCCCCTGACCTCTATGGCTTTTACCTCTCCGGCGGTGATTCGCGTCGCGAGCGCATCAATGGAAAGTTCCGCCACGTTGGCGCGTTCTCCGCTCCAGAGGGACACCAATGTCGCAAGAAAAAGGAGAAGCGTAACACCGAGGAGAAAATGCCGAGTAAGCTGCTTCATGTGTTCCTTACTATATACGAGCCGCTCTCAAAAACAAAACAGCGCCAAGGGCGCTGTTTTGTATGGGTTATTTTTTGAGTTTTAAGAGTACGCGACGCTCAGCCGGTTTCACGTCTTGCACTACAAAGGAATAGCTCTTGCCTGTGCCAAGATGTTTTTTCATCTCTTCCACACCGCCGAACTCTGTCACGTGTATCTGTCCTTGAAGATCGTCGAAATTCACAAGCGCCCCGAACGGGTTCGTACTGTATACCGTACCCTTTACTTCGGTCCCTACCGGGTAACGGTCCGCGGCATTCGCCCACGGATCTTCTTTGAGCGCTTTCAAAGAAAGGGAGATGCGGCCATCTTTAATCTCTACGATTTTTGCCTTCACCGCTTCGTCCACTTTCACCACCTCCTTCGGATTCTCAACCATGCGGTGGTCGAGTTCCGATACGTGAATCAGTCCTTCCACCGCGGGATTGTCAGTAAAACGCACGAACACTCCGAAATCCGCGATACCCGACACTATCCCTTCGATGGTCTGGCCCTCCGAATAATTTTTAGCGAGTTCTCGCGTCGAAACCTCCGAAGCTTCTCGCTCGGAGAGTATAAGCTTCCCGGTGCGTGGATTTGCATCGATTATCTTCACTGAGAGTTCCGTGCCGGCGAGCGCTTGGAGCGCCGATTCGATGCCGGATTTGTCGTCGGACGCAAGACGCGGGTAATGCTCGGGGGCCAACTGCGATACGGGAATGAATGCCGAAAGCCCTTCAAGCTCCGTTACCAACCCGCCCTTATTCGCGCTCGTAACTTTCACGACAATAGGCTCTCCTTTCTCTTTGAGCTCGGTCACCGCAACCCATGCTTTTTGGCGGCCCGCCTCCGCGATCGAAAGTTCCACATATCCTTCATCATTGTCCACCGCCACTACTTTCGCATGGAGAGAATCTCCCGGCTTCAGGTCTTTTACCGCACCACGCATCCCCATAAGTTCGCCGCGATAGACCACGCCAACTCCATGACGTCCAAGATCCACAAGAAGGCGGCGGGCCCCTTTCTCAAGGAGCGCTCCTTCCACCAAATCTCCCACTTTGAGCACGCCAAACGCCGCGGATTCCGTTTTCACGAGTTCCGCGAACTTTGATATCGAAGGTTTCACGCCATTTCCCAACATATGAGCGCTTCAATATACCTTGAAGGCGCGATAAAAATCAAGTAAAATGAAGGGGTATCATGGTGATCTCCTACCAGGGAGGGAACTATGTGAAGGTATCGGCGGGATCCCTTACCTTCCTCGTAGACCCTGCCGATGAGCGCTCCTTTCGGGGCGCGCAATTCGTCCTTATGACCCAGGAACCTTCGCCTTTTCTAAAAAAAGGCGTGGGCGAAACGCTTGCGCTTCGCGAGCCTTTCATTATTTCTCACCCGGGAGAATACGAGGTTCAGAATATCCGTATCACGGGGTATTCGTTCGGAACTCACGATACTGCCACGGACATCACGTACCGGGTGGTTATGGAAGGAATCTCGCTCGGATTCCTTGGTCACCTCACTCGACTCCCCGACCAGAAGATGGTGGGGGGGCTCGCGGACCTCGACATTCTTTTTGTGCCGGGCGGCGGAAAACCGTGGCTCCAAGAATCGGACGCCGCAAAACTGGTGCGCCAACTTGAACCAGGCATCGTGATTCCTACGCTACTCACCAAGAAAACGTGCGACTCCTTTGCAAAAGAACTTGGCGCAAAACCAAGTGCTCCCGCCGAAAAGCTGGTGATAAAAAAGAAAGACATCGTCCCCAAGGCATCGACCGTCATTTGTCTCGCTTCATAATTTCTATGACTATCGCGGAATCATTCACTCGCGCACGACTTTCTCTCCGCGCGCTCCAACGCGCCCCGGAACCAGTTCGACGCAAGTGGCAACGCGGTATCTCCGCAGCCGCGTTCATGGTGGTCATCGCGGGCTGGATAATATATCTCAATCTTTCGCTTACCCCTTCCGTTCTACCCGCACAGGAAACGGCGAAAGACAAGGGAGGTTTTTTCAAGACGCTCGAGAAAGGATTCGGCGTGCTCGGCTCGTCACTTTCCAATGAGTGGAATTCTCTTCGCACGTGGGGAGATTCACTGTGGGGAAAACTCGATGCACGACTCGCGAACCCCTCCGTGTTCACATTCGTGCGGGAAGAATCTCCTTTTGTCCCGTCACCCTACGAACCTCTTCCACCTGCGTCGCTCCCCACCACCGAATAATTCATGGCGCGCATTATCCATCCAACGCCCGAAAAAAACGCGAAGCCGGAAAAAGAGCCCCGGAAATCTCGCGAAGAAAAAAAGGAAATTCTTCCCGCAAAGGCAGGCGTGGTAGAAGTTCGTCCCATCACCGAAGAGCTCCGCGAGTCGTATCTCGACTACGCGATGTCCGTAATCGTTTCGCGCGCACTCCCTGACCTTCGGGACGGCATGAAACCGGTCCAACGACGCATTCTTTGGGCGATGTGGGACCTCAGTCTCACGCATACCGCAAAGTTCAAAAAATCGGCGAACGTGGTAGGTGAGGTGCTCGGGAAATACCACCCGCATGGCGACATGGCGGTGTATGACGCGCTTGCACGTATGGCACAAACTTTCTCGCTCCGATACACGCTCGTGGACGGTCAAGGAAACTGGGGGAGCGTGGACGGAGATCCTCCCGCCGCAA
Source organism: Candidatus Microgenomatus sp. (assembly GCA_020724805.1). Lineage (GTDB taxonomy): Bacteria > Patescibacteriota > Minisyncoccia > UBA6257 > GWB1-50-10 > DYGI01. The sequence goes on from DYGI01000001.1 coordinate 98,644, forward strand.
TGCGGTACACCGAAGCACGTCTTTCAAAAGTGGCGGAGGAAATGCTCCTCGACATCGAGAAGGAAACGGTCGCGTGGCGCGAGAACTACGACAACTCCCGTCTCGAACCGAGCTATCTCCCCGCAAAACTCCCGAACCTCATCGTGAACGGTACGGTAGGCATCGCGGTCGGTATGGCAACTTCAATTCCGCCACACAATCTTCTTGAGATTGTGGATGCACTCGTCCATCTCGCAAAACACCCAGATGCAACCGTGGAAGATCTCATGAAATTTGTCCCGGGTCCCGATTTCCCGACCGGCGGCATCATCTACGACCGTAAAGCCATCGAGAGCGCGTATCAGACGGGACGTGGCTCCATCACTATGCGCGGAGTTGCCGAGATAGAGGAGGGGAAACGTGGCACGTTCCATATCATCATCACGGAAATCCCGTACCAGGTGAACAAATCCGACCTCGTGACGAAGATGGCGGAGCTCGTAACCGAAAAGCGGATAGAGGGAGTCCGTGACATCCGCGATGAATCGGACCGTGAGGGGTTGCGCATCGTTCTCGACCTCAAAGCCGATGCAGCGCCACAGAAAATCCTAAACCAACTCTATGAGTTTACTGAGCTTCAGAAGAATTTTTATTTCAATATGCTCGCGCTCGTGGATGGCATCCAGCCGCAGATACTTTCTTTAAAAGAAGTGCTCGCGGCGTACCTCACACACCGCACGGACGTTATCCGGCGACGCACTGCATTCGACCTCGCGCGTGCGGAAGAGCGCGCCCATATTCTGGAAGGACTCGTGAAAGCCCTGGATTCCATCGATCGCGTCATCGAAACCATCAAGAAATCTAAGGACAAGGACGACGCGCGAAAGAATTTGATGAAAAAGTTCGACTTCACCGAGGTCCAGGCGAACGCCATTCTTGAGATGCGCCTTCAGACCTTGGCGGCACTCGAGCGGGAAAAGCTCGAGTCCGAACTCAAGGAGAAAAAGAAGCTCATCGGTGAACTGAAGCTTATCTTGAAGACCCCCGCGAAAATCACCGAGCTTATTGTTTCCGAACTTTCCGACCTCAAAATACAATTCCCGAGCGAACGGCGCACGAAAGTCGTCGCCTCGGGATTGAAGGAATTCAAAGACGAGGACCTTATCGCGAAAGAAGATATCGTATTGATACTTACCGAGGATGGGTACATCAAGCGTCTTCCCCCTGCCGCGTTCCGCTCACAAAAGCGCGGCGGAAAGGGACTTATCGGATTCGACCTTAAAGACGAGGACCAGATACGCCAATTCACAATCGCGACCACGCACGACAATGTGCTTTTCTTCACCGACAAGGGCCGCGCGTTCCAAACTAAGGCTTATGAAATACCCGTTTCTTCGCGTACCGCAAAAGGAAAATCCATTTTGAACTTTCTTTCGGTTCCACAGGGCGAAAAAGTAACCGCGCTTGTGTCCTATGGGGACGCCGAAGCGAAAAATGCTTTTCTTGTAATGGCGACCAAAGCCGGCGTCATCAAGAAAACATCGCTCGAAGATTTCGGAAATGTGCGTCGCTCCGGCATCATCGCGCTCAAATTGAAAGGGGAAGACGCGCTCCAATGGGCCACCCTTTCGGCGGGCGAGGATGAAATCATCATGGTCACCACTACCGGTCAGTCCATCCGATTCAAGGAAAAGGATGTGCGCGCCATGGGACGCGCCGCCGCAGGCGTTGGCGCAATACGCTTGAAGAAAGGGGACGTGGTCGCCGGGCTTGATATAATCAGGAAGAGTGAAGGTGGTGCGAAAGAAAAACTCCTCGTGGTGATGGCGCGGGGTTACGCGAAACAAACGCCCCTTAAAGAATATAAAGTGCAACGTCGCGGCGGCGGAGGCATCAAAACCGCGCACGTGACCCCGAAGACCGGTCGCGTGATGGCGGCACAGGTAGTGACCGGCGAAGAAGAGGAAGTGCTCGCATTCTCTTCGAAGGGACAGGCTCTCCGCACCAAACTCGCGGACATTAGGGTCGCGGGGCGCGCCACCCAGGGGGTACGCATTATGAACCTTGAGGAAAACGACACGCTTATAGGACTTGTATGTCTCTGACAAAAAATCAATTCATCATCGCGGGAATTACCGGCATTGTGGTCATCGTCGCGATCCTGATTTTTACCGGAATCATTCCGGGTCTTCGCACGTCCGGCCCCGAATCGATTGCCGCGGAACTTTCGATCTGGAACGTGGGTGACGACGAGAGCGCTTTTACGGCCGCATACGCCGCATTCAATGCAAAATATCCGAATGTAACTTTCCGTTACCGTTCATTTTCCGATGAGGGAGCGTACGAGGCGGCACTTCTTGATGCGCTTGCGGCGGGTACCGGTCCCGATATATTCGTCGTGCGAAACGACAAGGTCATTCGCCATCAGAACAAGATGCTCCCCGCCTCTTCCATAACCATGGGGCTCCCGGAACTCCGCGCCACGTTCCCGCAAGTGGTGGAAAAGGACTTCTTCGGAACGGGGGGGCTTTACGGTCTTCCGCTCTCCATAGACACGCTTGCGCTCATTTATAATCGCGACCTCTTCGATGACGCGGGAGTATCCGCACCGCCACGCACCTGGGATGATGTACAAGGGACGGCACCCGTGCTCACCAAAAAAGGCGAGGGAGGGGTAATCACCCAATCCGGAATGGCGCTCGGTGGCGCCGCTTCGCATATCGAAACCGCGGTCGATACGCTCTACCTTCTTATGCTTCAGACCGGTACCGCAATGACCGATGCCGCGCTTACTCAAGCTTCATTCAACTCTTCCACGGGACTGAATGCGCTTCGTTTTTACCTCCAGTTCGGGAATCCCACCTCCGCGGCATATTCGTGGGGAACCGGAGAAGCTACGGCACGCATGCGCTTTGCGGACGAAAAACTTGCGATGTTTATCGACTACGCATCCGCCATTCCGCTTCTTACCGTGCGTAACGCGTTCTTGAACTATGCGGTCGCGCCCGTGCCGCAACCGAAAGATGCGACGGTAGGGATTACCTATTCTTCCTACTATGGGTTCGCCGTGTCCCGCCGCAGTGCGAATCCCGCGCTCGCATGGGAGTTCATTAAAACGATGACCACTACGGAATCGGTGGGGCGCGCTTACGTATCTGCAACTCGCAAACCTCCGGCGCTCCGCGCGCTCGCGAATGGGTATGAGAACGACCCGGTGATGCGCGTCTTTGCCAAACAAACGCTCACCGCACGTTCATGGCCGCAACCCGACCCCGACCGTATCCGCGCTTCGTTCGTAAAACTTATTTCGTCCTCGCTTACCGACCCCGTCCGCGCCTCTAATTTCCTCGGCGCCGCGGCGCAGGAGGTCACGAGTCTCTTAAGGAGCGAGTGAGGTATACTGAAACCACATGCGAACGCTGACCGTCATTATTATTTTTCTCGCTATATTTGCGGCATTTTCTGCGCCGGCGCTTGGAGCGGGAAAGGGAATTTGGGAAAACACGAGATGCGCTGCCGATTCGGATGCCGGCGGACCCACGAGGCCGTGCGATTTCTGTGACGCACTTCAAGTTACGGCAAATATCGTCGATTATCTTCTCACCTTCGCCACCGTGGCCGCAACCATTATGATAGTGGTCGGTGCGCTCATTATGATGTTTGCGGCAGGTTCCGAGGAACGGTTTGCGACCGGGAAGAAGACCGTTCTTAACGCGGTGATCGGTATGGCCATCGCGCTTGTGTCATGGCTCGTGGTGAGCGAAGTCCTCCATTTCCTCTCGGGAAAGGCCAACCTCCCATGGAATCAGATAAACTGCGCGTGATATGATAAAAACGATGAAAATCATTCTGCCGTTGATACTCATAGCGATTTTTCTCTCTGGCCCCGTTTTTGCGTTTGCGCAAAGTCCCGTCACCATAAAACTAGACAATCCGCTCGGTTCTACAAGTACCCCCACCGAGCTCCTCGAGAGCGTGCTCGATTTTCTTCTTAAACTTGGAGGGGTCATCGCCGCCATTATGATAATCATCGGGGCGTTCCAGATGCTTTTTGCCGCGGGCGACCCTGAAAAGTTCATTACCGGCCGCCGCACCATTGTCTACACCGCTATCGCCTATGGTATACTCCTCATGGCACGAGGAATCGTGCTCATTATCAAAGATTTTTTGACTTAAATGGAAAGGTCGATGAGTTACGCGTGTGTATAGAAATCCCATGAACACCAAGAAAATAGTATCTCTCGTAGCGATGGGAGCTGCGCTCGCAACGCCGCTCATCGGCTTTGCGCAAGCTCCGGACAGCGTCGACGACGTCATTGGCCTCTTTGAGAGCGCGCTCGGCATTCTTCAAACGGTCTTCTACATCGTCGCGGCGATCTTCATCATCATCGCGGCATTCAAGTATTTGACTGCCCAGGGAGATCCCGAGAAAGTGGGGACTGCGCGGCAGATGGTTATCTACGCGGTCATTGCAATCGCGGTAGCGCTTCTCTCGCTTGTGATTGAAAATATTGTAGCAAGCTTCCTCGGCGCAGAAGGAGAGCTTCCAGGTGAAACAGTTCCAACGTTCTAACACTGAAGCTTTGGGAACAAAAAAACCGCGCATGCATACTGCCATGCGCGGTTTTGCTTTCCGCTAAGGTTGGCCTAGAGAACGTTCTTGAAACTTACCTCTGTGCCGTCCTCGAGTCCCTCTACCTCCATATACACGCCGGGGGCCCCATTCCATGTCCACCGAGACCTTCCGGCCTCAGCGGTGAAAATTTTCACCGTGCCGTCCGGCTGGACCCCATGAACCTTGAATGGTCCGGTGGACTCCACGATATATTCTCGCGTATTCCACTTTCCGCTCACGTAGACCGTAGGAATTACCTCTCCTTTCCTCAGATAGAATCTCATCCATTTGTTCTCCTCCCGAACGGGAGTGGGAATGGAAATGCTCGGCAACGCTTTCTTCACGTCCTGCGTCCATGATTCCTTCCGATATTTTGGAACGTCGGTAGGTTCTCCCGGACGCAACCTTTCTCCCGTCACCGGAGAGAAGTACTTCCTCGTGGTGTCCACAGGACCGGGAAAATAGTAGATTTTCCCCTCCTTGTCGGCCACCCAGAACGTCGGCTGTCCGGTATCAACATCGAACAGACGATTCGGCTGGTCGTGATACCACCAGGCGAAGAATATTAGCATGAGGAATGCCACACCGCGAAACGCCTTCCCGATGACCTTCGGATCTCCGGGGATTCCGGTGGGTCCGAACAAAAGCCATACGAGAGGTATGAGTGGCAGTCCGAGTATTACCATGAGCACCATCGCCCACCGCCATTCGACTCCCATCGTCCCTTGTATCCATCCGGGAACTGCTCCGAAAAGAACATAGAGGCATACGGAGAATCCAAGGAGGAGCAGAAGAAGAACGAAAATCCCTTTGAGAAGCGGGTTTGAACTCACCCTGTCCACAAGGTCTTTTGCGGTTTGGGCAGGCAACTTCGTGACATATATCGCGGCGCCTGCCAATCCCAAAAGCATTGCGACCACAACTATCAGGATCGTCCAGTAGATCACGTTCGTTCCTACGAGCGTCCCTGCGAGGGCAATTACGAGCGCGAGCCCGATAAGTCCCATGAAGATTTTGTTGATGATAGGAAATCGCGTGTTCATGTGCTTCTCCTTTCCTTAGAGGCTGTCAACGAGTTGCTGGAGCTTCTTTTTGCTCACCCGCACCTCGTCGCTGTTCTCATCTTTTTTCTTCTCTCCCTTCTTTTCGTCTTTCTTTTCGCTCTTCGAGCCGCCGCCTTGGAACGCTTTTCCTATCGCTCCCACAAAGTCGGGGGCGACTTTCTGGACGGTGTTCGCCCAAATTTCCGCAACGTTCACCTGTGCCGCTTCGGGATTTCCTTTGAGCGGCTCGGCGCTTGCTTCCACCGCCTGCCGTATGCGATACGCATCGGCGTCTCCCTGCTCCCGAACGGCTGAGGCTTTGGATTTCACGTTCTCCTCAAAGAAGTGGAGATCGATGGAGCCTACCACGTAACCCGAGGGAGCTTTTTGGCGCATGACGCCAAAGTCGCCCTTCTGGTCAGGTTCCCCATTGAGCTCATAATTGATCGCTACCGCAATCTCGTCCTCGAGGATTTGTTTCCCTTCAAGGAGCGTGTTGAGATCGCTCTTCCCGATTGCCGCGCGAAGCTTCGATTGCGAGGTGGAACTGAGGTCATTCTTGAATGCCCGTTCATTGAGTCCGCCGTACATCTTCACCGCGTCTTTGGGACTTATGAGCCTATAGAACACCCTCATTCTCACTTTTGCGGGAATCTGCCTCAATGGAGACTTCTCATCGTTTTTCTTCTTCTCCGTGTAGTACACATTCACTTCTTCGGCCTGCTCATTCGGCGTGCCGTCGGGGTTCGCATAAAGCGTTTGCCGAGATGTGGTTTCTTTTTCCAATTCCTGGAATGGAATAAGGAGAAGATACCATCCTTCTTGAAGTCGGTACTTGAGTGCGCCGAATGCGAAGAGAACGGCCATCTCGGGCTCTTTCACTTCATGGAGCCCATTCCATGCCCACCAAAGAACGACGAGGAGCGCGAACAATCCGAACATGAACTCAAAATGCATGAGCGCAATACTTGCGAACGCAAGCGTTCCGAGAACTGCGGGTCCAGTAAGAAGCATGGAAAAGCCCTGAATTTCAGGAATCCAAGTTTCTCTTTCCTTCCTGTCTTCCGCGAGCCTTTTCTTCTCCCCATCGGCTATCGTCCCAGCCAGCTCCCTTTCTATGAGCTCGTTCCTCTCTTCGAGTTTCAACGTACCTTCCGCATTTGCGTTGATAAGCCGCATTCTCCTTTTTTGGAGAACCGCGACAATCACCACAAATACAACGAACAACGCAATGAGCGTTCCCATTGTTATGTCCTTTCAAATGATGAGTGTTTTCAGTTGTACATCTTCTAGAACGGATTTTATCATAAAATATAGGAATTGTCAAATAAAACCAGCCGCTTAGGGCGGCACCGTGGCGGTTGTGACGATATGGCGCGTCCCACCGGGCGCACTCATTCAACGGCAGTCCCTCGGACTGCACCGATTATCCGCTTTATGCCACAATATCTTTTGGTAGGCCCCCGTGGCGGAACTGGAATACGCGCAGCGCTTAGGACGCTGTCCCGCAAGGGTTGGAGGTTCAAATCCTCCCGGGGGCACAAGAATTTAGTCGTGGAAGGATTTGAACGGGAAAGGGGTAGGGAAAACGGGAGTTTTCCCGTGGCGGAAGTACTGAAACCGCAAGGTGTCAGAGAGTGAGCAGAAGCGAATGATGTTCAATTTCCTCCCGGGGGCACATTACCGGCGACGGCCGTGGAAGCTTCTGTGAACCTCCTTTAATTCTTTGCTCGTTAAATGGGTATACACCTGCGTGGTCGCCACGTTCGCATGTCCCAAAAGCTCCTGCACCGAACGGAGGTCGGCGCCGTTTATCAAAAGGTCGGTCGCAAAACTATGGCGCAATTCGTGGGGGTGAACCCTCTTCCCGATGCCGGCACGGCGCGCGTGGAGTTCCACGAGGCGCTCAACCGCGCGCGGCGTAATAGGCCCAAGAACTTTCCCTGCGCGACTTAAGGAAATAAAGAGCTCTTCCTCCACATCGGGACGTTTTTCCAAATATTCTTTTAGAGCTTTCTTCGCGCGATCGGAAAGGAACACCACGCGTACTTTTTCGCCCTTCCCACGAACCGAAAATTCCCCACGGGTGAGGTCCAAAGTGCGGGGAAGCGCACAAAGTTCCGAGAGACGGAGTCCGGTCGAGAAAAATGTTTCTAGTATCGCGCGGTCGCGAAGCGCGCGAAGGTCCGTGCCTTTCGGGGACGAGAGGAGTCGCTCCAATTCGTGATACGAAAGCACCTCAATGTCGCGCCGTGACACTTTCGGAAGCTCCAGACGCTCGGGGGGGAGCACCTGCATCCCTCGTCGCACGAGATATTTCAAAAAGTTCCTTATGGCAATCACGTAATAGCTTTGCGTCACCTTTTTTAGGTCCTTCCGTGCCAACTCGAGACGAAATTTCCGCACCGTTTCTTCCGTAATTGCGCGCGCCGTTTTTATGCCGGTCTTCCTTATAAAGACGCTGAGATAGCGGCTATAGTTTTCCTGCGTTTTGCGTGCGCGACCGCGTTCTATTTCCAGATACTCGAGGTATTCTTTCACCAATTTTTCCATTTCGCTCATAGGGTTAAGTATAACGCTTTCTGTCGCACAATATTGATTTCCGAACGGAAAGATTCCGACCAAAAATAAACCGTATGTTTTCAACGGAAATTTTCCTCCGAAAAACCGACCATAATTGACAGAGGTAAAAATCATCGCTATCATGTGTCCGTCACATGTTGTCCAAGAGACAAAAACAAGGCGCAGTAAAGGACTTCGCGAAGCACGAGAGGGACACCGGCTCGGCGGAGGTTCAGGTGGCGCTTCTCACGAAGCAAATCAAGGCGCTCGCCGACCACCTGAAAAAGCACCCCAAGGACCACCACTCCCGCCGGGGACTCCTCATGATGGTAGGGAAGCGACGCAAATTCCTCGCGTACGTAAAGCGTGAGAATGAACCAATGTACACGAAGCTCATGAAGAAGCTCGAGCTCGCGTAGCACCGCATGGCCGTTCCTTATTCCGATCAGCGCGTGGCTATCTTCGTGGATGTGCAGAACATCTACCATTCCGCGAAGCATCTTCACCACGCGCGGGTGAACTTCAAAGAGCTTCTCCGTACCGCGGTAGGGAACCGTTCGCTTCTCCGCGCGGTCGCGTATGTGGTAAAGAGTGATACCGCGCTCGGAGAAGATTCGTTCTTCGAGGCATTGAAACAAACGGGGTTTGAGCTTCGCCTTAAAGACCTTCAGATATACCCCGACGGCTCGAAAAAAGCCGACTGGGACATTGGAATGGCCATCGACGCAGTGCGCCTCGCGCAAAGCGTGGATGCGATAATCCTCGTCACCGGAGACGGTGATTTTGTCCCTCTCGTCGAGTACCTGAAGTGGGGGCTCGGCAAGCAAGTGGAAGCGGTGGCGTTCCGGCGAAGCGCATCCACAAAGTTGAAGGATTCCGTTGATCGCTTCACCGATATAGAGACCATTCCGCGGATATTGCTGAAGATCCGCGAGCGAAGAGAGAAGAAGGGAGCGAGTAGTAAATAATTTTCAATAAAATCCAATATGAAACTGAACAGAAAAATATACGAAACCACGCTCGACGGCGCACCGCTCTCCTTGGAATTCTCCGAGCTTGGAGGGCAGGCAAACGGCGCGGTCATCGCGCGCTGGGGCGACTCTGCGGTACTCGCGGCGGTGGTGATGGGGCAAAAGGATACGACGGGCGATTATTTCCCGCTCACCGTCGACTACGAGGAACGATTCTATGCGGCGGGGAAAATACTCGGCAGTCGTTTTGTGCGCCGCGAGGGAAAGGCCTCCGATGACGCCATTCTTTCGGCGCGCCTTGTCGATCGCACCATCCGCCCACTCTTCGATCCTCGCCTTCGTCGTGAAGTGCAGATGACCATCACAGTCCTCGAGTATGACGGCAACCACAACCCCGACGTCTGCGCGCTCATCGCAGCCTCGGCGGCCCTCGGCACTTCGGATATTCCGTGGGCAGGACCTGTTGCGGGCGTTGAGACCCGCACGTCTTCCGCTACGGCATTCTTTGCGGGCACAAAGAACCACGTGAACATGATTGAGTTCGAAGGCATTGAAACCTCCACGGAAGATGCGGAAAAGATTTTCTCGGATTCCTACGCAAAAATACGCGAGCTGGTGGCATTCCAAGAAAAAATAATTGCCAAACGCGGGAAACCGAAGGCAGCGGTCGCGCTTACCACTCCCTCGCCTGAGCTTGCAAATGCGGTTCATGCGTTTCTCGAACCGAAGGTTGCCGACGCCGCGAAAAACAAGACCTTAGACGAGCTGAAGCGCGTCACATTCGAAACATTCACCGCTGACGAAGTGCCGGTAAAGGGGAGCGAGAACGAGGTCGAGTATCTTTTCGAAACCTACGTGGATGAGTTCGTGCATCGCGAAGCCATCGAACACGGTCGCCGCGTCGACGGGCGCGCGCTCGACGAGGTTCGGCCTCTCTATGCGGAGGTTGGCACACTTCGAAAGACCCACGGTTCGGCGATTTTTGTGCGCGGACAAACGCAGGTCCTTGCAGTCACTACGCTCGGCAGCCCTGCGGACGAACAGCTCGTCGAAACGATGGAGTACAGTGGCACCAAGCGGTTCATGCTCCACTACAATTTTCCAAGCTTCTCAACGGGTGAAGCAAAACGTTCCCGCGGCCCCGGGCGGCGTGAGATAGGCCACGGCAACCTTGCATGGAAAGCGCTTACCAACCTGATCCCTCCGAAAGAGGAATTCCCTTATGCCATTCGAGTGGTGGCGGAAACGCTTTCCTCGAACGGCTCTTCCTCGATGGCCACCACATGCGCTTCATGTCTTTCGCTTATGGACGCGGGCGTGCCCATTAAAAAGCTTGTCGCCGGCATTGCAATCGGCCTTATGTCAAACGACGAAACAGGGAAATACAAGATACTCACCGACATTCAGGGGCCCGAGGACCACTACGGCGACATGGATTTCAAAGTGGCGGGTACCAAAGACGGCGTCACCGCCATCCAGATGGACGTAAAAATAGGAGGCATCAACGCGACTATGTTCTCTGAAGCGCTTGCCGCCGCAAGAGCCGCACACAAAACCATTCTCTCGGTTATGGAAAAGACGCTTCCGGCGCCACGCCCCGAAGTATCGCAATTCGCGCCGGTCATTCTTTCGATGCCGATTGCTTCGGAAAAAATCGGTCTCCTTATCGGCCCGGGAGGCAAGACCATCAATGGAATTATCGCGGCGTGCGGGGGCTCGGTTGCTATCGATATTGACGAATCTCCTGTTGCCGAAAAAACCTCCAAGGTATTCATCTCCGGGACCGACCACGCAATGGTGAAAAAAGCGTTCGGTATCGTCGAGGGAATAGTGAAAGATTATGAAGTGGGGCAGATCGTCGAAGGCCCCGTCATCAAAATCCTCGAATTCGGCGCCATTGTCGACCTCGGTGGCGGAAGAGACGGTATGATCCATGTTTCCGAACTTAAAGAAGGATTCGTAAAGCAGGTAGAAGACGTGGTACACGTAGGCGACCACGTACGGGCGGTTGTGGTGAGGGCGGAGGATGGGCGTATCGCGCTTTCCTTGAAGCGTTTGAAGGATTGATTTTGTCCACAGAAATCAAAAAGAAGGAACGTGGTATAATCCCTTCATATGGAGGGACCTTCTTTTTCTGACCCGTTCAAGAAAAACGACCAGAAGCCGATATCGCAAATAGGCACCGGAGAAGGGGAGTCGCCGCTCGCGCGACCATCCGCGCCTTCACTTGAAACACGAACGTTTTCTTCCGATTTGAATTCCATAAAAACAAGTGGGGGAGCGGAGCCTGCACCATATGCGCCGAGCGCCGCGCCTCGTCCTCCAGTGACGCCATCCATTCCTTCCACATCGCCTAAGCCGTCCTTCGTGCCTCCGTCAGGAATGGCAATGGGGAATGATACGCTTCCGAAACCGGGAGGTATTCCGCCTATCACTCCGATACCGGCTCCCATTTCAGGCGCGTCGTCGAAAAGCGGAGGGAAAAAGATTTTTATTGCGATACTTTCGTTCCTTATTGTGGTAGGGCTCGGCGCCGTCGGTTACTTTTTTGTGTATCCTCTCTTCACGGAAGAGCCGATACTCCCGCCTGCGCCCGAGGCTCCCACGCTCCCCGAAACTCCTGAGCCGTTCCAGCCCTCAGAACCAGCATCGACGACGGAGGAGGCGGCTACTTCTACCGAAGAGACGAGTTCTCCCGAATCCGAGACATCCGCTCCGGATCCGTGGAGCGGCATTCAGGGCCTTTCCTCGCATCGCTCACTTTTCGTAATCGCACCGGATGCGACCACCGAAATTATTCTCACGTCCCCAACGCTCACCGCGCTCAAAGCTGCGCTCCCCTCGGGAGCCGTCGCATCTCCTCGTATGAGCGAGGTGGTGCTCAAGATGCCCTCGGGGCGTACCATACCTTTTTCGCGCATCGCGCCCCTTTTCACTCCGACCTTCTTCTCCGCCGAACGACTTTCTTCTTTTGACGATGATGCGACTTATTTCACGTATGCCGCCGCAAACGGTACCTGGCTCGGTATGGCAGTGCCGCTCAAGTCCGGTGTTCCTATCGGTCCCGTTCAAGACGGCATGAGCGCTCTCCAGAGCGACCCGGGACTTGCAAACTTTTTCCTCGAAGAGGCGGGGGCGCAGGGAGTGTGGGCTGACGGAAGCGTCCGAGAGAAACCCACGTCTCAAGTGTCATTTGAAGCGCCGGGCGCAACCTTTTCCTATACCTGGTTCGACCGCACGCTTCTTATCTCCACCAATCTCACTGGGGCGGGGATGGCGGCGGAGCGGCTTGGGTTCTAATCGCATCACCTTGCGTTATTCACATTGACCGCCCTCGTGGGGCGGTTTACTTTTATAGCGTTATGAAACAAGAGGAAAGAAAGGAGCTCGAAGCGAAGCTTAAAGAAAAAGAGGAGAAACTGGAAGTGCAGCTCGAGGACTTCAAGAAGAGTCTCGATTTCGGCGACGAAACCGACCACTTCGAGGAGGAGGCGGACGAGGCCGAAGAATTCGGCACTTGGATGGGACTGAAGCGCATTGTGAACCGCCAACTTATACGCGTGCGCCTTGCGCTCTCGAAGATGAAGATAGGAACCTACGGTATTTGCGAATCGTGCGGAAATGAAATTGAACGCGATCTTCTTCTGGCGGATCCGGAATCTCCCCACTGCAAGAACTGCAAACTGAAGCGAACGTGACCACGGTTCCTAAACTTTTTACCGCGGAGTTGGACGGAATTGAGGCGAGCGAAATCGAAGTGGAGGCCGACCTGAATGTCGGCCTCCATGCGTTCACCATCGTCGGGCTTGCGGACAAGGCCGTGGCGGAATCCAAGGAGCGCGTGAACTCAGCGCTTAAGCACCTCGGAGTACGGCAACCCACACGCGAGAATCGCCGCATCACGGTAAACCTTGCTCCCGCTGACATAAAAAAAGCGGGCTCTCACTACGACCTCGCGATTGCGCTCGCATATCTCCTCGCCAGCGAACAAATAAAACCATTCGACCCTGCGCGAAAACTTTTTGTTGGAGAGCTTTCCCTCGACGGAACGCTCCGCTCCGTCGCGGGCATTTTAAACATCGCGCTTTTTGCGCGGGAGCGCGGATTCACTGAAATTTTTGTTCCGAGCGAAAATGCGTCCGAGGCGGCGGTCGTTCCGGAAATCTCCGCATTCCCCGTTTCTACGCTCCGTGATCTCGTAATGCATCTCGATGGCACTCGCACGCTCACTCCTCAACCACGCGCGACTCTTGCTCCGCAGTTTCGCGCGGGCTCGGTTGCATTCGTCGATATCCGCGGCCATGACGCCGCGAAACGCGCGCTCCTCGTCGCTGCCGCGGGAGGTCATAACGTACTTCTTTCCGGACCGCCCGGCACCGGCAAAACCATGCTTGCGGAAGCATTCGCGGGGATTCTTCCTCCGCCGCAAGAAGAGGAAATACTTCATGTGACACGGATCTGGAGTGCGGCCGGTCTCACCATGAAAGAGCCGCTCGTCAATGCGCGTCCGTTCCGGGCTCCTCACCACAGCGCATCCGCGGTCGCTATCCTCGGCGGCGGCGCCAATCCAAAACCCGGAGAAGTTTCCCTTGCTCATCGCGGTGTCCTTTTCCTTGATGAGTTTCCGGAATTCCACCGGGACGTCCTCGAAGGCCTCCGCCAGCCACTTGAAAGCGGAGAAATACTTGTCGCGAGAGCCAAAAAAACCCTCGTTTTTCCTGCTCGTTTCACGCTTATCGCCGCGATGAATCCGTGTCCTTGCGGCTATTTCGAGGACCCAGCACATGAGTGCCGATGCAGCGCCGCGGAAGTATTCCGTTATCAAAGAAAAATATCAGGTCCTCTTCTCGATCGTATCGATATACAACTCGAAATACCGCGCATTCCCACCGAAGAGCTTCACGCCACGCGGGACCACACACGGGGAAATGATGAAAAAATCCGAGCGCGTGTTCTTTATGCGCGCGAATTCCAAAAAGAGCGCTTCAAAAAACATGAGCGCGTCCTTTTTTCGAACAGCGAAATGAGCTCGCGGGAGGCGGAACAATTCATAACGCTTGATACTGAGGCCGACGCACTTTTAAAGCGCGCGCTCGATCGCTCTCTTCTTTCACCGCGCGGTTATTACCGCACCCTGAAAGTTGCGCGAACCATCGCGGATCTCGACAGGTCACCACAGGTACGTGCGCCCCATATCGCGGAAGCGCTTCAATATCGGGTAAAACAAGAATAGGGAATATGGGAAAAAGATTGGGTCAACATTTCTTGAAGGACAAGAAAATTCTCTCTGCAATTGCGCATGAGGCTTTTTCCTTGTCCGCTCATCCTTATATTGTGGAGGTCGGTCCTGGGCACGGGGAGCTCACCAATGAGCTTCTCGCGCAAGGCGCATCGCATATTGTCGCCGTAGAACGGGATGTGAGCTTAGCCGAGCGTCTCGCTCGTTCACTGGCTCCACAATCAAGCGCGAGGTTGGAGATTATCAAAGGCGACGTGAGAGAGGTTCTTCCGAAGCTCCCCGCTATCCCCTGCGTTATCGTAGGCAATATTCCCTATTACCTTACCGGATTCTTGTTTCGACTCCTCGGCGACCTTGTGGCGCGCAGAGCTTTTCCTATCCAACGCGCCGTGTTTCTTGTTCAAAAAGAAGTTGCGGAACGTGCGATTGCCGATGCTCCGCACATGAATCTCCTTGCCGCAACTCTTCGGGGGTGGACTCGTCCCCACATTGTGTTCGCGGTTGCGCGCCATAAATTTTTTCCTCCCCCAAAGGTGGATTCTGCGCTCCTTGTGCTTGAAATCGAGCATGAAGCCACAGGGGAAGCTCTTTCCCATTACTTTGAAACCGCAAAAAAGTTGTTTCGCCAGCCGCGAAAAACGCTCGTGAACAACTTGCGAGAGTCGCTTTCGATTCCACGTGACGAGGCGGAACAAATAGTGTCGCTCCTTGGCCTCGCGGAGAGCGCACGAAGCGCGCTTCTTACGCAGGGACACATCAAAACCATTTCAAAAATGATGTATAATTGAGAGGAACTTGGCGTCGCCAAGGCCTTTCATGACCCGGAAAACTATAGCCATAGCGATACTTATGGGAGGAGCGCTTGGCGCATTCCTCATTACGCGCCTCGCAACCCCTTCCGAACGTGACTTGAAAACGCTTTCCATCACCCAAGGGCAAGGAGGAGAGCTTGCGTTCGCGTTCGGAAATGCGGAATTGTCAGGAAGTTTACTGGATACAATATCAGGTGATTCAAATTTCACCGAAAGCGTGGTTCAAAAATATGGGGAAGAAATTCTTCGGATAAATCCGAGAGGATCCTCCGCAAGTGCGGTCGCGCTTCCTCCGGAGGGGACACTCGAGAGCCTTATTGTGGAGGCGGTGGAGCGACCGTTTGTGTTTTCTTCGTTCACTGAACGCGATATCAGAACCTCCTCCGGAAAAACTAGGGAAGCGCTCGTTTTCTATTTGAATACAATCGTCGCAATACAGGAGGAACGGCTCAGCGAACACGCGAGTTCACTGCTTGGCGCAGTTGCACGCTTCGTGAGTGAGAACAATGGGCGCGAATTGGAACTCGCACAAAACGCTATGCGACTTTATATCGGAGACCTCCTTAAAATTTCCGCACCCGCCCCTCTCGCGTCGTTTCATTTGGGATTGCTGAACCTCTGGCAAAAGCGAGTCGCACTTACGAATACCATCCTTGAAAGCGCGGATGATCCGTTGAAGATTGTGGCGGCGGTGGAACATCTCTCACAAACCGCGGAGGAAGAAACGAGATTGACCGAACTTCTTGTGTTGAATATTTCGAAACTTCATTTTTAGCCCATGGAATTCTCTCGCCGCTTCCTCGCGCTTCTCCTCATCGCCTCTTTTGCCGCGGGCGCATTTGCGCCCGCGTTCGCGTTTGCACAGGCGAACAACGCGGTCGCTGAATGCACCGTCGACATGGCCATAAATTCTTTGGGTGGAAAGATCCTTGGGGTAGCGAAGGACGTGGGAAATGCACTTATAGATGCGGTGGAGGACGTTCCTGTTGTAGGAGGCATCATCGAGGGAATAGGGGGTATTTTCGGCCTTGGGGAAGATGAGAGCAAAGGCTCAAGCGCCGATGACCCCATGTATGTGAAAGAATCGGGTGAACAAAAGGATGAGGTCAAAAAACTTCAATTCGATAGCTGTATAAACGCTATCAAAGATACGGCGTTCAAGGTAGCACTCGCAAAGCTCAAAAAGCGTCTTTTGGACCGCATGACCGACGACATCATTGGATGGATCAATGGGAACGGGGACCCGAAATTCATTACTAACTTCGGCGATTTCTTGGAAGATGCCGCACAAGCTGCGGTAGGCGACACCGCGCGCGCGCTCGGACTTGCGGAACTTTGCACTCCTTTTAAATATCGCGTGCCACAATTACTCACCAAAGTACCCGAGTTCTCGGAAAGCGTGCGGTGCACTCTCGATGATATTGTGGAAAACGTCGAGGGATTTTATAACGACTTTGAACAGGGTGGGTGGCTCGCGTATACGGAACTCTGGAAACCGAACAACAACCCATTTGGAATATTTCTCAAAACGCATGACCAAATTCTTAAAGAAACCGCGAAGAAGGAGGATGAGGCGCGCGCGGCAGCGACTATAGGAGGGGGATATACTCCGGTGTATCAGTGTGTTGAGTGGACGCTTTCCGGAGTTCGGAAAAGCGACAAAAAATTTGTTTCTTTCAAAATTCCCGCGGACGAAAGTTTTCCGTATTTTCACCCGACGCTTCCCCCCGCAGAAAATTCTCCCGCCTACCAAAACGCTTTGAACACGCTCATAAAACCTAACTATGAGTGCACGAGGCCGGAGTGGTCGCTCCCTCCCTCAGCGACCCAACAGATCGCTGCAATTCCTTACGTTGCCGACACGCAAGTGGTGGCAAACTCCGACGACCTTTCACCTTACGTGAATGCCATCTTCGATGCCGCAGTGAATCGCGTTATTAAAGAGGGGGTAAAAGGACTCCGCGGCAACCTTTCAAAGCTTAGAAGTGAAAGCACCACAGGTCGATCGCCCGAACAATACCCCGAGGGCGATCCGTACCGCGGCTACGGAGAGGAGTATGAGAACGCCACAAATTTCACACGGCAACTTCGCACCGAGATAGGGGCAAAAATAGAATCGGCACGTGACAATGTGGGGATCGCGAGCACCACACTTACACGACTTGTGGCGCTTAATAATGAATTGATCGCCACCACTACGCTTCTCGCCGATTGCGAGCAGGGAAGGACGGAAACAAGCTATCAGACGTGTGCGAACACATCATCAACGTTGGTTGCGGCAAATTCCGCGAAATCGAGGTTTGTCGCCGACCGCGAATCGCTCACCGAAGCGCTTACCAAAATCCAGGAACTTGAGGATGCATTCGAAGAAAATACCGACCTCAGCGAGGCGGCGTTACGCGTGCTTCTTTCCAATCTCGGTTCGATACACCTTACGCTTAAAGACATGATTTCAAAGCAACAAGCCTTTGAAATGGGATTGCGAAATGGACTTGTCATACAAAGGCAGGCGCTTCAGGCATGTCAAACAGGCATCTATTCGTGCACCTGGACTCCCGCTCCATAACCATCCATGACTCGATTCTTCCGTTCACTTAAATCATCGCGCTTCGGGACTTTGCTCGTCCTTGGAGGTTTTCTTTTGGGGTTCCCGTTTCCCGCGCGCGCGGGTCTTTTTAGCATCGAGGGGATCGCGGTAGGAGCCATTGGCGTCGTCGCTTACGTAGTGAATTACATCGCGGGCTACCTCGGAGGCATAGCGCTCGCCATCGTATCGTGGTTCACCAATGTCGCGATGGAGCTTAATCGCCGCGTACTCGACACGGATTCCATAGTCCACGTGGGGTGGAATATCACCCGCGATATCGCAAACCTTGGTTTTGTGCTCGTCATTATAGTCATTGCGGTATCGGTCATGTTGCGTTTTGAAACCTATGGAAGCCGCAAAGTGCTTACCCGGCTCATCGCAGCCGCTATTGTGGTGAATTTTTCGCTCGCCATCATGGGGGTATTTCTTCAATTTGCCGACACTTTCACTAATTTCTTTCTCTCGCGCATTCCGAGTCCAAGCGATCTTGGAACCGCGCTCGCTTCATCGTTTGAGGCACAAAAATTCTTTTTGAACGCCCAAAATTTCAGTTCCGACGCCGTAAGCGGCGCTACTATCACCGCGTCCATGCTGTCAAACATCGCCTCGATGGTTTTTTCGACCGCGTTCGTCCTTATTGCAACCATCGTCATTGGCACCTTCGCCATCATGCTCCTTGTCCGTTACCTTCACCTTGTTATCCTCGGCATCCTCGCTCCTCTCGTGTGGCTTTTCTGGGTCATTCCCGACTTGGGGGGCCAATTTAAGACGTGGTGGAACGCGTTCATTAAGTGGACGTTCTTCGCCCCAGCCTCTTCGTTCTTCATCTACCTCTCACTTGTGGCGGTGGAACGCATGAAGGATATAAAACTCGAAGTGTTCACCGCAGGTTCCGGTTTCTTTGAGACGGTTTTTTTGAGCGTCGCAACGCAAGGCGCCCAAATGGTGGTTATCGCCGGTCTTATGCTCGGCGGGCTTATCGTTGCAAACAAAATGGGCATCGAGAGCGCGAATATCGGAATGAACCTCGCGAACAAGGCTAAGGCGGGCGCGATCGGATGGGCGGGCAAACAAGCTCAGCGTGGCGGACGAGCGCTCGGCGACACTCTCCGTACTTCGGGAAGAAAATTCGATCCCACCACAAAACAGACCACCACCCGGCTTCAACGTTGGGGTTCAGCCCTCCAGGGGGTACCTGGACTTCAAGGTGTCGGAAGCTATCTTGCGAAACAGGGAACTGAGGTTCCCAAGAAACGTCCCGAAGATATAGAGAAGTACCGCAAGGATGAGCTTGAAGCGCTTACCAATGAGGGCATCGAGAAGCTTGCCACGCAGCGCTTAAGTCCGACGCTGGCTGACCCCACTCGGGTTGCCGCCTTAGCGCAAGAGCTGGCAAAGAGAAACTTGTTCGGAAATCTCGATCCCAAGCGTCAATCACAATTTATTGATGTGGCGGAACGCATGGGAACTGCCCAAGCTATCTACAACAATCGCCCCGATCTCGTTGAGCCTCGTCCAGGCGAGACAAAAGAAAAAGCGATTGAACGGGTTACCAAAAAAATCAAAACCGCTGACATTACCCAAATTTCTGACAGGGTATTGGGAGACTCCAGTAATGCGAGGCCTCCAGAGCGCAGCCAAATGACGGTAACGCTCAATCTCAGTAATCCACAACTTGGGAAACTCGGGACCGAAGGAAGCGCCGACCAGATTGAGGCAATTCGTAACAGCTTGCAGTGGGCGCTTACCGCAACGCCTCAGCAATTACAGCAATTCCAACCACCCCTTACACAGGATGAATGGAGCAATCTCCAAAGAATGGTTGATTATATAAACGACAATCCTAACTGGCAAAACATTTAGTATGACCTCGAAAGAACTGCGAGAAAAATTAGCAGAAGTTCCTCAAGTCATTCGCGAATGGTTCGGCTCCGAAGAGGTGGTGGCTCACATAAGAAGCTTGAGTAATGAGCTGGGGACTCCCCGAGAAAAGAGGGGCGCTATTCCCCGCCTTCTTCTTCGTCTTGAGGTGGGGGATTTGGAGCCTCAATTCTTTTCGGGCGAACTTGCCCAAGAGCTCGGCCTCACAAAGGAACGCGCGCTTGCCGTTGCTTCGGAAATAAGGAAAACAATACTCCATCCCAAAAAAGAGGCCCTGAGTGATTATGGTATCGACCAATTCCTTCTCGAAGAATTCAATCTCCCTATTCCGCGAATGCGTCGCGAAACCGTGACGCCTGTCGCGGCTCCTTCCTCAGCTCCGACGTTTGGGTCTTCGACCGCAATACTCCACCCGCCTTCTGTACCGCAGGAACCTTCTCCACCTCCTTCTCCCACAACAACAAAATCCACAGTTACTCCTTTCGTGCTTCATGAGGAAAAGCCTCTTACTTCCGAGGCAAAGAAAGAACCCATGAAAGGATTTTCGCTCCCATTCGGGCTTTTTAAGCCTAAAGCTCCCGAATCGACTATTTCGAGAGCGAGCGTAGAAGCCCCCAAGCAGGTACATTACAGCGAATACCGTTCCGGTGGCGCGCCTGGAGGCGGTGGAGAATTTATCAACTTAGAGACCTTCGGAAAAACGTCGGTTGCGCCAAAATCTGTTACCCCGCCAACCCCTCCGCCTCCTTCATCATCGCCCGCCACTCCTCTTACAATCAAAAAACCCGACAGTGCGGGGCTCGCAAAAGCGCCAGAGAGCGGAACTGGAACGCCAAAAATAGAAAAAAACACCGTGGATCTTCGCTAACGTGTCATGGCAACATTCCAAGTCCCACAGTTCATTGATGAACAACCGAAGGTAGTCGGGTTTCTCACGCTTCCGCAATTTCTCTATCTCGCCGCGGCGGCAGGAATAAGCTTCGCATCGTTTTACGTATTTACGTTCATTCTTTGGCTCTTTATCACGCTTGTGGTCGCCACGGTGGCCATCGCGCTTGCATTCGTAAAGGTAAACGGGCAATCGTTCCCTGCGGTGCTCCGCTCCGCGCTCACATATTACTGGAAGCCGCGTATCTATACCTGGTCACGCACGCTTCCCGAATCAAAAATCCCCGGCGTTGCCGAACTCGAGAAAATCGAAGCCATCCGTCAACGTATGGGGATCGAGGAAAAACTGAAATCGCTTGCGCTTCAGATTACTACCGGGAAAATTTTTTCTCGTCCCGCCGAAAAAGTCTCCAAGTCGCAGGAGTATCAGGTCGTTACGTATCTCACCGGGGAGAAGAAAGTCGCAAAGCGGGTGGATTACAAGGAATAATTGGTAACGCAGAAACAATAACGATACACTGAAGCTATGCCGAAAGAACCCACTACGCCTACCCAAGAACTCGTCGACGTAAAGGAGATACGTGACGGCGTACTTTATTTGAAGAACGGCAGCGTTCGCAGAGTCCTTATCGTGTCCGGAGTGAATTTCGATCTTAAATCCGAAGCTGAACAAGGTCTTATTCTCGGAAGCTTTCAGAATTTCCTGAATACCCTCGATTTTTCGGTTCAATTCTTCATACACTCGCGCAAAGTGAACGTCGACGCGTATCTCGCTTCCATGGGCACAAGGATGGAAGAGGAAACGAGCGAATTGCTGAAAATCCAGATCAGTGAGTACATACAGTTCATCCGGACTTTCGTAGAAGAAAACGCCATCATTTCCAAAACTTTTTTTGTGGTAGTGCCGTATGAATCCTTGATACCGGAGGGTAAGGTAAGTGGCCTTGCGTCGCTTTTTAGAAAGACTCCGAAGACCGCAGGTTCGTCTCCACTGGGAAATAATCCGCAGGAGGTGCTTTCCCAGCTTGAGCGGCGCGTAAATCAGGTGGTGGATGGACTGGCTCAGATCGGTTTGCGGGCAGCGCCGCTTGAAAACGACGCGGTAGTGGAACTTTTTTACAACCTCTACAATCCGGAACTCGTGGAGGGGAAAAGGGCGGTGAGTAAAGAGTAGTAGCGCTATGGAAACCAAAATGCCAAAACCGTACGAACCCTCTTCGGAGGACACCCGCAGCGTTATCGCGCCGGCGGGAGCCGAGATGTCGTCGAACTATTTGAAGCTTGGGGATTACTACGCAAAAACGCTTTTTGTGTTCACCTATCCGCGCTACGTGGCAAGCGGGTGGTTTTCGCCGCTCATCAACCTCCCTGACATGCTCGATATTTCCATTTTCGTGCACCCCACCGATACCGGGGTAGCGCTGCGAAATCTCAGGAAAAAAGTTGCGCAAGTGCAGGCGGAGATGATGGAACGCGAAGAAAAGGGATTCGTGCGCGATCCCGTGCTCGAGACCGCATACCATGACCTTGAAAACCTCCGCGATACGCTCCAGCAGGCGCAGGAAAAGCTCTTTAAAGTGGGAGTCTACATCACGCTCTATGGAAAGTCTCCCGAAGAACTTTCAAAGCTTGAGGATAAAATACAGTCCATTTTGGAATCCAAGCTGGTGAACATAAAACCGGCGCTCTTCCGCCAAGACGAAGGGTTTCTCTCGGTACTCCCTACCGGCTCGGACAAACTCGAGATCAATACCCCCATGAACTCGGGGCCTGCATCTTCGCTTTTCCCGTTCGTATCGCCGGACCTCACTTCCGACAAGGGAATTCTCTACGGCATCAATCTTCATAATCAATCACTCATCATTTTTGACCGTTTTTCCCTCGAGAATGCGAATGCGGTGGTGTTCGCGAAGTCCGGTTCCGGAAAGTCCTATGCGACAAAACTCGAGATTTTGCGCTCCATGATGATGGGTACGGACATGATCGTTATTGACCCGGAGAATGAGTACCAAAATCTCGCGAACGCGGTCGGGGGAAGTTATTTCAAAATCTCTCTCACCTCCCCAAGCCATATCAACCCCTTCGATATCCCGCTGATTCCTGAGGGAGAGGAACCGTCCGACGTGTTCAAATCCCACATTTTAAACCTCACCGGCCTCGTGAAGCTCATGCTCGGTACGGTCACGCCGGAAGAAGATTCACTCCTCGACCGCGCCATTACGGAAACCTACGCATCCCGCGACATCAACGCGGAAAATTTTGGAAGCATCAAAGAATTGAATCCTCCTCTCCTTGAAGACCTTCAAACGGTGCTCGCGAATACCGAGGGAGGAAGGTCCATCGCCACTCGTCTTGAAAAATTTGTGAAGGGTTCGTATGCGGGATTTACGAACGCGCCCACGAACATCGACGTAAAGAATCGGCTGATTGTGTTCTCTATCCGCGACCTTGAAGAGGAGCTTCGCCCTATCGCGATGTATATCGTATTGAACTTCGTGTGGAACTTGGTTCGTTCCGAACTCAAGCGCCGCCTCCTTATCATCGACGAGGCGTGGTGGATGATGAAATATAAGGATTCCGCATCGTTCCTCTTCGGCCTCGTAAAGCGCGCTCGAAAATACTACCTCGGCATCACCACCATCACTCAAGATGTGGAGGACTTCCTTCGGTCCGAATACGGCCGCCCTATCGTCACCAACTCTTCCATTCAACTCCTCATGAAACAATCGCCCACGTCCATTGAAGCGGTCGCGTCCGCATTCGACCTCACCGAGGGTGAGAAAATGCTCCTCCTTGAAGCGGGGGTTGGCGAGGGGCTTTTCTTTGCGGGTTTGAAACATGTGGCGGTAAAAATCATCGCGTCCTACACCGAAGATCAGATTATCACCACGAATCCGGAGCAAATGCTCGAAATAAAAGGATTACGGAAGGAGTGATATGAGCACGCCAAAATTCAACCTTATCGAGATAATTTTGGGGAGCATGGTAGCGCTCCTTATCGATATTGTGAGCATCTTCGCGGACCTTCTCGCGGGCGTCGGAGGGTTTATAGTGCAATCGCTCTCATGGCTCCTTTTCACACTGTGGTTTCACTTGAAGGGCGCGAAGGCGACCGCATCGCTTGTAAGAAGATTTCTTATTCCCATTGCCGTGCAGATCGTTCCGGTCATTCCCACCCAGATATTCACCTTTCTCGTATCCGTTTATATGGAGAATCATCCGGAAAAATTCGGCTACGTTACAACCGCGGTTTCCCTTGCTAAAATGGACATAAAGAAATTGAAAAACATAAAAGAAGCGGAAGGGACGATGGCTTCTATAAAAGAGGGGAGAACGCAATATCGCGCCGCGCGCCGGGAATTCCAAAGAGAGCGGGATGATTATTTTAAGGAAAAAAAGGAAGGGACAAATAACGAACTCTATAAAAAAGCGGCATGAAAAAAATCGTCTTTACCATATTAGTAGTCCTCATTTCCCTCGCGGCGGGAGCTGCAGGAATTTTCGCACAAAGTCAGCCCACCCAAGCGTTCGTAACTTGGCGCGCCGAGAACTTTTACCCTTCGTATTTCGAAGGTCGAGTCCTTCCTTCCTCGGGATCTTCTGTATCTCTCGCGGTGGAAGTAACGCAGGGCGGAATTTTACGAGACCTTGCGCAGGCGGACATTGGTTGGCAGGTGGACGGAAAATTCATCGGGAGCGGACGCGGAATGAAGCAGGCAAAATTCACTGCCACAAAGGGGAGTGGAAACTCTCATTTCGTTCGAGTGTCTATCGCGCAAAATAGCGAGCTCGTTGAAGTGTCAGTTCGCATTCCCACCACTGCGCCCACGGTGGTTATCGATGCACCGTATGTCGACAAACGAGGCACGGAGGGGAAAATTACACTTTCTTCTCTCCCTTATTTTTTCAACGCCTCTTCACTCGACGATTTTCGCTTTTCGTGGACCATTGATGGGGAACGTAGAGAGGTTGGAAGCGATACTACCCTTACCATCGCCGACGCTGCAAGCATCGTCGCGCGAACTTTTCGTATAGACCTCGAAGCCTTGAATACTTTAAACCCGATGGAAACCGCGACCGCACGAAACCAATTCGCGATTACCCCATGAAACTGACATACATCGCATTAGTTGCGGGAATTCCTCTCCTTATGATGTCGGGGTCGTTTCTTGCGAACGCCGCTTCGTTTGATCTGCCAGATATTTCATGTCCGGCAGGACTCAATTGCGCCACTCTCCCAAGCTCCGAAAGTATTACCGGGAACCCTCTCGCGGGAACCCCAGGAAACCCCGCGGCGTATATCGCGCGCCTTTATCAGATTGCACTTGCGATTGCCGGCATCCTTGCGGTTGCTATCATTGTGACCGGGTCTCTTTTCTATACTTTCGCGGGCGGAAACACCGATCGGCAACGGGAGGGGAAAGACATGATAACCTCCGCGCTCTGGGGCGTCGCCCTTCTCTTCGGTTCGTATCTCATTTTGAACACCATAAACCCCGAGCTCGTAACGCTAGACCCT
Source organism: Candidatus Microgenomatus sp. (assembly GCA_020724805.1). Classification (GTDB taxonomy): domain Bacteria; phylum Patescibacteriota; class Minisyncoccia; order UBA6257; family GWB1-50-10; genus DYGI01. The sequence goes on from DYGI01000001.1 coordinate 123,740, forward strand.
TTGAGAGGGCCATACGCCAGCACCACAAGCGAACGTATCAGTTTCGCTGGTCAACTTGGAAAATGCTCGCCTGAGTCCATTACAGGACTCACGCTCTGCCCCCCAGGACAGGACGAAGACGATGTCCCTGGGTGCGTTGATGGTATTACATTGAACCTTAGATTTTCGGAGATGTCTTCACAGTGCAGCGGAAGGTTTAGAACGATTGGTGGAGCGACATTCATTTATAACAAAACGAACCCAAGTTTACCCGCGGTGTGCCACCCGTTTTATAAAAAATACAGCGCAACAAGTACCCAAGATAGAGCGACATATAACCCAGATGTCGAATCTCCAAAACTTAGTGAAGCAAGTAGTTGGAAGCCTGGGGAATGGCAATTTTGTGGTAGATAATATTCCATGAAACCTGTTTATAAAATACTCATTTCGCTTGGCGCGATCATTGCCGTTAGTGCCGCAGGATATTTTATTTGGTGGCTTTTCATCGATGCCCCTACGGATACCGGCCCTTCTCCGGACGGTTCTCTTCCATCTAGTGCCGGTTCCGCTTCAACCTCCACTTCTTCCTCTGGAGAAATTTCCGATTCCTTGTTTGCAACACCGCGCGCGCTTTCGGACCGCACCATTTTCGATTACTGGCTTGTTCCTGAAACCGGAGAAGTCTATTACTTCACATCCGAGGGGTATGTGTATGCGGTGAAACAAGGTCCTGACCTGGAAATTTCCCGTCAATCTATTGTGTCGCTGAACCGAACTGAACCTTCTCCCGATGGACGTAAAGTGCTTGTCTCATTTGGAAATCCCAATGACCCGCAATGGGCGATATTCGATTCCGTCGATGCGGTGTGGCGCCCCTTGCCGCGTGAAATAGTCAACGCCGGGTGGGGGAGGGCCTCGAACGAACTTATCGCGTCGGTAAGAAACGGAAACGAGATAAATCTCTCGCTGGTGGACATATCAAAGACCCCGAATTCCTATACCGTTATCCTTCGAAGTTTTGCCGTTGAAGGAGTGTCTTTTTTTGCTCTCACCGAGGGGAATATTGGGATAGCAGAAAGAGCCTCTTCGTATGCGGGGGGGCGAGTGTGGAGTTTAAATCCTACCTCTAAAACACTTACCCTTCTCCTTGCGCCAGCGCTCGGGCGTACCGTGAAAGTGGACATTAAAGAAAATGTGAGTTATCTCGGAAGCGCCGAGGGATTCTCCTTTGCGGACCGCTCACTCCAAAACGCTTTTCCTTTCTTTCTTAATACTCTCCCGGACAAATGCGCAGCACACGCGAGCACCACATACTGCTTCGTGCCAAGGAATTTGAGCGAGCGAGTAACGTTCCCGGACGATTACTTTATGCATGCGTTTTACAGTATAGATTCTCTTTATCAAATCGCGCATGGTGATGGAACTATTACACCTTTTATTTTAGGAGATGTTTCTTTCGATGCTTCCCGCGTGCGCGCACAAAAAAATACGGTCTACTTTATAGACCGCTACACCTCGCTTCTTTACGCGCTCGCAGTCGCTCAATAGGTCTACGCAAGGCGCTTGATAATCACGCGCCTCTCCTTTCCTGTACCCACGCTCTCGGTGGTGAGTTCGGGGTGGGTAGCTATCTCTACGTGCACAAGTCTCCGTTCGTATCCATTCATGGGAGGGAGTTCCACTTCCTCTTTTGTGGTAACCGCCTTTCGCGCCGCTGCGCGGGCAAGTTCCGCAATGAGCCGCTCGCGTTCCTTCCGATAATAGTTCAAATCCACCACGTAAAGCGGAAGTTTTTCGCGCCGCATGATAAGGCTGACCACGTGTTCGAGTGCGGGAAGCATAAAACCTATTTCTTCGCGCGTAAGACCGTCGCCGATATGTACGCCGATTTTCCGGTGTTCTTCCTCGACCTCTACGCGAACTTCCGTAAAGCCCATGGAGGCGACGAGCGTGCGAATTTTTTCCGTTATTTGTTCCATATACGAATGTTTAGCTGGTGGAAATCTCTTTTTTGATGGTCTTATTGATCACAATCTGCTGTCCCACCGAAAAGACCGTAGACGCGACCCAATAAAGCCCGAGAGCCGAGGGGAGCGAGGTGAGCACAATGAGCGATATGGCGGGTCCGGCAAAAAGCGCGAAAAGCCGTGTCATTTTTGCGGCCCCCTCATTCGCCCCTTTCCCTTGCGGCATAAGCCGCGCCTGAATGTACTGAAGTCCTGCCGCGAGAAGCGCTATCGCGATGCTCTTCTCATCAAGATTTATTAACCCAAGAAAGGTGTGTGAGTCAAATACCGCGTTTCCCAATTCTCGTGTGAATATCTGGAAAAGTGCGATGAAGATGGGGAGCTGAAGGAGAAGGAAAAAGATTCCGGAGAGAGGATTTACCTTATGCTCGCGATATAAGGCCATGAGGGCGCGCCCTTGCGCCTCACGATCTCCTTTATGATTGTCTTGAATTTCCTTTACTTTCGGCTGAAGCGTCTGAAGAATGCTCTGATCTTTTGCGCTCTTCCAAAAAAGGGGGAGAAGGACTATGCGAACCGCGATGGTGAGAAGAATTATGGAAATTCCTAGGTCGTGCGGGGGGACCACTTGATGTATCCATACCAACACCGCAAATACAGGTTCATAGATGTATGCGTGAAAAAGTGATGACATAAAAAGTGATGTGTCAGATTTTCAGAGCTTTTTGTAGTTCGTTAACTAACTCGGAAAATGGGGTGTCCGCCGCTTTCTCTGACGCGACGATTGTGGTGGGCCGCGTAGGCAATGTCCCGCCCTTTCTTAACGCGGCGCGAATCCGCCTCCGGATGCGGTTCCGTGTTACCGCGAGAGCCGCGTTTTTCCGGGGAACCACGATAATGAACGGGGTTTTGGTCCCTTGCGGCGCGGCGCGTATACGGAAAAGCGGGGAAGTCCCGCTCATTTTACCGCGGCGCGAGGCGGCGACGCCCCTTCCGCCGCCTCCGGCGCAGCACCGAACGCCCATTAGAGGTTCTTGAGCGAACGAGGAACCCGTGGGTCTTCTTTCGCTTACGGCGGTTCGGCTTATAAGTGAAACTCATAGCTTCACCAGCATACTAGAAAATACCCGAAAATTCAACGCGAAACGCTTACAAACCTTGTTCACACGCTATGCACTCTTCACCCACATTCCAAACTTTTCCCGCATCTTGCTCCGCGCACGGAGCGCAGGTAGTATGGTGGGTATTATGAACCCGAAAGAGCTGTGGAAGGCGACGTTGGGGGAGATAGAACTTCAAATCTCCAAACCGAATTTCAGTACGTGGCTTAAGAACAGCGAGTTGGTGGAGCGGAACGAACGCGAAGGTGTAGCGTTGGTGGGACTTCCTAATAATTTTGCGAAAGAGTGGGTTCGGAACCGTTACCACAAACTCATCCTTGGTTCCCTTCGTAATCTCGACAGCTCAATACGGAACGTGGACTATGTTGTTCTGACGGGCGTGCGCGAAGTTCCCGCGCGCGTCGCTACTACCAAAGTTCCTGCGGCAACACCCCTTACCGACGAGCGGTCGCAGCTCCCTATAACCGAACTCAAAGTCGATCCGCTTACCAACCTTAATCCTCGATACACATTCGATACGTTCATTGTCGGCTCTTCGAACGAACTTGCGTACGCGGCGATTCAAGCGGTAATAGGCGCGGTCGGAAAAAAATACAATCCTCTTTTCATATACGGAGGAGTGGGACTTGGGAAAACCCATCTTCTTCAAGCGGCGGGAAACACGATTTCAAAAAACGTAGGGGGAAGAAACCGCGTGCTTTACGTGTCTTCAGAAAAATTCATCAATGATGTGGTGTGGGCGGTTCGCAACAAAAGGATGGAGGATGTAAAGAAAAAGTACCGGGACGTGGACGTGCTCATTATCGACGACATCCAGTTTATTGGAGGAAAAACAACCACTGAACTTGAGTTTTTTTACACTTTTAACGCGCTTTATGAGCATTCAAAGCAAATAATCATCTCCTCAGACCGGCCTCCCGCCGCTATCCCCACCCTTGAGGAGAGGCTTCGCTCCCGCTTCGAGGGGGGCATGATAGCGGACATTACCTATCCGGACTACGAAATGCGCCTCGCTATCCTTCGCGCCAAACTTCAGGAACTCGGAACACCGCTCGACGATAAGGTCCTTACCCATATTGCGGCGAAAGTGCAGAAAAATATCCGGGAGCTCGAGGGCGTCCTCAATAAGGTTCTCTTCTTCCATCAACATAAAGGGGGGGTCGATGTTAAAAAACTAGATGAGATAATTAATGAGACCACTCAAGTGACCGCAAAAAACGTGAGTGCGTCCGATGTTATTAAAACCGTTGCAGAGTTCTTTGAAGTTCCCATAACCGATCTTACGCAGCGCTCACGGAAGCAGGAGGTGGTGGAACCCCGCCAAATCGCCATGTTCCTTCTCCGGGACCTTCTTAAGCTCTCCTATCCCCATATCGGGGAGAAGTTGGGAAAACGGGACCACACGACCGCGATCCATGCATATGAGAAGATAAACAAAGAACTTAGCCAAAATCCTGCGCTCAACCAAAAAATAATGCTCATTAAAGAACGTGTGTATAAGTAGTTGCGACGGTACTTTCCCTTCCCCACCCTCACCGATTTTTTCCACAAGTTTTCCCACCCACTCACTAAAGAAAATTTGTTCACTGAATTGAAAAAAATGACATTTCCACATATGCACACCACCTACTACTTCTTCTACTGAATTTATATATATGAAAATAATAGTACTTAGAGGGAATCTTGTGGCAGGACTCGCTGCGGTCGAACGCGGAATTGGGGGGAGTGCAAATCTTCCTATCCTAAAAAACGTTCTTATTTCAGCTCGTGAGGGAGGGATTTCATTCACCACCACCAATCTTGAACTTGCCATCACACACGAAGTGTCAGGAAAGGTTCTTGAACCGGGAGAAACCACGTGTCAGTTTGGGATACTGAATTCGATCGTAAAAAACGTCACTGCGGAGAGGATTACGCTCGAAAAATCAGGAAAAAAACTACTTCTCACCACTGAGAATTACGAGGCGCAAATTCAAACACAAGACGCAAAAGAGTTTCCCTTGGTTCCGTCGGTATCGGAGAGCGCAAAAACCGCGGTATTCGGCGTGGAAACTCTTACCGATGCACTCCAAAGTGTGATCGTTGCGACTCAATACACCGATATTCGTCCGGAAATAAGCGGGGTATTGTTTCGTTTTCACGAAAGCGGAGTTACTTTTGTGGCGACCGACAGTTTTCGCCTCTCGGAGTACGTACTTGCGAGCAAGGAGCTCGCGGTGCACGGCATGGATGCGATAGTACCCCTTCGGACCGCGGAAGAGCTTCTCCGTATAGTGCAAGGAGGAGTAAAAAATTCTTCAGTCGAGATAACCGTGGACACGAATCAGGTGTTGGTAAAAACAGCAGGAACGCATATAGTTTCGCGGCTTATTGACGGGCGATTTCCAGAGTATCACGCGATCATTCCGAAGGAGGTCAAAAACGAAGCGACGGTGGCGCGAGAGGAGTTCATGCAAGCCATCAAACTCACCAGCTCATTCTCAGGTCGGGCGAACGATATAGTGCTCGCGGTTTCCGACAACAAGAAATCGTTGGAACTTTTTTCGAGTGATGCCTCTCTTGGAGAAAGTAGATACCATATCCCGCTAAAAATGAAGGGAGAGAAATTCTCCGTATCATTCAACTGGCGCTATCTCTTGGATGGGTTGCGGATCTATCGTGGTTCTTCAATAACGCTTGGTGTAAATACTCCCGACCGCCCCGCGGTCGTGAAAGACCCTTCCGCACCGCACCTCACCTATGTGGTGATGCCTATTAAGGCGTAGATGGTTCGCTGCGGAAAAATACATTAGTGCGCGACGAGGTCACTCCAGACTTGGAATACGCGCGGACTTCCAAAGAGTTTTGAGGCTCTAATGTGAGCGGAACCGCATAGCGGTAGTAATACGTGGTGCCCCAAATATTGAGTGCATGAATAAGCCGACGGTTGAAATAAAGCTCCACCCGGGAAAGCTCGTCTCCTTGCGCCCGGAGTGTTGCTGAAACAGAAAGAGGATTTGCATTGTCCATAAAAATACCCGCCGCAGGGAGAAGATTTTCCACATATACACTCCCACTTAGAGGGGCGACTCCTCCCGTGTTGGTTTGTGCGGAGGTTCCAGATGAGGAAAACACAGAACCTTCAGGAAGTGGCGCGTTGTAAGAGGTGAAGTTGGGGACGTTGAGGCGCGCCCACGCAAGAACCTCTTCCTCCCAATTTTTGAACTGCGAATCATTCTCCGGTGATGAGGGAATTGGGCCATGAGGATCGCGGCGGTCGACGTAATAAAGAATGGAATGGACCTGCGGAAACGAACCTCCGGGCGCGGTGGCGGTGATATTCCAGTTCCCGTCGAGCATGGGTTTTGCGGGAAGCGTAATGGCTGCGGGCCGCTCGAACGGTTCCGATTCGTATCTCTCGAGCGCTTCCTTCATAAATGCGTTCCACACTGGGACCGCCGCGAGAATACTGGACCCCTGACGTATCATAGCTTGGTTGTTATTGTTTCCTGCCCACACGCCGACCGCGAGGAATGGAGTATATCCCACAGTCCACGCATCGCGATGGTCTTCACTGGTCCCGGTTTTGAGCGCCACTTCGTGGTCGGGGAATATTGTGAGCGCATTCGAGCTTCTGAAGATCGGATAGCGAAGGTCGGGGTCTGAAAGGATTCGCGTGATAAGTTTGGCGGCAGTCCCGTCATCGACCCGCTTGGTGATATCGTGGTATTCCTCAAGTACGCGGCCCGATGAATCTTCTACGCGAAGGACTAAAGTTTGGTCATGGCGAACCCCATTCCCGGCGAGTGTTGCGTACGCATTCACAAGGTCAATGAGTTTTACTTCGCCGCCTCCCAAGGTAAGGGAGAGTCCATAACGCCATCGTTCCTGCAATGTGGTAATGCCGTACGCGTGGAGCTTGGCGAGCACGTCATCGAATCCGGCAAGATAAAGAGTTTTCACTGCAGGAATGTTCAAAGATTCTGCGAGCGCGTTTTTCATTTTTACGGGGCCGCGGGTAAGGCCGTCGAAATTTCCGGGCCGGTAGCTAGTTTCCGGATCGTCACGGACATCGAATTCGGTGGAAACATCGAAAAGTACCGTTTCGGGAGAATATCCTTTCTCGAAGGCCGTGAGATATATAAAAGGTTTGAGTGCCGAGCCGGGCTGTCGAAGTCCTTGGGTCGCAACATTGAAATTTCCCTCAAATTGGCAGCTGGTATTACCGATCGAGCCCGGCTTACACCCTGCGGGTTCAGGTGGGGACGCGTATTCTTTGGAACCGACGAGCGCAAGCACCTGCCCGGTTTTCGGGTCTTGGGCCACAAGCGCCGCATTTGCACTGCCGTAGAGCTCAAGATTGCGGGCGGAACCGTCGCGTATCGCGATTTCCGCAAGACTTTGCAGTTCCGCATCGAGTGTGGTGATGACTTTCAATCCTCCCCGTTCCACCAGCTCCTCGCCGTAGCGTTCCGTGAGGTATTCTCGGACCGCTAGGGAAAAGTGAGGGGCGACGATGACGCCAAGGGTAGGCTCAAGGAACGCGAGAGTCTCGTTTTTCGCGTCGTCACGCTCTTTCGCGGTGATGAATCCAAGCTCCACCATGCGGTCCAATACATAATCCTTTCGCGCGGTAAGGTCGTTTATGTGAGAGCCCCATGGGGAATAATACGAAGGGGCCTTGAGGAGGGCCGCGAGCGTTGCTGCCTCTCCAAGTGTTGCTTCACGGATAGATTTTCCGAAATAAATTTTTGAGGCCGCCTCGACACCATACGCATTCGAACCGTAAGGGATTTGGTTCAAATAGAACCCGAATATCTCGTCTTTGGAATAACGGTCCTCGAACTCGATGGCGAGAATAAGCTCTTTTACTTTTCGTAGATAACCCAAGAATCCTTGGCGCGTGTTGTCGCCGAGCACCGCATTTTTTGCGAGTTGCTGGGTGATGGTGGAGCCTCCCTGCACCGTTCTTCCCTCCCGGACGTTGGTGATGAATGCGCGAAGGATTCCCCTCCAATTGAACGCGGGTTGGGTATAGAATTCCGCGTCTTCCGCCGCAAGCGTCGCCTTTTTTACATGCGCCGGTATTTCCTCAAAAGGAACCACCGTGCGGCGCTCTTCGTTGTATATCTCGTAGAGGAGGTGCTCTCCTGTGCGGTCGTAAAGTTTTGTGGACTGACTTACCTGGCGGTTATGAAATTCATCGGGCGAAGGGAGTGATTGTAGGGTGATGAATATCCATACCACCATTCCAACCGCCGCGAAAAGAACCAGCGCGGACCCCCAAAAAGCAATCCACGAAACCTTTCTTTTTCTTCGGAACGTGTTCCGCAGCGTGCGCCTCATATCATCTCCATAGTAACGATTTTCTTTGAGGAAAGGAACAAACAAAAATACAAACGCCCTTCGCGAATGAAGGGCGCCTGCGAAGTTTCGCGCGCGTTATTATTGCGCCTCATCCGGATTCGAAAGCGGGTCGTCACTTTCAGGCGCCTCCTCCTCTGAAGGGGTGGGAGTGTATGACCCTCCTTCGTCACCTGCCTCTTCCTCGAAGTCTTCGTCTGTCGAGATCCCGTCCCCGAGGTAAGTCATGCGAAGTTCCGTATCGATCATGGAGTGGGAATGCATTTCAAAGCGACCTTTCGCGTACGTCGTGGAAAGTATAGAGAGAGAAAAATACGTGTCAACCCCTCGGGAGAGGTCCTGCGGCTGCGATTGCGATGGCGAGCGCGTCGGTCGTGTCGTCCGGGCCGCCATGGTCCTCAAGACGTAATATCCATCGAGCCATTTTCGCAACCGCGCTCTTATTGGCGTTCCCATCTCCCGTAACCGCCCGTTTCACCTGATTTGGAGTAAGTTCCACCAACGTTGCGCCGGTCTTTCCTGCGGCGAGCAGAATAACGCCACGAGCTTCGGAAACCGCCATCGCGGTGCTTCGATTGGCCGAGAAAAAAAGGCGCTCAATCCCGATTCGTTCGGGCTTCGCACGCTCAAAAAAGGCCGCGAGCAATTTCTCAAGCGCCAAAAGGCGGTCGTTTTGCGGAAGTGCGGAAAGTTCCCAAGTTCCCATATCCTCGCACCTCAAGGAATTTCCCCCAACATCAAGGAGCGCGTATCCTATCCGAGCCCTTCCCGGATCTATCCCGACCACCCTCATGGTTTTATGTTTGTAATGACGTTTTGGATGTCGTCGTGCGCTTGAAGCGCCTCCACCAAACGCGCGAGCGCTTCTCGCCCTTCTTGGCCTACCGGTTGAGGAAATTTCGGGGTATTACCATCGAAGGCCCATCGCACGCTTCCTGGTTCCGCCCACTTTGCGCCGTGCTCCTTAAGAAGAGTTTTCACTTCCATAATAGTTCTATTTTTGCTGTCGGTAATCGCCTCAATGAGGAGCGCGACTCCTTCGGGGCCGTATGCTTCGAGAATGAGAGATTCCAGAAGTTCCTCTCCTTTTTCGCCGCGGTTAATAGCGCGTGCGATATTGTCGCTCGGCACATTGGACGCGCGCGCCTTTTCTATCGCGGTGCGGAGCGTGGGGTTGAAATCGGGGTTCGGCTCGCTTCGTGCGGAGGCGGTGATGGCGCGGAGAAGTTTTGAAAAGAGAGCGCCCCGTTTTTTATCCGTGGCCCCCTTGTGTTGTTTTATTTGCTTCCAATGACTGTGCCCAGCCATGGTGCCTAAGAACGCTGTGCGATGAGCGGCAACGTTACGGTAAGTGTGGTGCCACGCTCGGCTTCCGAGGACACTTCGACGGTTCCGTCGTGAGCCTCAATGATATTTTTTGCGATATAAAGACCAAGTCCACTTCCATTCGGTTCCACTTGTATGGCGTTTGAGCCACGCTCGAGTTTTTTGAAGAGTTTCCTCTCCTCTCCTCGGGGGATTCCGATGCCGGTATCGGCAATGACGATGGTGGCTCGAGAAGGATCGGCGGCGAGCTTCACCGTAACTGCGCCTCCCTTCACGTTGTATCGAACCCCGTTATCGAGGAGGTTAAGAAGTGCAGTGCCGAGACGCGTGGGGTCTATATCTACCGGAAGTGAGGAAATCCCTTCATGGGTAAAAACCATATTTACCCCGCGCTGCTCGGCGATGGGGGTTATGGTGCCGGTGAGTGTTTGAAGGAAAGATACAAGGTCGATACGCTCCCGCACTAGTCCAAACTTCCCATCCTCGATTTTCGCCGCGTCAAGAAAATCGTTCACGATCTTAAGGCAGCGGTCGACGAGTGCGAGCGACTCTCCAAGAAGATTCGCGGTATTTTCGTTCCCTCCCTTCCCCATGCTTTCAAGAGACCACTTAAGTGCGGTGAGTGGCGTGCGAAGCTGATGCGCGGCAACGCCGACAAATTCGCTCTGCGAAGCGAGAACCTCCCTCGTTCGCGTTTCGTCCCGTACGATCTTCACGAACGCGGAAGGCGTTCCGGAGGAGTCCATGATGCGCATGGTATACGCGACCAGTTCGCGTCTCGGCTCTTCGAATGAAAGCGTTACCACTTGTGGCCACGTCCCGGTTTCCGAGCGCTCCACACTTGAAGGCGCGAGGGAAGGGAAAAGCGTTTGGGCGAGAAGGCGGTAGCGCGGTCGTTCCACGAGTCCCGGCTCGACCCTAATCCCCGAAAGTTCCTCTCGGCGGACTCCAAAAAGAGCCTCCGCCGCTTTATTGAATGAAAGGACGCTGAAATTGGCGTCGTAAATTATCACGGCATCGGGAAAGTCCCGGAATACCACCTCGAAAGACGTTTCTGCGAGCGGCAAAGCACCGTCTTTCCGTGAAGATTTTAGAGAGTCGAAAAGTGTATGGAAAAGGTTTCGCATCTGATTATGCAGCGTCCTGCCACGGTTCCATGCTCCCCCAATCGTCTCCCGTGCGGATGTCCACGCGGAGAGGCACCGAAAGGTCGACGACCGATTCCATAAGTTTTTGGATGGCGGGCGCCTGCGTGTGTAGCATACCGCGCGGCATCTCGAAGAGCAATTCATCGTGGACGGAGAGCACCATGCGAATATCGCGCGTCGTCGAGATGAGGTCGGCTATTCCGGCCATGGAAAGCTTCAGAATGTCGGCGCCAAGCGATTGAAGAGGCATATTAATGGCGGCGCGCTCCACTTCCCCCCAAGAACCTCGCTTCGAGGCCTCGCGGAACCATCGCCGCCTTCCGTGTTCGTTTGCCACATATCCGTTCGCTTTTGCGTCCTTCTTCACCCTTTCCTGCCACCGTCTTACCGAGGGGAATTCGTTGAAATACTCTTCCATGAACCGCTTGGCGTCGGCTAGTGAAAGACCGCTCGAGGCGGCGAATGCGCGAGCTCCCATTCCGTACACAATGCCAAAGTTCAATGTTTTTGCGGTGCGGCGCATGGGAGGAGTTACTCCGGAAAGGGGAACGTGAAATACCTTTGCGGCGGTGAGCGCGTGAATATCCTTCCCTTCGCGGAACGCGGTGCGAAGTGCTTCGTCCTCGGAAACGTGCGCAAGGAGCCGAAGTTCAAGCTGTGAATAATCGAAGGATACGAGGGTAGTGCCGCGCGGAGCGGTGAATGCACAGCGAAGCAGTTTCGCCCATTTTGACTCCTGTGGAATGTTCTGGAGGTTGGGGCGTTCAGAGGCGAGTCGCCCGGTTGCGGTACCTGTTTGAAGGAACGTGGTTCTCACTCGTCCGTCTTTTTCGATGGCGGCCAAGAGAGGCTCAACAAAACTCGAGAATATCTTGAATGTTTCCCGGTATTCAAGGAGAAGAGGGACGATGGGGTGGGCGCTTTTGAGTTCGAGAAGAATATCCCGTCCGGTGCGCCGTTGGCCGGTGCGCGTTTTACGTTTTTTCTCGGTTCCAAGATTCAGGCGTTCAAAGAGAACTTCCGCGACCTGGCGCGGAGAATTTATATTAAAAGCTCCTCCCGCTTCTCTAGTGATACGCTCTTCGAGCGCGGCAAGTTCTTTGCGCATCTCCTGTGAGAGCGAGCGAAGGTGTGCCCGATCAACCGCGATACCGGTCCGTTCCATGAGCGCGAGGACCGGCACGAGCGGCATCTCGATTTTTTCGAATACGCCCATAAGTCCGTTCGTCGTAAGAGCATTGCGGAGCGCGAGATACAGCGCGCGGTCATCTTGGGCGCCGGAGCGGACAAAACGGGCAATAAGCGCCTCCTTGGAAAAATCTTGTTGATCTGGGTCGATAAGCCACCCGGCGATGAGGAGGTCAAAAAAAGGACCGGTGATCATTCCCGCCTTATCGCCCAAGTTTTTCAATATCGTTTTCCAATCGTACGCAACCTTTTCTTTTTTACCCCGAAAATCTTTTAAGTGAAGAAGGGCGTCCTCCGCATCTTCAATAAATATCGAATCTTTGGGAACGGTATCGTCCGCGGGAACATCCGCGCGAGGCGAAGGCATGTGGGAAAGGCCTTCAGGACGAGCGCGGAGACTTTCAAATCCCAATTGCGAGAAATATGCATTCACTTCGTTCTCGGGAATTCCGCGAAATGTTTCATGCGGTACATCGAGGGGTACCGCGGTATCGATGGTGGCGAGTTTTTTAGAAAAGCGAGCCTCCGTTTCGTGCGCTACCATGAGTTTTATAAAGCGTGCCTGAATACCGGCACGTTTCGCGCATTCCTCCACCCCGTCCTTTGCAAGCGCGCGGTAAATACCCTCGATGCTTCCAAAGCTGCGGACAAGCTTTAAGGCGCTGCCCTCGCCGACGCCGGGAACGCCTTTGATGTTGTCCGAGGCGTCGCCCATGATGCCCTTGAGATCGGGGATGTATTCGGGGCCGAATCCATACCGTTCTTTCACCGCGCGCTCGTCGTACACCATGGTTTCCGAAACCCCTTTTTTGAACGTTTCTACGCGCACGTACGGATCTTTCACGAGTTGGAGCGCGTCGAGGTCTCCGGTCAAAATAGTGACCTCGCGCCCGTCGCGAGCAAATTGCGTTGCAAGCGTGCCGATAATATCGTCGGCTTCCACCTTCGACATCTCAACGACCGGGATGCCGAACGTGCGGAAAAGTTCCCTCGCCTCAATAAGCTGGCTCACGAGCTCGTCGGGCGCTTTCGGACGATGCGCTTTGTAATCGGCGAATGAATCCTTGCGGTGAGTGGGCTCCGGACGGTCGAATGCCGCGTAGATGCCCGCAAATTCCCTCTCACGAAGAACCTTAAGGAGAATGCGCGAAAGGCCATAAAGCGCTCCGGTAGGTCGTCCGTCGGGCGCGGAGAGAGGAGGGAGCGCATGGAATGCCCTATGGATGAGCGCGTGGGCGTCTATAAGAAGTATGGTGTCGCGGGCCATGGATTCACTGGACCTGCTTAAATTCAATAACCCGTTCGTGGGGATTCCTCGCATGACTTAATTTTACCCGCAACGTAGCGGAAGGAAGGACGCGCCGAACATTCCCGGCCCATTCGATGAGGAAAAGGTTTTTCGGATTTTTTAACTCCTCGAGAATGCCCAATGGAGCGAGTATTTTTTTTGAGGCGCTTCGTACCCGATACGCGTCTACATGGAAAAGATTCCGATAGTGGCGAGTGCGGAGCGGATAGCGGCGGACGAATATAAAAGTGGGGCTCGGGAGATTTTTACGAATTCCCATCGCACGCGCAAAACTTCCCGTGAACGTGGTTTTGCCCGCACCCAAAGGGCCTTCAAGCGCGATTACGGTTGCGTGGGGGAGAGAAAGGGGGCGGCGGACCATTTCCTTTGCAAGCGCCGCAGCGAGCGCTTGGGTCATGCGAGGCGAATGCGAAACGATACGCATCGCGTCAAATAAGCGAGGGGTGCGGCGGGATGCCGAGGTGGAGATATGCGTCCTTGGTTGCCACCCGCCCCGCAGGAGTGCGGTGGAGGAATCCGAGCTTCATAAGGAACGGTTCGTAGACTTCTTCCACGGTTCCGGGGTCCTCGTTCATGGCCGCGGCGAGCGCCTTGAGGCCCACCGGGCCCCCATTCCACTTGGTGATGAGCGTGCGGAGAAGCTCCCGGTCCGCCTCTTCAAGTCCCAATGGATCTATCTCGAACATGGAAAGCATCGCCATAACCGCGCGTTCGTCGATTGAACCTGTGCCGTGCACTTCGGCGTAGTCGCGCGCGCGTTTCAAAAGTCGGTTCGCGGTGCGGGGCGTGAAGCGGGCGGCTTTGGCGAGAAGCGAGCATCCGTCCTCGGAAAGGGTTATCCCGAGAATCCGCGCGGAGCGCATAAGAATACGTTCGATATCCTCGGTTTGGTAATAATCGAGACGGAACGTAGCGCCGAAACGTGAACGGAGCGGAGAAGAGAGAAGATTCACGCGTGTCGTTGCCGCAATGACGGTGAATGGAGGTAGGTCGAGCGAGAAGGCGCGCGCGGACGGGCCCTTTCCCATCACGAGGTGAAGCTTGCGTGCCTCCATCGCGGGATAGAGTATTTCCTCGGCAAGTTTTGAAACGCGGTGAGCCTCATCAATGAAAAGGATGTCTCGTGGCTCAAGGTTGGAAAGTATTGCAGCAATGTCGCCCGCTTTCTCAAGAGCAGGACCCGCGGTGGTGTGAACCTTCGCTTTTGTTTCGTGGCCGATGAGATTTGCGAGCGTGGTCTTCCCGAGGCCTGCTTGTCCGTAGAAAAGGAGGTGGTCGGGCGCCTCGGCGCGGTTTCGCGCGGCATCAATGATAAGGCGGAGGTTCCTTTTTACCTTTTCCTGGCCTACATACTCCTCCCATGTGGTAGGGCGGAGGGTGAGCTCGAGCGCGACGTCGTCGGGAGAGGCGTGCTCCTGGGGAGAAACTGGGGAAGGGGTGGGGATTGACATTTTATTTCCTTTATGCTAGTATTCCATCGGAAAGATCGCGAAGTGAGACCTGTGGGTATACGGATACTTCTGTAGTTTAGGACGCCTCGGCTTCGGCGGGGGCACTCCTCGAGGAGATCCTTCCTCTTCCCGCGTAGCGTGAGGAGTTTTCGTGAACCATTCCCTGGTTTACGCCCACAGATCTTACGGCGCGATCTTTTATTTTTCTCTCCAAAGGAGAGGACCCGTCACGCGCTCCACCTCGTCGAACGAGGTGATACCCTGGAGAACCTTCAGCGTCCCATCTTCCTGCATTGTAGTCATTCCCCCCTCGCGTGCCAAGCGCGCAAGGTCCAATTCCGTAGGATTTTTGTAGATTGATTCCTCTATCGGCTTGGTAATGGCAAAAAGCTCGAATATGGAAGTGCGCCCCCGGTACCCGAGATTCTTACATTCGGAACATCCTTTAGGCGCATAGACCGTTGGTTTTGCGTACGGCGTTCGATCCACCCTCGCGGGGAGCGCTTTCATGAATTCCGCGATACGCGCCTCGTCCTCTTTTGAGAGAGGCGCTGCGACGCGGCAGTGAGCGCAAAGTATGCGCACGAGGCGTTGCGCGATAACGAGCGAAAGTGCGGGCCCTAAAATTTGAGGTTGGATGCCGAGGTCAAGGAGTCGGGGCACGGCGCCCACCGCGTCGTTCGTGTGAAGCGTTGAAAATACGATGTGGCCCGTAAGGGAAGCGTTCAAAGCTATCTCTGCGGTTTCTTTATCGCGTATCTCGCCCACAAGGATGATGTTGGGGTCCTGGCGGAGGATGGCCCGGAGACCCGAGGCAAACGTGTAATTCGCTCCGGGGTCCACCTGGGTCTGCGAGATGCCTCCTAGGTGATACTCGATGGGGTCTTCGACGGTGATTATCTTTATTTCCGGTTTCCATACGTGTTTCAGAAAAGCGTAGAGCGTGGTTGTTTTTCCGCTCCCGGTAGGGCCGGTGTTCAAGATTAAGCCGTTGGGTTTTTTTATCTCCGCTTTGACTATCGCAAGATCGTCGGCGCGCCACCCAAGCTCTTCGAGATTTACTTTGAGCGCATTGGGGTCCAAAACACGCATAACCACAGTCTCCCCATATTCCGAGGGGATGAGCGAAGTACGGACTTCGACGTCGCGGTCCTCGAGATCTATGGTGAAGCGCCCGTCCTGGGGTTCGGTCGCCACGTTCAATTTGAGGTTGGAAAGAAGTTTTACCCGCGTGACGAGAGAGTGATATACGGGCGTGGCAAATCCTTCGAACGCGGCATAGAGCAGTCCGTCAATGCGGTAGCGGAGCGTGCCCCCGCCTTCCCGCGGCTCGAGATGGATATCGGAAGCCCGAAGTGCCATGGCGCCCGCGATGATGATTTCGAGCATCTCCGACGTGAGAGGACTTTTGAATTCAGTGATGGCGACTTTCACGTCCTCGAGGTTTTTCATCTTTCCTTTGAGCGTCTCGAGGCGGGCATGGTCTATTTGCACCTTGCCGCTTATCACTTTTTCCTCCGTGGGAACGTACTGGTAGTAATGCCACTCGTGGGACAGCGAAGTGAGCGAAACCACCACTACCTCGACGGTATAGGTTTTTTTGAGTCGCTCGATAATCGCCTTTGCGTCGGGCTTTTCGGGGTTGAAGGCCGCGAGGACGAGTTTTTTTCTGACGAGCTGGAGAGGAACTATGAGTGCTTCCTTTGCGTCCGCCTCCGGGACGAGCTGCATGGCGTCTATCTCGGTCGGGACTTTTACCGAGACGAGGTCGAGATAGGGAAGCTTGAGGGTCGCGGCGCGCCGCTTTGCGTCAGCTTCCTCGGCCTCTTTACGCTGCTTCGCGAGCTTTTCTTCCAGGGCTTTGGTTTGAAGCATGAGATACCTATATTGTAGCGCATTTGACTTTTCTAATATTTAGTGATATAATGAAACCAGAACAATACCAAGGAGCTCAGTCATGAAAAAGCTTATGCTTTTCCTCGCGTTCGCGGGAATTGGTCTCGGTTCAAGCGGATGCTTTCCGCAGGTTTCCGAGTTCGTTCTGTATGGTCCCTGTGAGGACATGGCGTTTTATGCCATGAACGGAACGCCCCACTATATCGAAGTGGCGGTGGAGAACGAAGTGTTGGGTCCCATCGCTCCCGGCGATGAAGTGGTGTTCTCCAAACGTTTCGCGGCGTTCCAAAATCTGAACAAGGGCTTTGCGCTCAGAGCCAGCGTGGTTCCATTCAATCCGAACATCAGGTCCGCGACGGACGAGTGGCGGTTTACAAACAACGGGAATCGCTATTTCCGTTCATCAGGTTCCACCCCTCGAGTTGCCAAGAATGCGGTCGTGCGAGCGGTAGTTGAACTTACGAGCACGAACCCGAAGGCCCGCACGAACCAGTTGAGATTCCGGTTCTGAGGGAGGGCGCCGAAGGGCAATCAGTGGCCCATTTCGATACATGTCGGAATGGGCCATTTCTTTTTCTATAATGAAACCATCATGGTCATCGCACTCTTTGGAGCCGATTCCTACCGTCGCAGCGAAAAAGCAAAAGAGCTCGTGGCGGCATATCGCGCGAAATATGAACACGCGGACCTTTTTTCGGTGGATTTGGAGGACGATATGGAGGGCTGGAATAGTGCGAAGGATTTTCTTCGCCAACCATCCATGTTCGTGGATTCCAAAGTGCTTCTCGTGCGCGAGCCGGCTTCGGTGACTGAAAAGGAGTGGGAAGAAGCGCTGCGCGAATCGGTTCGCGCGAAAGGGGTGGTAGTCCTTCTCTCCTCGAAAGAGAATCCTGCGGACGCATTCCCGTTTCTCGGCGAGAAAGGGGTGGAGAGGCAGGAATTCGCGGAACTTGAAGGACGGCTTCTTGAGGTATTCGTCCTTCGGGAAGCGAAAGCGCGAGGAATTACGTTCGCGCCCGATGCGCTCAGATTTTTCCTTGCCTATCTGAGTTCGCTTGAATTGCGGAGCGCGCGCGCTTCTGCGGAACTCGACCGCATATTACTTGCGAAGTTTGCGGCGCCGGTTACTCGCGCGGACATGGAGCTTCTCACCGCATGGCTTCCCGCCGAGGATATCTATCGGGGACTCGATTCTATCCACATGGGGAAAAGCCCCGGAGAGCGCCTTGTTGCCCTCGAGCGGCTTCTCGGCGGCTATGATGCCGCAAGGATTTTTAATACGCTCGCATACGCGGTGCATGGACCTTCCGCCCTGGCGCTTGCGGCATACGATATCGCGATAAAAAGCGGGCGGCTCGAATATGAAGAAGCGCTCGTCGATTTCTCAATGAGTCCTTCGAACAGCTCAGGAGTTACCCGCGCGGAATTCTTTTTGCGAGACGTGATTTAAGGCGTCGCGCTTTCCCTTTTTTGATAAGCCCCACCTTCGCCATTTTATCGAGGGTTTGATATGCGCGGGAGAGCGCTGCGCGGGTTTCTGCCGCATCATTCCCTCCAGAGAGCTTTCGCGCGTGTTTTACCGCATCACGGAGGGCTGCTTTTCTCGCGAGATTTTTGGTGCGCCGCCGTGCGTTTTGGCGGAGCGCTTTTTCGGCTGATTTCGTTCGTGGCATACCGCACCATTAAAAAGGACGCGTCACGCAAAGTCAACTATAATGAAGCGGAATGATACACGCGTTGAAAGGAACGTTGGTGTCGGCTCATGAGGGGCGCATCGTGGTGGATTGCCACGGAGTTGGCTTTCTTCTCTATGTGAACGACCGTACGCGTCGTGCGCTTCCCGCGCCCGGCGCGGAAGTGTCGCTCTTTACTCACTTTTATCTTCGCGAAGAGCGTGCGGAACTTTATGGATTTATGGATGCGCAATCGCTCACACTTTTTGAACTTCTCGATTCGGTGGCAGGAGTGGGTCCGAAATCCGCACTTGCGGTTTTGGATGCGGAAACTCCCGAAAATCTTATGGCGGCCATCTTCGAAAAGCGCACGGACCTTCTCACAAAGACTCCTGGGATAGGGAAGAAGACCGCGGAACGTATCGTGCTCGAACTTTCCTCGAAAATAGTAGCGCCTGCCGCCCATGAACGTACTGCGGCGATGGATAGGGACCGCGAAGTTGAAGAGGTCTTAGTAAACCTTGGCTACGGGCGAGAGCGGGTGCGGAGCGTTCTTGGAGCGCTCCCTGCCGCGAAGGAGGCGAACTCCGAAACGCGCATCCGCGAAGCATTGAAGGCGCTTGCGAAACGTTCCTTATGAATTGGCTCCGCGACCGCTACCATCTCGCGCGCGCATATCTTGCCGACCTCTGGTATCGGCATCCAAGCCGCGACCTTGTAGTGGTGGGGGTAACGGGGACCAAGGGAAAGTCCACTGTGGTGGAGCTGCTTGCGGCCATCTTTGATGCCGCAGGCGAAAAAACCGCGTTCCTCTCTTCCGCGAGGGTGAAGATGGGCGAACAAGTGGATTGGAATCGTACGGGGAACAGTATGCCGGGGCTCGGTGCACTCCAAAGATTTTTGCGTCAGGCGGCGCGCGCCGGGTGCCGTTACGCATTTTTGGAAGTCACTTCGCAAGGAGTGCTCCAGCATCGACACCGTTTTATAGAATGGGATGCCGCGGTGTTCACGAATCTTGCACCCGAACACATCGAAGCTCACGGTTCGTTCGAAGCCTATCGCGACGCGAAACTTTCTTTTTTCGAGAGTGCGGCCCGCTCGGCGAAGGCTGATCGTGTAGTGGTAGTGAATAAAGACGATCTCTCGGCCCATTTTTTCATTGAAGTGGCGGAGCGTGGCGGCGCGCGTGTGATCGAGGTTCCTGTACGTGCGCGCGGCGAGGAACTCCAACTTGCCGGGAAGTGGGTCAGTGTGCCTATGAATCTCGAAAATGCGGCGCTTGCCGCGGCATACGCGGAAGTGTGCAGCGTACCGCGTCACCTCATACGAAGCGCTCTCGATGCGTTTCAAGGCGTGCCGGGGCGCCTTGAATATATTCAAGAACGACCCTTTGCGGCGGTGGTGGATTACGCGCATACACCGGATTCGCTTGCGCGGGTGTATGAACATTTAAAAAATACGCACCATGGACACCTTGTCTGCGTGCTGGGCGCGGCGGGAGGAGGGCGCGATAAGTGGAAGCGTCCGGAAATGGGGAAAACGGCGGCGGAATTCTGCGATACAATCATTCTCACAAACGAAGACCCGTACAACGAAGATCCTGCTCAAATTCTCTCCGAGATAGAATCCGGGACATCCGGCTTTCGTGGTCCTATTTTTAAAATTGTGGAGCGACGTGAAGCGCTCGCAAAAGCGTTCGCGCTTGCGAAGCCGGGCGATGTGGTGGTGGCGACCGGAAAGGGGAGCGAGTCGTTCATACATTTTGCGAAAGGAAAAAAGAGCGCGTGGAGCGAGCGCGATGAAATGAAAAAACTTCTTAACATATGAATCCCGTTAGAGGCAACCGAGTTTCAGAAATATGATTTACCATATTAATAACACACCATCGAACTCAAAGGTCTTGCGGTATCATCACGGTCGCCTTGAGGCGACCTGCCTCTAACGGGATGAAGCTCACGTTTTATGGAGGCGCACAGTCGGTAACCGGCGCGGCGTATCTCCTTGAATCAGGAGGCGCAAAACTTCTTGTGGATTGCGGACTCGCGCAGGGGAGCCGCTATGCCGAGGCCGCGAACTGGGAGCCGTTTCCTTATAACCCCCGCGAACTCTCTGCGCTTGTGGTAACCCATGCGCATATCGACCATGTAGGGCGTATTCCTAAGTTGGTTAAGGAAGGGTATACGAGTCCTATCTATTCCACGCCCCCCACCCGCGATTTTTCCGAAGCGCTTCTTTTGGATTCCGAGCATATCCTTGGTGAAGAGGCGGAAGAGAAGCGTAAAGAACCGCTCTATACCGCAGAAGATGTAGCGCAGACCGTGCGCCAATGGCAGGGAGTCGGTTACCATGAGCCGTTTTCGGTAGGGCCCTTCACCGTGGAGATGTTCGATGCGGGACACATTCTCGGCTCCGCGTTCATAGTGATCAGTGTGGAAGGGAAAAAGATCGTATTCTCGGGGGATCTCGGGAATAGCCCTGCGCCATTCATACAACCACGCGAAGATCTTCCCGGAGACGCCGATTTTGTGCTCGTGGAGTCGGTGTACGGAGGTCGCGTCCACGAGAATATCGATGCGCGGCGCGACACGCTCGAAAACCTTGTGGAAGATACGGTGAAACGCGGAGGGACGCTTATGATACCGGCGTTTGCGCTTGAACGCACACAGGAGCTGCTCTACGAGTTGAATACGCTCACTGAAGAAGGTCGCATCCCTCGCGTTCCCATTTTCATAGACAGCCCGCTCGCGATACGCCTTACCGCGGTGTACGAAAAATATTCGCGGAACCCGCTCTATTTCAACCGGGATGCAATCGACGCGGCGAAGCGAGGGGATGCTATCTTCAAATTTCCCGGACTTGCCATGACGATGACGCGCGAGGAGTCGGACGCTATTGCGAACGTGCCTCCGCCTAAAGTAATCATTGCGGGTTCCGGAATGTCGCAGGGGGGGCGTATTCTTCGACACGAAATGCGCTATCTCCCCGATCCGAAAAACGCCATTTTCTTCGTGGGATATCAAACGCGTGGTTCGTTGGGACGGCGCATCTTGGACGGTGAAGCGGAAGTGACCGTGAATCGGATGAAAATCCCCGTACGAGCGCACCCCTCGGTCATTTCCGGGTATTCGGCGCACGCCGACCAACCGCAACTTCTCGAATGGCTCTCGGGTGCGCGCGGCGGGATACGGAAAGCGTTCGTGGTGCAAGGAGAAGAGGAAGAAGCGAACGCGCTTATGCAGAAAATGCGGGATGAACTTGCAATCGTCACGCACATTCCCGCGCCGAACGAATCGGTAGTGTTATAATTTTTGCATGAGAATAAAGAAAACAGTTCCCGAACGTAATCACGGGAATCATCGGCACAGCTTGAAGTACAAATTCTGCGTTTCGGGTGCCGCCGAAACGGGACATTGTCCGCCGGATGCGCTTGAACGTGCAGAGGAATTGGGGAAAGTCATCGCGGAGCACGGACTCGTGCTCATGACGGGCGCGACAACCGGCATTCCTTATTGGTCCGCAAAAGGAGCCAAGGCGGCGGGAGGAACGGTTATCGGGCTTTCGCCCGCGGCATCAAAAGTGGCACACGTAAAGACCTATCGCTTGCCTTTGGATTACCACGATGTGGTGGTGTACACGGGATTCGAGTACTCGGGGAGAAACCTGCTTCTCACCCGCTCTTCGGATGCGGTCATTGTGGTCTGCGGACGTATCGGCACTTTGAACGAATTCACCATCGCGTTCGAGGACCAGAAGCCCATAGGAGTGCTCGAAGGTTCGGGAGGCACCGCGGACCAGATACGCGACCTTCTTCTGAAATCGCACCGGGGCATGGGCAAGGTGGTGTTTGCGAAGGACCCCGAAACGCTTGTTACGCGCCTTCTGGATCTCATAGAATCCGAGGAGGAAAAGTACGGAATTAAAGGTCGAGTGTTCTAAATTTATTACCATGGGATTTTTTTCATCCCTCTTCTCGAAGAAAAATTCGGCGCCGGTCGGTAAACCTATCGGAGTGGTAACCCATTACTATGGCGGTATCGGGGTTGCTATTGTGCGATTCTCGAAGAATGTCGCGGTGGGAGTAAAAGCGCGCTTCAAGGGAGCGACCACCGATTTCACCGAAACCATAAAGTCCATGCAGTACGACCACGAGGACATTAGCGAGGCAAAGAAGGGTCAGGAGGTTGGCGTGAAAGTGGACGGAAAGGTCAGGGAAGGGGACGAGGTCTACGAGGCCTGAAGACGATATGAACGGACGGTTGATGCTCGCCGCGGGGACGCTCGCGGGAACAATCATCGGCGCCGGTGTTTTCGCGTTGCCGTACGTGGTGGGAAAAGTGGGAGCCGCGACCGGCCTTTTTTATTTGTGTGGCGCAGCGTTGGCATATTTCGTGGTACACCGGATGTACGCCGCGATAGTGGTGAAAAACGAAGGTGCGCATGATTATGCGGGTCTTGCGCGGATCTATTTGCCGCGCGTTCCCGCATTCATCGCATCGCTCATGGTGGTAGGTGAACTTGCCTTTGCGCTTGTGGTCTACCTCGCGCTTGCCCCCTCATTCCTTGCGCTGATCACGCCGTTCTCGCCGTTCGCGAACGCGATCCTTTTTTGGGCGCTCGGCTCGCTGTTCATATTCGCGAGCCTCATGTGGCAAGGTTTTGCCGAACTCGCGGGTACGCTTTTCATTGTGGGCATTGTGGGTGTGGTATTGGTGGCAGGAAACGGACTTCCGTTCACTGTTCCCGCGTTTCTCCCCCTTGATCTCCCCACCGCCTTTTTGCCGCTTGGCGCGCTTCTTTTCGCGTTCATGGGGAGGTCCGCCATTATTCCTGTGGTCGAAGAATGGCGAGCCGCGCGAGAAAAGTTCTCACTTTCCCGCGCCATTGCGCTCGGCACGCTTGTTCCGCTCCCGCTCTACGCGGTGTTTGTATTTGCCATGCTTCGCCTCGCGCCTTCGGCGGCTCCCGAAGCATTGAATAGCATAGGCTTTCTTCCGGCGCCCATCCTTTTCTTGCTCGGGCTTATGGGATTTATCACGCTCTGGACCTCCTACTTCATGATCGGCGCTAACCTCAAAGGGGTGCTCCACTTAGACCTCAAGGTTCCGACATGGGGAGTAACGCTTTTTGTGCTCGCATTCCCGCTCGCGGTGTATTGTATCGGTTTTGACACCTTCTTTTCTGTCGTCACTTTCACCGGGAGCGTACTTCTTGCGCTTGATGGCATATTCGTCGTGTGGATGTGGCTTCGCGCATTCCCCGCCCATCGCTTTCGCGCGTTCGCGGCGCCGCTCGTCGCAATATTTTTCGCGGCGCTTGCATACGACCTCCTTTCCCGTACCGGTCTTTTATGAGTGATACGTTCCGCACTCAATGGCTTCGCGTAGCGCTTCTCGCGCTCGCATTTTCCATTCCTTTGGGGACCAAGAAATTCCTTTTTTCGTTCACCACCCCATTTTCCAATTTTTATACTTCGGAATACACCGCCGCATTCCTTTTTGCCGTTGACGCCCTTCTTATTCTCGGGGTCGCGGGTTCCTTTTTCATGTTTCCGAAGCTTCGCGATGCAATGCGCGACACGCGCGCCCCTTTTCTCGCACTTTCCGCATTGCTTTTACTCTCAGCACTTTCACTGTGGTTCGCACCGTATCTTAGCTTCGGTGTGTACGCATTCACGCGGCTTTTCGGCGCGGTGATCGTAGGCGTCCTTATGTGGATTGGGATACGGAACGGCGCGGTGACGCCGAGAGAACCTATGGGAGCGCTTGGGACATCCGCAGCGCTTCAGGCCGTCATCGCGCTTTTCCAATTCGGATTGCAGAAAAGCGTGGGGTTGTGGTGGCTCGGTGAAACCGTCGCATTGGGACCCGAAACGCCGGGTATCGCGAATGTGATAGCGAACGGGGTGCCGTTCCTTCGTGCGTACGGCACGCTTCCGCACGCGAACATTCTTGCGGGATTCCTGGTGCTCGGCGTGCTCGCGCTCTCGTATCTTTTCCTTACCAGCGAGCGAATGAAGGCGCGGTACATGGCGGCGACAGGACTCGTGCTTGTTGTGGGCGGACTCGTAGTTACCTTTTCGCGTTCAGGTTGGATCGTCGCAGCGTGTGCGCTCGCACTGTTCGCCCTCGCGCTCTATGGGCGCGGCATTACGTTCTGGAGAACAGTTTCTTGGGTGCTCATAATGGCGTGCGCGGCTGCGATGTTCCTCGCGTCGCTTTGGTTTGTGGTAATGCCGCGCGCGGATTTGAATGTCGATGAATCTCCGGTGCGCGATCGGTGGGTAATGAACGAGATGGGACTCGCGCTCATCGCGGAGCGCCCGGAGGGAGTGGGGATTGGAAACCAGCTTTTTGTCTCATATGACGAGGGAGCATTCCACAAGTTCGGTCTTACCGCGCGTGGTCAATGGCAGCCCATACATAACATCTACCTTCTTATCGCGGCCGAAACGGGCGTACTAGGGCTCGTTGCGTTCCTTGCGTGCATCGGCGTTGCGATATTTTGGGGGCGTCGCCGCTTCGGGGAGTGGAGTATGGAGATGCGGACCGTGGTGGTAATGCTTTTATCTCTTCTTCTTTTCGGCCTTTTTGACCACTTCCTTTGGGATCTCCACGCCGGCCGGTTGATGTTGTGGGTGGTTTTGGGGATACTACTGGGGTTAGGTTCGCTTCGCTTGCCTCGTATGGACGACGCCATACGAGCGCATCGTTCGACGGTATAATGCGTATGCGTATTCTCCCGTCTCATTCGCCCTCGTCGTTCAATGGATAGGATATCTCCCTCCGAAGGAGGAGATGCTGGTTCGATTCCAGCCGAGGGCACACAATGGGGAAAATAGAAGAACTCCGCGCGCTTCAAGCGGAAATGGAAGAAGACAAAAAACTCCCCCTTCGGAGCGCGAATCTCGTGTTCGGCGAAGGGAGTCCTGATGCGGCCGTCTGTTTCATCGGCGAGGCGCCGGGCCTCACCGAAGACCAGCTGAAGCGCCCTTTTGTGGGGCGTGCAGGCCAGCTCCTCAATAAGCTCATTGAAGGGGTCGGATGGAAGCGCGAAGAGGTTTACATTACGAACATTGTGAAGCGGCGTCCTCCCGAGAATCGCGACCCGCTTCCCGAGGAAATAGAGGCATATCGGCCGTATCTCGCACGCCAAATCGCGATATTGAAACCCAAGATCATCGCGCCCCTTGGCCGCTTTTCCATGAACTATTTCCTTCCCGAAGCGAAAATAACGCGTGACCAAGGGAAATTGTTCCGCGTGGGAGACCATCTTGTATATCCGCTCTTCCATCCCGCCGCCGCTCTGAGGGGTACCGGCACCATGAACGCGCTCACCGAAAGCTTCCGGCGACTCCCCGATATTGTGAAACGGTATGAAGAACTTTTTGCAAAAGGAGCCGCCGCGCCTTCCAGTAAAGAAAATTTCTCTCAAACTTCGCTCTTCTCCTCGTAGCGGGTATAATGACGGGGATGGGCGCGGCACTTCTCTACATTGCCCGCCGTGCAGCGTATCGACTGGCGGAATTTTTCCGCCACTGGTACGTAAAGAGCGCGAAGATCTATTTTAACTTTGCGCTCGAGCGGCTTGAGCGGCTCGATTATTTCTTCGCGTGGCGCATCACGGCACGGCATCTTTTTCATCCGCTCTATCGCGATTATTCGGTGGTCGGATATGTGCTCGGGTTTCTTTTCCGCAGCGTGCGACTTGCGCTTGCGAGCGCGGTGTACGCGGTTCTTTTTGCGATCGTAATAGGAGGATATGTCGTGTGGCTCCTTTTTCTGCCGCTTCTTCTCGTGGTGGCGTTCGCCCCTTCGCTATGACAGGAATATATTTCAAAGACCCTCGTTTCGGCTTCGACGCATTCGGTGAATTTTTAGTCCGTTTGTGCGCCGCGGTGGCATATACGGCGCTTGTGGGCGCCACAGCAACACTTCTTACTGCGGACGATGTGTCGCCACGCGCCCTCGGAGTCTTTATAGCGCTTTTCCTTCTCGACCGGCTTTTCCACTTCCGTGAAGGCGAACGCACTCTTGAGGAGTTGAAAGACGGCGCAGTGAACGTGAGGAAGGCGCTCACGCCTGCCGCATATCGCGTGTTTCGCAAATCATTCCGCCGCTCGCTTAACTCCGGGAAGAATTTCTCTCTCGCGCTCCTCAAGGAATTGGTGCGCCGTTCCGATATCAAGGAGTCGCTCCGGCGGCTCGATGTGAAGCCCGCCGTGTTTATGAAAGAAGTGGAAGATGCGCTTGCATCCGAAGAAGGAACCGCGAAACTTTCGCGGGATGAGCTTATGAAAGAGGCCGAAACGCTTGCGGTGCGTGCGTTTTATGCCGCGCGCGCCACGGAGGAGCGATTTGTAGAGCCGCGGAGCTTTTTCGCCGCACTCGCGGCACACCCTCGTGCCCCACTCCCAAACCTTTTCGGCGTTCATGAGATAAGCGCCGAGGACGCGGTCGAAGCAGTGGTATTTGGGCGTTTCAGGCGAACTTTCGCAGGACTGCGGGGGCTTCCCGCAGTGTTGGGAGGATTTGCTCACCACACAAAAGCCCTTCGAAAACGCGCGATGAACCGCGCGTGGACCGCGCGTCCGACCCCGACCCTGGATCAATATGGCGCGGACCTTACCAACCTCGCGCATCACGAAGAAGTGGGTTTTTTGATAGGACACGAAAAAGAGTTCGAACACCTTCTTCAGATACTCGCGCGCCCGGGGAAACCGAACGCGCTTTTGGTGGGAGAGCCAGGCATCGGAAAATCCACCCTCATTGCGCACCTTGCTTTCCGCATCATCAAGGACCGTGTGCCGCCCGCACTGTTCGATAAGCGACTCATAGAGCTTCATGTGGGCGCCATGGTGGGAGATGCGACTCCGGAAGTTGCCGCGGGGCGCATGAAAGCCGTGGTGGAGGAAATACTCGCCGCGGGAAATATCGTGCTTTCCATTCCGAATGTTCATGAGCTTTTCCGCGCGAGAGATAAAGCGGGGGTAGACCCAATCGATATTCTTCTTCCGGTCTTGGGGAGCGGCACCATTCCCGTTATCGCCGAAACGTTCCCGAAGGAATTCAAGCGAGTGGTGGAAATGCGCTCGGACTTCATGGAACAGTTCGAAACGGTGGATGTGGAAGAAATAACGCCCGCCGAAGCGACGCGGTTTTTGACCTACACCTCGCTCCTCCTTGAACGCGAGTTTGACCTTGCCATCACATTTCGTGCGGTGCGCAAAGCGGTTGAACTCGCGCATCGTTACTTCGGTTCGCGGGCCCTTCCCGGGAGCGCCCTCGATCTTTTAAAGCAGGCGCTCGCGAAAGCGGCGAGCGAAGGAGCAAAAGAGCTTCGCGAATCGCACATCATTGCGGTAGCGGAGCGGCAGTCGAAAATTCCCATAGAATCTGCGGGCGGAAAGGAAGCGGAAAAACTTCTCAACTTGGAGAACATTATCCATGAACGTCTCGTGAACCAAGAAACCGCAGTGAAAGCAGTATCGCGCGCGCTTAGGGAATATCGGAGCGGCCTCTCACGCCGCGGTGGCCCCATCGCCACATTTCTGTTCGTGGGCCCCACCGGAGTAGGGAAGACGGAGCTCGCAAAGATACTTACCAAGGTTCAATTTGGCACCTCTTCGGCAATGCATCGGTTCGACATGTCTGAGTATCAGACGAAGGATTCCATCCAGCGTTTCATCGGGAACCCGGATGGGTCGACGACCGGCGCCCTCACAGATGCGGTGCGCGCGCTTCCCTACGCACTCATTCTCCTCGACGAGTTTGAAAAGGCGCACCCCGACATCTTAAATCTATTCCTGCAGGTTTTCGACGACGGGAGGCTTACCGACAGCTTGGGTCGTACCGCGGATTTTTCGAATACCATCATTATCGCGACTTCGAACGCCCATTCCGACTTTATTAAGGAGGAAATCGAGAAGGGGAAGAAGAGCGTCGACATCGCCGAGGAGCTCAAAAAGCGTCTCACGGCGTACTTCAAGCCGGAGCTTATCAATCGTTTTTCTGATATTATTGTGTTCCGGAATCTCGTGCCCGCGGAGGTGAAGCAGATATGTGTGTTTCTTCTCAAAGAAGTTACGGATACGCTCCGTGAAGCGCATGGGATAGATCTTACCGTCGATGATTCCGCGACCACGCGTATCGCTGAGCTCGGGTGGAGCCCGGTATTCGGCGCACGCCCACTTCGGCAGACCATTTCGGAACACGTACGCGGCGTGCTCGCCGAGAAACTTTTGAAACGTGAACTTACGCGCGGTATGAGAATTATGCTCACGTACGAACACGGCGCATTCGCATTTTCCCCTAAGCAATAAATATGTTCACGAATATCAATCGGGTGGTAAAAACGTTGGTCACGGTGGATTTTTTCTACAACAGCGCGTTCGGGTCGTTCGGGCCCGTATTCGCCATTTTCATCGCGGGCGGTATCGAAGGCGGCTCAGCGGCGGTGGCGGGTCTCGCCACCACCACGTATTGGGTGGTGAAATCGCTGGCACAGCTTCCTATCGCGCGCTTTTTGGATAAGACCGATGGGGAGCGCGACGATTTCTGGGCGCTGTTTTTCGGATATCTCGCGAGCGCGTTCGTTCCGTTCGGATATCTTTTCGCTACCGCCCCGTGGCACCTCTATGTCCTCCAGGGATTTTTGGGCCTCGCAATGGCATTTGCGGTGCCTGGGTGGTATGCCATTTTCACGCGCCACGTGGACAAGTGGCGCATCGGATTCGAATGGAGCTTGCAGAGCGTGTTTGCGGTGGGTATGGCCTATGCGCTTGCAGCCGCTATTGGTGGTTTTGTGGTGGACGCGTTCGGGTTCCGCATTCTTTTCACGCTCGCGGGATGCCTGGCGCTCGTCGCCTCGTTCCTGCTCCTCCCGCTTCGCAAGCACCTCATTGCGCGGGAACGTCCGGGGTCGGCGTTACCTGAGCAAATAAAGCATCGTTAGAAAGAACATGACCGAGCGGCGCGAAATATCGGCGGGAATGATCATTTATCGGCGTACCCGCGAGGGACCGAAATTCCTTTTGCTCTATAGCGGCGGCTCGTACTGGAATTTTCCGAAAGGAAAGCTCATCGAAGGGGAGCGTAATTTCAGAGCGGCGCTTCGGGAAGTGGAAGAGGAAACGGGCATTGCGCCGCGCGACCTCCAATTCAAAAGCCATTTTAAAGTGGAAGACCACTTCACGTACGTGCGGAACCGTGAGAAGATTAGAAAAACCGTTACCTACTATCTCGCGGAAACGCGCAAACACGAAGTGCGCCTCAAAATAGTTCCTCCCGGGCATCAAGGGGAGAGACACGAAGGGTACGGATGGTTCACACTGCGGGACGCCTCGAAATTCCTTCGCACCCCGAATCTCAAACGACATCTGAAATATGCCTACGACACCATCGTTCGTCGAAAAAGTGCACCGTCTCGCCCGCGCGATTCCCAGGGGGCGAGTCGCGACGTACGCGGACCTCGCCCGCAAGCTTCGTAACCCGCGCGCGGTCCGCGCGGTGGGGAACGCCCTGAATAAAAGTCCGGGGATGCCACGGGTTCCTTGTCATCGCGTGGTCCGTTCGGATGGCTCGGTGGGCGGTTTTGCCTCCGGCACGAAGGCGAAGGTGAAGCTTTTGATGAAAGAAGGGGTTCGCGTGGAAAAGGGGAAAGTGGACCTTGTGCGGTTCCGTATGAGGTAAAAAAAGAGTCCAGCGGGCGCTCGCATCGAGGGCCGTACGCTGGACTCGCAGGTTCTCCGCTTCTGCGGAGGCTCCGGATTGCTTCGGAGCGAAGCGTGTGGTGGAGAGGGCTTCGTTCCCCACGGACGAGGAAAAACGCTCTCCACGCGTTTGGGACGGCCGGCGATGAATGAGTGCCGGCGAGTCAAGGAACAATGCTCGGAGGACCGAGCGCTATTACGATATTCCCGCTCGCGTTATCCGTCAAACCAAAAGCCCCGAAGGGCTTCTATCGGTGCAGTCCAAAGGACTGCATTCAAACTGGTGCGCCCGGTGGGGCGCGCGTTATCGATATAACCGCCACGGTGCCGCAGGGCGGCCGGTTTTACCGCACTGTTGCTACGATTTTCTTGAATACCGCGGGCTCGTCTTTCGCGAGCATGGCGAGCATTTTCCGGTCCAGCTTCACCCCCTTCTTTTTCATTGCCGAGATGAGCGTGCTGTACTTCATCCCCGCCTCGCGTGCTCCGGCGTTCACCCGCGTGTTCCAAAGCGCCCGGTATTCCCGCTTCTTCTCTTTCCGGCCCTTGAAGCTGCGGCTCCACGCGTGGAGGAGCGCTTCCTTTGCGAGGCGCTCTTTGGATCGGCGGCCCCACTTGAAACCTTTCGTGTGTTTCAGGACTCGCTCGCGTTTCTTGTGTGCAATTTTCCCACGTTTTACGCGCGTCATATTTTATTAAAGGTATTTTCTTATCATTTTCGCGCCGTCATCCAACCCGCGCGAAAGACTTTTTCGGCGCATCTGCTTCGAGCTTTTGTTCCCGCGTGAGTGGCCGAGCGCCATCGCGCGACGAACCACTTTTCCGCGCTTGGTGACGCGAATCCGGTCTCTTACGCTTTTTCGTGTTTTAGCCATATTATTTCTTCTTCTCTATTTGAGTAACAAATCCGCGTCCCGCAAATTTCGGCTCCATCGTCATTACGTGAGGCACTGTTATCATCGGGAGAAAACCTTTGAGTTTCTGAAGCCCCCATTCTTTGTTTCCTTTTTCGCGGCCACGGAGGAATATCATTACCTCCACTTTGTGTCCCTCTTCCAAAAATTCCGCCGCCTTTTTCGCCTTCACCTCAAGGTCATTTTTTGCGGCGCGTGGAGTGATGCGCACATGCTTCAACTCCATCACCTTCTCCGCATGCCGTTGTTTCTTCGCTTCCTTCTCCTTCTCGTACCGGAACTTATCGTACGAGAGGATGCGGGCCACCGGGGGAGTTACGGTCGAGGTAACCTCGATAAGGTCCAACCCCTGTTCGGAGGCTTTTTTGAGCGCCTCCCCAAAGGAGAGCACGCCGAGGTTCTTGCCGTCCGCGTCTATCACCCGAAGTTCCCGCGCGGTTATTTGATTATTTATTCGGTAGCGGATGCCGATATGGTATGATAGGCACTGAGAAAAGTAAACCCCATGAGAATTTCTGCGCCTGCGGTGACCAAATATATGAAATACGTGCTCGGGTTTATCGAGCTCTTCCTCGGGTTTCGCGTGCTCCTCATGTTCCTCAAAGCGAGCGATGTGGCGCCCATCGTGGACCTGCTCTATCGCGTGACGGACGTTATTATGGTGCCTTTCGCGGGCATCTTCCGGGATATCGCCCTTCGGAATGGGAGCGTTATTGACTTGAATGCACTTTCTTCAATGGTGGGGTACCCCATCGTGCTTTACCTTTTGAACGAATTGCTCCACCTCATCGCGAAAGACGAACCGTCGAAGCGATAAAAAAAGAAAAGGGCGCAACCAGAGTATGGTGCGCCTTTTCATGATGAGAGAAATTCATTTGTGCAACTTTGCGAGTTGCGTATAGTGAGCTTACGCTCGAAGGACGGTATTCCCTTGTTCGCGTACCGATATTAGTATAGCAATCCTTCGCGGCGCGTATTGTGGATAACTTTTAAACAAAAAGAGCCCGATGTATTGGGCTCTTCGCAAACGTGAAACCGATTCCTACTACAGATCTTTCGGGAGCAAAGGCATGATGGCCGCCTGTACGCCGAGGAAAACCTCTTCCTCGGATTGCTCCGCGTTCACCACCGCGACCTTGCCGGCAAAGGGGCCGATGTAACGCGCCTTGAGGTAATTCGCGCGTGCCTTCTCGAGCCTTTCCTTTTTCTCGAAGAACTCGGTGTGGTCGCGCCCTTTTGCGATGCGCCGTATCGCTTCCTCGGCCGAGAGGTCGAGCAAGATGGTGAGGTCGGGCCAAATCATCTGCGGCCCGACGACGTCCTCGTGGAGCTTGATGAAGTCCTCCGGTGGCCGCCCCGAGAGCATCCCATAGGCGACCGTGGAGAGCGCATAACGCTCTTTGAGGTACGGGCACGGAATTCCGAGCTTCGCGCGCTTTTCAAAGAGCGGGCGCATGAAGCAGGCGATCAGTTCCGCGCGGTTCAGGACGTAGATGCGCTGGAATTCGTACGGATCCTCCGGGCGAGGGAGCTCACCCTTCAACATCTTCCGGATGGTCCTTCCGAGCGGGGTGCCGGAATCCGGGTCATCGCTCGGCTCGCTTGAGAACGGGACCTCGTAGTTGGTGAGTTCCCCGAGCCAGTCCCGTACCTTGTGCATCTGCGTCCACTTTCCCGCACCGTCGATGCCCTCAAACGCGATGAGTAATCGTAGCGGTTCCATGCCGCCTCCTTGTGATTTGGTGATTGGTTCGTGCTCCCTCCGTTCTAACGGAGAATAGGGGAAAGCACAAGACCGCCTTTCGGCGGTCTTGTTGATGGTGGACATGGTCGGAGTCGAACCGACGTGTAACGCTTTCGGTAAAAAGCCCTCTACAAGCTTATTTCTCTTACGAGAACAAATGGTTCGTAATTTTGCGCTCCGCTACTGAACCGTCTTACGGAGCGCGAGCCTCATTTATTACACCGGAGAACCCCTATGAGGCGTCGGGAGCCGATGTCCTACTTACGCGAAAGCGTAAGCGGGAGCTGCAACTTTAGAGTTGGCAGTTTTAGGTTTGACCATGGATTTACGAGCGAATGGTCGGCTCGGCCTGCAAGCTCTCTACTTCACGCGCTAACAAGGCCCGTCATGCCCGTCAGCTATGTGCGCGGCGAAGCTCTCGCTCCACATCACGCTTTTTAATGACCTCGCGCTTGTCGTGCTTCTTTCTCGCCTTTCCGAGTCCAAGCTCGATTTTCACCAGCGCGCGGTGAGTATACACCTTCAAGGGAATTAGCGTCAAACCACTTTCCAATTTACCCGTCAAGTAACTGATTTCTTGGCGCGAGAGGAGCAGTTTCCGCGTCCGCGACTCATCATACCCGTCGGGCGCGTTCCCAGGCTGGAATGAGTGAATAGAGGCCCCTACGAGGTATGCCTCGCCGCCCCGGATGACCGCGCGGGCGCCCGCGAGGTCCATCCGCCCGAGCTTCGCGGACTTCGTCTCGTGGCCCGTCAAAACCACGCCCGCGACATATGTTTCCTGTATGTCGTAGTCAAACCGCGCCTGCCGATTTTCTGATAACGTCGCCATCACTTTTCAGCGTACTATACTGAACCTATGGCGGGAATACCGAAAAAGACGTTACGGGCGCTCATTGCGTTGAAGCCGGTATCCATCGCGCTCACTGGTTCTGCGGGTGGAGGGGAGATGGGAAAGCGGAGCGATGTGGAATCGGCCGTCATTTTCCAGGGCCGGAACTATATTTCACGCCGAAAACTGAAGAAATTCACCACTGAGAGGTTGAAGATATACCCATTTCGCTTTGAGGAGATATTGAAATTGAAGGCGAAAAGCCCGTTTGCCAACAAGTTCTATTTCTGGTGGCTTTCGCACAACTCCAAGACTGTGTACGGCGAGCGGATTCTAGAAAACGTTAAGGTAAAGCTTACTGCGAGCGATCTTCGCGAAGAAATTGACCATGCCCGCGGTGTAGCGCTCGCCGCGATGGTTTCGCTCCGGAACGGCGACAAGGAAACCGCGCGGTGGGGATTCACAAAATCTTGCCTTCTCGCGACCGCCGCGGCGGTGGGCCTTAAAAGAAAGTGCCCGGCGAGCTCATACCAGGAAGCGGTGAAAATGGGGAGCGTGGTATTCCCGCGCTGGAAACGTCTCATACGGAAAGCGGAGCAGATGCGGCGCAGGGGAGGTACGCCGAGCGAACAGGATATATTTGATAACCTGGAGTGTCTTTACTTCATACGAACGAACCTGTAGAGGACACTTCTTTGAACGCGTTACACTCCGGTTCAACTCCGGACATGTCCACAAATAAAATGTTCTCGTTTCCAAAATAGATGCAAATTTTAACTGACATAATTAATGCACTGAATAGTTATTCAGATACTATTACGGCGATTTCAGCTGTAATCGTTGCTGTTTTGGCTCTATTTGGTTTGCGGGAATGGAAACTACAAACAAAGGGAAAAACAAACTACGAAATCGCACGAAGGTATTTAAAGGCGGCCTTACGATTAAGAGACGAATTAAAATACGTTAGGAACCCATTTATTCCTCTTTCGGAAACAAACGACGCTCTGAAGGAAAGCGGCATTGAAAGTAAGGACCATTTAGACGAAAATCGAGCGGTCTATTCGCGTCGGTGGAAAAGAGTTCAAGAGGCCTGGACGAATTTAGAAATCGAGCTTCTCGACGCAGAAGTATCTTGGGGAAACATTGCGGTTTCCGCCTCTAAACCATTGCTTGATGCCACGAAAAAGCTTTTTGCCGCTCTAACAATGTATCTAGATGGTCAGGGTCGAGATGATAAGTTGATTTATAATCATGGAAGCCTTGAAAAACCCGACGAATTTTCAGGGCAAGTTGACCAAGCAATCGAGCAAATTCGGGATTTCCTACGCCCCCATCTACTTTGAAATTTCAATGGGAACACCCGCCGAGAGGCGGGTGTTTATTTACCCCTCACCGCGCAAAAAGGTGTAAAATTACAATTGATATGAATTGGCTAGAGAAAAATTGGTTTAAAGCCTCTGTCGTAGTAATTCTTATTATCACAATCGGTGGCAGTTTCTATTGGTTTCAGTGGAGACCGAGAAAAATTAGAGTTGAGTGCAATGATTCTGCATTCAGGTCTTCGATGGAATCGTACGATGCGACGTCATTTACGCAAAGCGGGAGAATGGATTTGAAAGATAAATTTTATAAAGATTGTTTAAGATACAACGGCTTTGAGGAATAGCCCTTAATTAGAAATGGGATTTTTTAGATCTTTTTTCGGTCACAAAATAATTTGTCCACACTGCAGCGAAGAAATTGAAGTAAAGTCTGCCAAGGAAATGGGCCAGATTGAATTGCTAGGAAAGGACATGGAAGGTTATATCCATCTACTACACAAAGGACAATGTGGCGCGCATATTATTTGGAACACTCTTTCTGGAAAAGCCGAGCTCGGAGAAAATTCTTAGCCTGACCTAGATATGTTCAAGGAGAAATTTGATAAAAAATTTCCTGAAGCAAAAATACTTCGGGAAATGGAGCTGAAGCGCGCATCACGCAATCTCTATAATCGATCCTCTTTCGGAAGAGCAACATCCGTGATTTACTTTATCGTTGCTATAGCAAGCATTTTTGTATATTGGAATTTTTTTGAAGCGAACATTTCTCTTTCAATATTTTACGGACTGATTACTTGGTTTGTCGTCACATATATTTTTGACAAAATCCTTATTAAACTTTTCGGCGTAGGAAAAACCGTAAAAAAAGTAAATGACGAGGAAATAGAAGTTGCTGGAAAACAGCTTGAGGAAACATTGAAAGAAAAGGGCAAATCAATGGATGATTTTTTGAAATAGCTCACGCGTAGTAAAAAGTAGCTACTAACAAATGTCCGCCTCTCGGCGGGTATTTATTTACCCCACCCACCCAGTGTGTCCCCCCTAGGTAGGGACGCTTGAGCTATTAGGGCCCGCTATTCAATTGTTTTTCTTTGTGCGATAGAGTGAATGAAATGCTCCGTGACGAAGTTCTGAAACTCGTACAAAAACACGCTCCGAAGGGGACGGCGGTAACGCTTTCCGTACCCGAAGACGCGCGTCTTGGTCACTATTCCACGAATGTGGCGTTCGCGCTTTCCAAAATAGAGAAAAAATCACCTTTGGAAATTGCCGAACGTATTGCGTCTGACGTTACAAGTTCCAAGTCCCCAGCCATTAGTCGCGCAGTCGCTGCCGCTCCGGGATTCATCAACTTTTTCCTCGCGCCCAAAGCACTCCATGAGGAATTGAACGCTATCGCAAAAGCGAAGAAGAATTATGGCCGGTCAAAAGTTAAAAGTTCCAAGTTAAAGGTTCAAGTCGAGTTCGTCTCCGCAAACCCGACCGGACCCCTCACGCTCGCGAACGGCCGCGGTGGATTTTTGGGTGACGTACTCGCGAACGTCTTGGAAAACGCAGGCGCCGCGGTGGAGCGCGAATACTATGTGAACGACACGGGGAACCAGATCTTCACGCTCGGGAAATCGCTCCTCGCTTCGCTCGGCTTCGTGCCGGACGATGAAACTTTATACAAAGGCGAGTACGTCTCCGAATGGGCCGCGAAGCACAAGAAGGACGTGGAGAAGATGCGCAAAGACCCCGCGAAGCTCGGTGAAAAAGCGGCGGGCGATTTTTTGAAACTCATCAAACGCGCATTGGAAAAGGAAGCACATATCAAGTTTGACCGGTACACGTCCGAGAAAAAGAACATCCACGCAAAAGGGTACGTAAAGAAAGCGCTCGCACTTTTCAAGAAGAAAGGCGTGACGTACGAGAAAGAAGGCGCCACGTGGCTCAAAACCACCGCGGAAGGGGATGACAAGGACCGCGTGCTCGTGACGGGCGGCGGCTTCCCCACGTACTTCCTCGCGGACGCGGGCCACTACCTCGAAACCAAAGAGCGCGGGTTCAAGGCGAAGATAAATATCCTAGGCCCCGACCACTACGGATACGTGGCGCGCATCCAGGCCGCCGCGAAGCTCGTGGGCCTCGCAAACTCCAAGGTGCTCATCACGCAGGCGGTGCGCCTCATTCGGGGCGGCGCGGAGGTGAAGATGTCGAAGCGCAAGGGGAACTTCGTGACGTTTGAGGAAGTGGTGGAAGAGGTCGGGGCGGACGCCGCGCGCTTTTTCTTCCTCTCCGTGGCGCCCGAGTCCCACATGGACTTCAACCTGGACCTCGCAAAGGAACGCTCCAACAAAAACCCCGTCTACTACGCCCAGTACGCCTACGTCCGCGCGAAGGCGGTGGTCGCAAAAGCCGGGAAGATCGCGGGCAAGCCCGACCTCTCTTTACTCAATACCCCCGACGACGCGGCGCTCCTCTTCCAGCTCTCCCGCCTCCCCGAGGTTCTCGCCGACGCCGCAAATGACTACGCCGTCCACCGGCTTACGCAATACGCCTCTACCCTCGCCCGCGCATTCCACACCTTCTACGAAAAGGAGCACGTGGTAGGCGAAGCCCCCGCGCTCGCCGCCGCACGGCTCGCGCTCGTAAAGGGGAGCATTATCGTGTTTGAAAACCTTTTCCGCATTCTCGGTATCAGCGCTCCTTCAAAAATGTAAGAAAAAGGTATTGCTTCATTTTTGAACATATGCGTAAAAATGAAGCAGGAAAGAAAGAAGGTGGGGAGTAGGATAGGGAGTGGGATAGGGAATGGGATAGGGAGTGGAATGGGGAGGGAAAAGAGGAACTTTAGTTTACCGCTCCCGGTGGTTTTTTAAGCTTCAATCATGTCGTATATACGACATTGTTGAAGCTGATCTAAAGGGTGAATGTCGTCATTTGGAACACGACGAAGAGTACGTATACGAAAACAAGGCCGATACCTTCAAGGCGCGTGAGCTTTTTATCCGTTTCGTAGAAGCGGTTCAGAACCGCGACAAGCACCAAAGTAAAAATAAGGAGGAGATAATACGAAGAGCCGACTTCTGTTGTCATTGGCTTCACAATCGCAAAGATGCCGACGATTGCCGGGTTCGCGATGGTGGAGCCGATGAGGTTGGAGAGCGAGAGCTCCTCCACGTTGCGGCGCCACGCGCGGATGGCAACGATGATTTCCGGAAGATTCGTGCCAATGCCGAAGAGGACGATGCCGACGACGAAAGGAGAGATGCCGAAATCTTTTGTGAGCAGCAGCGTGACCTCAATGATGTAGTGGGAAATAACCAAAACCGCCGCGAGACCGAGTATGATGAAAAACGTTTTTTCCGCAATGCCGCGGACAGTGTCGTGGCGCTCAAACTTTTCGTGGGGTCCTCGCGCCAAGAGGTACCACAGCACGAGTCCGTACCCCACGAGGAGCGCAATGCCGTCCACGCGGCCCAAATTTCCGTCCAAGCCGAGAAGGAGGGGCGCCATTACAAATACGACGATGGGGAGAAAGGTTCCCGGTTTCGCGCCCGTTTGTATATTGCGGTTCAGTATTGCGGAGAACCCAAGGACCAAGCCGAAAGTCACAAGAATGCCGCCGAAAAGATTACCGAGCGAAAGCGCGCGAATATCAAGGAGAAGGGAATTTACGCCCACCGCGAGCTCGGGGAACGAGGTTAAGAATCCGAGGATAATGCCGAACGCAAATATTTTCACACCGAGCGCCATACCGAGGCGCTTCACGTTCGTGACAATGAGGTCCGCGGATTTGCCGAGGAGATAGAAAAGAATAACGAGCGCGAGGGAGAGGCCGAATGTTCCGAGGTCAGGCATACGAAAATAGTAGCAAGGAAGCCGATTTCTCGCTACAATTGGATTAACCAATGCTTCGGAATTTCAAAGAATTTTCGTTGCCCGCAGTGGAAGAAAAGATGCTCGCCTATTGGCGGGCCAATCGTGTTTTTGAGGCGTCACTCAAGAAAACCGCGAAGGGCAAAAAATTCATTTTTTACGAAGGGCCGCCCACCGCGAACGGACGCCCCGGCATTCACCACGTACTCGCGCGCGCTTTCAAAGACATTATTCCCCGCTACAAAACGATGCGCGGTTTTCACGTGCCGCGCAAAGGCGGATGGGACACGCACGGACTTCCGGTGGAGATAGAAGTGGAAAAAGCGCTCGGGCTCAAATCAAAGAAGGAGATAGAAAAATACGGTATCGCCGCCTTCAATGCGAAGTGCAAGGAGTCGGTGTGGAAATACAAAGACGAGTGGGAGCGCCTCACCGAGCGAATGGGCTTTTGGCTCGATATGAAGCATCCGTACATCACGTATGAGAACCGGTACATAGAAAAGGTGTGGGGGATTTTGGCGCATGTTGCGAAGCAGAAATTGCTCTACAAAGGCCACAAGGTGGTGCCGTGGTGCCCACGATGTGGGACGGGGCTTTCTTCACACGAACTTGCCTTGGGGTACGAGACGGTGGATGACACGTCGGTGTATGTGAAGTTCTACGCACCGAAACTCAAAGCCTCCATTCTCTCGTGGACCACGACGCCGTGGACGCTTCCAGGGAACGTGGCACTCGCGGTAGGGAAAGAGATCAAGTACGTAATCGCAAAAGTTGGAGGAGAAAATTATGTGGTGGCGAAAGAACGAACGGCCGAGGTGTTCAAAAATGAAAAATACGAAATAGGGAAAGAATTACGCGGGAAAGACCTCGTAGGTCTCGCGTATGAGCCGCTTTTCGATGTTCCTACGCTCAAATCCAAGACCTCGTACAAGGTGTATGCGGCGGATTTTGTAACCACCGAGGACGGCACCGGCGTGGTGCACACGGCGGTGATGTATGGCGAGGACGACTACCGACTCGGAATGAAGGCGGGTCTCCCCGCGCGCCACACGGTGGATGAAGCAGGGAAGTTCACAAAAGACGTGAAGGGGTTTGCGGGACTTTTTGTGAAGGCCGCGGAAACCGAGAAAAAAATCATTGAGTACCTGAAAGTTAAAGGTTTATTGTTCCAAGTCAAAAGT
Organism: Candidatus Microgenomatus sp.; assembly: GCA_020724805.1. Classification (GTDB taxonomy): domain Bacteria; phylum Patescibacteriota; class Minisyncoccia; order UBA6257; family GWB1-50-10; genus DYGI01. The sequence goes on from DYGI01000001.1 coordinate 163,702, forward strand.
TATTCTCATGAATACCCTTTCTGCTGGCGGTGTAAGACGCCATTGCTCTACTACGCGCGCGACTCATGGTTCATCGCGATGTCCAAGCTTCGCACGAAGCTTCTTTCGGAGAACAAGAAAATAAACTGGGTGCCGGCGCACCTGCGCGACGGCCGCTTCGGGGAATGGCTTCGCGAAGTGAAGGATTGGGCCATCTCCCGTTCCCGCTATTGGGGTACCCCACTTCCCATATGGGAGTGCGAAAAATGTGGGCATATGGATGTTTTAGGCAGCATGAAGGAGGTGCAAGAACGCGCCGCATGCCGCAACAAGTTTGTATTTGTGCGCCACGGCGAAGCGGACCATAACGTACTCGGGCTCTGCGGAACGTATGAAGATACTAAGAAATTTACTTCACACCTTACCAAGAAAGGAATTGTCGCCATTCGCCACACTGCGCGTGCGATGAAAAAATTGAAGCCTGACTATATCGTGACATCGCCGCTTGTCCGCACAAAAGAAACCGCCGCGATACTCCAAGAAATTTTAGGAGGAAAGATAGTAGTGGAGAAAGGTTTGCGCGAAATGAACGGTGGAAAATTTGCGGGGAAACCGGTCGAGGACTTTTACAAACTTTTCGGTGGCGAGCACGAAATATTCGAGAAAAATCCTCATGGGGGTGAAACGTGGCGCGATATCCAAAAGCGCATGGGAGATGTGTTCCGCGCCATGAATGACCGCTATCACGGGAAGACCATCATCGTAGTGGGTCACGGCGACCCATTGTGGATTTTGAAAGGGATGCTGGAAGGCGCAACAGATGAGGAGCAGCTTGCCCTTGATTACCCGGCAACTGGCGCTCGGTACGATATTCAAACTGGCATGCTCCCGCGCGACGCTGAAGGACGCGTGGATCTCCACCGCCCATACGTGGACGATGTGACGTTCGCGTGCACGAAATGTAAGAAAGGGAATATGAAACGCGTGCCGGAAGTATTGGATGTGTGGTTTGATTCGGGTGCGATGCCGTTCGCAGGCAACGCAGAAAATGGAAAATGGACAATGGAAAATTATCCGGCGGATTATATCAGCGAAGGAGTGGACCAGACGCGCGGCTGGTTCTACACGCTCCACGCGATAGGGGTGTTGATGGGGAAGGGCCGCTCGTACAAGAACGTGGTCTCTCTTGGGCTTGTGCTGGATAAGAATGGCCAGAAAATGTCGAAGTCGAAGGGGAATACGGTAGATCCGTGGGCGATGATCGAAAAATACGGCATTGATGCGGTGCGCTGGTATCTCTACACCGTGAACCCGGCGGGTGAGGCGAAGAAATTCGACGAGGCGGACATCGGCAAAACGCTCCGGCAGTTTCTGATGATGGTCTACAATTCATGCCTTTTTTACGACACCTATGCGAATAAAAATGAAAATGGGAAATGGAAAGTGGAAAATGTTGATCATGTATTAGACCGGTGGGTGCTCGCACGACTTGCGGAGACCGAAGATTTTGCCACAAAATCGCTCGAGAAATATGAGGTAGGAGAAGCGGCGCGTGCGATAGAAGCGTTTGCCGGTGATCTTTCGCGCTGGTATATTCGCCGCTCACGCCGGCGGCTGCAAAAACCCGAAAGCGACAAGGATTACCGTGCCGCGTCCGCGACGCTTGGCTACATACTCATGGAACTCGCCAAGCTTATAGCGCCCTTCGCGCCATTCTTCGCCGAAGCGCTCTATCTTTCGCTCGTACCACGTAAGAAAGGGAAGGTGGAAAGTGTGCATTTGGAAGCATGGCCGAAATCGGCAAAGCTGAAGGCGAGCGATAAAAAACTACTGAAGGAAATGGAAGAAGTGCGCCGGTTTGCAAGCATCGGTCTTGCGGTGCGGGCAGAGAAGGGCATCAAAGTGCGCCAGCCATTGAGCCAAATGAAAATTAAAGGTGGAAAATGGAACAATAAGGAGCTTCTCACCATCCTTGCGGACGAGGTGAATGTGAAAAAAGTCGCGGTGGATCCAAAACTCAAGGAGGAAATATTTATAGATGTAAATATTACCCACGAACTTTTGGAAGAAGGGTGGTTTCGAGAACTTACGCGCACCGTGCAGGGGATGAGGCAGGACGCAAACCTCACGCCGAAGGATATTGTTGTGGTGTATGCCGAAGTTCCGCCGGAACTTACCCACGTCATCCGTTCCCGTGAGAAGGAGTTCAAGCGGGAGGTGAATGCACGCGCAGTGGAATTCGCGCGCGGGAAAAAACATCATGCCGAGCTCCAAACGAAAATAGGGGAGTTCCCCGCGTGGCTTGCGGTGAAGAAAATCTAGTATACTACGCACAATGTGGCAGGGCTTCCACGAAAGCTACCAAGCAGGAAAAGACCTTGAACAAGGTCTTTTAGGGACGGAACGGCATCTTGCTCCGGAGGGAAAAGTGCGACACGTTGAGTTTGAGGGAGAGGTAGAGCAAGTTGAGGGGTACCTTCCGTTTGAGGCGGCAGTTCAGAGCGCGAAGGAAAGGAAAACCTTTTCTCCTACCGATCCGGAGCCGGAATTTGCGAACGATCTCCACGCAACTATAGGGGAAATGTTAGGGCTTAAGGATTTGGGACAATTGGAATACTACACTGCACTCGCGCCAGAAGGATCGCCGCTCACCTCATTGGATTTTGATCACGGCGTGGACGCATTTTTTGAGCTAAAAACCCCTGGAGAATCTGGTCAGGAACGCGTGACTCTCGATATCTCATTGCGCGACAAAGAACGCGTAAAGGCGGACGTATTGTTACGGCTCTCTCCCGATTTTTCCCCTCCATCTACAAGATATGAACGGAAGATGATGTCGCCGGAGGAAAAGCAAATGTACCATGAAGCGCTTACGGGCTTCGCTCAGGAGATTATTGACAAATTCTTTGAAAAAATGCAGACTAAAAAAACGTCAGCCAAAGTTCATTGACAAAAGGAACGGTATGGAGAAAAAGCTCAATCGGAAAAAAGAGAAAGATCTGAAGCGGAAACTTCTGGGAACCATCAGAAAGAAGCCCGATTCCCCACACCCGAAAGGCGAAAAGAAAGCGAATTGAACATGCAGCCCACCAAGCAATCGGTGGGCTGTACTCTTTTAGTCCATCCAGCGCCTGAGGAATCTCCCTTCCTTGTCACGGAATTGACCGAGGACGATGAAGATGAAGTCGATGACGACCCAGATGCCGAGGCCGCCCGCGGTGATTATCATGAGAATGCCGGTGCCGATTTTCCCCACGTAGAAGCGGTGGATGCCGAGCCAACCGAAAAAGCCGCAGAAAAGTGCGGCGGCGAGGCGTAGCTTCGGTGAGATTTCGGCGTGGTGCGTGGTTTCCATAGTTTAGATAAGTCCCACTTTCTTTTTCACCTCGACCATTTTCTTTTCCGCGATTTTTGCTGATGCGTTACCTCCCTTCGCAAATGCGGCGCATGCTTTTGTGGGGGAGATTTTCTTTTTTGCGGCTTGATAGAGCGCAAGCGCCTTCACCACTACTTCCGCCACATCACGTTTGAAGTCGGCATACCCTTTCCCTGCATATTTTTTCTCAAGTGAGGAGATGCTCACACCCGAAAGGGAGGAGTGGATGAGGAGGAGATTTGAAATGCCCGGCTTACTCTTTTCGTCGTATTTTATCTCACGGCCGGAGTCGGTAGTCGCACGACCAAGTTTCGCGCGGATTTCGGCGGGCGCATCGTCCAAAAAGAGGCATCCTGCGGGGCGGGACTTGGACATTTTCTTTTGCGGATCGTCCAAACTCATAAGGCGTGGCACATTCGTGTGGAGTGCTTTCGGCTCAATGAAAGTTTTGCCGAAGCGGCTATTAAACTTCCGTGCAAGCGTACGCGCGAGCTCCAAATGCTGGTCTTGGTCGTCGCCCACCGGTACCGCGGCGGTATCGTAGAGAAGCACGTCGGCGGCCATGAGGACGGGATAATCGAAGAGGCCGACATTTGCGGATTCCGCGCCTTCACCGGATTTTTCTTTGAACTGCGTCATTCGTCGCAGTTCTCCCATTGGGGTAATCGTATTCAAAATCCATGCGAGCTCGCTATGAGCCGGGATTGAAGATTGAGCGAAGAGCGTAGCTTTTGCGGGCGAGAGTCCCGCGGCAAGATATGAACGCATAAGGTCCTCGATCTGCGCCTTTTTCTCTTTCGGGGTATAGCTTTCCGTGAGTGAGTGAAGGTCCGCGATGAAAAAGAAACACCGATATTTGCCGGAGTTTTGGAGCTCCACAAAGTTTTTCAGCGCCCCAAGGTAATTACCGAGGTGCAGCTTGCCTGAGGGCTGGATGCCTGAGATGAGAACGGGTTTTATCATCGATTTTCAGTATAGAACACAGCTCATCGCGAAACAAAAAGACCGGCGATGCCGGTCTTTTTGTTTCCATGCTATATCTCAATGATGACTGGAAGCACCATGGGGCGGCGTTTCGTTTTTGTGAAGATGAACTGGCCTATCTGGTCACGGACCAAGGTTTTCACGTACTCGCCGTCCACCGGTTGATAGTGGGGAATGCGTCCCACGAGGCCACGGATGTGCTTCCGGATTTCATCGAGGAGCCCTTGCTGCTCTTTAAGGTAGATGAAACCGCGCGAGATGATGTCCGGGTTTTTCAATATTCTCCCATCGCGCTTGGAGAGCGTAACAATAATTACGAGCATTCCTTCCTGCGCCAAAGCGAGTCGGTCGCGGAGCACCACTTCACCCACATCACCGACGCCCAAGCCATCCACCATGACGTAGTAGGCAGGGACTTCCTCCCCGGTCAGACGGATTCCCGTTTTGGATATTTCCACCACGAGGCCGTTATCAGCCACTACCGTGTCGACAGGTTTCAGCCCCAAAACCTCCTGTGCGAGGCGTGCGTTTCGAAGGCGCATGAAGTAGTAACCGTGGATGGGCAAAAAGTATTTTGGTTTTACGAGACCCATCACGGTCTTCAGCTCTTCCTGTGGCGCATGGCCCGACGAGTGAATGTCGAGCATCTTGTGGTGGTAAATCATCGCACCCTGCCGCGCGAGGTTGTCCTTCAGGTTCTGCACACTTTTTTCGTTCCCGGGAACCACCGACGAAGAAAGCACGATAGTGTCGGTCGGCTTGATGCGGATCTGTTTGTGCTCACCGTTCGCCACGCGCATAAGTGACGCGTTCGGTTCGCCCTGCGCGCCCGTGGAGAGCACCAAAACCTCGTGGTCCTTGTATTTATTGATCTCTTCTAGGGGGATTATGGTTTCCTTATTGAACTTGAAATAGCCGAGGTGCTGAGCGATCTGTACGTTGGTCTTCATCGAGTAGCCGGAGAGCGCCACTTTGCGTCCAAGGCGTTCCGCGATACGCACAATTTCGCCCAAACGATCGAGGAGTGACGCGAAAGTCCCTACAATGATGCGGCCCGGCGCGGTCTTGAAAAGTTTCTCAAGCTCCGCTTCCACGATGCGTTCCGAGAGCGCGTACCCGGGGACTTCGGCGCCGGTTGAGTCCAACATGAGCGTGTGAATACCCTGCTCACCGACCCACTTCCACGTGTCGAGGCCCCGCGGTTTCCCGTCGTTGTCGTAATCGAACTTGAACTCTCCGGGATGCACGATGTTCCCGACCGGGGTTTTCAGGATGATGCCGATACCCTCCGGAATGTTGTGCACCACGTCGAAGAATTTTGCGGAGAAATGATTACCGAATTTGTGCTCTTCGCCGCCCTTAATAAGGATGAAGTTCGGTTTCGGAGAGTTCGGGAAATCGTCCTGCCGCTTCATCACGATTTCTTTGGTGAGCGGAGTCGCGTACATTGGCGGATTCCCCAACTTATCCAAAAGATAGGGGACGGCGCCGATGTGGTCGTAGTGACCATGCGTGATGATGACCGCCTTGATGTTCTGCTTTTTCCCCTCAAGATACGTGACGTTCGGAATGATGTAGTCGATTCCCGGGGTCTCTATCTCGGGGAACTGGAGCCCCATATCAATGACCACAATCTCGTCTTTGTACTCGAAGAACATCATATTGCGACCAATCTCCTCGAGTCCTCCGAGCGCCACGAAACGCACCGCATCCGGCGAGGATGGGGCTTTATTGGCTATTACGGGGCGATGAACGACCCGTCGCGCAGGGCGCGCGGTGTCGCGAAATCCTCTCCCTGACGGGCGCGGACCATCGCGACGCGACGTCCCGTGCCTCCCTGTCGATGCGCGACCACCTCTCCCTTCGCGGGATGCGGGTTTGCGCGCGCTTTCAGCGTTCTTACTTACCATCATAAATACTTATTTTTTTACTTTTCGTTCGACGTTTTTACCTCAATATGTCTTGTGAGCGAGGAGGGAATCGAAATGTCTTGTGGGCGAGGAGGGACTTGAACCCTCACGGCCTTGCGGCCATAGGCTCCTGAAGCCTACGTGTCTGCCATTCCACCACCCGCCCTTGGTAAATCACTTTATCCGCAAGAAAGCCAACAACACGAGAACACTAACAAATATCAATTCGTACGAATAACAATGCGAGTTCGTTTGCGGGCTTACTTGCGGAGAGGAGAAATTGAACGTTACGGGAAGTGTAGCAGAGCTCGCTTAATTTGTCAAATGCGGTTACTCAAGCACGCGGACGCGCGTCACATTCCATTCGGCGACGTTCAAAAAACGATCGGCGGGCGTGATAAGCTCTCCGGAAGGGAATCCCTCGAGGTCCTCGCCGTGGACGTGCGTATAAGGAAGTGAGACGAGGAATACCGCAGGAACATCATTGCCTATCGTTTTCCATGCATCTTCCGCAAGACGCGCCCTCGCTTCATGGTCTCCCTCGGTGCGGATACGCTCAAGAAGCGTGTCTACGGAGCTTCTTGCGTAGAGCGAAAAGTTCTCGCCGGTGCCTCCGCGGGATGCGGAGTGCCAAAAAGGGTAGAGATCGTCGGGGTTTAGGAACGCGTGAGGCGCAAGCACCATCTCATATGCGCGGGGCTCCAAAATATCACTTCGAAAACGCGCGAGAGGTACCTTTTCTATGGTGACAAATGAGATTCCCGCGGCGCTCCAATCCTCAAGCACCATCTCCGCGGCCCGTACGAGAAAAGGAACGTCCGGTACGGTAAGTGTGAGCGAGACGTCCGTATCGTGTTTTGCGCGGGCGAGCGCGCTTGTCGCACTCTCGGTCGCGGAGATAAGCGCCGCGTCCTCCGATGACAGACCGGGGAAATAGCTTTCCGCGTCTCCTTGGAAGACTTCACGCGCGATACGGGCGCGATCCGTGGCGTGGGACAGCGCGAGGCGGAGGAAGGGGTCGGCGAGCGCATCGTTCGCGGAATTGTTCAGAAATATCCCGTAGTAACGGGGGAGTGCAGTGCGGGTAACCGTTACGCCATCCATTACTTCGTGAGCCTCCGGGAATGGAGGGAGGAACCCGAAACCGTGAATGCGGCGAAGGCGAAATGCATCGAGAAGTGCAGAGGAACTCTCAAAAAAGCGCACATAAAAATCGGCAATGAACGGTTTTTCGCCGCCGAACCGCTCATTCGGCACAAGGTGATACTCGTCGATAAAACCATCTTTTGCTTTGGTGAACGAAGCAATGCGGTATGGGCCGTTCCCTATCGGTTGAAGCGCATACTCCGACAAATGATAGTTTTTTACGGGGATGCGCTCCCAGATATGTTTAGGGATGATAGGAAGTCGCGCAAAAAGCTCCTCCATGAAGGCGTTCGGCGACGGGAGCGTGAGTTTCACCTGGAGCATGCTCACTCGTTCGGTCGAGACGCCGCGAAGCGCTCCAGAGAATGCGGATTCGGCGAAGGGTTCTTGCGCCACATTTATCGTGAAAACTACATCGTCGGAAGTAAGGGGAGTCCCGTCGCTCCACACGAGATTTTCCTTTAGTTTCAAGGTATATACGGTAGCGTCTTTACTCCGCTCGGAGGAGACAAGGAAGGATTCAAGCGGGGAGAAGAGGAGCGCGCTAAGGTCTTGGTCCGCGGGGTTTGCGGAAGTAATCGGGTTTACGATGCTCGGTTGTCCCACGATGCCTTCGCGATATACGCCTCCGGGAGCAGGAATGAAGGTAGAATGCGCCGCGACCGTGACCGAAGTAAGCGCCACGGAAGCAGCCGCAAGGATGAGTGCCGATATAAATGCGGCGCGGCGTTCCGCCGTGCTCCATGCTCGGATAATATCCCGCGCGAGATTCATTTATACGAGGAGATTCAAGAGTGCGAATCCGGCAAAGAGAACTACCGCCACAATGGTCGCGTAGAATATTCCCTTCTCAACTCCGCGCCGCGCATAGTAGGGCGTGCCGCTCCCACCGCCCCCAAAAATGCCGGACATCCCGCCCGAACGCTCTTGGATAAGTACGAGGCCGATGACAAGAAGTGAGATGATGATTTGGAGAATTGGTCGCATAAAAAAGTGTTAGTCGCCGAGTTTTTTTGCGCTCATGTGGAGCACTACGTTCACTGCGCTTACGACAAGCGCCCCCACGAGGAGCGCCATGTACCCCTCGATGGTAACCACGTCGCTCACGATGTCAAGGACGTAGAGGAGAAGTCCATTCACCACCACCGCAAAAAGTCCGAGCGTAAGCACCATTAAGGGGCCAAAGAAAAGTTTTAAAACGGGGCGGAGAAGCAAGTTCAATACCGCGAGTATCGCACCGGCGGTGGCAAGCGCTACGAATTCGCTCGCCGCTGAAAATCCCGGCACGAACGAACTTGCCGCGAATAGCGCGACCATGTTCGAAACGACGGAAAAGATGATACGCCCGATAAACCTCATCTTAGATAGGATAACAAACTGGCGCCGGTCATCTCGGGAGGCGTGGGAATGTCCATAAGTTCGAGGAGGGTAGGAGCCACATCCGCAAGAAGTCCCTGGACCGCGAAAGGATTCGGTTTTGAGGGGTTCGCACGCGCGAATTCCTTCGCGATGAGATAGCACGGTACCGGACTCGGGTTATGTTTGGTTTCGGGCTCGCCGGTGCGGGGATCGATGAGCACCTCGGCATTCCCGTGGTCGGACGTCACGATAAGGACATGTTCTCCTTCTTCCACCGCGACGAGGAGTCGTGCGAGTTCTCGGTCCACTGTCTCCACCGCCGCGACCGTTGCGGCGTAATTTCCTGTGTGGGCAATGATATCGGCGTTCGCGTAGTTGAGGAGAATGAAATCGAAACTTTTTTCCTTGAGCGCGAGAATGGCGCGATCGGTGATTGATTTTGCCTGCATGGCGGGACGCTCATCCTTTCGAAACACGTTTTCCGAGGGGATAAGGATTCGAAATTCATTGGCGAACGGTTCCTCGCGTCTTCCGTTGAAAAAATAAGTTACGTGCGCATATTTTTCCGTTTCCCCGATGCGCAACTGCCGAAGATTTCTGTCCGCGAGCACCTCACCGAGCGTGTGGACCATCGGCTCGGCGGGGAATGCGACATCAGCGTGCTTGCCGCGATGGTACCCGGTCATGGTGATTACCCTTACTCGCTCGAGCGGGACGAGAGGGAATCCTGCGAACGAGGGATCAAGGAATGCATCGGAAATTTGACGCATACTGTCTTCGCGAAAGTTGAAAAACACCACCGCATCTCCGCTTGCTATGTGGGGCGCGCCATCGAGAACGCGGGGCTCTATGAATTCGTCGTTCAGCCCTTTTGCGTACGCGCCCTGGAGCACTTCTTCCCACGTGGCGACTTTTGGCGCCGTTCCGGTGAGTGCGCGATATGCCTCCCGCGTGCGGTCAAAATGCCGATCGCGGTCCATGCCGTAATAGCGACCGCCAAGCGAAGCAATCTTCACATTGGACGCGCGCGCGAGGACGTTTGTGAGACGAGTGAGGAGCGTGCGCGCTTCGCGCGGTCCGCTGTCGATGCCGTCGGTGAAAAGATGGAGCGCCACCGTGACTCCCTGGAATAGCGCCGCAAGTTTTATCAACGCTTCCAAGTGCGCAAAAGAGGCGTGTACGATGCCACTCGTGAGGAGACCCACGAAATGTACGGTTCCCTTCGTCTCTTTCGCGTGGGAGAAGGCGCCAAGAAGCGCAGGATTTTTTTCGAACGTCCTTTCGGTGATGGCGCGGGCGATGCGTTCCGAGTGCTGCTCCGAGGCGCGCCCGGCGCCGAGAGTGACGTGGCCCACCTCGCTGTTTCCCTCCTCGTCCCAAGGAAGCCCCACTGCGAGGCCCGAGGCCTGAAGCGCGCACCCGGGATATCGGCTCTCAAAGCGGGCAATGGTTTCCGGCCTGGCGGCATGGATGGGGTTGGATTGGTCCTCGGCGCCCAATCCCCACCCGTCCAAAATGGCAAGTACGTACGTGCGATTCATTGTATTCATGGTAGCAGAAGGGTATACTCTTAGCGCAGCAAACCTACTAAAGTGTCGAAGGAAATCAAATCAAATTTCATAACGTATGACATTATCACCACTTTTGGCGGCGCTTGTGGCGCTCGTGGCGCTTGTCTTGGGATATGGCATCAGGTTCGCAATTGCGCGGAGGAAGGAGTCATCGGAAGCGGAGGAGAGTAAAAAAGAACTCGACGCGGCACGCGTAGAAGCGAAGGAAATCGTCGTCGCGGCAAAAAGCGAAGCGGCGAATCTTCTTGTCGCCGCACAGAAGGAGGAAAAGGAGCGAAGAGAGGAGCTTCGGAAACTCGAGGAGCGCCTCGCGAAGCGCGAGGATGATTTGAGCGTTGAGAGGAAAACCATCGATGCGGAGCGCGCGCGCCTGAAAGAAGAAGAAGCGAAGGTAAAAGCGCGCGAAGAGGAGACGAATACGACCCGCGAAAAGGCGGTAAAGGCCCTCGAAGAGGCCGCAAAACTTTCTCGGGAGGAAGCAAAACAAAAACTATTCTCCGAGATTGAAACGGAATATCGGGACGATCTTGCAAAAGCGATAGCCAAACTCGAGCATGATCGGCGCGACACGCTTGAAACGAAAGCGAACGAACTTCTCACCTCGGTCATTCAGCGATATGCACGGGACCACATCTCGGAGATAACCACGACCGCGGTGACGCTTCCCGCCGAGGACATTAAAGGGAAGATTATCGGTAAGGAAGGGAGAAATATCCGGGCATTCGAGCGCGCCACGGGGGTGGAGGTCATCATCGATGAAACGCCGGAAAGTCTTGTTATTTCCTCATTCGACCCCTATCGCCGCGAGCTCGCAAAAATGGCCCTCGAGAAACTTTTGAAGGACGGGCGCATTCAGCCGGCAAAGATAGAAGAAAAAGTGGAGGAAGCGCGCGCGGAGCTCGACCAAAGGGTTGAGAAGCTCGGCGAAGAAGCCGCGTCTTCTCTCGGCATATTCGATTTCCCCAAGGAGATAGTGGCACTCATCGGCCGACTTCATTTCCGTACAAGTTACGGACAGAATGTGCTTCAGCACTCGCTTGAGATAGCGCACATCGCGGGCATGCTTGCCGCGGAATTGGGCGCGAACGTAGAAGTCGCGAAGCGGGCCGCGTTGGTGCATGACATGGGGAAGGCCATTGATCACGAAGTGGAAGGCACCCACGTGGAATTGGGGAGAAAACTTCTGAAAAAATACGGCGTGGACGAACGGGTCATTCGAGGCATGGAAGCCCACCACGAGGAATACCCGTATGCAAGTCCCGAGGCATATATCATTGCGGCGGCTGACGCGATTTCGGCGGCGCGTCCCGGAGCGCGGCGCGACACACTCGAGAAATACGTGAAGCGTTTGGAGACCATCGAGAAAGTGGTGAAGGAATTTGAGGGAGTGAACCAGGCGTATGCGGTTGCCGCGGGACGCGAAGTGCGCGTTTTCGTGGTGCCGGAGAAAATAGACGATTTCGGCGCACTCGAACTCGCGAAAAAAATCGCGGGAAAGATACAGTCGGACGTGGATTACCCCGGTGAGATAAAAGTGACAGTCATCCGTGAGGTACGGGCAGTGGAATACGCCAGATAGCTAGCATTGACGCGGGAAATTGTGGTATACTGGCGGCGGAAATCAAAGGTCGGACCAGATTTTAAAAACAGCAACCTATGAAAAAAGATGGATTGGTTGAGGCAGTAATGAGCGCCTCTGGGATCGAAACGAAGAAGCAGGCGCAGATGGCAGTCGAGGCGGTCTTTGACGCAATCGTGAAGACCTTGGGTCGCGGTGAAGAAGTCGCCGTGAGCGGCTTTGGAACGTTCCGCGTGGTGAAGCGCGCAGCGCGCATGGGGGTGAACCCCAAGACCGGCGAGAAGATCCAGATCAAGGCATCCACGAAACCAAAGTTCCGCGCAGGGAAGCTCCTCAAGGAAGCGGTTCTCTAGATTCTCCTCAGTGAGGCCTCACCGAGGAGCCAAAACAAAAAACCCCTTTCGGGGTTTTTTGTTATTTCAATATCTTTTTCACCTCCACACTCATCTCGATGAAGGAGAGATAAGCGGCTTTCACTTTTTCAAGTGAGTTGCGTACTTCGTCGCGGATGGTGGGAACGACGACTGCTTCAGTGCTCGTAGCGACCGGTTCTGTGCTGGTTGCCGTCAACTCCGGCGATCCCCCTTCTTCCGCGATTTCGACGGGAGGAGCGAGGCGGGAGAGAAGAAGACGGTGTGCGCGTTCATACGCCTCTTTCGCGTCGCCGAGGGAAATCCGCGCGTTTTTAAGATGAGTTGAGAGCGTTTCGGTACCTCGTATCTTGGCGCGTTCCAATTTTGCGACGTCGCTTGCGATCTTCGTAAGGCGGGAATCAGCCACTTTAAGTGCGCGCGCCTGCCCGGCGACGAGAAGAAATTCTTCCGCCTCGTTCACGATCGGCGCCAACGACACCTCCCGCCATTCCTTGAAGGATGCGGCGAGGTTTTTTACACCTTGAAGGTCGAGCGGGGTTGTGGTGGTAGTGAGTGCTCCAAACACCTCTTTGTAATGGTTTTCCGCCGCGGCAATTCCATCCTCTACTCGGGTTCGCCATGCGGCGAGTACTTCTTTCTCAATGCCTTCAAGTTCGGTGGAGAGGAGTTTCACTTTCAGCGTTTTTGCCTCTTCCGCGGAAAACTCAAGCACCTTTTTGAACGCTTGGATGCGGAGCACCAGGTCGTCTGCAAGGTTCTCGTCTTTCGCGGACACTAGATCGTCCAATTTCGTTTTCACCTCTTCGAATGCTTTTTGGACTGCGGGCGCCTGTGCAGAAGCTGTTGGTGTTGCCATCACTACCAGCGTGGAAGCGAGAAACATCGCGATGAGAAAAGAAAGGTATCTCATAGGTCTATTCAAGCACTTTATCAAGGAGCACGTCTATGTCGCTCGAGGAGCTTGCAGCTTCGAGTGAAGAGAATTCCGAGGAGAGCACGGAAGAATTCAAATGGGCTCCCTCAGTTTCGGTGATTTCGGCAATGGCGGACTCAAGCGTCCGTTCAGTCGAGGCTCGATAGGTAAGTTCCTGAAGTTCAATATTGATAGGAAGTTCGGCGAGTTCTCCGGAGAGAAGTTCCTCGTTGAGCGAGGCGGAAAGGGTGGGTTTGGCGGGGAGCGAAAAGGTTGCCACGAAAAGGAACATAAGCGCGAATGTGAGCGCGCCCGCCCATTCAAGAGAGCGCCAGGGGCTTGCGGTGATGCGCGGTTCAAGCGCGGCAAGGAGACGCGTGCGACCGTGCGCCATAAGCGCAGGGTGCGGCCTTACGCGTTTCAAAGCTTTTAGTTGTGCGGCGATGTGATTCGTCATGTTCTTTCGCGAGGGTTCTTTTCGTGTAATTCTTTGAGCTTTTTCAGTGCGCGGTGCTGGATGACGCGAACCGCTCCTTCCGTTTTTCCCAGCGCTTCCGCGATCTCCTTGTTCGTCATGTCGTCCACGAATTTCATGAGGAGCACGTTTTGTTGGTCGTGCTCGAGATTGGTAAGCATGACCCGGACGTGATGAAGGTCAATTGCGGTATCCACCGCTTCTCCCATCCCATCAGGTTCCGAAAGCGCCTCTTCCGGGATAGCCTCGAGGGGTGCATGGGTCCTGGCGGTGCGGTAGTGGTCGATGACCGCGTTTGTGGCGATGCGGTAGAGCCAGGACCCGAATGGGAACCCGCGTGATTCATAACGGTGGAGATTCTGCCACGCATTCATGAATATCTGGTGGGTCAGGTCCTCGGCATCCTCCTTCTGGCGCGTGCGGAGAAGCACGAACCGGTAGATGCGGGGCATATAGAGGTCATAGAGCGCCCCAAACGAGGCCGCGTCGCCGCCCTTTGCTTTCGAAATGAGCTCTTCTTCTCTTTCCCTCATACGCTAGAACGATGGCGCAAAGCGCTTTGTTTCTCTATGAATGAACGATAGCTTCATGGTGTTGTAACGTTACACGCTTCTCGTGAGCGTTACAAGCGGTTTCGGTAATAAATATAGCCCTTCGATGAACTCAGGGTACTTAGCCTGGCCCGCCAGTGTTTACACTGAGCAAGCGTAAGCGAGTCGAAGTGTGCGGGATGGGAGAGATCGGCTTCGCCTCTCGCTTCGCTCGGGCCCCTCGGTCATGAGTCCTCGGGGTCGAATGACTAGCCACCGCCTCGCCGTGCCTGCGGCACATGCTCCGGCGTTCGATTCTCCACGCGAGCCAAGCAGTTGGCTCGCTCATCCGCAATATAGAATGTACTTATTAGTGCGGGATGGGAGAATCGAACTCCCGCTCTCAGTTTGGAAAACTGACGTTCTGCCACTAAACTAATCCCGCTTCTTCAGGGCTAGAATACACAATAAATCACGCGAGGTACAGGGTTCTAATTTGCCGAGGATGACGCCCGTAGGATATGATGGGCTCGATGAATTTTGCGAAGCTCAAAACACCAAAAATACTGATGCGTGCCGCACTCCTTCTTGTAGGGGTGGGGCTGCTCGCGTATTTGGTGGGTTCGAGTGTGGCGGCATCGCGCCTCCCCGAGGAATTTGTGCGCGCACGTCAAAATGCCGCACTTACAAGTCAGGACATCGTGGACCTCACCAAACTCACGAGCGAACGACTTGCCGAAGTGAATCTTTTGGAGTTGAAGGGCGACATCGTGCGGGCGCTTACGGTGGTTGCAGATGCGCGCACTTCAAACCAAGCCGCCTACAGTAAGGCGTTCGAGCTTACTCAGGATCTCCAAGAGCTTGCGAAGTCGCTCGGTGGAGTCCCTTCGATAGCCAAGCAGCGGGAGGGTTCCGAGGCAGTTGCCATTGAACTTTCGCTTGTGTCCGAGTTTATCATCTATACCCAGAAGGTGGATACATTTTTGGACGCACTTGAACGCGCCATTCGTTTCAATGTTGAATCGAATCGCGCTGCTGCGGCGGCCGCACTCGACGAGGTGAACGCGAAGGTGGTCTCTATCAACGCGCTGAATAATGCGTTTCGGAGAGCCATAGGAACCTTCGACGCTCCGGAAGGGGAATAGAAGGCGTTCCCGGCGATACGGCAAAAAAAGAGCCCGCGACCTACTTGGTCGGGGCTCACACGTCTTGTTGCGCGCACCTTTTTCACGGACGCCTCTTCCGGCCTTCCTTACATCCGGTGCACTTCGTGGCAACGGGAACCGCTTCGAGTCGCTCTTTGGGGATGAGCTCTCCGCACGATTCACACACGCCGTATGCTTTTTTCCCCATCCTTTGGAGTAGGACTCCTACCGTCACAGGTTGATGCTCCGCATGAAGCGATTCGACACACAGAATGGTCTTCCCAAGCAACTTCTCCGCATCGAGGAGGGAATTGCAAAAATTCGCTCCCTTGTCGGATATTATTCCAGCGACCTCCCTGTCCTGGGATTCTCCCCCTCCCTCCATATGGCTGGAGTATATATTCGATTCGAAGTGCTCGCGGAGCGACGCTCCGATCGGTTCGTAGGTATCCACGGTTTCCATTTTCCTTATATCCATGAGTTTGCGGAGTCCGTGGAGTGTGGAGAGACTGTGGAACATCGTGACGCCATTTCCGCCTGATGGGGGAATGCGTGTTGCAGCTAGAGCCGTTTTACCCATGGTACCTCCCTTGATGCTTGTGATGGATAGAATCGTGAATTACTAGGCCAATGTGTAGGTGGCCTTCATTCGCGCCGCACGACTCCCTCCACCGCGTACTCTCGTACCGGTTGGTGCATAGGAATCTCCCTCCTTTCCAATGAGAATTTAGGAACCTCACTTACGATACTATGCAAGACAAATGTGTCAATTATGGTAGGCACATTCAGCCTGCTGGCTTCAGTACTTCCTTACCTTCGTGCGTCAGTCGGGGCGCCGAGAGTCGAACTCGGTCTACCTGCTCCCAAAGCAGGCGTACTGCCGTCATACGCCGCCCCGTACCCGTTTACCTTACGCACTTTTTCATTTACCATCAACCTGAATCGCCCCCCGTAGCACAATGGATAGTGCAGGGCTCTTCTAAGGCCTTGATGTGGGTTCGATTCCTACCGGGGGGACAAGCAAGGAAATATGCGAAAGGCATATTTTCGAGCGCGGGCGCCTGGCCGTAAGTACCGGGGACAAGTAAGGGAATTAATCACATGTTTTTAACGATTCTTGGCGCAAGCATAATCGGAAGTGTAGTTGCCCTTTCTGGAGGCGCGCTCCTGTTGTGGCGCGCGGAAAAAGCGCGGAAAATCTCGCTCGTCCTCGTGAGCTTCGCGGCGGGCGCACTTCTTGGCGCGGCGTTCTTCGACCTCCTTCCCGAGATGCACGAAGTGCTTCCCACGAGCGCGGTGTATGGAAGCGTGGTAGTCGGGATTCTCATTCTCCTTTTCTTCGAAAAATTTCTGAAGTGGTATCACTGTCACGACAAAACGGTGTGCGAGTATCACACATTCTCAAGCTCAATTCTTTTTGGCGATGCGGTCCACAATTTTCTTGACGGGGTCGCGATTGCCGCGAGCTTTTTTGTGAGTGTGCCGGTAGGAATTGCCACCACGGTCGCAGTGTTTTTCCATGAGGTACCTCAGGAAATAGGGGACTTCGGCGCACTTCTCCATGCGGGTTATTCGCGGGCGAAGGTGTGGTGGCTGAACGTCGCGACCTCACTGGCGACGCCAATCGGCGCCGTGCTCGCGTATTTTTTTCTCCCGTTCTTCCAAAATTTCCTCGGTTACTTCCTTGGAGTTGCGGCGGGAGCGTTCATTTACATTGCGGTTTCCGACTTGATGCCCGAGATTCGGCATCACGCGGCGCCGAAGGAATTCCTCCATTTTTTCATGATCCTACTCGGCATCGTATCTATTATTCTTGTGGGACTGGTAGTGCCGGAGTAAAACCAGCAATTTGTATTTAGAACAAAAAACCGCCATACGGCGGTTTTTTGTCTTTGTGCCGCGGGAGGGAATCGCCTGCAAGTTCCTCTCTGCGGACTCGCAGGCCGCCCCTCGGTCGCATGCGCGACCTGCGGTCTTCGATTTCCGATCACGAGTCGCCCCGCGGCTCGCTTCCCGCGTGACTGCGTTCACTAGCGTTCTCTTGTGCCGCGGGAGGGAATCGAACCCCCGACGCCAGCCTCTTCAGGGCTGCGCTCTACCACTGAGCTACCGCGGCAAGTGATGAGCGAAATGTGCAAAATGAATATATCAAACTTTCCCCGCTTAATAAAGGAAGTTTGACACATCATTATTTTTATGTTTTACTCAACACGGCACATATCGGAGGAGACACTATGGAAATCAATCATGGTCCAACCGTACTCGTGGTGGACGACGATGTCGCGTTTCAGGAAGTTCTCCAGTATTGGGGTTCGATGAGCGGCGTGAAAATAATTTCCGCGCTCACCACCGACGAAGGGCTCGAGAATTTCGAAGAATCGCGCCCGAATGTGATCGCAATGGATGGGCAAATTCCGGGGAGTGTGGATTCCTTGGAATTAGTGCGCATGATGCGGGCGAGAGGATTCGATGATCACATCATCGCAATCTCGAGCTACTCCGAAGTTCGGAAGAAGTTTATGGCCGGGGGAAGCAAGGAAGGATGCGACCTGGAGTGCGAGAAAGCAAACCTCACCTCCATGCTCGAGAATGTTCTCGACCTTCACCTTTGAGGTAACCATATTCCACGCGCATTTCGCGCGTGGAGCAGAAAACGCCTGGTAGGACGATTGCACCGGGCGTTATTTTTTTTCGGCGTGGAAGTCCACTTCTCCCTCTTCGTCCAGTTGAATTTTGTTGCCGGCCTGGAACGATTTTTGGAGTATTTTCTTAAGGAAGTGCTCGCCCGCGAAAATCAGGATCATCGTAATGAGAATGCCGATTTCTATCTGGCGAAACACTTTTTCGGTACGAAGGTAACTGAAGCCGGAGGCAAGGAAGTATGCTATGGCGGTTGCGGAGAAAAACCAGAGCATCACACTTGTGAGTTGGGATTTCATGAATCGCCAAAACCCCACCTTCGACCAACTTACCGCGAGTACTGCAAATATGTTCGCGGCGACGAGGAATTTTGAGATAATCATCAATTTATTGATGTTCTCCTTCACGTAGTACATGTAGAACTGTGCTCGGCGGCTATGCTTCATTTTCATGTACCACCGCCATCCGAGGCGGGTGTTCCGCACTACGCGTCCGAGAAGGTAGAGGAGCGTATCACCTACGATGAGTGAAGTTACGGCCGGAATGATGAATCCACCCCACGTGAGACTGCCGCCGACGACAAGGAAGACGGCCACGAGCACGACCACTTCGCCCTGGAAAAGGATGGCGAGCGCGATGATCCAGTGGCTCCACTCGGGGTACTGGAGCACGAGTTCGCCTAAGTTATCGAGGATTCCCATGAAATATTGCCCCCATCGGGGACCCGTACTATTATACGGGAGTCAGATGGTGCCCGTAGTTCAATGGCAGAACGCCTCTCTGTGGAGGAGGTCACGTGGGTTCGATTCCCATCGGGCACCCCAGTAACAAGTCGTCCTTTCGCTGTGTTATCCTTTATAGGTAAAGGGTCGACACACGAAAGTCGGAAACCGTATATCTACCATGAAAAAGAACATTGCAGTAATTGTTATTTCGGCGGCGCTTGTGGTGCCCATGTTTGTGGGCGCACAAGACGGCGCTACGAACGCGTCCGAAAGGGCGCGCGAAGAAGTGAAGGAATTGCAGGAAAGCTTAAAGAAAGAAGCGGAAAGGATTCGTGAGCAGGCGAAGCAAGAAACGGAACGTGTCCGTGGAGAGGTGCGCGCGCAGGCACAAAACATCTCGCCGCTCACTAAAGAGGCGGTAGAAGCGTTGAAAATGCGTAGAGAGGAAGCGCAGAAGCAGATGGAAGCGGCTCGCGAAGCGGCGAAGCAACAATTGGAAATGCGCCGTGAAGAGGCAAAGCAGCTTATGGAGACGAAGAGGGAAGAGCTGAAGCAGCGCCTGGAAATATTGAAGGATCAGAAAAAGGCGGAAATCGTAACACGTGTATACGACAAGGTGAGCGAATTGAATGCGCGCCTTACGAGCCACTACCTTAAAGTGTTAGAGCAGATCGAAAAAGTGCTCGCGAATGTTAAAAGCCGCACCGACAAAGCGGAGACGGCGGGGCTTAACGTCGCAGCGGTACGTGCGGCAATCACGAGCGCGGAAGCAGCAATCGCCACGAGCCGTGCGGCGGTGCAGGTACAAGCGGGGAAGAGCTACTCAATAAACGTAGACACTTCCTCCGAGACAGTTGCGAGCTCCACGCTTCGTTCCAACGTTGCGGCGGCGCGTGACGCCCTGAGGAATGACCTGAACGCGGTGCGCAACACCGTGCGTGCGGCGCATGAGGGGGTACGCGTGGCGGCGGTAACGCTCGCACAGATTCCCCGCGTGGACGACGTGGATAATGATGACGATGAGGACGACGACGAGAACGCCACATCCACGGCAACTTCCACGCCTCCTACGACAACCTCGACTGCCACTTCAACGGCGACGAGCACGCCATAAGGTCGTAATACGTTAAAGACCAAATCATATGGACGGACAAAATCCAGCAATGATGCCGGAGAAAAAAGGGAAGGGGTGGCTCGTGTGGGCAGTGATCATCGCGATCATCGTGCTCGCTGCCATCTTCATCTTTTGGGAAGGGCCGGTGGCGACACCGGAGATCGGCACCGAGGACACCACTTCGGCGATCGACGCGCAACTCGGGAGCATCGATCTCGGCAATCTTGAGGCCGAGCTTGGTGACATCGACGCGGACCTGAACCAGCTTTAGTATTCGGCGCATTCAAGAAAACGCCCCTTGAGGGGCGTTTTCGTTTATAATATTCGCATGCTTACGCTCGAAGAAATGCTCGTTCGTCTCGCGGTTGCGGTGGCGCTTGGTGCTATTGTCGGATTTGGTCGGGAAATGGCGGGAAAAGAAGCGGGGGTGAGGACCGACATCATTGTGGCGGCGGGTGCGGCGCTTTTCACCGTCGCGGCACTTATGCTGCCTTATCTTATTGCGAGCTCTCCCGAGCATTTGAATGACATAATGGCACGAAACAGCGGGTTCCTTTCGCTTATCGGGAATGTGGTGGTCGGTATCGGTTTTCTCGGTGCCGGCATCATCGTAAAACAAGGGGTACACGTACGGAGCGTGACCACTGCGGCGACGGTGTGGTTTGTGGCGGCGCTTGGCGTGCTCTCTGGCCTTGGGCTTCTCCTTTTCGCCGGCATCGCGGGCGTAGCACTCACTATTCTCCTCGCAATTTTAGGGAAGATAGATCTCAAGCGTGCGCTTGCGGAGGAAGGGCACGGCGCACATCGGGATTTGTAGGAGCATGAAATCTTTCTACATGGATTACGCCGCGGCGACGCCGGTGGACCCTCGCGTATTTGGCGCGATGCGTCCGTATTTTGATATGAAGTTCGGGAACCCCGGCTCCCTCCATGCGCGCGGAGCGGAAGCTCTCGCCGCGCTTGATAGCGCGCGCGAAACGGTTGCGCACGCGATAGGGGAAGATTTTCGAAACGTGGTGTTCACTGCGTCCGCGACGGAGGCGAATAATCTCGCGCTCCGTGGCGTGGTGCGCGGGTATAAAGACTTGGGTTCAGGGTCTAGGAAAAAAAATTCTCTAACCCCTAACCCCCACACCCTAACTCCTCGGATCGTTGTTTCTGCGGTGGAGCATGATTCGGTACTTGAAACGGCGCGGGATATGGAACATGCGGGCGAGGCGGAAGTGGTAATAATTCCCGTCGATAAAAAAGGAGCGGTGGACCTCAAGAAGCTGGAAGCGGCGCTCGACGAAAGGACCGCGCTTGTGTCGGTGATGTACGTCAATAATGAACTTGGCACGGTGCAGCCGATAGCTGAGATTGCGGAAATCGTCCGCCGTCACAAGTCGCCAGTGAATGGTTATCCGTTATTTCACACCGATGCAGCGCAGGCGTTTCTATACTACCCATGCAATCTCAAAGAACTTGGAGTGGATCTGATGACGCTCTCCTCGCAAAAAATATATGGACCGAAAGGCGCAGGCGCGCTGATATTAGGGAATAGGGTTCAGGGTCTAGGGTCTAGAAAAGAGAGTTCCCTAATCCCGAGTCACTATGCTCTAGCCCCCATCCTTACGGGGGGCGGTCAGGAATTCAATCTCCGTGCCGGTACGGAAAATGTGCCGGCGATAGTGGGGCTTGGTATTGCCGCGGGGCTCGCCGAAAAGGAGCGCTCAAAAAACTTTACCAGAACCGAAAAGGTTCGTGATGTTTTTGTGAGCGAGTTGAAACGCATGATTCCCGGCGCGGAAGAAAATGCACGAGGGGACGCGCCGCACATCGCAAATATCGCGTTCCCGGAAGGTATATCGGCGGAGGACCTCCTCGTGCTTTTCGACCGTGCGGACATCGCAGCGAGTCCTGGTGCGGCGTGCAGCGCGCGAGCGCTCACCCTCTCTCACGTGCTCCGCGCCATAGGAATTTCGGACGAGCGCATCACGCGGAGCATTCGCTTCAGTTTCGGCCGCGGTATCACCGAGAAAGACGCACGCGACGCGGCACGCGTAATCGGGAAAATCGTAACGTCGTTACCCGTTGCGAGCGGCGTTACCTTTTCAAGGAAAAATCGTAATATATAGTAAAGTCGAAAAGGTGAGTATATTTATTTTATGGACGAAAAAGTGAGAAGTTATCTCGGAGGTGCGGCGGTGATCGGTATTCTTGCGGTGTCGTATGCGGCGGTAGTGGGTGTGCGAACGTATTCGCAGTCCATTGAACCGTCCTCTTTCCGGAGTTTTTCCGTGACGGCGGACGCGAAAGTGGTGGCGGTGCCCGATGTGGCGGCGTTCACGGCGAGCGTTATCACGGAGGGAGGTCTCGATCTCGGAGCGCTCCAGGAAGCGAATATCGAGAAAACGAACGCGGTCATTGCATACGTGAAAGATGAAGGAGTAGACGAGAAGGATGTGAAGACGGAAGGGTACTCGGTGGAGCCGCGGTATCAGTATTACGGTTGCGAAACGGGCACATGTCCGCCCCCGCGTATTGTGGGATATACGGTACGCCAGACCGTGTCCGTGAAGGTGCGTGATTTTGCGAAAGCGGGCGAGATATTGGGCGGCGTGGTGACGAAGGGAGCGAACTCGGTGTCGTCACTCTCGTTCACTATTGATGACCCTACCGAAGTGCAGGCCGAAGCGCGCGCCGAGGCGATTGAAAAGGCAAAAGCGAAAGCGAGAGTAATTGCGGACGAAGCAGGCTTCAACGTGGGCCGACTCCTCTCCATTGACGAGGGAGGATACGTGCCCCCGATGCCTTACTACTATCGCGAGGCATATGGTATGGGAGGCGCAGGTGACGCGGCGAAAGTTGCCGCATCCATTGAACCGGGGTCGCAGGATGTTACCGTGACAGTGACACTTCGGTATGAAATTCGGTAAAAGAGAGGTTCTTACACTCATCGTAATTGCGGGAATAACGGGAGGCGCGATTGGAGGCGCGATGGCGCCTTCCTTCGTGTCCGCCAGTTTCCTGGACGATATAAAAACATTTTTCGGCATCCCGACGCCGGTACCCGAGGAGCCGAGTCCCGCGCCAAGTCCCACCGTACCTCTCTACAAGCCGGTCATCGATTATGAAGAAGCAGTGGTGAGCGCGGTAGAAACCGCAACGCCCTCAGTGGTGTCCATTGTTATCTCCAAAGATGTGCCGGTTATCGAACGATGCCCCTACGATCCCTTTGGCGATCTCCCTCCCGAGTTCCGCGATTTCTTCGGAGGAGGATTCGAAGGATTTTACGCGCCATGCGAGCGCGGTACCGAACGCCGTGAAGTAGGCGGCGGCTCCGGTTTCATCGTGTCTTCGGACGGGCTTGTGGTGACGAATAAACATGTGGTGGCTGACACATCCGCGGACTACACCGTATTTACGAGTGACGGAAAGAAATACGACGCGGAGGTGATAGCGCGCGATCCGTTGCAGGACCTCGCGGTTCTTAGAATCCCCGGGGCCGGATTTACGTCGGCGAAGCTCGGCAATTCCGACTCGTTGAAACTCGGTCAGACCGCGATTGCGATAGGGAATTCGCTCGGCGAGTTTAAAAACACGGTCTCGGTGGGCGTTATTTCCGGCCTTGCGCGGAACATCACCGCGTCTGGCGAAGGATTCGGCACCGAACTTATTCAGGGCGTCATCCAAACCGATGCGGCCATCAACCCAGGGAATTCCGGCGGCCCCCTTCTGAATCTCAAAGGGGAGGTGATAGGTATCAATGTGGCAACCGCCTCGGGCGCCGAGAATATCGGATTTGCCATTCCCGTAAACCGCGCGAAGCGCGCGATAGAGTCCGTGAAACGGACCGGCACCATCGAGTCACCGTACCTTGGCATACGCTATGTGATGACCGAAGAAGGAGCGCGGGTGGGGGGCACGAAAGAAGGTCCCGGGGTTATCCCGAATTCTCCGGCGGCTGCGGCTGGTATCCGCGCGGATGACCTTATAGAGAAAATGAATGGCGAGCAGTTGAACGAAGAAAACCCGCTCGGTGCGGTCATCCAGAAATATGGCGTAGGGGATACGGTGACGCTTACGGTGAAGCGGGGAGAGGAAACGCTCGCGATTCCCGTAACGCTCGGGAAGCGTCCCGAGTGAGCATTAGTCCCGTTAGAAGTCGCGCTCGTCCGCGATTGTACTCAATCGGGACGAGTCCCTCGCGGGACCGCTGACGCGGCTACTTCTAACGGGATTAGCACTCGAGGTATGGTATTGCTAATTCATCGATTTTCGCTATCATAGAAGGGCATAGGGGATAGGGTCTAGAAATTTTCCTAACCCCTAAACCCTAAACCCTAATTCTCATGCCAAACTTTCATCGTTTCACCCTAAAAGCACAGGAAGCGTTGCAGGCGGCACAGGAACTTGTGGCGCGGTTGAATCATGGAGAGCTGAAAGGGCTTCACCTTCTTGCTGCGCTTCTTGAGGATGAGTCGACGCTCGTGCGTCCGCTTCTCACACGCGGCCAAGTGGATCTCGCGTCGCTTGAAACGGAACTCGACACAAAACTTGCCGCACTCCCGAAGATAGTTTCGGCACATGGTGCGGTGGGCCAACTTTATCTTTCAACCGAGCTTATGCGGGTGCTTGACCGCGCGGCGGAAGCGGCGCGGCGGCAGAAAGACGATTTTATTTCGTGCGAGCACCTCGTACTCGCACTCCTCGAAGTTCCGGGGCCCGCGTCGGAACTTTTGACACGAATGGGAGCTCGCCGCGACACGCTTTTTCGCACGCTCGCGGAGCTTCGGGGCTCCGTACGGGTTACCGACGAAACGCCGGAGACAAAATTCCAGGTGCTCGACAAATATGCGGTGAACCTTACCGATAAAGCGAAAGAAGGAAAGCTGGACCCGGTTATCGGACGCGAGAATGAGCTTGAACGGGTGATGCAAATTCTCTCGCGCCGCACGAAGAACAACCCCATCCTTATCGGTGAACCAGGCGTGGGGAAAACCGCCATCGTGGAAGGATTGGCGCAGATGATCGTGGGCGGGAACGTTCCCGAATCCCTGAAGGAAAAAGAGATCGTGATGCTCGACATCGGCTCGCTCATCGCCGGCACAAAATTCCGAGGAGAATTCGAGGATAGACTGAAGGCATTTTTGAAGGAGCTCCAAAATGCTCAAGGGCGCATCATCCTTTTCATCGACGAGATCCACATGATCGTAGGCGCCGGTGCCGCGGAAGGCGCGGTGGACGCCGCGAACCTTTTGAAACCCGCGCTCGCGCGTGGCGAGCTTCACGCGATAGGCGCGACGACGTTCAAGGAATATCAGAAGCACATCGAAAAAGACCCCGCGCTCGAACGCAGATTCCAGCCGGTCACGGTGGAGGAACCGACCCTCGAGGATTCCATTTCCATACTTCGGGGACTCAAGGAAAAATACGAAACGCATCACGGCCTTCGTATCACGGACGATTCGCTTGTGGCGGCAGTGGAACTTTCGGCGCGTTATATCACGGACCGATTTCTTCCCGACAAAGCGGTAGACCTTATCGATGAGGCGGCAGCGGCGCGGCGATTGGAATCCGACAGCGTACCTTCGGAACTTTCCAAAGTTCGCAAAGAACTTACGCGCCTCGAGATCGAGCGCGCGGCGCTCGAGAAGGAAGGGACGAAAGGTCCGCGCATAAAGGCGTTGCAAAAGGAAATTGCGAAACTCAAAGAACGCCACGAAGGACTCGCGGCGGAATGGCACACCGAGAAGTTGGTGTTTGAAAATCTTCACACGTCACGGAAGAAAATCGAGGATTTGAAACGGACGGCCGAAAAAGCGGAACGCGAGGGAGATTTGGAGAAGGTAGCTCAAGTTCTCTACGGCGAATTGCCGGAGGCGGAAAAGCAATACCACACGTTCGAGCGACGGTATGCGGGCGCGTCGAAAAAGCCCGCGAAGGGAAGCAAAGTGCCGCATTTCATACGGGAAACGGTGGAGAAAGAAGATATCGCCGCAGTGGTAGCGCGGTGGACCGGTATCCCGACCGCGAAGATGTTGGAGTCCGAACTCGAAAAACTTTCTCGCATCGAAGACGTGCTCGAGAAGCGTGTGGTGGGACAGCGTGAAGCGGTCTCGGCCGTGGCGCGTGCGCTCCGCCGCTCAAGGGCGGGACTTGCGGACGAGGATAGGCCCGCGGGCTCATTCATGTTCCTGGGGCCCACCGGGGTGGGAAAAACGGAGCTTGCGCGCACTCTTGCGGAGTTCATGTTCAACGATGAAAAGGCGCTTATCCGCATCGATATGTCGGAATATATGGAGCGACATGCGGTCGCGCGCCTCATTGGGAGCCCTCCGGGATATGTGGGGCACGAAGAGGGGGGACAATTGACCGAGCTGGTACGTCACCGGCCCTACTCGCTCATCCTTTTCGATGAGATAGAAAAGGCGCACCCCGAGGTCTTCAACATTCTTCTCCAGATGTTGGACCACGGGCGTTTGACCGACGGCAAGGGGAAGCACGTGAATTTCAAGAACGCCATCATCATTCTCACTTCGAACGTCGGGAGTGAGTATTTCCGCGAGATGTCCGGGGTTGGTTTTGCGGCGGCGAACGAGGAAGAGTTCCTTCTTAAAGAAGAGCAATTTCGTGATAAGGTATGGGAGGCCCTCAAAGACACTTTCAAACCGGAATTTCTGAACCGTTTGGACGAGGTGGTTATATTCAACGCGCTTTCGCCGAAAGAAGTGGCGCGCATCGTAGATATCCAGCTCGCGCGTCTTGGGGTTCGGCTTGCGAAAAAAGGCATCACGCTTGCGGTGCGCCCGGAGGTACGCGAATATCTTGTGGCGCACGGATTCGACCCTGATTATGGCGCGCGTCCGGTGAAGCGCCTCATCGAAAAAACCATCGTGGATGCGCTCGCGGACCGGATGGTAAAAGGCAATGTACCCCATGGAAAGAAAATTACCGTTTCGCTTACCAAGTCAGACCGCGTGGCGGTCATCGGCTAGCGCGCTCGCCCTCGCGCTCATTTCGCTTTGGCTTGCGGCCGGGGAATTCGGGGTCGGCTCATTTGTCCTTTTCGCGCTTGCGCTCGGCGCATTGACGCTCCAATTTTCAGAATGGCGTCGCGTGCGATTCTCGTGGTATGCGCTTACGCTGGTGAGCGGTATATTGTTTTCTCGCGCGACCCCGATGCTTATGGCGCCGTGGTTCGAGGCGGCGCTTGTGGGCGCGCTTAGCGCACTTCTTTTTCTTTCCGCCGCGGCGCTTCGTGATCCGCACCGTATCATTCCCCGCGTGCTTACCGTGACGCTCACGCTCCTCGCCGCGTTCCTCTTTTTCCGCGATTCATCGTGGCTCACATTCGCGGTGTTTATATTGGTTACGGCACTCACCGCACGCGATGAGGCGCGCTCATGGGGCGCGCTTCGGGTGGGGGAAGGGAAGCTCATGGGCGCCGCGGTGGCGCTTGTGGGCGCCGAACTCGCCGCGTTCATCGGTTTACTCCCCCTAGGGTCCGCGCGTGCAGCGGCGCTCGCCGCATTCGTGCTTCTTTTGGTCCGCGAGGGGCTTTCCGAAGCCCTCCAAGGCGGACTCCGCCCGGTGGTCCTGTTCCGCGGTCTCGCCGTGTTTTTTACGTGCGCGGTGCTTCTCTTTGCATCAGTACATTGGGGAGTCTAGGGACTAGGGGATAGGGTATAGTGAAAGAGTGAAAAGCCACCGGGAGTTGGAAGTTTGGAAAAGAAGCATGGAACTCGTAAAGAAAGTCTACGAGCTTACCAGTAAATTTCCCCCATCAGAGACGTGCGGAATCATAAGTCAAATCCGCCGTGCCTCCGTTTCTATTCCTTCGAATATCGCAGAAGGATATCAGCGTGGCTCTCGAAAGGAATATTTGAATTTCATAAGAATCTCTTTTGGATCTGGTGCAGAGCTCGAAACACAGCTTGAGTTGGCAAAAGAGCTTTCGTTAGCGCCCTCGAAGGATTTTGAGGTCCCAGAGCAACTTCTCAATGAGGCTATGCGGATGCTGAATGGACTTATCCACAGCCTCGCTTCTAGGCCCTAGCCCCTATACCCCAGTCCCTATCTTCTTCCGTAACTACGAGGGGGATTTCTTCGTTTTATCTGATGAGCGCGGAAAAACTTGAGTTTTTCGGCGTTTCCTAGTACCTTAGTCAGTAGACAGTGTCCGTAGCTTTCAGTGTGAGGCTGAAAGATATGGGACCGGGAGAAAGTGCCGCAGAACGCACGAAATGAACGTTCCGCGGTGTCGCCTTATCGTAAGGCGGGCTTTCTTTCGTGGTTCCATCACCCTCGCACCGAAATGCGAGGTTTTCTGTTTTTTCCAATCAATATCGTCCTTTTCCCGTCCTCCGTGCCTCCGATCCTCACTAGGTTGGTACACGTCGAAACAGGGTGGGGGAAGCATCCAGAAACTCGTAAAGGTCGAAACATACGAAAATATGTTTGGTCGATTATCCTTCGACAGACTCAGGATAACCCTGAGTGAAATCGAAGGGTTACAACTACAGAAATGAACAAATCATTCAAGAAAGTTGCGTCCATAGGGCTCTCGCTTTCAACAGCGGTGTACCTCTTTGGAGCCGCGGCGATTCCTGCAGGGGCACAAACCACTGCGGATCTCCAGGCCCAAATTGCGGCCCTTTTGGCGCAGATCAATGCATTGCAATCCCAACTCGCGGCGCAGTCTGGCGGTGGTGCCGTTGCGTCTTCGTACAGTTTTACCCGCAACCTCACGGTGGGTTCGACTGGCGCTGACGTGCGTGCCCTCCAACAGTGGCTGAACGCGAATGGGTATCAAGTTTCCGCGAGCGGCGCCGGTAGCCCCGGCAACGAGACGCAGTACTTCGGTCCCGCGACTCGCACAGCCCTCGCAAAGTATCAGGCAGCGGTGGGAATTTCCCCTGCGGCAGGGTACTTCGGTCCTATCACTCGCGCACGCGTAAGCGCCGCGGGCGGTACGACCACCCCAGGCACGGGGCCGGTGGTTATCCCTTCATCGGGTCTCCAGGTGAGCCTCGCGTCTGACAGTCCTTCCGCGGCCGTGGCGCCTCTCGGTGCCGCCGGCGTGGTGTTTGCGAAGTTCAATGTGGCCGGCAGCGGTACGTTGGACGGCATCACCTTCAAGCGGATGGGCGTTGGTGGCACCGGCGACTTCGCCGCAAGCGGTATTTACCTCTACGAGGGAAACACTCGCTTGACGACGGGCCGGAGCATCAACTCCACGAGCCACGAGGTCTCGTTCCTTAACCTCGGTCTTTCGATCTCTGGCGTGCGGACCCTCTCGCTTGTCGCGGACATTTCGTCCTCCGGCCAAGCGGGGAACCGCAACCACTTCGAGTTGGTCTCCGCGTCCGGTACGCCGACCCCTTCGGGGACGGTGATCGGCCGTGATATCACTCTCGCGGGCCAGTCTGTCGGAAGCGTCACCGCGACGAGCGGTGCGGCACCTTCCAACCCCAAAGTGGGTCAGGTTGGCGCCAAAGTCGCCGAGTTCATGCTTCAAGCAGGCTCGACGGAAGACATTGAGATCCGCCGTATTGCACTCACGGAAGGCGGCTCCATCGCGAACTCGTACCTCACGAACTTCCAGTTGAAGTACGCGGGGAACGTAATCGCGACGGCCTCCGGTGTGGGCGCGAAGGATCTTGTGTCGTTCGAAATGGCGACCCCGTTCCTCTTGGAAAAGGGTCAACAGCGCACGTTCGAGGTGTACGCTGACATCGGTGGTGGCGCACGTTCGGCAGACACGATCGTGTTCTACTTCGACAGCAAGGCGGACATCTACGCGATCGGTAAGACCTACGGATACCCCGTGGATCCGACGATCACCGCGCTTGACGCTACTTCGGACGGTGACACGCTGACCCTCTCGGGCGGCGACATCACCATCACCTTCAACGGTCCTATTGCGGGCGACGTAGCGCTCCGCGGTCAGGATGTGACGGTGTATGACTTCACGATTGCGTCCCTCAATAACATTGAGATCCGCAACCTTCGTTTCCACGCTACCACGACTGGTATGACGGCGAACGAAGGCTTCACGGATTTCAAGGTATGGGATGCGACGGCGAACAGTGTTGTCACGAGCGCGACCGACGTTACGACCTCGACGGATGTGACCTTCACGGATGTGTTGAACATCAGCGCGGGTCAGTCGAAGAGGTTTAAGGTGACGGTGGACATCGACTCGGACAACGACGACACGACGGACACGCTCCTTGTGTCGCTCCTTGCGTTCCAAGCGAACGACATTCGGAACTTGGACAACAACACGTACGTGGCAACCTCGGTTATCGTGCCGAACAGCACGGTTTCGGGGAACACGATGACGGTGAAGGCGCCGGCGTTGGACATCCAACTCTCGGCAACGCCGTCCTCGCAGACGTATGTGAAGGGTACGCAGAACGTGGACTTGGTCGGGTTGAGCTTCCGGGCAGTATCTTCAAATGTCCGCTTGAGCTCGGTCCGCATCACAGCAACCGCGTCCTCGGGCACCCTGACCTCGGGCGAAGTCACCAGCCTCGGCCTCTACGACGGCGCGAGCTTGGCGGGGAACTCCACCGTAGAATCGCTCGACACGTCGAACTTGAACGCGACGTTCGACAACATCAACGTGGTTATCCCGATGGGTACGACGAAAGTGTTCACCGTTCGCGGTAACATCTCGTCCGACACCACGGTGGGTGACACGTTCTACTTCTACCTCGCGACTGCGACAGCGAACGATGTGACTGCCTACGACTCCGAAGGGAACGCGGTAAACCTCCAAGGGACCGCGGCGAACTCCGGTGGTACGGTCATCGCATCGGTGGCGAACGTGGGTGACGTGACGGTGGCGAAAGCCGCCGACGACTCCGACTCCGAAGCCGGCATCATAGTGGCGGGTCGTGAGCAGACGCTCGCGAAGTTCCGCTTCACGGCGGCGAACGAGGCGGTGACAGTGAACAAGCTCCAGCTCCTTGTGGTGCCGACGAGCTCCGCAACGGCCACTTCCTCGGCTTCGGCTGATGAGGTACCGGTGGTGAAGCTTTACGATGGTTCCAACCAGATCGGTAACACGTCCGGGTACACGGTCCAGGCATCGGGTGACAACTCCGGTGTCGTCGTGATCGAGAACCTCGGATGGGGTATCGGTAAGGATGCTTCGAAGACCCTCACGGTAAAGGGAGTGTTGAACTCCACTTCCGGTGGGGCGGACTCTGGCGCTTCGGTGTACGTAAGCGTGATGAGCTCCGGCTTTGAGGCACAGGGCGCGACAGCGAAGGACACCACGATCACGGCTGCGACGGCAAACCAGAAGGTGGTCTACAAGACGAAGCCCACCATCTCGGTTGCGGCAGGCGACACTACGCTTACGACCGGCCTCCGCAAGGTGATGAAATTCACCGTGGCGGCGGACTCGGCTGAGCAGGTGGCGTGGAAGAAGATGCAACTTGCGGTTTCGATGACTGGCGCGACCATGACCGCGGCCTCCGCGGCTCCTGGCACGACCGGCACCATCCAGATTAAAGAGGTTGGTGCGTCTTCGAACCTCAACGTGGCAACCGGGTACAGCGGCTCGACCGCGACTGCTTCGACTACCGACGCAATCGTGGGCGGCAGCACTGGATACGTGACCTTTATCCTCAATGCTGAGGAGGTCATTCCGGCGGGCGGCAGCAAATCGTACGAGGTTTATCTCACGTTTGCGAACCTCACCTCCGGTTCCGGCAACTCTTCCGCGGTGGTGAACCTCCACCGTCAGGAATCGACGGTGGTAGCCGCAACGACGTACGCGAATGCTGAAAACAGCGACGCGAACGGCGTTGAGAACGGTTCACCTTCGTTCATCTGGTCCGACTACTCGACTGTGGGGCACAGCGAGGCGACGTCGGCCGACTGGGCGAACGGCGTCTTTGTGAAGGAACTTCCGTCTACGTCCTTCACGCTCTCGAACTAGTACCGAAAGGTATTCGTTTGGAAAGCCAAAAAGGGCCCTCACGGGCCCTTTTTGTTTCTGCTAGAATGGGCGTGTGCTGAAA
This sequence comes from Candidatus Microgenomatus sp., assembly GCA_020724805.1. Classification (GTDB taxonomy): domain Bacteria; phylum Patescibacteriota; class Minisyncoccia; order UBA6257; family GWB1-50-10; genus DYGI01. The sequence goes on from DYGI01000001.1 coordinate 195,542, forward strand.
GTCGCAAAATGGTGTCTTTTTCTTACCGCGCTCACCCCTCTCATCATTACGAACGAGGTTTATTTTCCCTTTGTGTTGGGAAAGATGGTGTGGTATCGGTCGCTTACCGAGCTTGCGCTCGCGCTTCTCTTCGGGTGGCTTGCGTGGGCAATCATCACGAAACATGAAGTTGCAACGCCGCTCCTCCCTGGTTTCACGCGGGTTAAAGATTTTCTTAAGAGCCCCACTACCGTGGCGACGCTCGTTTTTTTTGTTTCTTTGGCATTAAGCGTCATTTTTGCGGTGAACGGATACCGCGCATTTTGGGGAGACATCGAACGCGCCGAGGGATTTTTCGGCATGCTCCACTATCTTGGGTTTGCGGTCGCGGCACTTCTCCTTTTTGAGCGGAAGGATTGGACAACTTATTTCAAGTTCTCAGTGGGGGTAGGATTTGTCCTCGCGTTCTACGCGTTTCTCCAATGGGCAGGCGTGGAATCGTTCCCGTTCGCACGCCCCTCCCAGCCACGTGCAGATTCATTCATAGGGAATGCCGCATTCCTTGCGACTCACATGTTCTTTTTCGCGCTTTTCGCCTGGTTTCTTACGAAGGAGCCGTCCAAATGGTGGCGCATCGCGGCATTTCTCGCGATTCCGGTCAGCATACTTATAATGTTTTTCACTGGTACCCGCGGTGCGATACTCGGTGTCGGCGCGGCCATCGTTGCGTTCCTCGTCGGCGTGCTCATTCGGAGCGAGCGATGGCGAGGAATTTCGCTCCGCATGGGCGCTTCCGTTTTGCTCGCGGTGATCGCGGTTGGCACGGTTGGTTTTTGGGTAACGCGTGACGCGGCTTTATGGCAGAAAGTTCCCGGGTTGGACCGGCTCGCGCGTACCGCAACACTCGATAAAGCCGACGCATCCACGCAGGTGCGGCTTATCACTTGGCGCGTTTCCTGGGAAGCATTCAAAGAAAAACCCGTGTTCGGGTGGGGTCCCGAGAACTACCTTGTGGCATATGAAAAGCATTACGACCCCGACTACGCCATTTATGGAGAAACGTGGCTTGACCGTGCGCACAACAAATTTTTTGACCTTCTTGTAATGCAAGGAATTGTGGGTGTGCTCACGTACATTGCTCTTATAATTACGCTCCTCGCCACCGCATTTCGCCGCACAAAACATCTTTTCGTGCCGCTCTTTGTGTTTGTGGTCGGCTATAGCGTTCAAAACTTGGTGCTTTTCGACCAAATCGTCTCGTACGCGACATTTTTCGCGCTTCTCGCGTTTGTCATTCACGAATCGACGCCGCTTGTGGGCGAAGCGGTTGTACCCGTTTCTCCAAGAGCGCGATTGGGTATTGCAAGCGGAGGAGTGGTGCTCGTCGTATTGATGGGAATATCGCTCTATGCATGGAATGCGATGCCGTATGCGCAGGCAAAAGCGCTTTTGGAATCCCCGAAACTCGGTGATATTCAAAAAGTGATTGGACGCGTGAAAGATGGTTTTTACCCCTACAACTTCGCGCAGTATACCCTGCGGGGGCAGGCTATCGACACGGTGTACCTCGACCAGTTCTTTTACCACGAGCCCTATCGCACGAAGGAGAGTTTCAAGCCGCTTGGCGAACTCCTTCTTGAAGGAATGGATGAGATCATCCGGCGCGAACCATACGATGTGCGCATTATGCTCCGCTATGTGGAAATGCTCGATGCACTTTCGCGCGAGGACGAATCGCTCTACCCGAAGATGGAAAGCGTGCTCCGTGTGGCGCGGGAAATCGCGCCTCACCGACAAGAAGTGCTCTATCACCTTGCCGCAAACCTTGCGAAGCAGGGGAAGGTCGAAGAAGGGCTCGCGGTGGCTCGCGAGGCGGTCGCGCTTTCTCCCGAGGTTCCCCGCGCTCATTTCTATCTTTCGCTCATTCTTGCGGCTGCCGGAGAAGACGAAGAAGGCAAGCAAGAGATCCTTCGTGCGGAAGAACTTAGCCCCGACTTCTCCGGATTCTTGAGCCATGACCACAATACATTCATGATGCTCTACCAAAGCTGGGGAATGCGCGACAAAGTGGCCGCGCTTGCGCTCCGGAGCGCTCAAGGGCCTGTGCGGTTTTCGTTCAATACTGAGTATTACTATTTCGGGCTCGGTTTTTTCGCGGAACAAAGAGATGCCGAGAGTTTCATCGCGATTGCCGATTATCTTAAAGAAATTGATAAAGGGAATGCGGAAAGCTTGGATATACTTATTGATCTTGCGCGTAATGGTAATTGGAACATTATCGAAACATTATGAGCGGACCGGAAGCTTTTCCATTTAAAATAGCGCGAGGGTTTCTCTACCTTTCGGCGCTTTATGTGGCGATTGTGACGCCTTCCACTCTTTTCCCCTTCATTGTGGGAAAGTACGCATGGTTTCGCGGTACGGTGGATTTGGCGCTTATCGCGTTCGCGCTCGGTCTCCTCTTTTACGATGCGAAAGGAGAATGGGGGATGCGGCTCAAAGAAGTTTTTCGCAAGCCGCTTGTTGTTGCGGTTGGAATATTTACACTCGCATTCCTTCTCGCGGGATTTTTCGGTGTAGACCCTGCGATGTCTTTCTGGTCCAACTTCGAAAGGGGAGAAGGAGGTATTCAACTGCTCCACCTTTTCGTGTTTTCCATGCTCCTCGTCGCTCTTTTTCGTGACGAGAAAGAATGGCGTCGTTTTTTTGTATGGGCGCTCACCGGCGGAGCGCTTTCCATTCTTTATGGATTTTTTGCCGCATGGGACGTGCCCGGGTTCATAGGTGCGCGATTCGCCGAGTCGGGGTTTCGTTTTCAGGCATCCATCGGTAACCCCGCGTATGTGGCGGCGATGGCGATATTTTTGGCGTTCTACGTGGGGTATCTCCTTTGGTCCCGGTATCGCACGCGGCTTTTTGTTTCTGTAGGGGCATGGGCATTATGGGGTCTCCTTGTGTTCTTCGGGGCGGCCTTTATACTCGCCGCGACCCGCGGGGCGTTCCTTGGATTTCTCGCGGGACTACTCGTGGGGACGGGGTATTTCGTGTTTATGCACCGCGCATGGCGGAGATGGTTTGTGGCGGGAGCGATAGCCCTTGTCCTTACGGTCGGGACAATGGTGTTCTTCAAAGATTCGCAGTTCGTGAAGTCGATTCCGGGGTCGCGTATTTTCGACATATCGCTCACTGCGGAAACTTTCCAGCACCGGGCGATTATGTGGGGCATGGCGCTCGAAGGGTGGAAAGAGCGCCCGCTTCTTGGGTGGGGACCGGAAAATTACATTCAAGTATTTGATAGGAAACTGGATCCCGCATATTTCAAGCCGGCCGAAGGATTCGGTGCATGGTTCGACAGGGCGCACAGTATTTATTTCGACTATCTTGCGGAGACGGGAGCCCTCGGCTTTCTCGGGTTTGTAGGCATATTTGCGGTGCTCGGAGTGCACCTGTTTCGCCGAGAAGAAAAGATGGAGGAATCCATGCTTCCGCGTGCGCTTATAATTGGCGCAATCGTGGCGTATCTCGTGCAAGGCATCGCACTTTTTGACGTACTTCCCATTTACTACAATCTTTTTGTGGTGCTTGCGTTCAGCGCGTTTTATTTTTCATCTCCAACCCTGAAACCTCACGCTTCCGTTTCTCTATCGTTTCTACGCACCTTTTTTGGCGTCATTCTTATATTATTGTCCGCGGCATCGCTCATTTTTGGCGTATATGCGCCAGTATCACGAGCGCGCGCCTATATTGGTGCGCTTCAGACTATGTCTTCCGTGAACAGTATTGAGGGTTTCAAGGCTCACTTTAACCCTGCAATTAAGCATTGGTCTCCGGTGGGAGGAGAAGAGGTGGTTAAATTTCTCGGAAACGATATTTTAAATATCATCGCGGGAGGGAATCAGGACGAGCAAGGGGCGCGGGCGCTCGTTACTTATATTGAACCCTATATTTTCAAGGACAATGTGCGCCATCTTATCCTTGGAGGAAACCTCTATAAGGTGCTTTGGGAAAAGTATGGGAAGAGGGAAGATGATTATCGGCGCGCCGAAGGGTACTACGCGGCGGCGTTTCGCATTGGCCCCGGACTTCCGCCGGTGCTTTATTCCTTGCTCGATCTCGCGCTGAAAGGCGGTGAAGCGGAAAAGGCGCAAGCAGTGGGGGCAGAAATTCTCCGTTTGTGGCCTGATGCGGCGGACGTTGTGACCGCGCTCCAGTCTACCTCCGAGTGAGCTGTGAGAGGGAAAGAATGGTGCGGTATGCGGTCATCCCAACACTTCCCGATATTGCTAACCTAAAAAGAGCGCGTGTTCGCGGCGGTGCAAATCTTTTGAGCTCGTAACGATCATCGCCCTGACTCACACGCCCCGGTCTCATGGTGAAGCAGGCCCCAATACCCACACTTTTTGCTGTCCGTACCGCGTCGGCGCTGTATTCACCGAATGGCCATGCAAGGTATCGGGGGGTGGTGGCGGTTTCTTTTTTTATAATTTCCAATGATCTTTTGAGATCGTCCTCGCTCTCTTTCGGCATGCTCGCGGAGTGATTAATATGACGGTGACCGTGCGATTCAATAGCGACGAGCGGTTCCATAGCCTTGATCTCTTCCCACGTCAGGAACTCCTCGGAGTATCCATGTTCCACTATCTCTCGGAACGCCGCGCGATACCCTCCAGTGAAAGGTTTTCTCGGTTGCGTGAGGTGGCGGTTAACGAAACTCGTTGGCGCGAAAATAGTTGCCGGCACTCCGAGCTTTTTGAGAATTGGGTATGCGTAGAGAAAATTATCTGCCCAGCCGTCGTCGAAGGTGATCGCAAACCCATCCTTTTCCAGCCTTAACTCGCCCTTCGCAAAAGCCACCACCTTTTCCAGGGTGAGGGGGATAAATTTTTCTTTCAGTTTTTTTATCTGCCACTCGAACGTGTCGGGGTCCGTGTGGTGGCCGGGATGCACGCGGTGATAAGCGAGAACCAGTACTTTACTCATGATTTTTTAGCCAGGATGGCATCGTATATTCTCTCGAGTTTTGTTATATAGGTATCGATCGTAAATTCATCATTTACCATCTTTTTTCCTCTTGCCGACATCTGTTCTCGAGATTTAGGGTTCCGGATCATGTCCTCAATACCCTGTTGTAGGCCCCGAACGGAGCAGGGAACAACTGCCGCGGCTCGAGAAAAGACGTCTCGACTCGATAACGTATCGGTAATGATGGTAGGGACTCCAAGATACATAGCTTCGAGCGTCACCAAGGAAAATGATTCCATCCGCGAGCTTACTACAAAGAGATCCATGAGCGATATCCAGACCGGAACGTCTTTTTGATGGCCCGCAAACATCACTTTATTTGATATTTCTAATCGCCGTGCCCGCTCTTTCAGCTCGGTAGTTTTGGGCCCGTCGCCAATGAGCATCAGGAAGGAATTGGGTGTCTTTTCCAATATCCGCTTAAATGATTCCAAGAGCAAATCGTATCCTTTTTCCCACGACATTCTCCCCACCGACCCGAGAACGAAGGCGCGGGGAGGCACGGAGAGGCGGCGGCGGTATTCCTCCTTGTCGAACTCTTTCGGTAACAGGAGACGCTGGGGATCAACCGCATTATGGAGAACGAACAATTTTTTTCCAGTCGATTCGGCCACGCGCTTCAAATGCTCCGCTTTTTCTTCAATGGTCGCTATGAAGGCACCGACGAGCCACCGGTTAATGAAAAATCTCACGATCTTTCTCGAAAGCGGTTCCGGCATATCCGGGTTATGAACGTGCGATATCACCGGAATGCCGAGTCCGAACACCCCCATGCTTCCGTAAAAATCGCTTGCGAGTTGATGGGTGTGCACGATGTCGGGTTCACACTCTTTTATGAGGCGTCTTACCGCAGAGATGTTCCCGAAAACATTTTTTATATTTCCGAGTCCCAAACGGTAGTATTCGATGCCCCCATCTTCCAGCTCCTGTCCCATGGTGCCGTTCCCCATAAGTGAGCACACCATAGGACGGTACCGCTCGCTTTTTGCAAGGGTTTTGGCGGTATCCACTACCATCCGTTCCACGCCTCCGGGGTCGAGAGTCGCGGTTATGATAAGAACGTTTCGTTTCATATCCTCGTGTTTAATGTGTATAGTGTAATCCAATGGAAAGTAATACCAAAAGGTACCGTATGGCCTTTTTGACCGGCCAGCCCATCGTCGATCAAGCTCCGCTATTTAGAAAACTTGCCGAGCATCCTCGCGTGGATCTGACCGTCTATTTTTGTTGGGATACCGGCGCGGGTGAAGTGTCGTTCGATAAGCAGTTTGGCGTGGCGATCCGATGGGGCACCCCGCTCCTTGGGGGATACCTACACAAGTTTTTGAGGAATTTTTCCCTCAAACCTTCCGATTCTTTTTGGGGGCAGGTAAATTTTGGCATCATCGTTGAGCTTTTCAGGAACCGCTACGACGCCATCGTCATTCACGGATGGAACTCGTTCACTTATTGGTTGGTGTTTCTCGTCGCCCCCGTGTTGGGAGTTGATATTTTTCTCCGAGGCGAGAACCCATTCAATCAAGAGATTCTGAAGTCTTCATGGAACTTAAGGATCAAGAGAGTCGTATTGGGGTGGTTATTCCGACGGGTAAGTGCCTTCCTTTACCTCGGAGAAGAGAACAAGAAGTTCTATGAATATTATGGAGTCCCAGCGGAAAAGTTGTTCTTTACTCCCTACGCGGTCGAGAATGATCGGTTTTTTGAACAGGCGCAGCTGCTACGAAGCGATAGGGAAAAATTGAAGAAAGAAATGGGTTTGTCGCCGGAAAGCGTGACCATCCTTTTTATGGGGAAACTCATAGACAAAAAAAGGCCTTTTGACGCAGTGAAAGCGTTGGAAATTCTCGCCAGTTCCTTTCCAAACCTACGCCTTTTAATGGTAGGTGACGGCTCACTCCGGCCGGCGCTTGCACAATACATCACCGAGAAGAATTTGCGACAAATCGAACTTGTTGGATTTAAAAATCAGACTGAAATTCCCAGGTATTATGCGGTCGCTGACATTTTCGTGTTGCCATCCGGACCCGGAGAAACGTGGGGGCTTGTAGTGAATGAGGCAATGAATTTCGGCCTTCCGATTGTGATCTCGGACATTGTGGGGTGTGGTCCGGATTTAGTCCGTGACGGAAAAAATGGTTATCGGTACCCAATCGGGAACATAGAGGCGCTTGCTAAATCTTTAGAGAAACTTATTGAGAGTAAGGAAAGGCGTGAAGCGTTTGGGATAGAGTCACTAGAAAAAGTACAAGAGTATTCTTATAAAAAAGACATTGAAGGAATTCTGGAAGCGCTAGATTTTAGTTATGACGGAAAGAGGTAATCTAAAAATTTTTCTTGTCGGTGACGTGCCACGACATGATGTAACACACGCCCAAAAAAGAGCGTTTGAAAGACTTGGATGTGAGGTCATCATCATGGATCCCTCACAATATTATTTTATTAAATTATGGAACAGAGTTTTGAACCGATTTCTTGCCACGCTCGTCCGCTTTAAGAAGGAGTTAGGGATAAGGATTTACTTCGGAGTTAAGAAACTGAACGAGGAAATCATAAAGGTTGCACAGGAAACCAAACCGCATTTTATTCTCATCCATAAACCAGTGCTGATTGAGCCTGGAACTGTAGAGAATCTTAAAAAGCTTGGCACAAAGGTTTTTACGTATTTTGCCGATGATATTCAGAATCCCTTAAGTGTGTCGCGGCGCCTTTATAAAGCGTTACCTCTATACGATGCCCACTTTACGAATAAGTCACACCAAATCGAGGATTTAAAGAAAATGGGAGGGAGAAAGGTGTTTTTTGTGTCGGCATCTCCCGACCTCGATTTTTACTATCCTGAGAAAATTTCCGAAGAAGAAAAAAAGAAATTGGGAGCCGACCTAGTCTTCATAGGGAATTGTTATGAAAAGTATAGAGCGGAGTTTTTAGAAAGGGTTTGTCGGTACGGATATAACATAAAAATATATGGTAGTTTATGGGATCGGCTCTCTAGCTGTAGATGTTTAAGGAAAAGTGGTAGCCTAATGTTGAGACCCGCGGAGGGGGACGATTATAGGCGGGTTATGAATTCCAGCAAAATAGCAATTGCACTTTTAAGTAAAATGAACAGAGACCAGCATACTCGTAGAACCTTCGAAATTCCTGCATGTGGTACTTTTATGCTTCACGAGAGGACACCAGAAGCAGTCAGTTTTTTTAAAGAAGGCGAGGAGGCAGAGTTTTTCAGTTCTTTCGATGAGTTGATAAAAAAAATTGACTACTATCTTAAACACGAGAAAGAACGAGGCAAAATAGCTGTTGCTGGCCTGAAGAAAGCGAGATCATATAAGTATTCATACCTCGCCAATGCCCAGAAGATGTTAAACGTCTACAAAACGTTAACGAAATAAATCATGGAAAAGCAAAAAAGCGGCTACAGAAATTTTCTTTTTTCCCGATACGTGTCTTCGGTAGTGAGGCCAGTTTTTGGCGAAACCTCGCTTAAAGAGATAGAACGGCAATTTCCAGTTTGGGAAGAATATTTTGGTCGTTTTTTTCCAGAAAATTCGGGAGTTGCGATTCTCGATCTTGCATGCGGCTACGGCTCCTTCATATTCTGGCTTCAGCGGAAGGGTTATCAAAACACCGAGGGTGTGGATATTAGTGATGAACAGGTGAATTATGCGAGAAAATTAGGAATTAAAGGGGTAACAAAAGGGGATGCAAGATTTTTTCTTGGCGATAAACACGAGAGATACGACATAATAGTTGCTCGAGATTTTATGGAACATCTCAATAAAGAAGAGGTGATAAGGGTGAGTTCCTATATCTTGAGTGCCTTAAAACCAGGAGGAATATTTCTCATGCAGGTTCCGAATGCAGAAAATTTAATGGGAGCGCGCTATCGTTATGGAGATTTTACCCATGAGGTAGGGTTCACTTCTCGATCAGCTCGTCAAGTACTCCTCGCTTCGGGTTTCAAATATGTGAGTGCATATCCGCAAAGACCCGTTATACGCGGCATAAAGTCCTTTGTAAGATATTTACTTTGGAGGGTAGTGGAGTTGATGTTGCACTTCTATCTTATAATCGAAAGCGGATCATCCGATGCTTTTTTTACACAAGATATTATTGTCAAGGCAGACAAGAGCGAACGGAAAAGCGAAGAGTAAAAATGAAAAAAAAATTTATCGTAACAGGTGGGGCTGGATTTATAGGCTCCCATTTAGTAGATGCTATCATTGCGCGCGGTGACGAAGTGATTGTCATCGACAACCTTGCTACGGGGAAACGCGAGAACGTAAACCCAAATGCAAAATTTGTTCGAGTAGATATTCGCAATTTTGAAGAAATCTTACCGCATTTTCATGGCGTAGATTTTGTGTTTCATGTTGCGGCGCTTGCGCGCGTTCAACCCTCTATAGAGGAGCCAAAAACATTTCACGACGTTAACATTACTGGGACCCTTAATGTTCTTCTTGCTGCGAAAGAAGCTGGGGTGAAGAGGGTGATATATTCAGCTTCGTCGTCGGCGTATGGAGATCAAAAAACCATGCCGCTCCGCGAAGATATGCCCGCAAATCCTTTGAGTCCCTACGGACTTCAAAAATATGTTGGGGAAATGTATTGCCGATTGTTTTCTAGAATATATGGCTTGCAAACTGTGAATCTGCGATATTTTAACGTTTACGGAGAACGTCAGCCGCTCGAGGGGGCATACTGTCTCGTGATGGGGATTTTTATAAGACAGCGGCTTGCGGGCAAGCCGATGACTATTGTTGGCAATGGAGAGCAGAGACGCGATTATACCAATGTTGCGGACGTAGTAAGCGCCAACCTGTTGGCTGTCGAGAGTAAAAACGTTGGTAATGGTGAGGTGATTAATATCGGGCGAGGTAGAAACTACACTGTTAATGAAGTGGCCGCAATGATTGGGGGGCCGACTACTAAACTTCCGCCACGTATAGAACCAATAGAGACTTTAGCAGACAACTCACTTGCGCGAAAACTTCTTAGGTGGGAGCCCCACATCAACTTACCAGAGTGGATGGTGTCATACAAAAAAATAGTAGGACTGTAACACTCCCACGGTGAATATAGAAAAATTCCGAAACAAGCAAGGGAAAATTTGGCTTAACGTTGCCTCCTCGGTTTATGCTTTGGCTGAGTTTGTTAATTTAGACAACAGCGTATTTCTTCAATTTTCAGACATACTTTATATACTGCGCCCCCTCATCCCTGGAAAGTATCATGAATGGATTACAAAGTATAAAAATTTAAAAAAGAGCAAGCTTTTTTTAATACACGACTGCCGAAAACCACTTCCTTTCCCAAACTCTTCCGTGGACCATGTATTGTGTTCGGATTTCCTCGAGCACGTCTTTCCAAAGGAGGCGGAAGAAATTGTCGGTGATTTTCACCGGGTATTAAAGGATGGCGGTACATTGCACATCGTGGTGCCAAACCTCACGTGGATGGTTGAAGAATATCTAGAAAAGAAAAAGAGCAAGACGTCGAACGCCGCCGATTGGTTTATCGCAGAAACCATATTAAGTCGAAAAACTCGAGGTTCCTTAAAATATAGAATTCTCGAATTTTTTGGCGCCTTCGGGTTGCAGCATTACTGGATGTACGACGACGATTCCATGAAGATGTTGCTTGATAAATTTGGATTCAAAATAGTGGAGGAAAAAAATTTTCCAAGCAAAAACTATCGTGCTGGTATAGATTACAAAAGCAAGGCCGTCGAAGTCTTTGCTCAAAAGTAATCACCGGATCATTTTGAGGTATTTATTGGCCGCTGCTTCCACCGAGAAGAATTTTGCACGCTTGCACAGCTCTTCGTGATTTCTTGGGCTGCTCATAGCTTCTTTAATAGCTTCTGCCAAGGCGTTTATGTTTTTGACTGGCACGAGTCTCCCAAATCTCCCGTTATCCAGTGCTTCCGCGGGTCCCGTAGGGCAATTAGTTGCGACGACCGGCGTACCGCACGCCATGGCCTCTACTAGTACATTGCCCAACCCCTCGTATATAGCGGGATGCACAAATACTTTTGAGCGCGCCATGTAAGCGTATGGATTATCGACAAATCCAGGCATCGAAACATATTTCTCGACACCGAGATTTCCGGTCATTTCCTCAAGTTTTTCTCTTTCTTCTCCTTCGCCTAAAATGATGAGCCGGAGATTTTTTTCTCTTCTCAATATCGAGAATGCCTCTATAAGATTTGCGAATCCTTTTGATTCCGATAGGGAGCCCACACCAATTACCACGCCCTCGGATGATTCACTAAAAAACGGGTGCGAAACATCTTCACGACATTTTTCGTACACTTTTTCGTCGATGATTGGGTTGTAAACAACTTGCACGCGTTCCTGCGGTATTTTGGCGCATTTTGACAAGTCGTCCGCTATTCCCTTTGATGCTGCAGTAATGAAGTTTGCGCGCGGGTACAAGAGTCGTATCAATAAATGCATAACTCGCTTTCTTATCAATCCCCGTATGGAGAGCGAGATGAAGTTTTGTTCGCTTATTATCAATTTCGTCTTTATTCCCGAAATAGCTCTTGCGACGATGGCGATTAAGTTACATTTGTTCATCGCAGAAATAATCACGTCGGGGCTTTCCCTACGTAGATAAAGAGAGAATGGAAGGAGGCTTTGGGGCACACGGAACCTTTTTACTAATGGATTGAAACTAACGACCTCTATTTTCTGAGGAACCTGTTTCAAATAAGGGCCTTCTTTAACGATGAGAAAAAAACTCACTTGGTGCCCCTTACTATGGAGACTCATTGCTAAGTGAAGCATTGCTTTTTCCGCACCACCACCCCCCAACGAAGTAAGGAAAATAACAATTCGTTTTTGTGTTGTAGACGCCATAAATTTTGAGGTTAGTTGACTATATTGCAAATCTAATTTATTTTACATAAAGCACAAGAATAAACCAACAGCCAATAACTTTGGAGGGCGAGTCTCATGCAAGAACGAATTTGTCTCGTGATCCCGCCTTCCACATTTCTTCTGGATGAGCGGGTGTTTATGACCTTGGGTATTTTGAAGGTTGCTGCAGTGCTCGAAAAGACATGGAAGGTGGATGTGTTGGACCTCTCGGGTATTGAAAACTACGAAGAGGCGATGGCCGACTACCTTGCGCGGTTTGATACGACTGTATTCGGCTTTACTGCAACAACCCCACAAATGCCCGCAGTCAGTCGCCTTTCCCGCGTTATGAGGAGTCTTCGTCCTAGCTCAAAGCTAATTCTCGGCGGACCCCATGGAACGTTGGTAAACGCGGCGCACCGAAGAGAGAAGAAAGATGGCATTCGGGGGAGAGCAACAACAGCATTCGAAGGGCTTCTTGAGCTTTTCGATGTGGTGGTTGCAGGAGATGGAGAATATGCGGTTTTCGAAGCTCTCAAGTCCACTGCGCCGCGCCTCGTTGATGCTGATGATCCAGCATCAAGCTTGTTCCTGACGGACACAGCTTTGGACGAAACGCCTTGGCCAGCTCGCCATCTCGTGGATGTGGGAAGTTATCATTACTCTATTGAAGGGGAACGCGCATTGAGTCTTATCGCTCAACTTGGATGCCCCTTTAACTGTGGTTTTTGCGGAGGAAGAAACTCACCTTTTCTTCGAAGAATCCGTACGAGGACCACTGAGAACATCGTCGCAGAAGTCGAATACCTCTACAAGCAATATGGGGTAAAAGGCTTCATGTTTTATGACGATGAGTTGAACGTTTCCCGCTCCATGGTGGACACGATGAATCAACTCTCCAATCTCCAGAGTAAGTTGGGAGTCGAATTTCGCTTGCGTGGGTTCATTAAGTCACAACTATTTACTGATGAACAAGCAAGCGCGATGTATCGTGCGGGGTTCCGGTGGATATTGGTAGGTTTTGAATCCGGTTCCCCGAGAATTTTGCGGAATATCGACAAGCGAGCGACGCGCGAGGAGAACACGAGGTGCTTGGAGATCGCGAAGCGCCACGGTCTCAAGGTGAAAGCGCTTATGTCGATTGGACATCCTGGAGAATCGGAAGATACCATTCTCGACACGCGTAATTGGCTACTCGAGACGTCACCTGACGATTTCGATGTAACGATTATAACTGTCTATCCAGGAACTCCGTACTACGACAAAGCCGTTCTTCACCCGGATCGCCCTGATACGTGGGTCTACACATTCGAAGGAGATCACTTGTATAGCCGCGAGGTTGACTACCGGACAGTGGCTGAATACTACAAAGGAGATCCTGACGGAGGTTATCAGGCGTATGTTCACACCGACTTTCTTACCTCGGAACGTATCGTTGAGCTACGCGACTTCGTTGAGAGAGATGTTCGGAAAAAACTGAACATACCCTTCAATCCAAGTGCGGCGGCTCGACGGTACGAACATTCGATGGGTCAAGCAGGAACCATGCCATCGAATATTCTACGCTCGTCCGCTTTCAAGATTTCCAAGAGCCTGGTCTAAGTACTGACCAGGCTCCTTTTTATGTTATTTGTGTAAAAAGTGCGTTTTTATTTCATGCGTGATACTTTAGAATTATGAAAATTCTTCATATTGTTTCCACATATATCCCCGCCTATCGCCGTGGGGGACCCATTGCAAGCGTTCACAATATGAATAAGTGGCTCGCAAAGAAAGGCGTTGATGTTACGGTGTACACTACCGATATCGATATTCCAAAGGGGAGCGTAAGGCTTGGAGAAGAAGTGAATGTGGACGGAGTGAAGGTATGGTACTTCCCGCTAACGTGGAAGACGTGGCAGTACGCGTACGGTATGCACCGCGCGCTTGCCGAAAGCGCAGGAAATTTTGACATCATGCACATCACGTCCACCTTTCTCGCCGCTTCCACGCTTGGCGCGTATTATGCGAAGAAATTCAAGGTTCCATACCTCATTTCGCCGCGCGGCAATTTAATGAAGGAACCCCTCTCAAAGGGCGTTCTCAAGCGCTTTAAAAAATCGCTTTATCTTCTTCTTGTAGAGAAAAGAAACCTTATGGGGGCAGCGGCTATAGATTTCACTGTAGAAAGCGAGAAGCGGGAATATCTTGAACAAAAACTTCCCCCAGTGAGAACACTGGTTCTTCCGAACGGGCTCGAAGTGGAGCACGTAGGAAGGAGAAACGATAATCCACAAGAAATCAAAAAAGTTTTTTGCGAGCAATATGGTTTGCCGGAATCAGCACGCATCGTTTTGTTTCTCGGAAGGATAACGTGGATAAAAGGGTTCGATACGCTCATACCCGCATTTGCAAATATCGCACGCAAGGCACGCGACGCATTTCTAGTAATCGTGGGGCCAGATGAAGGAGGATATGAGAAAACGGTGAAAAAACTAGTGGCCGAGAATGCATTACACGAGAAGGCCATTTTCACGGGAATGCTTACTGGGAAACAAAAAGAGAACGCGCTTTATGCGGCCGATGTTTTTGTGCTTCCTTCATACTCGGAGAGTTTTGGTATGTCCGCGATAGAGGCGATGTCTCTCGGAGTGCCCGTGGTGGTAACTACCCGTGTAGGCATTGCGCCGGATATCGGAAAAGTGGGGGCCGGGCTGGTAGTGGAAAAAGACGATCGGCAGCTAGCGGATGCAGTACTTTCGATCCTTGGAGATCCATCGCTCGCACAGCGTATGGGAACGAAGGGGAGTGAATTGGTTTCGCGAGAATTCGACGCTTCACGGTTAGCAGAAAAATGGATCGAAACCTATAATGAACTCGCTTATCATGAACAACGGTAAATTGGACGTTATAATCCTTACGAGAAACGAGGAGAAAAATCTCCCGTACGCGCTTGAGAGCGTGAAGTCACTCAAAGTGAAGGTGTGGGTGGTGGACTCGGGTTCAACCGATGGAACGGAACGAATCGCCAAGGCGGCGGGCGCCGAGGTCGTCTCACACACCGAATATGTGAACCAGGCACAGCAGTTCAATTGGGCGCTCGATAACCTCCCTTTGGAAGGGGAGTGGGTATTGCGATTAGATGCTGATGAATGGCTCACACCCGAACTCGCTGAGGAAATAAAGGACACAGTTGATAGCGACCCTCCGGTTAACGGTTATTACCTGCCAAGGCGCGTGTATTTCATGGGCCGATGGATGCGCCATGGCGGATATTACCCCACGTGGATATTACGACTTTTCCGCCGCGGGAAGGCGCGCTCCGACAATAGACCTATGGATGAGCATATTGCGCTTTCAGAAGGAGTTGCCGAACGGCTTACCTGTGACTTTGCGGACGAGAACCGGAAAGGACTTTCGGAGTGGGTGCGCAAACACAACGATTATGCTTCGCGCGAGGCCGTCGCCGTTCGGGAAGGGAATGACGGAGAGAGCGGGCAGAAGAAGACTATATACTACCGAACCCCGCCATTTTTGCGGGCACTCATCTACTTTTGTTATCGCTACTTTTTACGACTCGGGTTTTTGGACGGAATTCCAGGATTAGCGTTCCACTTCCTTCAGGGTTTTTGGTACCGGTTCTTGATAGACGCAAAACTTTACGAGATGAAAAGAGAATCGCGCACCCATTAATTAATCATGAACAACTCTGTCAGCGCCATTGTCACGGTTTATAACAAACAAAATACCATTGCCAAAACACTGGAGTCTTTATTGTCCCAACCTTCGAAGTTTAAAGAAATAATTGTTGTGGACGATGGGGGTACTGATGGCTCCGCCGAAATCGTAAAGAAATTCGCGGAGAAGCATAAAAATATAAGATATGCTTTTCAGAAAAATCAAGGCGTGGCTTTATCGTTGAATGCGGGGTTAAGAATGGTAAATACCGATCTTGTCGCGGTGCTTGATGGAGACGTAGCGCTTCCTGAAAATTGGCTCCCGACATTAATGTCGTATTTTGGGAACAAAGAAATTGCGGCGGTTTCCGGTTTAACAAAAACAATGAACCCAAAAAATCTTTGGGCCGCGTTGGCTGGTTATAACGTGGAATATAGGCAGTCAAAGATAGAAGGTGAATTTGTTGACCACCTGAGTACCACCAACGTTATCTACCGGAAAGCGGTTTTGGACAAGATCGGCTTGTTTGACCCGGAGTTCAGGTATGGCCAGGATAATGAAATTAGTTATAGGATCCTGGCGGCCGGCTATAAATTGGTTCTTTCAAAGAAGACTTTCTGCCTCCATTTTTGGCCAGAAAGCTTTATGGGTTTTATGAAGCAGCGAATGCATGGCGCACTGGGTAGGGTAATGCTGATTAAAAAGCATCCAAAAAGATTGACGGGGGATAAGGTTTCCAGTTTGCGTTATTTCTTGGAATTGCCGCTTGGATCGGCTTTTCTTTTGTCCCTCATTGCGCCCTTATTCTATCCCGGCTTTTTGATTGTGGCGGGGTTCATTATGGTTCTGATCTACCTTTTCCAATTGAGCGAGATTCACTTTTTTATCAAAAACAAAAAAGCGCTCATCGGGTTTTTTATGCCCGTTTTTGTTGCCTTACGGACGGTAGCGTGGCTCGGCGGAATTATTAAATTTTACTTGAAAGGCTAGGAATTGATTTCCCCTTCGAAATACTTTAAGAATTCTTTTTTAGCCCTGTCATACCTGTCACCCCATCCCTTTGCGCTCTGCAGTTTTTCTTCAAGGTCAAGCATGATTTTTGTGGAGGTGATGACGGAATCGATCGAGTCGCCCGGTTCATTGTTAGCAATTTTACGCGCGATAGTTTTGTACATATCCTTGTAGCTTGTCGGCTTTAAAACGCTCGTTTTTCTTATGATCCGGTTGGCGTCTTCGGAGATGTAGCGGGTGGCATCCAAAATCCTTACAATCTTTCCCGTCACTTTCAGCTCAACAACATCTTTGGGGCCAACGCGCGGACTGCCTTTTTCGCTAAAGGTTGAGGTTAACGTGGCGCCGTTCTCCAGTTCTATCCACGTGACAATGGTATTATCGCTTAAGAGTTTAAGGTCAAAATTCTTCGGTTTGCTGAAGTTATTGAGATACAAAAAGTGGTCGATCTGATGGCACGCATTCGCATAAAAGGTGCTACGGGAAACTGGCCAGTTGTACCAGAAGAATTCCGGTTGTTTTAACTCATAAACAATGGAGTTGTAGAAAATTGGTTCGCCGTATCGTACCCCTAGATCTTTCAATGCCCATTTGTTAAAGGGGCCGTAACGTTTTTGAAAACCGATAAAGAGGCGAGGACCTGATTTTTTGAGTGCCGCTTCTAATTCATTTAGTTCCTCGTAATCATTTACTACCGGCTTCTCCACCAAGGCGTACGCGCCTTGATTAAGGGCATGAATAGCGAGGAGCGCGTGGAAATGATTATAGGTTGCTATGAAGTAAGCATCTGCTTTCTCATCTTTTCGCGGGATAGGATAAGAATCCCATTTTTGAATTCTTTGCTCCAAAAATATTTCCGTAGGGTCAATCTCATGGACCGTTTGTATATCCACGAAGGGGCGCGTGTACGGAATTATGTTGATTTTGGCGTAATTGCCGTAGCCGAACAAAATCCCGGTTTTTTTGCCGCCCTCTGCTTTAGGAAGGGAGCCCTTTATCTCCGAGATAGGCTTGGAGTTTGTGGCATCAATTATCTCCGCCGTAGCCCAGTCAGTATTTTTGAGTTCTTTAGCTACACCATCCTCAATTTTTTCTTCGGTCTCGGGGGAAATCGCCACGCCGGAATAAACACTCCAGGCGCGAAGTTCTTTCCACCAACCGTTCTCCGTCTTTTGGCCCGATAGCGGCACGTGTAGAATTTTGTCAGCACGGATCTGGGGTAGATCAGAGTGATCAACTTTAAAAATAAGTTTTTCGGGCAAGACGATTCTTTCTGCGAGTGCCGGGTGCCAAGGTGCCAAAAAGCCGACCAGATCTCCGACGGGAAAGCCGTTGTCTTCGGCAGTCTCAATAATCTCTCCAAAACCGCAAGAAATATACTTTTCGTTCCGATAATCCTCGCGGAGTCGTGACCAGGTCTTGTAGAACGTTCCTTCAAATCCCATTACGGGAAAGTAGTTCCAGAGCAAACGCAAACTTTTTGGCCGTATATGATATACGTTCTCCAGCTTTTCTAGATTCTTGAAACCTAAAACTTTTATCCGGTACTCCTTTCGGTTTTTGGGGTAATCCACAAAACCATCCCGCCACTTTTTATTGGTTAAAATTCTCATAAATTTCGTTTCAATATATCAAACTCGTCGCAATTTAGCAAAATCGAAGTGTTGATTATATCCCTTGGTCTACGCGAACCATCGGTCGTACCACAAAGAAAGCGTGACAAGGTTCCAGAGACGGAATGCGGAAGAAGCGTCGCCTGCGTGGTGTGATTGTGCCATTGTTTCTACGTAGCCATAGTCGAGCATTTTCTGGTTTCGAAGTTTTGATGAAAGGATTATCGAAAGAAGCGCTTTCGAGGTTTTTGTGCCTGGCGTGAACCAATGTGCCATTGGGGTCCAAAACCCCTGCTTTTTGCGCCAAATAATTTCGCTCGGGATAATTCCCTCAACAGCTTTTTTGAGAATGTATTTAGATTCACCCCCCCTGATTTTAAGTGAAGTGGGGATATCGAATGCAAGCTCCACGAGGCGTGTATCCAAAAACGGTACGCGGCCTTCCACTGAATGCGCCATGGTCATGCGGTCGGCGCGGGCGAGAAGCAGTTCAGGAAGGCGATGTTTCAGTTCGGTGTAGGTGAGGCGCGCGAGGAATTCTTGGCGGGAAGGTGCTTTTTCCATTTCGCGATACCACCCGTCGATCACTTCGTAGCTCGAACGGTTATTAAGAAGTTTGGCGAAGTCAGGCGTTATTAGTTTTTGTTTTTGGAAATCGCTCCAGGCGATTGCAAGTCCCCAGAACGGTTCTTGATGTTCCGCGAGCCGCCGGAGATACTCCCTTTGGAAATCGAAGCGGGGATGATGGAGTAGGACGCTCGCGGAAAATACTCCCTTACGTACCAGTGCAGGCAGCTTTTCGAGCCATCGCCACCACCGTTCGTAGAGCCGGACCGCCTGAACATACTGGCCATACCCAGTAAAGAGTTCGTCTGCACCTTCGCCTATCTGCACCACAATAACTCCATTCTCCCTCGCGAGCTTTGAGAGCCAGTAGAGCGGAATTGAGACGTGATCCCCGTTCGGATCGTCGAAGTGGTAAGCATGGTGAGGAAGGTATTCTTCCAGGTGCTTTTCGTCGATAAGAATTTCGTGCGTGCGCGCGCCGAGCCGTTTCGCCACTTCTCGGGAGTAACGGAACTCACTTAAATTTTGGAATCCTTTAGAAGCGACGGAGAACGTTTCCACGGGCCGCCCCAACACTTCGCTCATGATTGAAGCGTTCGTGGAAGAATCAATCCCGCCCGAGAGAAAGCATCCGAAAGGGACGTCGGAAACCATCTGGCGGCGGATGGAGTCGCGGAGAAGCGAACGAACTTCGTCTATGTATTCACCTTCTGTTTTGGGAGTTTGTCCTGAGTTTGTTGAAGGATTCCAATACTCGGTTTCATTGATAGTTCCTTCGGGAGAAACGATAAGCATATGTCCCGCAGTGAGCTTTTTAATGTCGCGAAAAAGAGTGTGCGGTGCCGGAGAAGCCGAGAAGGTGAGAAAATGCGATACTCCTTCTTCATTCAATTCACGTTTTATATCTGGGTGCGCGAGAATGGCTTTGATCTCGGAACCAAAATAAAGACTGCCGCCCTCCACGCAATAGTAGAACGGTTTGATGCCCATATGATCCCGTGCGGCAAGAAGTGTTTTTCTTTTTTCATCCCAAATAACGAATGCAAACATGCCGTTCAGGCGCTTCACGAATGCAGGGCCCCACGCGAGATAAGCATTCAATATCACCTCTGTGTCGCCTTTCGAGCGGAAAGAGTAACCAAGAGTCTCGAGTTCTTTTTTTAACTCCTGAAAGTTATAGACCTCCCCGTTGTAGGTTATCCATGCACGTTCCTTCGCATCGGTCATCGGCATGTGTCCGGCGGGTGAAAGGTCTATGATTTTCAACCGACGTGTACCGAGGCCCACCTTCCGGTCGGGCGAAAGATATACTCCGGCGTCATCGGGGCCGCGGTGTACGAGTGTGTCACGCATGGCGATGAGTGTGCGCTCATCCACGCTTTTTGAATTTTTAAAGTGATATATCCCTGTAATGCCGCACATAAGTTATTCCACCGAAAGACCACGCCTTTTTATGACCGAAAGTAGCTCAGAAAGAAGCGCGTCACGGAGAAGATGAAGAGAGGCAAGGTAAACCGCAGCGCCTATCGCGATGGAGAAAACAACGTGAAGCCCCACAAGGTCGGATAGGAACACCGCTCCGGCCATTATGGCAGCGGAGGATACAATGCGCGTAAGGTAAGGCAGTATCTTGAAGTCGAGGATGCGCCGCGAGCGCCACCACATGAAACCGTTATAGAGCGTTTGCGAGCTTATAGTGGCAACAGCAGCTCCCATAATGCCGAAGGGTGGGATGAGAATGAAATTCAATCCCACGTTCAGTACAGATACGCCGAATATAGCTGGCGCCAATTTCCCATGCTGGTCGTGTGCAAATATAAAATTTCCAAAGAATGCCCCAGGAAAGACCACGAGGACGGTAAGTATGAGAATTTGGAATATGAACGCCGAAGGGGCATAGTCAGCACCGTAAAGAAAGGAAATAATGGGGGAGGCGAGAAGTACGCCGCCAACCGCGAGAGGAACCGCGATGAGAAAGACGATCCCGAGTGCGCGCTCCAGAAGGGCTCTCTCTTTGTCGCGGAGGCCTTGCCCGATGAAGCGAGCCAATGCGGGGAAAATGGCTCCTGAAACGATGCCCGAGATGGTGTAAAGCACCTGAACTATCTTTTGTGCGGCCGAATAGAAGCCCACGTCGGAAGCGCTACGCCACCATCCGAGCATTACAAGGTCAACATTAAGCATAAATGCCCCTACGAGCGTGATGAGCGCCATAGGGATGGCGGCTTTTGCAATAGGACGTACCAGTTCATGTGCGAATGATCGAAGAATAGTCGAGAACTCTCGGCGCAGGATGAAGATCGAGACAAATGCTCCTGCCGCTGCGCTCAACACATAGGAAGCGGTGAGCGCGCCCGCGGTAGCGGAATAGGCGAGCGCGGCAAATCCCGCCCCCGTGATGACCACGTTGGTAGTGGTGGTGACCAACGCTTCGAGCTCCATTTTCTCTTTTGCGCGGAAAAACGCATTTCCGAATTCACGAAGGCCGTCGGCTATCGCAAGAATAGCTACAAAAGGAATGAGAGGAAGAGCCGCTTCTATCTTTGAGAAATGAGGGGCGACGAAAATGATTGCGAGCGCGGTAAGCGCGAGGAGCGCAAATTTCATCCAAAATACAGTCGCAAAATATCGTCCGCTTTCTTCCGGTTTCTTAGCGACCTCACGTGTGAGAATGGATGTTACCCCGACATCAGCGAAGACAGTGAAAAACCCGGCAAGACCAAGCACATATGAAAATACTCCATACTCAGCCGCGCCAAGGATGCGCGCGGCGTAGATAATAATGATTGCCCGGATAAGGCGACTTCCTACCTGGCCGACGGAGAGCCACACTATATTTTTTACTACCGTCTGGCGCGTGCCCGCGTTCGTGAATAAAAGCTCTTTAAGTTTTTGCACCATGCTCTACGAGTGGTTAGTAAAAATATATTTCACAGTTTTCAGGATTATAAGGAGGTCGAGGAATACCGAGCGGTTCTTCACGTAGTAGAGGTCATATTTCAATTTCTCATACGCCTCATCCAAAGATTTGGAAGGGCGATAGTTGATCTGGGCCCAACCGGTAAGGCCCGGTTTCACCACGTGGCGCATGGCGTAGTGGGGAAACTTCTCGTACTCACGCACAAGCCCCACATTCTCAGGGCGCGGACCGGTGAACGAAATATCGCCGCGGATGATGTTCCACAGTTGAGGAACCTCATCTAAATGGGTTGCACGCAAAAAGCGGCCCACCGGAGTGATGCGCATGTCGTTCTCCTCGGTCCACAATGGTCCTCCCGCGCCATTCTTCATCGTGCGGAACTTGTTCAGAATGAACGGATGCCCCGCCTTTCCCGCGCGTTCCGCACGGTAGAGCGCGCCGCCGCGCGAGGTAAGCGCAACCGCAAGCGCGGTGAGGAGCGAGAGAGGAATGAGTATTACAAAGAGGGCGATGCCAAGCGCAACATCCAAAATCCTTTTTATGCGGTCGTAGAACGGGCGCCGCGGCGAAATGTTCTCAATAAACCACTCCTCCGAAAGGTCTTCCAAGGGAACTTTTTCGAATACCGCTTCGTAGAATTCCGAAAGCGGAACGACGTTCACTTCGTAGGGGATGATGCGGTAAAGTTTGCGCGCGGTTTCTTCGTCCCGCGCGAGAGAAGGGTCAACCACCAAAAGTGCGAGCCCTTTGGTTTCCGCGAGTGTTTTGAGCGTATTCTCGCTTCCTGTGTCGAGCGTTTCGAAATGGTGTGCGATGCGATACCCGAGGTGAGGGGAACGTTTCACCTCTTCCGCAATTTCCGTGATGCGCGGCGAAGTCCCGACGAATACTACCGGTACTGCGGACGCTCGGAACCGCGCGCGGAGCAGTGCGCGCCATCCGTAGGCGAGAAGCAGTATGAGACCAGCGAAGAGTGCAAGGTTCGTTTTCGGCGTAAGAAGAAAATAGTCGGGGAAAAGATAGAATGCGCCCATGGATACCACGCCCGCAATGACCACCGCGAGCGTGACAGCGCGAAAGAGCACGAGTGAGGTAAGGAACGTGCGGAGGTGGTAGAGATCGAGGAGGTAGAACGTGAGGAGAAATACGAGGAAAACGGGCAAGAACGGACCGCGGTGTGTGGCGTACGAGGCGCCTAATTTGCCCGCCCCGTAACGGACAAGAAGCGCTCCCGCGAGCGCTCCATAGAGGATGAGAATATCCCCCACGAAAAGAAGTCCCTTCTTCCAGCCTGACATTAATTACTAGAGTATAGGGTTTGGTGATTAGGGTCTAGTGAAGAAAATGCAGGGGTTGACTTTGTGTCGGCAGAACCTACGATAGTCCATATGGATAATCAAATCACGGCCGAAAGCGGAACAAAGAAGCGCGACGTATTGCTCCCCGCGAGCATCGTTATCGCGGGCGTGTTGGTCGCAGGGTCGGTAATTTGGGCGGTAGGGAAAAATGCGGAAGGACCTTCGCTCGGCGCAGGAATAAACGCACCTGCAGGTCCGGACGTTGCTTCGATGAGTGCGGTGAACGAGAGCGACCACGTCCGTGGAAGCCGCGATGCGAACGTAGTGATGGTGGAATATTCGGACTTCGAATGTCCTTTCTGTAAAAGGTTTCACGATACGATGAAAGGCGTGCTTACTTACTATGGTAATGACGTCGCGTGGGTCTATCGGCAGTACCCCATCGAAGGACTTCATACAAAGGCGGTACGGGAATCCGAAGCGTCTGAATGCGTCGCCTCACTTGGAGGGAACGATGCATTTTGGAAGTTTGCGGACCGCATTTTTGAAGTGACGCCGTCGAACGACGGACTCGATCTTTCTCTTCTGCCGGATATCGCGGAGTACGCAGGAGTGGCGCGCAGTGCATTCACCACGTGCCTTGAAGGAGGTACGCACGCAGGGACGGTTGCGGCATCGGTTGCGGAAGTGGAGCGCTTGGGAATAAGCGGTACTCCCTATATCGTATTCATTTCGAAAAAATCAGTGGACGCCGAGAATTTCAAATTCCTTGCCGAATTGAATCAACAGTTCGCCCTGCAATACCCGGGACGCCCCGTGCCGTTCGTGGTGGACGAAGAAAGTGGTCGCGTAGGTATGAGCGGCGCTTTTCCCCGGGATCTTATCGGGCAGATCATCGATGCGTTGCTGAAAGAGTAAGCGCATGAAAGATATATTGTGGGCATTTGTGGTGGGAGGCGGATGGATCGCGATATCCCCGTGGCTCCTGGGGTTTCCCTCGGAAAGTTTTGGCATGTGGAGCAACGTATTGGTGGGCGGGCTCATCGTTATTGGCGCGCTCTCTTTGATTGCCCGGAAGGAACCATAAAGGTCGGAAGCCGTTTGTTGCCAGTTTTTATGTACACGTGTCCTGAGTGCGGCTATGCCTCCGAAGAGAATGGGAAGTGCCCCGCCTGCGATGTGACGATGGTGCGCAGCGACGAGGGTGAAGTGGAAGAAGAGGATAAGGAGGAGGACTAGCGAGAATTTTTCATATGTACGACCTCATCATCATTGGCGGCGGCCCCGCCGGTGTTGCTGGCGCGATTTACTCCGCCAGAAAAAAGCTAAAGACCATAATCATCGCGGAAACCTTCGGCGGTCAGTCGCTCGTTTCCGCGTCCGTGGAGAACTGGATAGGGACTACGAAGATTTCCGGGCTTGAACTCGCCGAGATGTTCAAGGCGCATCTCAGGGCGCAGGAAGAATTGGAAGTGAAGGAAGGCGAGAGAGCGGCTGCGATCGTCGAGAAAGGCGACGGTTTTCTTGTGACCACACAGAAAGGAAGCGAGTACGAGACGAAAACAGTGCTTATGGCGACCGGAAGTGTGCGGCGCAAACTTGGAGTGCCCGGCGAGCGAGAGCTTGAAGGAAGGGGCGTGGCATATTGTTCCATTTGCGACGCACCGCTTTTTGAAGGGAAAGAAGTGGTGGTGGTGGGTGGCGGGAACTCGGGTCTTGAAGCGGTGGAGGACCTTCTGCCGTATGCGCGGCACATCACACTTATCCATAGGGGAGATTCGCTAAAAGGTGACCCGCAGACTCAAGAGCGGGTGCTTGCGGACAAGGGAAAAGTGACGATGGTGTTGAACGCGGAAACGCTCGCGATCGAGGGCGACACGTGGGTGCGCGGTATCCGGTATCGCGAGAAGGAGTTCGGCGAAGAGCGGACACTTGCGGCGGAAGGGGTATTTGTGGAGATTGGGCTCGACCCCGCGAGCGCGCTCGTGAAAGAACTTGTGGAAACGAATGCGCAGGGAGAGATAGTGGTGGACCCACGAACGCAGGCAACTTCTCGGAAGGGGATGTGGGCTGCGGGCGACGTGACGGATGGGAAATATCGTCAAAACAATATTTCCGCGGGCGATGCGATAAAAGCGGTGCTCCACATTTACGAAAGCTTGCGCGTATCGGGTGTGGTATAATCTCAACAACAAACGGTCGAAAAATAAACGCAATCCATGAAAAACAATAAAGTTTTGATCTGGGTCGTAGTGGTACTCGCGGTCGCGCTCATCGGGGTCGTGGGATGGCAGCTTTGGGGAAGTGGATCCCCGCTCTACGCGGTATATCTCACCACCGGCGATCTTTATTTCGGGAAGCTTGTGCGCGTTCCGTACTTTGGATTGGAGAACGTATATCTTCTCCAGGTGAACGCGGCGAACCAAGAAAATCCCGTGTCGGTGCAGAAATTCACGAACGTGTTTTGGGGACCCGAAGACTTCGTGAAGCTGAACCGGGACGAAGTGGTGTGGATGACGCGCGTGTCGGATGGGAGCCAACTTACACAGGTGATTCGCGCGAACCCCGACCTTATTCCGTCCGCGGCCGGAGGGTTTCCACAGGTGACGGAATAAACTCCAGCAAGGGAATAAAAGAATATCGCACGCCAAAGCCCTGAAAGGGGCTTTTGGTTTCCCTTTTGCTATCATGAAAGAGCAACATGCGCGGAAATGTCCTTCGACCCTTCAATGAGCTCAGGGTCGCCCTGAGTAATTCGAACGGGCGGCGGCATGCGGGACAAGCGACTCTTTCGTTCATTCTCCTCGTATCCGGAGTTATCTTGGAGGTGGCGATTGCGGGGTCGTTCGTGGCGTACTTTTTCAGCGCGTCGGGGTATGGGGAACGCGTGTCCGCGCGTGCACTCGCCGCGGCCCGCGCGGGAGTCGAAGATGCGCAGATCCAGATCGCGCGGAACAAGGAATATGGAGGCGGAAACACGGTAAGCTATTCGTTCTCGGTGGGCGATGACGTGGCCGAAGTGACCGTATCGCGCACCACCGATTCCGGTGCGAACACCTATGTGTACACGATCACCGCGGTGGGAACCGCGTTCACACGAGAACGGCGCCTGGTAGCGACCATGGCGGTGAACCGAACCACCGGGGTAGCGCGCCTCCAAGGACTCTCCGAGCAAAGCGTTGATTGAGCCAGAATTAATGAACTCCATTTCTCCAAAATTTCGAAGGTTTCTTGAATGGCTTGCATCCACGCCGCGGGTGGGCGCGCTCCATCTTCAAGGAACCACCGTGTCCTATCTTCGGTTGGACGGCACCACCGAGGCATTTTCGGTGAAGATGGAACCGGGGTGCCTTGTAGGTGGCCACATTATGGACCGCGGGAAAGTGCTCGCGGCGTTCACGGAATTACGCGCGCAGCTCGATGGCGGGCAAGGGAAGAAAGGAGAGGGAAGGGTGGTGGTAGTGATGCCCTCCGAACCGGTATACACCCAGGGGGTGCGCATCCCGAACGTGGGCGAAGAGCGTCTCGAGGAATCGGCGTCGCTCAACCTCCAGATGGTGTCGCCGATGGGCCGCGACGCCGCGTACATGAGCTACGAGCTTTTGGAGGGAGGAAGCGAGCACTATGAGCTCTTGGGCGCCTTTGTGGATCGGCGAGTAGTGGACGAATTACGCGCGGTACTCGAAGAAGCGGGATTCTCGCCTATCATTTTTGAATTTTCCAGTTTGGCGCTCGCGCGTCTCATGACGCGCGTGTTGGGACCGCGGGAATTCGCGTCGCTCGGATTTTACCTTTCCTCCGACGGACTGGAATTTTTCATTGTGAAAAAAGGAAAGCTTCACTTCAGCTATTTCCACTCATGGGCATCCATCCAAGGAGGAGCGCGAGAGATTTCGCGAGAGCTTTTTGACGAGGTAGTGACCCGGGAGGTTCAGAAGGTGGTTAATTTCTCGCTTGGAAAATTCAAGGAAAGACCACGGGAGGTGGTACTGATGGCGCCGGGACTCGAAGAAGAAGTGAAGGGTCTTCTCACGGCCCGATTCGAGCTTGCCGTAACCCAACTCGAGGTGGGAGGAGGATTCACGCCCCCGTGGTATGTGGTGCTCGGGGCGGCGCTTCGCGCGAAATCGGACCTCGCGCGCGACGACGGATTGAACCTTGCGCCGCTTCCCTCGCGAGAACTTTTCTTTGAAGAGCAGGCGCTGGGTTTCGTGAAATTGTGGCGGAACATTGCGATAGGCGTGCTCGGGCTTTTCCTTTTGTTCTTCGCGGGGAGCGCGTACTTTCTCCATCGCACCGAGGCGAATGTGGGTACCCAACTTTCGGAATTCACCGCGCGTTTCAATGAAAGCGAGCTTACCAAGCTCACACGGCAGGCGGAGGAGTTCAATGCACTCGTACACTCGGCGACAGCGGTTGCCGAATCGCGGGCGCCCTGGCATCTCATGCTTCGCACCCTCGAGGAAGTTATGAAAGACCACGACGTGGTCCTCGATCGCATCGAAATAGGGGGTATTGGGAAGGGAGCCACGCTTGTGGCGCGCGCGCTTTCGAACGATAAACTACTTTCGTTCAAAAACACGCTTGCTGAGACCCCGGGCTTCACCGGCGTGAATCTTATTGTGGCTCAGATAGCCACCCTCGAAGACAACACGGTGGGGTTCACTGTGACGTTCACGCCCGTGTTTGAAAAGTAGAGAGAAATTTTTCTGCTGTTTCACGCACCGCCGTTTCGGCGGTTTTTGACATCGGGCGCAGCACAAACCTTCCCGCAGGAAGGCGAGATGCATCTCCCTTCGCGCTCTTAGGTAGTGAAGGTCGCACGCCGACGCGAAGGCGCCAAAATTCCTTGGTGCCGAGCGCCTTGATGACCGATTCGACTCCGTGATGACCTGCGGCGCCACGGCCGAACATGAGGCGATAAGAGCCGAGCGGAAGATCGGAATCGTCGTGAATGAGAAGGAGTGTGGACGGGGAAGTGCGGAGCGGGCGTGCCACTGCGGAGCCCGACTCATTCATAAATGCCGCGGGAGAAAAAAATTTCGCGCGCGGGAACATTTCGGCGCCACGCGCTTCAAGCGCCTGTGCCGCGATGCGTCCTGCGTTGTGGTAGGTGCGCGCGTATTGTACACCCGGATTTCCGAGCCCCACAATGAGCCGTATCGTCTCCGGCTTGAATTCGACTTTCATTATCGCTAGAATTATCGCATATTTTCGCATGAATCCCGTTAGAGACAACTAAGTGGTATGTTTATATCTCACCAAATTTACACCACTATGCTTAATAGAAAAGCCGTGCGGCTCAGCCACGGTCGCCTTGAGGCGACCTACCTCTAACGGGATGAAAAAAGCCCTTTGGTCGCTTTTCGAGGTTCTTCAGACGGTGGCAATCGCGGTGGTCGCCGTTTTTGTGGTGCGCACATTTATTGCTCAGCCCTTTCTTGTGTCCGGCGCTTCGATGGAACCGACATTTTCGAACGGGGATTATCTTCTCGTGGATGAGCTCACATTCCGCTTCCGGGAGCCGGCGCGCGGTGAGGTGGTGGTATTTCGTTATCCCGGCGACGACCGTTCTTTTTATATCAAGCGCATCATCGGTCTTCCGGGTGAGCGAGTGATGATTAGGAATGGAACCGTGTCGGTGACGAAAGACGATGCGGAAGTGGTGCTCCCCGAGCCCTATATTTCCCAAACCCTTACTTCGGGCGACATCGACGTGATGTTGGGAGCGCACGAATATTATGTGCTTGGCGACAACCGCGGATTCAGCTTCGATTCGCGAAGTTGGGGGCCGCTTGGAGACGACCATGTGGTAGGACTTGTACGCATGCGTCTCTGGCCGCTTTCATCCGCGCTCGCGTTTTCCGCGCCGACCTATTAACGATCATGCCAAGCACAAAAAAACCTTCAGAAAAAAAATCCACAAAGCGACCCGCAAGTGTTCCTGTGTTCCAGAGCGTGAAAGGAATGTCCGACGTTCTTCCGAAAGAAGAGGGATGGTGGAAAGCGTTCCACGAAGCGGGGATGCGCACCGCAGAACTTCACGACTTCCACCTCATTGAAACGCCCATCCTCGAGCCCGCGGACCTTTTTGAGAAAGGAGTAGGAGCGTCGACCGATATCGTGGAAAAGCAGATGTACACGTTCCGGACGAAAGGAGGGGACCGGGTAGCGCTTCGCCCCGAAGGAACGGCATCGGTGATGCGCGCATATCTCGAGCACCATCTCGGCTATTTCGCGTCGCCGCTTAAAGTGTTCTACGAAGGGCCGATGTTCCGCTATGAACGCCCTCAAGCAGGGCGCGAGCGCCAATTTCACCAATGGGGTTTTGAGGTCATTGGAGACGGAGACCCGGTATACGATGCGGAGGTTATCCTCGCCACTATGGCGCTTTTTAAGGAGCTGAAAAGTGGCCCATTAGTGGTGAAGATCAATTCCATCGGATGTAAAGTATGCCGCGCTTCATATCGGGAGAAGTTGAAGAACTATTACCGCGCGCGAGAGAAAAAGTTGTGTAAAGATTGCACGCGCCGTTTGGAAAAAAATCCCTTCCGCCTCATGGATTGCGAGGAAGAAGACTGTAAAGCGCTCCGCGAAGAAGCGCCCATCATCCTGGATTATCTTTGCCAAAGCTGTAATACGCATTTCAAGTCGGTGTTGGAGCTTGTGGAAGAGAACGGCATTCCTTATGAGCCGGATCCTTATTTGGTGCGGGGATTGGATTATTACAATCGTACCGTGTTCGAGGTGTGGAGCCCGAGTGCGGGGAGCGCGCTCGCGGGTGGAGGTCGCTACGATTATCTCGCGGAGATACTCATGGGACGGTTGGTGCCGGCGGTCGGCGCCGCAATAGGGATAGAGCGCGCAATCTCATTCTTAAAAGGTGCGATGCCGACCCCGCCACGGAAAGAACCGGTGCGCGTCTTTTTTGCGGCGGTGGGAGACCAAGCGAAAAAGGCGAGCTTGAGACGAATGGAAGAATTGCGGAGAGCGGGCGTGCCGGTGGTGGAAGCGCTCGGGAAGCGTTCACTCAAAGGCCAGCTTAAAGTGGCTGATAGACTCAAAGTGCCTCTCGCACTCATCTTGGGGCAGAAAGAAGTATTCGAAGGTTCGGTGATCGTGCGCGATATGGTGACCGGCGCGCAAGAAACCGCGCTCCTCGACCGTTTTGTGGAGGTGGTCAAGAAACGGTTGCGCTAATATTGACCCATTACCCATTACCCATTACTCTTTACCATTGTTATGGCAATCAAAGTAAGAAAACGCGAAGGAGAGAGCGTAAACACGCTCCTCTATCGGTTCAATAAACGGGTGCAGCAAAGCGGCCTTGTGCGCGAAGTGCGCAAGCGCCAATTTCGCAAGCGTGCAGAGAACCGGACCAAGCGCAAAAATTCAGCGCTCTATCGTCGCGATAAAGAAGTAACGCTCTCGCACGAGAGAAAGTTGGGACTTGCCAAGCGCGAACGATGACCCTCTTTGAACGGATAACGGCGGACGCTGCAAGTGCGGTGAAAGGCGGCGATGAAGCGCGCCGGGACACGCTCCGTTTCCTTCTCTCCTCACTCCACAACCGCGCCATTGAAAAACGCGGGAAAGGGGATTCAGAAGCGCTTACCGATGAGGATGTAATGGGAGTGGTGGAACGGGAAGTGAAAAAGCGCAAGGAAGCAGCGGATCTTTTTGAAAAAGGGGGCCGCGCGGAAAGTGCGGCCAAAGAGCGCGCGGAGAGCGGAATACTCGAGGAATATCTCCCCGCGGCACTTCCCGAGTCGGAGATCGAACGGTTGGTAGATGAAGCTATCAAATCAACCGGAGCCTCGAGCGTGAAGGACATGGGCAAGGTAATGGGCGCAGTGATGAAAGCCGCGAAAGGCGCCCGGGTTGATGCTTCCGCGGTAGGCGCGAAAGCGAAGGAAAAATTAGGAGGATGATAACGGTTGAGGCCTCGCGTGCTCGATTTCGCCCCGTCGCACGGCGCGTCCGACAGGCGGCAAGAAAAGCGCTCTCCCGGCTCACCAAACGCCCTGTTTATGTGGGTGTTTTTTTGGTCTCCGACAAGGAAATGAAAGCCATGAATCGCAGCACGCGTGGTAAGAACAAGTGTACGAACGTTCTTTCTTTCCCCGACGGCGGCGCCTTTGTGGATTCGCCGCGGAAGCTGGACAAGGTTATGCCGCATCCGGAGCTCCCCCGCGGCACCCGCGCGCTCGGCGAGATATTCCTCGCGCCCGATTTCATTGTGCGAAAAAAAGAGGATATCGAGTTTCTCCTCATTCACGGACTTTTGCACCTTTTTGGATATACGCACGGGAAGGCGCGTGATAGGATAGAGATGGAAAGGAAAGAAGACGAACTGTATGGCGTATACGCTCACAGGATTGGACGTCGGTTCGAGCACGGTGCGCGCCGTGGTCGTCGAAAACACGCGTGACGGCACGTTTCTCGTGCGCCACGCGTTTACCCGCCCCATGGCGGGTTTCCGACGCGGGGTCATGGTGGATGTGGAAGATGCGACCCATGCGCTTCGTGAAGTGGCGCTTGAGTTGAAAAAAGTAGGGAGGCGCGCGATGACAAACGTTTTTGTGAATGTGGCAAGCGAGCACGTGCGCGCGCGGCTCTCGCGCGGCATTGTGGCGGTAGCGCGTGCGGACCAAGAGATACAAGACGAAGACATCGAGCGGGTGATAGAAGCATCACGCGCATTGAAACTTCCTCCAAATGCCACCGTGCTCCATTCGATTGTGCGCGAATATTTTGTGGACGATGTCGGCGACATTGCGGACCCTCTCGGGATGAATGGAAGCCGACTCGAGGTGTCCACGCTTGTGGTGGAGGCGTTCGCTCCCCATGTGAATCTTCTTGTAAAGGGACTCGATCGAGTGGGGTTGAAGGTGGGAGGACTCATTTTCAACCCGCTTGCGGCCGCAAAAAGCGCGCTTTCGAAACGCCAGCGCGAGCTCGGGTGCATTCTCATTGATTTCGGTATGGGCACTACCTCGTTCGTGATGTACGACGAGGGAAAAGTGACCCACATGAAAAGCGTGCCGGTGGGAATGGGGCACGTGACGAACGATATTGCGGTAGGGTTGAGAACTTCCATCGATGTGGCGGAACGTTTGAAGCTCGAATTTGGCGCTGCCACGACGCGCGACGTGAATCGGCGTGAAACAATCCCGCTCCACGACTACGACCCTTCGTCGGACCGCGAAGTGACGAAGCGTTTCCTTGCGGAGATCGTTGAAGTGCGTCTCGAGGAGATATTGGGACTCATAAAAGCCGAGATACGCGGCATGGAACGGAGTTTGGAATTTCCCGGCGGGGCGGTGCTCGTGGGCGGTGGCGCAAAACTCCCCGGTCTCCCCGCGCTTGTGCGTGCGGAACTCAAGATGCCGGTGCAGATCGGCATTCCGTACCTCGATGATTTTGTGATAGAAAATTCCGCATACCGCGAGCTTCTCGAAGACCCTCGCGCGGCGACGGTAACCGGGCTGGTGTTGTGGGGAGGAAGCGAGAGGGAGAAGGAAATCGTTCCGGGAGGAGGGGCATGGTGGAGGAAGTTGATTGGATACCTCAAGCCGTAGTACGCTTTTCATACGATTGCTTATGGCAAAGAAACGACGCACAAAGAAGAAAGTTCCGCCGAAAAAGATGGCGGTACCCCGCGTGAAAAAAGGGAAGGGCACGTTCACGCGCATTAAGGTGGTGGGCGTGGGCGGCGGAGGAGGGAATGCGGTGACCCGCATGATGGCGGAGAGCGACCGCATCCGCGGCGTGGAATTCATTGCGGTGAATACCGACGCGCAAGACCTCGACCACGCGAGCGCGCATCGGAAGATATATATCGGGCGCGCACTCACGCATGGGCTTGGCGCGGGAATGAATCCGGAAATAGGAAAGCAGGCGGCCGAGGAAAACCGTTCGGAACTTGGCGAAGCGCTTGATGGTGCGGACGTTATTTTTCTCACCGCAGGGTTCGGGGGAGGCACCGGCACCGGCGCGCTTCCGGTGATTGCCGAAGTGGCGCGCGAGAAGGGAATTCTCACACTCGCGGTTGTCACACGTCCGTTCACTTTTGAAGGTGGCCAGCGGATGACCATTGCGAACGAAGGTCTCGCACGTTTGAAGGATAAGGTGGATGCGTTGGTCGTTATTCCGAACGACCGGATTTTCAATATCATCGATAAAGACACTTCGGTGACTCGCGCGTTCGGTCACATCGACGACGTGTTGAAAAGTGCGGTGAAAGCGATTGCGGACCTTGTGAATGTGCCCGGCATCATCAATATCGATTTCGCCGACATTAAAACGACGATGAAGGATGCGGGAACGACTTTGATTGGCATTGGCGTGGCTTCCGGTCCCGAACGGGGAGCGAAAGCCATGGAATCCGCCATCAATTCGCCCCTCCTCGAAACCTCAATGGAAGGGGCGCGCGGGCTACTTTTCAGCATCTCGGGCGGGCGCGACCTCAAGATGGCCGAGGTGCACGACATTGCAAAAGCGGTGGCAGGGAATTTGGACCCTGGGGCACGCGTTATTTTCGGCGCATATTACGATCGCGGACTCTCCGAGAAAAGCATCAAAGTGACGGTGATTGCGACCGGTTTCTCTGGGAGCTGGTCCGGAGGAAGCCGCCTTCCTCTCCAACCGCTCTTCGTGAAGGATATGGCTTCTCCCCCTGCGAGAGCAAAAAAGGAAACGCCGGCGGACTCACCAGCAGGGATGCGCGCGTCCGTCGGACGGGGAGTGGTCAGGGAAACAGATGAGGAGGCGGAGCGGGAAGAGCCGGCGTCTCCCGCGCCATCGAAAGAAGATACGTGGGATATCCCCGCATTTCTACGGAAGAAAAAAAGGAGATGATAAAAACCGCCCCCAGGGCGGTTTTTGTGTTTGCACTGGATATTTCGAAGTGTGCCTCCTGAAGGGGATCTCCTTCGCCTCTCGGCGCGCCGGCGCGCACTCGGGCTAGGCACCGCCTCGCGTGCCGTTCTTCTGAACGGCACAGTCTCCGGCGTTCGATCCCTGCCGCGCATCGAGCAGTCGATGCGCTAGTTGGTGTGCCTCCTGCAGGGATCGAACCTGCGACCGTCTCCTTAAAAGGGAGCTGCTCTACCAACTGAGCTAAGGAGGCAGTTGGTTTTTTCTATAGTACCTGCGGATTTCGGTTTTCGCAATCGTTGGCACGTGCCCCGCGAACTTATACGAGTGGAATAAATTTCTCTCCGAGTAGCGTGGTGTAATTAATTACACCACGCTGTCATATGCAGTGGGCACATGAGAGGAGAGTTGAAAATGAAGGAGCGGTATAGCACAATAGGAACGCACTTTTAACAGTGTGTATTCCCCGGTAGCTCAATGGTAGAGCGCCTCGCTGTTAACGAGTGGGTTGTAGGTTCGAATCCTACCCGGGGAGCAAGCGAGTGAAATGTAAAGCCGCCGTAAGGCGGTTTTATATTTCCGAGCGCAGCCCCCGGGCATCTGAGCGAAGCGAGGATACCAGGGGAGCACGGGCGCTTTTGTTATTGAAACGAGGCGAACCCGGGCAAGCGTAGCGCACCCAGCGGAGCAAAACAAAAATATCCTGCCTTGTGCGGCATCCCCATAGGTCGCCGTTTTTTCATACGAAGGGTATAAAATGAGAACATGAAAGATGATTTTTCGGTGGCGAGGGTGACCGCCGAGCATAAAGGCGCCTATCGCGTGAAGAACGAACGAGGCGATTTTTACGCCACGATTACGGGCGCATGGATGTTCCGCGCCTCTTCGCGGGAGGATTATCCCGCCCTGGGTGATTGGGTAGCAATCACCGAGCTTGGAAACGAACGCGCGGTTATTGAGAAAATCATTCCGAGAAAAACGATTATCAAGAGGAAACGCGCCCGCGCGGACGAGGTGCAGGTCATCGCGGCGAACGTTGACGTGGCTTTCGTGGTGGAGTCGGTGGACCGGGACTATAACCTGAACCGGTTTGAACGGTATTTCGCCCTGGCGCGCGACGGGGGAATACAGCCCGCCATCGTGCTCAATAAAACCGACCTCATCTCATCGGAGGAACGGGACGAAAAGACGGCTGAGATAAAACATAGATTTCCTGACGTTGACGTGATCCTGACCAGCACGGTGAATGACGAGGGACTTTCTGCACTCCGAAATTATATAGAGAAAGGGAAGACCTACTGCTTTTTGGGCTCGTCGGGTGTGGGGAAGTCCACGCTCATCAATAAACTGCTCGGGAAGGACACTATTAAGACGGAGCGTATCAGTACGGCGACGGGGAAAGGGAAACACGTGACGACGGCGCGGCAGATGTACTTTTTGGAGAACGGCAGTTCGACTTCGCTCACCGCAGGCGGCATCGTGATAGACAACCCCGGGATGCGGGAAGTGGGGATGGCGGACACGGGAGAAGGCGTCGACGATTTCTTTGGCGAAATAACCGCGCTCGCCGCGCAATGTAAATATGTTGACTGCACGCATATGCGCGAGCCCGGGTGCGCGGTGCGCGCGGCGGTGCAATCCGGTGCGCTCGATGAGGCGCAATATTCCAACTATCTCAACCTGAAAAAAGAAGCCGCGTATTATGAGATGAACAAATCGGAGAAAAGAGAAAAGGACCGGCAGTTTGGGAAATTCATCAAGCGGGCGAAGGACGAGTTAAAAAGAATTGGGCGGGGAAATTTGTGATACGATTTTTCATATGAATATAATCAAAATAAGTCTCATAGGATGAATAGGTCTAATACGTGGGAAACAAAAAACACCCCTCGATACACTTAGGGCGTTTTTTGTTTTAAGAATTGTTAGGACAGGTGGTTCGATACGAGCTTGGTCATCTCGAACATATTGACCGTCGCCTTGCCGCCGAACACTTCCTTCAACTTCGCGTCAGCGTTGATGTTCCGCTTGTTCGAAGGGTCCTGCAGGTTGTGCTTCTTGATGTACTCCCAGAGCTTCTTCACGACCTCGGAGCGGGGCATCGGACCCTCGCCGACCACTGCCGCGAGCGCTGCATCCACCTGCATCGGCTTCATGAACGCGGAATTCGCTTTTCCTGGCATAGGATTATCTATAAATGTATGTTGGGTGACCTTTATACAAGGGTAGCAAATAAGGGGGAAATAGCAAATGGCGGAGGTTTCATAGGTATTTCCCTGCAATGACTCGGAAAAGCTTTTCGGCGTAGATCTCGTTCAGCGGTGCCGACGGATGGTTGTCGAAGCGGTTGATGGTAAAGTGGCCATCCGGGAAGTTGGAAAGAATCTCCTCCTCGTAGTTGTGGGTCACAAAGCCAATATCTTTCGCCGCCGTCTCCGCCTGGCGAACCGCCGCAAGATATGTGGCAACCCGTTCGTCCGGGTTCGCATAGTCAACCGGCCGGTCGAAGTAGACGCTGTGGTTCAAGACCGCGAATAGAGGAGGCGGCAACCGCCGTTCGTCAGAAATTTTCATGATGCCATTCAGGGAATCGAGGAACACGTGCCAGTCGGGCGAATCTTCAGTATAAGACTCCCTTATCAAACTTAACCACGACGGGGTGCGTCCCAACTTTTCCTCGACACTGAAGAAAGATTTTCGGAAAAGCCGGCCCCAGTAGTAAAGTTTTGCGTCGGTGGAGGCATTGAGAACAGACGACAATAGTTTAGTGTCGGTTGGCGGGAGACTTCCGTTTCGGTTGTTGCACTGTGTGTCGTTTGAGACATATCCGACGACGATGAGATCCGGTTCCACTGCGGAGATGTATTTGGTGAGCGTATCAAACTCGGCTTTCGTGCACGCACCTTCCCTGCCGAAGTTTACCACCTCAAATTTTTTACCCAACGCGGTTTCGTTCAGTTTGTGTTCCAAAATGTTCGTGAATCGCTCTTCAGGCGCGAGGCCTGTACCGAAAACGAAAGAATCGCCGAGGACCATGATACGGTATGTGCCATCGGGTTTCGGGATCTCAAAATCACGGTCGCGGAACCCCAACTTATTGAGGATCACGGGATGACCCCACGTATAGAACGTTTCGCCGATTCTGCCGTTCGGCAGGATGGTTTCCGCGTCGAGCGCCCTCATGCTCCAATCGGTTACGTAAAAGAGCGACACGACGAGCGCGAGGCTGAGGGTGGTTTTGAGCGCAAGCACTTTGAATCGGTCACCTGCCATCATTTTCATACTACATCAAGTCGCTTGCTGCGTGAGCGACTTATTTTTTGATACCATTATGATAATGACAAAAAAGTTATTGATAGCGGCAGGAGTCGTGATAGTGCTTGGGGTGGCGTACTGGCTTATCTCTCCACTCTTTATTGATGTTGAGGTGAGCGAATCATTAACAGACATTGAAGTGGATAACGCGGAAATGGCCCAAGCGCCTGAAATAGTAAGGCAAGGGACCTTCGTGTCGCTCGCAGGGCACTCCGCGGAGGGCACCGCGACCCTCGTGAAGGCGGGGGAGAAGTACTATGTGCGGTTCGAAGACGACTTTGAGATGACGAACGGTCCCGACCTCTTCGTCCACTTCGGGAAAAACGACGCCTATGCCATTGAGGCACGCCTTGGGGCCCTGAAGGGGAACATCGGGAGCCAGAATTACGAGGTTCCGGAGGGAATAGACCCTCTCCAATACGAGGATGTGTGGGTGTGGTGCCGGGCTTTTGCCGTGCCGTTCGGGAAAGCTACCCTCAAATAGGTCTAATAGGCCCGATAAGAAGAACAGGTCTGATGGGAAGTTGACCGTGGCGCTAAAACATCGCGGAATTTTTTGTTGTCCACTATTGACGGTGTATTGAGGGGAGGGATAGGGTATACCCACGCAACTTAAAATCACTCATATCAATCAGAAAGGTAGGTGAAAACCTATGGAAGCAACGAGAGAGAGCACTCCCACAACGGCGAGTGCACAGAAACGCGGCAACGGGGTGCGCGGATTGAAATTTTCGCGCTACTTTACGAAGCCGAACATTCATCCGTTCGATCAAATCGAATGGGAGAAGCGCGACGCCGTCATCACGAACGAGAAGGGTGTGAAGGTGTTCGAGCAGAAGGACGTGGAGATACCCAAAAGCTGGTCCATGACCGCGACGAACGTGGTCGTGTCCAAATATTTCCACGGTGCGCTTGGAACTCCTGCACGCGAAACGAGCGTGAAGCAGCTCGTCGAGCGCGTGGCGAAGACTTATCTCGCATGGGGGAAGCGTCGCAACTACTTCGCAACCGACGAAGATGCCGAGATCTTTTACCAAGAGCTCGTGTATCTCCTGGTGAACCAATACATGGCATTCAACAGCCCTGTGTGGTTCAACGTCGGCGCGGAAGAGAGGCCGCAATGTTCCGCGTGCTTCATCAACTCCGTCCAAGATTCGATGGAATCCATTTTGGATCTCGCGAAGACGGAAGGCATGCTCTTCAAGTGGGGATCGGGAACCGGTTCGAATCTTTCCACGTTGCGTTCTTCAAAAGAACGTTTGTCGCGTGGTGGCGTTCCTTCGGGTCCGGTCTCTTTCATGCGTGGATATGATGCGTTTGCGGGTGTCATCAAGTCGGGCGGCACGACACGTCGCGCGGCAAAAATGGTCATCTTGAACGCGGACCATCCCGACATCATGGATTTCATTCGTTGCAAAGCGGATGAAGAGAAGAAGGCGTGGGTGCTGATCGACAATGGATACGATGGTGGATTCAACGTGCCGGGCGGCGCGTATGACACCATCGCGTTCCAGAACGCGAACCACTCCGTCCGCGTGACCGATGAATTCATGAAGGCGGTCATCGAGGACAAGGAATGGATTACCCGCGCCGTGACGAGCGGCACCGAGGTGGAGAAGCTCCGGGCGCGCGACATGATGCGCCAGATCGCCGATGCGGCGTGGATATGCGGAGATCCCGGCATGCAGTACCACACGCTTATCAACGGTTGGCACACGTGTCCGAACACCGCGCCCATCAATGCCTCCAACCCCTGCAGTGAATATATGTTCTTGGACGATACCGCTTGCAATCTGGCGTCCTTGAATCTCATGATGTTCCGGCGGAAGAACGGGTCGTTCCACGTCGAGAAATTCCGGCGCGCGGTATGCATTACCATCACCGCGATGGAGATATCCGTGGACAATTCCAGCTATCCGACTCCTCGGATAACGGAGAATTCCCACGAGTATCGACCGCTTGGACTCGGCTACGCGAACCTCGGCGCGCTTTTGATGGCGCGGGGATATGCGTACGATTCGGACGAAGGGCGTGCGCTTGCGGCGGTGATTACTTCACTCATGACCGGCGAAGCGTATGCGCAGTCGGCGCGGATTGCGGAGGTGAAAGGCCCATTCAACGGCTTTACGCCAAACCGCGAACCGATGCTTGCGGTGCTTGCGAAGCACTGTGCACATGCCGAAGGCATCAACGCGACGCTCGTGCCCGCAGATCTTTGGGCCGCATCCGTGGAGTCGTGGAAGACCGCGATTGCGATCGGCGCCGAACACGGAATCCGAAACTCGCAGGCAACAGTTCTCGCACCCACCGGCACCATCGGTTTCATGATGGATTGCGATACGACCGGCGTGGAGCCCGACATTGCGCTTGTGAAGTACAAGAAGCTCGTGGGCGGCGGCTCGATGAAGTTGGTGAACCAGACGGTTCCGGAAGCGCTTGCGAAGCTCGGATATGACGAGGCGCAGGTGCAGGATATCATCGGGTACATCGATGAGCACGACACCATCGAAGGGGCGCCACATCTGAAGCCGGAGCATCTCCCCGTGTTTGACTGCGCGTTCAAGCCCGAGAAAGGCGAACGCTCCATTCACTACATGGGACATGTCCGTATGATGGGTGCGGTGCAGCCGTTCTTGTCGGGCGCGATATCGAAGACCGTCAATATGCCGAATAACGCGACGGTGGAAGATATCGAGAACGCATACCTCGAAGCGTGGAAGCTGGGGCTCAAAGCCATCGCAATCTATCGCGATGGTTGCAAAAAGACCCAACCGCTTTCCACGTCGCGTGATACGAGCGGCAAAGTCGTTCCGAAACCGGTGCGCCGCCATCTCCCGGATACGCGGGAATCGGTCACGCATAAGTTCTCTATTGTCGGTCACGAAGGATACGTTACGATCGGCATGTTTGAGGACGGCTCTCCCGGTGAGATGTTCATCACGATGTCCAAGGAAGGTTCCACCATTTCGGGCCTTATGGACTCGTTCGCGACCCAGACCTCCATTGCGTGGCAGTATGGCGTTCCACTCGATGTGATGGTGAGGAAGTTCAGCCACGCTCGGTACGAACCTTCGGGATTCACTACCAATCCGGAGATTCAGATCGCCAAATCGATTACCGATTATATTTTCCGCTGGCTCGGGAAATATTTCGGTGTTGAGGAGGAGACCATGCGTGAACAGCCGACTCTCGCGAACGGAGCGCCTCCTGTGCCTCCTGTGCAGGAACAGGCGAAAAACGTCACTGAAGAACAGAAAGCGCATGAACATCGCGTTTTTGTTCAGCAAGCCGACGCGCCTCCGTGTTCCGAATGCGGCGCCATCATGGTGCGTGGCGGCAGTTGTTATAAGTGTTTGGAATGCGGTTCCACTTCCGGATGCTCTTAACGGCCACCTTCCTGATTCATTTCATCCCCCCGAGGGGCGACATCCGTCGCCCCTCTCTTTTTTCTAAAAAAGTGATATAATGCCCGTAATATGTTCGCCCATCTCGAGTTTTGGGTGTTCGTTATCGCGGGACTGCTCCTCGCATACCTTGGCTATACCGCGTTTGTGAGCTGAAACCTATGCAGCACCCAGTGCCGACCCATCATCCGCATCCCAAACGACGGCGTAAGTGGCTGTGGGTGGTTGGTGTTCTCGCGATAGGTGCGGGCGTGCTCGCCGCATACGCGTTTGGAGGAAATGAGCCGCGACCCGAGGAGGTTGAAGTGACGCGCGGCACCGTGGTGGAAACCGTGTCGGTTACCGGGCGAGTAAAGCCGGCATCGAGCGTAGACCTTGCATTCGAGCGGAGCGGAAAAATAGCGCGAGTACTTGCGAAAGTGGGGGATCGTGTAGAAGCGCGTGTCGCGCTCGTCGAACTTTCGGCCGACGATCTTCGCGCGGAAGTTCGGGAAGCCGAAGCGCAGGTTGCGACTGAAACCGCAAATCTGGAAGCGCTGACGCGCGGAACCCGTCCGGAAGAAATTACGGTGAAAAATGCGGAAGTTGCGAAAGTGGAACAGGATCTCGCAAACTATTACACCGCCGCGCTTGTGATTGTGGAAGATGCCTACGCGAAGGCGGACGACGCGGTGAGGGTGAAGACCGATGCGTTATTTTCGAATGACGATACTTCCACACTCTCACTGACCTTCAGCGTGTCCGATTCTCAAGCGCAAGGCGATGTGGTGGACCTGCGGCGCCGTGCGGGAACGACTCTCGGTACGTGGAATGCGGAATTGCGAAACGTGCGTGCATCCACCACGCCCTCCTCCGTTTCCGCGCTTCTTATTTCGTCGGCCACTCATCTTGCGTTGGTGCGCGACTACCTTGCCCGTGCGGTGGACGCGGTGAATTTTTCGGTGGGACTCACGCAAGCTACTGCGGATGCATATCGGGGAGATATCACCACGGGACGTACCAATGTGGCGGCGGCGACCACCGCCGTATCTGGCGCATCACAAAACCTCGCTGCGCAGGCGCTTACCGT
The DNA here is from genome assembly GCA_020724805.1 of Candidatus Microgenomatus sp. Taxonomy (GTDB): domain Bacteria; phylum Patescibacteriota; class Minisyncoccia; order UBA6257; family GWB1-50-10; genus DYGI01. The sequence continues at coordinate 237,132 of DYGI01000001.1, forward strand.
GGCACGGGTACGTTCAGAGCTTGCACTTCTTACCGCCGGCGCTACTGCTGAAGCGATTTCGGCGCAGCGCGCAAAACTTCTCCAAGCTGAAGCGCGGCGGGACGTGGCGCAGGCCGCGCTCGCAAAAACCGTTATTACCGCGCCGTTCGCGGGACTCGTAACTAAGCAGGATGCGGAGGTGGGGGAGATTGTGGCGGCGAATACGCCGCTCGTGTCGCTCATTGCCGAGCGCTCACTCGAGATAGAGGCATTCATCCCGGAAGTGGACGTGGGAAAAGTGTCGGTCGGCAATACGGCGGCCGTTACTTTTGACGCATACGGAGCGGCGCGCGTGTTTAGTGTGCGGGTCGGGCAAATAGAGCCGGCCGAGACCGTAGTGGAAGGAGTAGCTACCTATCGCACGGTGTTCCATTTTGCGGATAGCGATCGAGAGGCATATGAGCTCATAAAATCCGGCATGACCGCGGATCTTGAAATAGAGACCGCACGACGCGAGAACGTACTTATGGTCCCGTTCCGCGCGCTTCGCGAACGGAACGGCGGAGGGTGGTTTGCATATTTTGTCGGTCGCGAAGGGGCCCTCACCGAGCGCGGCGTGTTGATAGGACTTCGCGGCACCGATGGAACCGTCGAAGTGAGGGAAGGGCTTTCGGAGGGAGATACGATCGTGGCGGCCCCACCTCGCGAATAATCCCATGGTGCTCATCGAAGCCCGCGACCTCGAAAAAACCTATTGGGACGACGGCGTGGTGACCCCGGCACTCCGGGGAGTTTCATTCGATATCAAGAAAGGAGAATTCGTAGCGATCATGGGTCCGTCGGGGTCGGGCAAGTCCACACTTCTCCATTTGCTTGGATTTCTCGACCGACCGACCAGCGGCTTGTACCGCTTTGACGGCCGCGCGATAGACGAACATTCGGACCATGATCTCGCGGAAGTGCGAAATAGGAAAATGGGATTCGTGTTTCAAACGTTCAATCTTCTTCCACGCGCGACCACGTTGGAAAATGTAAAACTTCCACTTCTTTACTCGGGCATTCCGGAGAAAAAGTGGAATCATATGGCGGAGGAGGCCATCGAAGCGGTGGGGCTTACCCATCGCCTTCACCACGAGTCCTCACAGCTTTCGGGAGGGGAACGCCAACGGGTGGCGATTGCGCGCGCGTTGGTATTGACCCCGGAGATCATCTTTGCGGATGAACCGACCGGCAATCTTGATTCGAAATCGGGTCAGGCGGTAATGAGTATTTTGGAAAAATTGAACCGTACTCGCGGTCACACCATCGTGCTTATCACGCACGAAACCTATACGGCCGAACAGGCGGAACGCATTCTTCACCTTATGGATGGGGAACTGGTGAAGGACGAAAAGGTCAAAGCGCGGCGCACGAGCGATCACTTTATAAAGTGATCATTGATTATTAATTATTGACTATGGTATTTCGACGCGCCCTTGGCACCTCGTGGAAAGGTTTGAACACCCACCGAACCCGGTCGGCTTTGACCATACTCGGCATTGTGATAGGGGTGACCGCCATCATCCTCATCGTGTCCTTGGGCGAGGGCGCACAGGCGCTTATCTTGGGCGAGGTGCAGTCGATTGGGGCGAAGACCATCGCGGTCGTGCCGGGGCGCGAACCGAAAGGGCCTTCGGATTTTTTAAGCACCTTCACCGACTCTCTGAAGCAGAAAGACATTGATGCGCTCTCGCGCACCACGAACGCGCCGCATATTTCGAGGATCATGCCGATCGTTTTCGGAAGTCAGAGCGCATCGTATGGCGGAGAGACCTATCGCCCTACCATCTACGGCGCAACGCCGCTCTTTGCGGACATCTACAATATTGCGCCTGTGGAGGGGCGCATCTTCAATGATGATGAGGTGAGGGGGTATGCGGACGTAGTAATCATCGGAAATAAAGTGGCGGAGGAACTCTTTGGGAACGAAGAGGCGCTCGGGAAAAGGATACGGATAAAGGAGAAAAGCTTCCGCGTTATCGGCGTGTTGGGCGCCGCCGGCCAATCGCTTTTTCTGAACTTCGATACGGCGGCTATTGTACCTTACACCACCGCCCAGCAATACATTTTCGGCATCAAATATTTCCACCGCATCGTGGTGGAGGCGGACACGGAAGCGAATGTGCCGGCAACCATCGAAGATGTGAAGGCCACACTCCGCGCCTCGCACGGCATCGATAATCCGGAGAAGGACGATTTTTTCCTCGAGACGCAGGCGGATGCCATGGAGACCGTGGGAACCATTACGAACGTTTTGACGCTTTTCCTTGCTGCCGTAGCCGCAATTTCGCTTGTGGTGGGGGGCGTCGGCATTATGAACATCATGCTTGTTTCCGTGACCGAGAGAACGAGAGAGATAGGGTTAAGGAAGGCGGTGGGTGCCAAAGATACCGATATCATGCTCCAATTCCTTCTTGAAGCCGTGATTCTCACCGTACTCGGAGGGCTTGCGGGCATTATGCTCGGCGCATTTTTCTCTTTCCTCATTTCACTGGTGTTGGGACGCACGCTTGCGGTGAACTGGGAATTCGTGTTTCCGTTCGGGGCGGCAGCCTTGGGCATTGCGGTCGCGGCCGTGGTAGGACTCGTGTTCGGACTTTACCCCGCGCGTGTGGCTTCAAAGAAGAGCCCGATAGAAGCGCTCAGATATGAATAGTTTGTTAGAATTGAGAAACATGATTTCCATCGACGATTTTAAGAAAATTGAGCTGAAAGCGGGGAAGATATTGTCCGCAGAAAAGGTGGAGGGGTCGGAAAAATTAGTAAAACTCTCGGTGGATTTGGGCCCTTCGACAGGCTCAGGGCAGGCGAGAGACGTGCGGCAGGTTTTGGCGGGAATCGCGGCCACATATCCACCGGAGACGCTGACAGGAAAACAAATCGTGGTGGTTGCAAACCTTGAGCCACGCCCGCTCATGGGCATGGAAAGCCAGGGAATGTTGCTTGCGGCGGAAAGCGAGGAAGGGCCGATCCTCCTTACTCCCGAGAAGGCCGTTACTCCGGGGGCGAAAATACGTTAGTATGGAAGATATGGAAAAAATTAAAAGTTCGCCGCGGGACATCTTTTTGCACCTTCTCTCCATCATCGCGCTCTACGCGTCCGCGACCGCATTTCTCACGCTCGCGTTCCAACTCATCAATCTGTGGTTCCCGGACATATTGGATATGGGGGGGTACTACGCGTATGCGGGAGCACGGAACGCTATCCGGTGGTCATTGGCTTCCCTTATCGTCATCTTCCCCGTCTATTTTTTCACGGCGCGGCTCCTTCGGAAGGAATATGAAATGGAGCCCGAAAAGCGCGAATTGCGTGTCCGCAAGTGGCTCATCTCATTCACGCTTTTTGTGGTGGCGCTTACCTTGATTGGAGACCTTGTGTCGCTCCTCTCGCACTTTTTGGAGGGAGAGCTTACCGCGCGGTTCGCGCTCAAAGTGCTCGCGGTTGCTTTTGTGGCGGGCGCAATCGGTGCCTATTATCTTTGGATATTGAAAGCGAAGCCGGTGACTGCGGGTGCGCGATACGTCGCTTCGGGAATTCTTCTTGTCATATTTGCGGGTGTAGTGGTTGGCTTCGTGTATGCGGGGAGCCCGGCCGAGGAGCGGCTTCGGCGCATCGATATGGAGCGCGTGAATCATCTCCAAGTGATACAGAGCCAGGTGGTGAACTATTGGCAGGCGAAAGAAAGACTTCCCGAAAACCTCGAGGCGCTTGCGGACAACATTCGCGGATACGGAATTCCTGCTGATCCCGAGACCGGCGCACCATACGAATATCGCGCGACGGGGCCACTCGCGTTCGAGCTATGTGCCACGTTCATGCGGCAAAGCGAAGGGATGATGGAGGGAGAGTCGCCGATGATGATGGGGAGACCTTACTACAGCGGTATTTCCGAGAATTGGAACCATGAAATGGGACGGCACTGTTTTTCGCGTACCATCGACCCCGATATCTACCGCCCTTTACCGTAAAAAAGGAATGACATCATTTCTCGTCCATACACTTCCGGTTGTTACGCTTTTTGTTGGCACGTTTCTCATCATGTGCCTTATTGCACTTGGCGAACGGGAGGCCTTAAAAGCGAAAGAATAACTACAAACACATCTTTCAAACTCAAGGACCTCCCGCTTGCAGAGGTCCTCGTTTTTGTCCGAAGGCGGTCCGGGAAACATCTTAGCTCGCCTTCAGACCGAAACCGTAGGTCTGAAACTGTTCTTTCATAACCATTATAGAGGAGGTTATATGCTTACTGAATTTTCGCGGCGCGCCGATGACGCGCCACTCCTTCGGGAGAATCTGCGAATGATGCGCGAGGCATATCACGAGAAGCAGCGGGAGTATCTCCGCGCGCTCGGAAAACGACGTCGCGGTGAACATAACGGCGTCGTACGCAACATGCGAATGAAGTTAAGGGAGCTCCAAATAGCGCTCGACACCATACGAGCAAGCGTTTGAGGGCTATACCAAAAGGAACCGTCACCTCGGTTCCTTTTTATTGGTGTGGGTTGAACAGGGCCGTGAGGACCAATAGGATGAATAGGTCTTACGGGATATGTTCCAACTAATCTCAAAATTTAAACCGGAGGGAGACCAACCGAAGGCGATTCGCGAACTGACCGATGGGCTTGCCAAGGGTCACCGATATCAGACGCTTCTTGGTGTCACCGGTTCGGGGAAAACCTTCACCGCGGCGCACGTAATTGCGAACGCGAATAAACCTGCCCTTGTTATCGCGCACAACAAAACCTTGGCCGCGCAGCTCACGAACGAGCTTCGCGAACTTTTCCCCAAAAATTCGGTGCACTACTTCGTTTCGTATTACGACTATTACCAGCCGGAGGCGTATATGCCGACCACCGATACCTACATCGGCAAGGAGGCAATGATAAATGAGGAAATAGATAAATTACGCCACGCAGCGACTTCCGCGCTTCTCACGCGAAGCGATGTGATTGTGGTAGCGTCCGTGTCGTGTATCTACGGTCTTGGCGCGCCCGAAGTGTACCGCGAGAACATTTTTCACCTGAAGCGCGGTGCGCCGATAGATCGCCCGACGTTTACGCGCAAGCTTGTGGAGCTCCACTACACGCGGACGACCGCGGACCTGAAGCGAGGGACATTTCGTACTCGGGGCGACCAGTGGGAAATAATGCCGCCGGACCGGGAACTTATTTACACGCTTGAGGTGAAGCCCGCCCGCAACGCTTCGCGTAGCGATGCGGGCGGGAACAGCGTTATTGAGAAAGTGTATGAAGTTGACCCGGTGCGCGGGTTTGTGCCCGGAGAAACCGAAGAGATTCCAGAAGTGACCATTGCTCCCGCAAAGCATTTCATTACCCCGAAAGAAGAGCGCGACCGCGCCATCAAGGCCATCAAAGAAGAGTTAAAGGGGCAACTCAAAAAGTTCGAAAAGGAAGGAAAACTGTTGGAAGCCGAGCGACTTGAGCGGCGCACGAAATTCGACCTCGCGATGATACGCGAGGTAGGGTACTGCAACGGCATCGAGAACTATTCGCGCCATCTCTCGGGGCGCGCGGCAGGCGAGCCACCCGACACACTTTTGGATTACTTTCCCCGTTCGACAAGCTCAGGGCAGGCCGATTTCATCACAATAATAGACGAATCGCACGTGACCGTGCCGCAGATTGCCGGTATGTACGAGGGGGACGCGTCGCGAAAAAAGACGCTCATTGAATACGGATTCCGGCTTCCTTCGGCCGCCGACAACCGTCCGCTTCGATTTGCCGAGTTTGAAAAACGGGTGGGGCAAATCATATTTACGTCCGCCACTCCCGGGCCATTTGAAAAGAAAGTGAGCACGCAGACAGTGGAGCAAATTATTCGCCCAACCGGTCTTGTGGATCCGAAGGTGACGCTTCTTCCGGCGAAGGGCCAGGTTGCCGACCTTATTCCCCGCATAGAAGCGCGCGCGAAAGAGAAGGAGCGAGTGCTCGTGACAACGCTCACAAAAAAAATGGCGGAGGACCTCGCAAGTTATCTCGAGGAGAAAAAAATGAAGGTTGCCTATTTGCATAGCGACGTGAAGACGATGGACCGCATCCGCATACTTACGAATCTCAGGAAGGGGACGTACGACGTGCTCGTTGGCGTGAACCTTCTCCGTGAGGGGCTCGACCTTCCCGAGGTCTCGCTCGTCGCCATTTTAGATGCCGACAAGGAAGGATTCCTGCGGAGCGAGACCTCGCTTGTACAGACCATCGGGCGCGCGGCACGGCACATCCGCGGCGAGGTGCTGCTCTATGCTGACCAGATGACCGGTTCCATCGCTCGCGCGGTGAAGGAAACCGAGCGGCGCAGAAAGATACAACTTTCCTACAATAAAACCCACAACATCACACCGACATCCATTGAGAGAGAAATAAAGGACATTCTCCCCGCGGACGCGGAAAAAATATTGAAACTTGAAGCAAAGCCGGTACCTCGCTCGGGCCGTGCGCGCGAGGCGCTTATTAAGGAAAAAGAAGCGGCAATGAAGGAAGCGGCGGGAGAGTTGAATTTTGAGCTTGCCGCTATCCTCCGGGATGAAATAAGAATTTTGAAGAGCGGCAATAACAAAAAAGGCCCTTCGAATATTCGAGGGGCCCCCGTGCGGTGAATACGCACGACTGCTAGAAAATGGCGCGGACGGAAATGGCGGCCATCATGTCGCGTGGTTCGAACGAGCGGTTCGAATCCCATCGCCCGATGAGCACCATCGCCGACACGGATATCGGCATGGCGATTGGCTGAAGATCGATGCGCGGCCCCGCGCCTTTTCCGTCTTCGGCGTAGACGCCGCATCCGAGCCAACGCGCGACTCGTATCTTGAGGCGCGCCTCCCACCAATAAATCTGGTTCGGGCCTGCGTCGACCACGCAGTCGAGGTAGTAGAAATTCCTTGACCCCGCGAGCGCAGTGAGATCATTGCCGAGCCAGAGGCGTCCCCGGAGATAGTAGAAGTTCTCGAGCGGGTTGCCGTTGATGCCCGCACCGAGCTCCACCCCGATATAGGGAATGGGGGCATAGGAAAGGCCGGCGACGAGGGCGCTATGCGGTGCCCAGTCGTTGTTGGCGCGCGCGAACGCGAACCACCCCACTTTTTCCCTCCCTGAGATCCAGAAGTAGCTCTGGAAATAGGCGGTCCCATAGGCGGTTGCCCCGGACGAGTCGAAATACCACCTTCCTTCCACCAAACCACCTTTCATTTCCTCTTCCTCGGAGACGGCTTGCGATCGGGCGGGGATTGGGACGCACCACGCAAGAAGCGTAAGTGCGAAGAATACCTTCTTCATGTCGGTTCCTCCTAGATAGTGTCGAATTGTGAGTGTATTACTGTACTAAGGTTTACAATTTTTTCACCCACGAGTCAAGTTTTTTATGAAAAGCCCCCACCAGAGTCATTGGTAGGGGCGATGTAGGATGAGCACCCGAATGTCAATTGTCCATCGGGCGCCATGGTTTCTTTTTCAACGCGTGACGGACTTTCGTATCCCCGCTGTCTTTCGGGACGGCGGAAACTTGTAGAGTCCGTGTCATGGGGGCGCTGACGTGCGTTTGTTCGCGCTTGATATCGCGTGATGCGGTATCGAGGGGAGCAGTAGTGCGCCGCGTTTCCTTCGACAGTTTCGTTGCGGCGGGTTTTTGGTGAACCACCAGTGAGACCCTTTTCTTTATGAGGTGGGGAATCGACGAGTGATCGACGTGCGGACGAACGGCGGAGTCTGGTAATGGCGATGGTGAAATCGTCTTCTTCGGGGTTGTGGGCACCACGCGGGTGATTTTGGCGACGCCGTCTTCTTGTGCCTCAGGGCGCTCGAAGAAACACACGACACCTACGCCCATAAGGAGAACAAGAAGCGCGAGCGACATCCATATCAACCAGCGTTTTTTCTGCCCACTTCGTGGCTCTTTGGTTTTCACAATATCACCTTCGTTTGTTTTAGTTATATGGGGTTATGCTGCGCGCACTATATCACCGTGCCTACATATTGACAAGATGGTGATGCCGTGGGATACATTGTGACAGTACTACCCTATAGGAAATCCTATATTTCACAACAACTAAAAGGAAAAATCGCCATGAAGCGATTATTCGCAGTATTAGCGGTGCTGTGGTGGTGCGGCGAGCGGAGCATGGCGCAGCATATTGTTTCCGCAATCCGCACCGTCCGCGTCGCCGAACGCATCGAGGCATACAGTGCTGAAGGGGTGTTCATGGGGGCCTTTAAGGCATCTCTTCTGAACACCGTGTACCCGGTGCCGACCATCATCGGAGACCAATTCCTCGATTCGAAAGATCTCCGGCGGACCGATTCCGCATCGGTGGGAACCGGTGCATGGCGTGTCGAAATGAACACCTCGGCGGATAGCATCAGCCGCTATCTCGTCATCATAAAGACGGTGCCCGCGATGACCGTTCCCGCGAGCATCAATACCGATTTCCGGGTTCCGACATGGGTTACGAATCGGGTGCGCGTTGCGGAAAGTTTTTTCCGTGACGATGTGCCGGTCGTGAACTCCGGTCTCGACACGATCTTCGCAAGTGCAAGCTATCAAACCTCCACCCTTCAATTTCCGTCCGTGACCGGACAGGTGAATCAATGGGTACTGTGGGTCTCCTATATGTATGGAGAAGAAGGGCACCTTGTGCTCTTTTTCGACCAAGTGGTTGCCCCAGGAGGTGTGGTGTTGGAAAACGGAGAAGCAGGGGCTGATGTAACGGCTCCCGGTGCTCCTTCGGGTATGACGCTCACCGCGACTTCCGCCACCTCGGCGGATGCTCGCGCAACTGCACCGGCAGACGCCGATGTGGGAGGCGTGGTATTCGAACTTGACACCTCGCCGGCATTTACCAACCCAACACGAGTGATCGCATTCGCGACTCCAGGAGTGGAGGTGGTCAATACCTTCATTAATCTTGCGCCATCGACGCTGTATTACTGCAGGGCGGCGGCGCGCGACGTATCGGCAAACCAAGGAACATTTTCCGCGGTCGATACGGCGATGACCTTCACCTCAACGGGGAGTGGACTACCGGGAGCACCTACCAGTTTTGTGCTTACCGGAGCCTCATCTTCATCGGTGGTAGCGGTGTTCGAGCACGGTGTGGGCGCTATGTATACCGAAGTGCAACTTACCGAAGGGCTTTCTTTCGGAAGTTCGTACTCCGTGCAATTGGTTGCGGCGACCCCAGGAGCTCCCGGATTCGCGATTTTTACGGGGCTTCCGGCAAACCGAACCTTTGCGGGGAGAGCGCGCTCGGTGAACCAGGACGGACTTTCGGCATATGCGCCGCAGGACACCGGACGAACATTCACCGTGACGACCGGCGTGGAGAAGTGGAGTGAAGCGCCGCATGCGTTTGCGCTCCACGGCAACTTCCCGAATCCATTCAATCCCACGACCATGATCCGCTACGATGTGGGGGAAGAGGCAGTTGTGAGCATTACGGTGTACGACGTGCTCGGACGGACGATGGACGAACTGCTCTTGCGAGAACTGCGGGGCCCCGGCCGTTACGACGTGACGTGGAACGCTTCAGCGCATCCGAGCGGCATCTACTTTTGCCGAATGGAAGCGGGAAGGTTTACCGCGACGACGAAGATGCTTCTTGTGCGGTAGCAGTTTATAACGGGTGCCTCCGAACCATTGGTTCGGAGGCGCTTTATTTTTCAGCGGTTTGGTGTGGTGAAGTTGACACTGTTTCGAAAAAGGGGTATACCATTTACCACGATGGTTATGACAAATTTTCTTATCCTAGGGCGGAATACCGCATGCCTTGCCATGCTTTTTGTAGTGGCGTTTTTCCTCTTGTTTCCTCAACTTTCGGGGGCGCAAGTAGTGGTGGTGGACTCCGTAACGCTTACACCTTCCGTCTCCGGCACCTCGGTGACGCTTAGCTGGACCACGTTGGCCGAGACCGCGCTGCATGAAGTACGTTACGCGACGAGCCCGCTCGACGAGTCGAACTGGAGCTCCGGGTCCGTAGCTGGAGGAGTGCCGGGACCGGTTCCTAACGCGGATCAGAACGTAACAATTTCCGGACTTGCTGCGAGTACGCCTTACTATTTCGGCTATCGGTATGAAACCACCTTCGGCGGGGTAGGATTCGCATTTACTTCCGCGACCACCGAAAGCGACGGTGGGGGAGGTGATATTTTTGCGCCCGGTCCTGTCTTGAACCTCACCGCCACGGCCGCAGGCACCACTGCGATTGCGCTTTCGTGGACCGCTCCTTCGGACACGGACATTGCGAACTACGATGCGCGTTGGAGTACGAGTCCCATCAATGCCTCCAATTTTAATTCCGCAACGGCTATTTCGGGAGTTCCTCTCCCCATCCCGAATGCATCCCAGAACGTCACGGTGGGAGGGCTCACGGCGGCGACCACTTATTATTTTGCGATAAAGGTTCTCGACACGGTGGGGAACGAGTCGCCCATCGCGACTGCGTCCGCGACGACCGGGAGTGATGGCGGCGGAGGTGGCGGTGGTGGAGGCAGCGGCGGAGGTGGTGGCGGTAGCGGAGGAGGAAGTGGCGGGGGCGGAAGCTCGAGCCCTGTCTCCTTCTTCATTAACAACGGTGATGAGAAAACGACCACGACGACCGTGACGCTCAATATAAATGCACCGAATGCCACGCGGATGCAGTTTTCACGCGAGAACAATTTTGCGGGCGCAACGTGGCTTCCTTATGCAACCACCTCGATATGGGAATTGACTCTTCCCAATGGAGAAAAGACGGTCTATGCAAATTTTGTGCGCGACCTTCAAGCGTTCGGAGTAGGCGCGTATGAGAACATCGGTACCGCGTGGGATTCCATCGTGCTTGAAGCGGCGACGTCCACCATTCCCGCGGCGATTCCTGAACCCGTAGTGGTAGAGACACTTCCTCCGACACCTGCTCCCGTTCCCGCGCCGGCACTTCCACTCGCGACGCTTGAGAGGGATCTCGTGAGTTTCAACTCACTCATGGTGAACTGGGGCGCGCATACGGTTCGGATACCACAAGATTTGAATCGTGATTTTGTGGTGGACGGCGTTGATGTGCGCGAGTTTCTTGGGGAATGGACGCGCTCGGCGGACGAAGAACGCGCCTCGCTCACCAAGGATCTTTTTGGGAATACCATTGTGACGCTCACGCCGGGTGAAATACGCGAGATGGAAGACAGCGAATTCATGATTACCTTCCTCGCGCATCCCGCGGAAGGACGGAATTACACCGCGCAAATTTCATTTACTTTTCCGCCTGAGCTCGCAGAGTTCGTGTCGTTCACTTACTCAGGCGGTTGGGTTCCGGTCATTCGCGATAGTTTTGATGTCAGCGACAATACGCACGGCCTTCTCGTGAAAACCGCCGGTCATCCGGAGGGATTTTCGGAGCCTACTATCTTCGGTTTTGCGCGTTTTCGTGCAAAGGCCGCAGGTGAGGGGGTCTTTGCCTTCCGGAACAACGGCTTTTCGCTCGACGGCGAGGGGAACGACGTGCTCTCCGCGTCCCTCGGCGGAGCCTCACTCGCATTCGAAAGCAACGTGTCGGCTCCTGCGCTTTTCCTCGCGAACGTGCTCACGCTGTGGCGCGAAGGGAACATGACGGCGACGCTGGTGACGTTTGCGCTTCTCTTCATTGTGTATTTTGTCTCGCGGCGCCGCACTCGGGCCGTACGGAAGGTTTTGTAGAAAACCGCCTGAAACCAACTTGCGGATACGCGTGGTACCGCGTATTCTCGGATAGTACCCCCTAGGACCCTTGTCCTCGGGGCACTTCTTGTATGCATGACAAAATAATCATCAAGGGAGCGCGTGAGCATAACTTAAAGAACGTGAATCTTACGATTCCGCGGGGGAAGCTCGTGGTATTTACCGGACTCTCGGGGTCGGGGAAGAGTAGCCTCGTGTTCGACACTATATTCGCCGAAGGGCAGCGACGTTATATTGAGTCGCTTTCGGCCTACGCCCGCCAATTCTTGGGGCGATTCGATAAACCCGACGTGGACGAAATAGAAGGACTAAGTCCCGCGATCGCCATCGACCAGAAAAGCCACAGCGCGAACCCGCGTTCCACGGTGGCGACCATTACCGAGATTTACGACTATCTTCGTGTGCTTTTCGCGCGCGCAGGCACGCCGCACTGTCCCACGTGCGGCCGCGAGATAAAAAAATTGACGAACGAGGAAATCGTGGACGTGGTAATTCAACTCGCGAAAGAAAACACATCCGACAAGAACATCGTTATTCTCGCCCCTGTGGTGCGCGGTCGGAAAGGGGAATATTATCAACTGCTTTATGACTTTTTGAACGCGGGATTTTCCGAAGTGCGCGTGGACGGGAAATTATTGTCGCTTCGTGAACGGATAGAGCTTTCCCGTTACAAACAGCACACCATAGAGCTTTTGGTGGACCGCATTCCCGCCCGACTCGATTTTTCGGACAAAGATAATCGCCTGCGACTTTCCGAGGCAGTGGAGACCGCATTGAAATATGGCGGACACGTGGTGACCGTGGTGACGGACAAAGAAACGGCGCTTTCGGCTCAATTCACCTGTCCCCACGACGGATTCTCGTTTCCCGAGATAGAGCCACGCCTTTTTTCGTTCAATAGTCCGTTTGGTGCATGCGAAACGTGCAACGGGCTCGGTACCGAATCGCTTTTTTCAGAAAAAATATGTCCGGTTTGCGAAGGGCGACGTTTAAGGAAAGAAGCGCTTAATGTACTTATAAACGGGAAAAACATCGCGCAGGTCGCCGCATTCGCGGTGGAAGACGCCGAACGATTTTTCCGCTCACTCGGAGTGAAAACAGATTCCGCGAAAGCGATTATCGAAGCGCCACTCCGCGAGATAAAAAGTAGGCTCGGGTTTCTTTCGGATGTGGGGCTCGAGTATCTCACTTTGGATCGAAGGGCGGGGACACTTTCGGGGGGTGAAGCGCAGAGGATACGACTTGCCTCGCAGATAGGGTCGCGCCTCACCGGCACGCTCTATGTGCTCGATGAACCGACCATTGGGCTCCATCAGCGTGACAATGCAAAGTTGCTTACCACGCTTTTGGAACTTCGAGATCTCGGAAACTCGGTGCTGGTAGTGGAACACGACGAAGAGACCATCCGTACCGCGGATCACCTGGTGGACATCGGCCCGGCGGCGGGAGTCCATGGGGGAGAAGTGGTTGCGGAAGGGGCAATGCCCGCGCTTTTGAAGAATGAGAAGATTCACTCTCCCACGCTCGATTATCTGCGAGGAAAGAAATTTATCGAAGTGCCGGCGGAGCGCCGGCGCGTCACGAAGGACCATGAGCATCTGCGCATTGTCCGCGCGCGGGAAAATAATTTGAAGGACGTAAATGTGGAAATACCCCTCAGACGGTTCGTAGCGATTACCGGCGTTTCCGGGTCAGGGAAGTCCTCGCTCGTCTACGATGTGCTTTATAAAACGCTCGCAAACCGGTGGAATGGGGCAGCATATAAAGCCGGCGCGCACGAAAAAATGACGGGTACGGAATACATGAACCGCGTAGTGAATGTCGACCAATCTCCGATTGGAAGAACGCCGCGCTCGAACCCCGCGACCTATGTGGGCGCGTGGACACATATTCGCGATCTTTTCGCCGCGACGGAAGACGCGCGCGTACGCGGATACCGGCCCGGAAGATTCTCGTTCAATGTGAAGGGCGGGCGGTGCGAGAACTGCGAGGGGCACGGGCTTATCGCAATCGAGATGCACTTTTTGCCCACGGTCTATGTTTCGTGCGATGTCTGCAAGGGCAAGCGCTTTGATCGCGAGACCTTGGAGGTGGAGTATAAAGAGAAAAATATATACGACGTGCTTCAGATGACGGTGGAGGAGGCGGTGGAATTTTTTGACGACATTCCGTGGCTCTACGACCGGTTAAAGATTTTGGAAGAGGTGGGGTTGGGGTACATCACGCTCGGCCAATCGGCGACCACGCTTTCGGGCGGAGAAGCTCAGCGCATCAAGCTTGCGGCCGAGCTTGGCAAGCGCGATACACGGAAAACGCTCTATCTTCTAGATGAACCGACGACAGGACTTCACTTCGCGGACGTGGACCAGCTTTTGAAGGTACTCCAGCGCCTCGTGGACCGCGGGAACACGGTCATTGTGATTGAACACAACTTGGATGTCATCAAAACCGCGGACTGGGTCATCGACCTCGGTCCCGAGGGAGGGGAGCGTGGCGGCGAGATAGTGGCGGTGGGCACGCCCGAGGATATCGCGAAGAAAGGCAAGAGTTTTACCGGGCAATATTTGAAAAAGGTGTTGTAGAATAGTTATGTGGAAGGAGAGTTTATCTCCGATGAGGAGGTGGAAGCGTATGAGCGGCGCGCAGATCCGGTGCGGCGCTCGGCGCGATGGTCTCTCGCCGCGGTTGCCGCGGCGTTTGCGCTCATAGGGGCCGCGTATTTGTGGGGAGCGTGGGGAGGCGGGAGTAAACTTACCGCATCGCTTCTTGGTGATGCAGGCGAAAAAGGTGAGGTCTTTATGCTGAAAAGCGCAGCCAGCGATGCGAACGCTCAGATATCCCAAGGAAACATCGCTGCTTTTTCCGCCGCGTGTGGCTACGAAAGCGGTCCTTCGACCAGTCCTTCGTTGCACTCAGGACAAGCAATTTCAGTTGTATTTAGTGAAATTGCTTGGATGGGGACGGAGGAAGGGGCGCAGTATGAATGGATAGAAATCGCGAACACCGGCAATGCGCCCGCGGATATGAGTGGGTGGAGCGTGGTGGATAAGGATGAGCAGATACAGTTTTTATTTTCGAAAAGCGCGAACATCCCGGCGGGCGGCTTTATGCTTTTTGCGCGGAGCGCGGATCGGGTAGGGAGCGTGAAGGCTGATTTCCGTTACACTGGCAATCTGAAAAATGAGGACGAAGGCTTGCGACTTTTCAATGAGAAGTGTGAGGTGATGGACGAAGTACTCGCCGCGCCAAAGTGGCCGGCGGGGGATGTAAAAACCAAGAGAACTATGGAGAGGAACTTCGTGACGAAGAGCTGGCATACCTCAGCGGAAGTGGGTGGAACACCAAAAGCGGCGAATTCTCGCGGAATTGACGGGGGAAATAAAAAAGTAGAAGCGGATAGCACAGAGGTGGCGGCGACATCTACTCCCCCTCATCCATCCCCGACTCAGGGAATGGCGAGTTCGACGGGCTCACCACAGGTGGTAATAAGCGAAGTGATGGCGGGGAAAGATGGTGCGGCGAATTGGGATTTCGTAGAGCTTCATAACGCGGGGACAAGCGCGGTGAATCTCACCGGGTGGAGTGTAAAAAAGAAAAGTTCCACAGGAAATGAATCGGCGCTCGTGACCTCATCGCGGTTTGAAGGGAAAACAATTTCCGCGGGCGGCTATTTACTTCTCGCCCACCCGGACTATACCGGCGTGCCCGCGGCGGACGTGGTGTGGCCTAAGTCGTATGTGCTCGCATACACAAATAATGCGGTGGTGCTCTACGGTGCGAATGGCGTGAAGGCAGATGAAATATCATGGACGGAAATTCCGAAAGGACAATCATACGCGGAAATAAACGGTGCGTGGGCGGTGTCTTTTCCGACACCCGGGCAGTAGTGAGTTTGACCACCATAAAAGTGCATGATAAGGTGTGAAAACATTCCTCACGGGATGTGTGGTTCTTTTCAACAACCTTTCAATTCCATGGAGGTTCTATGCATGCTCGCTTCAGCTGTTCGCACGGGTGCGGAGAAGGCACCGCGTACAAGCTTGGTGTCACCACCCAGCTTGTGAATGGGGAAATGGTCGATGTCTGCGAGAAGCATCGGAAGCCGGTGAAGCAAATCACCAAGGCGAAGATGAGTGGTCACGCGAAGTTGTTCCAGAAGAAGGGTCCCCCGGCGAGCAGGAAAGTTATGACACCGATCGCGCTTGCGTTTCGGTGAGCATCGTGGAGAAAGGTAGATTGAGTGTAGTGCAGTTGGAATATGCCCCGCGGCGGTATGCGCGCGGGGCACTTTGTTTTTTCACCACATTGACTTTTTCTGTAAAATATGTTAGCATTCCAGGCAGGAAGCTTTCATTCACCCACCTTCTCAAGGAGGTGATATATGTCAGGTGGTAATTGTCCTCGGTGCCATGCGCTGCTCGACGAAGAAAAGAGCCCATATCCAAGCCACGTTCGGTGGGTATGTCGGGAAGCGTGTGGATACACTAAAGACGTGTATCAACCGACAAGTATTCTGTCGGTCACAAGCGGGAACGAAACCGATCGACACCTGAAACCCATCATGACCCCCGGTCTCACTGGAGTTGATACCGAGACCGCGATGGATTTTTGGTCCGACCATTGTGAAACGTGGGGGCCTTCGGGGTGTGAAGCGCGGTTTCGGGCGCGCAAGGGAGTCCCGGTACATTCGCGACGGCGTGCGACGCGGTAGTTGCACGCCTCATCGCTAGGAAAGAAGAGCCCAACTTCGTGTCATGAAGTTGGGCTTTTTCTTTTTCCGAAACGTTATACTAACTGAAAGGATGTCCTCCATCATCAAGCTTTTCATGGTTGTCTTTGGTATCGTGCTTGGTGTGTCGCTTATCGGCGTGCCTTATTTTTCCTCCCTTTTTTCTCTGGAGAACAAGGGCGAGGTGAAGATAAAAGACCAGATTATCGTGGTGGATATTGTGAACGAGCCGGAAACCCGTGCGCGCGGACTTTCCGGACGGGAAAGTCTCGGAGTGAACGAGGGGATGCTCTTTATTTTCGATAGTGCCGACTACTACCCCTTTTGGATGAAGGATATGAAGTTTCCCATTGATATTGTATGGATTGCGGACAACCGAATCGTGGGATTTGAAGAGCGCGTGTCTCCGGAACCAGGAGTGCCCGATCGTGAACTGAAAAGTTATGTGCCACCGGAGCCGATAGATAAAGTGCTTGAACTCGCGGCTGGACGCGTGCGACTTCTTCGGGCGGAGGTAGGCGATGCCGTGCGCGTGCGACGCCTTATCGCGGGCGGCGCACTTCTCCCTTCCTTTGAGGACTTTGCGAACGCACTCGCCGAGTGGCGTTCCCTCCGGACGGACGTAAGGGTATACTAAAACCGATGAAGAAACGCGTCGCAATAAACGGATTTGGCCGCATCGGCCGACTTTTCTTCCGACTTGGATTTGGAGCAAAAGATTTTGAGATAGTGGCGGTGAACGATCTCGGGGATGTTGCGAACCTCGCGCATCTCCTGCAGTACGATTCGGTGTATGGGCGCTACGAAAAAGAAGTGAAAGTGCGACAAGGAGCATTGATGGTGGGAGGGAAACGCATCAAGTTTCTGCAGGAAAAAGATCCCGCAAAACTTCCGTGGAAGAAAATGAAGGTGAATCTTGTGGTGGAAGCCACGGGTGCGTTCGAATCGTACGAAAAAGCGAAGGTGCATTGTGCGGCGGGTGCGAAACGCGTGGTCTTGACTGCGCCCGCGAAGGACGACGACGGCGCGCTTGGAAAAACCGTGCTCATGGGAGTGAACGAGAGCGAGATGAAAGGAGTGACGATGACCTCGAACGGATCCTGCACTACGAACGCGGCTTCCCCAATCATCGCGGTGATGGCGGAGCGCCCCGGCATCAAAAAGGCGGTATTGAACACCGTGCACGGATATACCGCGACCCAAAATCTTGTGGATGGCCCCACCCGAGGGAAAGATTTTCGGCGTGGGAGAGCCGCGGCGGTGAACATAGTGCCTTCCACCACCGGTGCGGCCATCTCGGTCACGCGCGCGTTTCGTCCTCTCGCGGGGCGGTTCGACGGTATTGCTATGCGCGTGCCGGTCATTGCCGGTTCGGTGGCAGACATCACGTTTCTCGCAAAGCGCAAAACTTCAGTGGATGAGGTGAACAATATTTTCAGGCGCGCCGCAAAATCTCCCAAGTGGAGAGGGATTCTTGCCGTGGCCGAGGGCCAGCTGGTATCGTCCGATATCGTAGGGGAGCCGTATGGCGCAATCGTGGACCTTGCATTCACCAAAGTAGTGGATGGCGACCTCGTGAAGGTTCTCGCGTGGTATGACAACGAGTACGGATACGCGGCCATGCTTTTGAAGCACGTTTCCCGTGCACTCACACTCCATTAAAGTTTCCGTTATTGTCGCCGCGTCCGTGGAAATCGTGGTCGCGGTGTTTTTAGTTTTCATCGCATACCAGGTACAGCTTGCGATGCGCCACACCGCACGCGCGGCATTTCAAACGAACCTCGTTATCAACCGAATAGCGACACGTGCCGCAGAACTCGCACAACCTAAGGGCGCCACGCTCCTTTTCGTCGGCGACGTGATGCTCGCGCGCGGTGTGGAGTTCTATACGGAACGTGAAGCCGGAGGAGACTTTCGATTTCCTTTCGCGCGAGCCTCTTCCACGCTCCGCGCGGCGGATCTCACCGTGGGGAATTTGGAGCATCCCGTTTCCGCGCGCGGGAAAAATCAAGGGAGCCAATATTCTCTTCGCGCAAAGCCGGAGGCGCTTGCCGGTCTCGCGGATGCGGGCTTCGATGTGGTTTCGCTTGCCAATAACCACATTTGGGACTGGGGTACGGATGCGCTCTCCGACACATTTCTCCATTTGGATGCCGCCGGCATTCGCTTCGTCGGCGCGGGCATGAATGAGAGCGAAGCAAATCGTCCGCTCATAATGGAGCTCAAAGGCAACTCCATCGTGTTTGTCGGGTGGACAAACTTGTACCCGGAAGGGTTGGAGGCGAAAGGCGACGAGCCGGGCATCAGCCGTTTCCGCGAAGACGAAGCGGCGGCGCAGGTAAGCAACCTCGCTGCCACGAACGATATCGTGGTGGTGCTCATCCATTTTGGCGACGAATACAAAACGAACGCGAATGAGGTACAAAAAAAGATAGCCCGCGCGCTTGTGGATGCCGGCGCCGACCTTGTGGTTGGCCATCATCCGCACGTGGTGGAAGAGGTGGAGAGATATCGGGAAGGCTGGATCGCCTACAGTTTAGGGAACTTTGTTTTTGACCAGGGGTTTTCTGAGGAAACCATGCGTGGCCTTGCGCTCCGCGTCGCGGTGAAGGATGGGCGCGTGGAAAACGTAGAGGAGTTACACACGCAGATGAATGCGCATTTCCAGCCCGCATTCATTGATAATTAAGAGCTAATAATCGATAATTCAATCACTATATGGTCATTTATCTCGGTTCGGACCATCGCGGATTTGAAATAAAGGAACATCTGAAGAACGCGCTTGCGGCGCGGGGATACCCCGTGGTAGATCTGGGGCCCGCCGCGTATGACGAGAGCGATGATTATACCGACATTGCCGCCGCGCTTGCGAAGAAAGTGAGTGCGAATATGGAAACAAGTCGCGGTATTCTTCTCTGTGGTTCCGGAGTGGGAGTGTCGGTGGTAGCGAATAAGTTTCCCAATATTCGCGCGGCGCTTGTCATGATTCCCGACCAAGCCTTCGACAGCAGGAACGACGACGACGCGAACATATTGGCGCTCGGTACGAATTATCTTGATGCGGCCGCGGCAGAGAAAATAGCGGTGACATGGCTTGCCACCCCATTCTCAAAAGAACCGCGGTTTGCGCGTCGACTCCAAGAACTTACAAAAATAGAGGCGGACGCATTGCGTCGTCCGGAGTAGCGCATGGACCCCGTTAGAAGCAACTCAGCGACTCAATAATAGATAATGATATGCCTGTGAAATATTTAACCAACCGATTAAATCCGTGTAATACGGGCGCGCACGTGGGCGCACCCTGCTTCTAACGGGATGGAGGTGATTCCTACCATCAATTGCGGCGACGAAGCATGCGTGCGGCGGGGGCTCGGCGTCGTGGCGATTCTCGGAGCGGATAAGATTAAGTTCGACGTGTCGGATGGTTCATTCGCGTCCACGGTGACGTGGAACGAGCCCGCGAAACTCCGGAGCATGTTGGAAAAAGAAGGGTTGGGAGAATCGGAGATCGAGGTGCACCTTATGGTGAAGGATGTGAAGTCGGCGCTCAAGGTTTGGCTTGAAGCGGGGATACGTCGTGCGATAGTCCATATAGAGGTGTTCCCGAAAGGGAAAGAGTTGGATTTTTTCCATGAAATTGAAAGCATGTGCGTTGCGGCGGGAACAGAACTCGGTCTCGCGATTGCGCCCGAAACGGCGGTGGATGAACTTGTTGCCTATCTCGGTGAAACGCTTTTTGTGCAACTCCTCGCGGTAAAACCGGGTCCCGCAGGCCAAAAGTTCGACGAGGGGACGTTTGAAAAACTTGAATTCCTCCGCGACCGCGCGCCTGAGCTGATGATAGAAATCGACGGGGGAGTAACGCCGGCAATCGCGCGACGACTCA
Source organism: Candidatus Microgenomatus sp. (assembly GCA_020724805.1). Lineage (GTDB taxonomy): Bacteria > Patescibacteriota > Minisyncoccia > UBA6257 > GWB1-50-10 > DYGI01. The sequence goes on from DYGI01000001.1 coordinate 257,463, forward strand.
AGGAAGCCGGCGCCGATGCGGTGGCGTCTTCCTCGTATATTTTCGGCGAGCGCGACCACCGCGCCGCATACCGGGAACTTTTGGACGCGTAAGCGAACCTGCCGGCAGGCAAGGTTTTTTTATTTGGGGTATAATGGAGAAAATCATAATTCTTTCTATGGAACCTTTACACGAGGAAAAGCTGAAATATCTTGAGGAGCTGGCCGTACGGATGCGGGAAACCCTCATCCAAACACTCGTGGAGGCGGGGAGCGGACACTCGGCGGGACCTTTAGGGATGGCCGACATTTTCGCCGCGCTCTATTTCCATGTGTTAAACCACAATCCGAAAAAGCCCGACTGGGCCGAGCGCGACCGGCTCATACTTTCGAATGGCCACATCACGCCCATTCGCTATGTGGCGATGGCGTACGCGGGGTATCTGCCGCTGGAAGAGCTGAAAACATTACGGAAAATTCACTCGCGCCTGCAGGGGCACCCGCACCGTACGTCGCTCCCGGGCATTGAAACCACGTCGGGACCTTTGGGGTCCGGGCTTTCGCAGGCCATCGGTGTCGCACTCGCGGCGAAGCTGGACCACAAGAAATATCGTACGTACTGTGTGATGTCCGACGGCGAGCACCAGGAAGGGAACACGTGGGAAGCCATTATGTTTGCGGGGAAGTACCGAATTTCCAATCTCACCGCGATTGTGGACCGGAACAACATTCAGATAGACGGTGCGACGGAAGACGTAATGCCTTTGGAATCTTTGCGCGCGAAATATGAGGCATTCCGCTGGAACGTCATTGAGGTGAACGGGCACAACATTGAGGAATTTGTGGATGCGGTGCATGAGGCGCGCGCAATTTTTGAAAAGCCAACCGTCATCATCGCACACACGATTCCCGGAAAAGGTGTGAGTTTTATGGAGGGCGACTACACATGGCACGGCAAAGCGCCGAAAAAAGACGAGGCGAAAGTGGCGCTTCACGAGCTTCGAACGCTCGGGAAGCGCATAAAATCCGAGCACGAATAATATGCTGGAACCATCCTCCAAGTTAAATAACAACATGTTCAAGCCCGAAGCCGAAAAGCGTGCGACACGGGACGGGTACGGCGAGGGTTTGGTTGTCTTGGGTGACACCAATAAAAGCGTAGTGGCCCTGACCGCGGACCTTGCCGAGTCCACGCGCGCGGAAAGCTTCGCAAAAAAGTATCCGGAACGGTTCTTTGAATGTGGTGTTGCGGAGCAGAACATGGCGACGATTGCGGCCGGGCTTGGTATCAGCGGTAAAATTCCCTTCATTTCCTCCTACGCCACGTTTTCACCGGGCAGGAACCTTGAGCAAATACGGACGACAGTCGCCTATAACGATTCCAATGTGAAGATTGCGGGACACCACGCCGGCATCTCCGTGGGGCCGGACGGGGCGACGCACCAAGCAACCGAGGATATCGCATGGATGCGCACTATGCCGAATATGAAAGTCGTGGTGCCGTGCGATGCGGTGGAAGCGAAGAAAGCGACTGTGGCGGCTGCAAAAGTGAAAGGACCCGTGTATCTGCGGTTCGCACGCGAGAAAACTTCCGTCATCACAACCGGAAAAACCCCGTTCACACTCGGAAAGGCGGAACTGTTTTGGGATTCCAAAAAACCGGAGGTAGGCATCGTCGCATGCGGCATCATGGTGGCGCAGGCTTTGCGCGCTGCGCAGGAGCTCAAAGCAGACGGGATGGAAGTTGCGGTATTGAATGTGCACACCATTAAACCTTTGGACGGTTCCGCGCTCCGCGCGCTCGGCAATCGCACCGGCGCTCTGGTGGTCGCCGAGGAGCATCAAGTGGCCGGAGGGCTGGGAGGCGCCGTCGCCGAATTCTTTGCGAAAGACGGGCCACTTCCTATAGAATTCGTGGGACTCAACGACACCTTCGGCCAGTCGGGCCGCCCCGAGGAACTTTTGGAGTTCTACGGCATGGGAGTCGGTGACATAAAAAACGCGGTAAAGCGCGCAAGAAAAAGAAAATAACATGTTTGACATCATCACTATAGGCACCGCAACGCGGGACGTATTTCTCAAAAGTGCGAAATTCAAAGTGCTCCGGGACCCGGAGCATTTGAAAAAGCTCGGATTTGTTACCGGCGAAGCGGAATGTTTTGCGATGGGAAGTAAGATTGCCGTGGATGCCCCGGTATTCGCGTTCGGGGGCGGCGCAGTGAATGCGGCAGTGACCTTCGCGCGGCAAGGTCTCAAAACCGGCGCGGTTATAAAAGTGGGAGACGATGAAAGCGGCGAAGCGCTTTTAGAAAACTTGAAGCATGAGCGTATTACCGCGTTCGCCGCGCGAGATAAAAAAATTGCCACCGCATATTCCGTGGCGCTCCTCACCGCGGGAGGAGAGCGCACTATCCTTTCCTACCGGGGAGCGTCGGAAGACCTTTCGCATCGCGATATCCCGTGGAACAAACTTTCGGCAAAGTGGGCATATATCACGCCGGGAGCGCTCCCTATGGTACTCGTACGGGAACTTGTGGCGTTCTTGAAAAAGCGGGGCACCTCGGTTGCCATGAATCCTTCCGGGGCCTACGTGGCAATGGGGGCGGAGAAATTGAAGCCGCTTCTTGCCGCGCTCGATGTGGTCATTGTGAACCGCGAAGAAGCAACGCTTCTCACCGGATTTGATTTCTCAAAAGAAAGAAAGATTTTCAAGAAATTCGACGACCTGGTGCCAGGACTTGCGGTGGTAACCGACGGGCCGCGCGGCGCAAAAGTTTCGGACGGGCGCTACCTCTACACCGCGGAAACTTTCAAGGAGAAAAAACTGGCGGATCGCACGGGAGCGGGGGATGCGTTCGGTTCCGGTTTTGTGGCCGGACTTATAGAAAAGCGTGATATCCATTACGCGCTTCGTCTGGCATCCGCGAACGCGACCTCGGTGGTTGAACAGATAGGAGCCGAGGAAGGCATACTCACGAAAAAGGATTTTGCCGCAAACCGTTTCAAATATCTGAGTTTGGACGTTGAGCCGCTCTGATAGCGATGGCTACCGTGGAACAACTTGCGAAGATTCTCGGCGTGGATGCCGCGATGCTCGAGAAGCTCGAGAAGGCCATGGCGGCGCGCACGGGCCGCGCAGGAGTATTGGGATCCATTGCGGAACGAAACGCGGAAACTATAGAACGTACGCTTCGCGCGTTGAATAGCGGCGATCGCTCGGCCGAGCATGTAAAGGGAGTGTTGCGAACCGCCATTGTGGAACACGAAAAAAGACTCCTCGCCCTCGTGGAAAGGGAAAATGGCGCGTCCCCATTCGAAAAAGCGGCCTCGCTTGCGAAGAAGGTCACGAGATCAGGGAAAGGTTTTTTTCTCAAAAAAGAAATTGCGCGTGAAATATTGCGGAAGCGTCCACCCGCGAATCTCATCAACTACCTCGGGGTAACAACAATTGAGGAAGCGTTTTCGGGTCGTGACGTTACCGAGCTCTTTAGCGCGCTGCGCTTCGTGGAATCGGATGAGTGGATGCATGCGACCTTTGACGCGGCATACAGCGAATTCACCGCGGCCGACTTCGAAGAGCGGGATACGGAAATCCGCGTGTTAGGATCCGAATGGCACGAAATATCGCGGAAGTTTGTGGCGAAAAAGCACCATAACGTGAGCCATCTGAAAGAATTCGGCGTCATTTTCGTGAACCCCATCCAGGAAGATATCCCCGGGAAATTTTTGAGGGATTTTGCACTCCTTTTGCACTACTTCCATGAAGTTGAATTTTATTCAAAACTTTTCCGCCGTTACTCGCGCGAAGCGAACTTCGCCGAGCGTCTCAAAATGTTTTTGCGGGGCGATGTGCCCGAGGTGTACCAGGCGGGTGACGGCGAGTGGCTTATTGTGCAGCGTTATCTTGCGAAGGAGAATCCCGCAGATCCGCGCCTTTCGTTGCCGCGCGTGAATCCTGAATCTCTTCACTGGGCGCGGGGCGAGCGCGATCTCACGAGCTTCAGGGCGCCAGATGCTCACCTCGATCTTACTTTGTGGCACGACCTTGATTGGGTCGGCGGTATTTTTGCCGATGGTAATGAACAGACAGTGAGTTTTGACTTGGAGGACAACGCAATGTCGCTCGTGTCATTTATGGAAGGGAAGAACGAAACATTCAATTATCACCAGCGTGAGAGTATGTGGACCAAGATATTCGAGGAATATGTGGGCGGAGAGGAAAAGATGGAGGAGCTGCTCATAGAGAATTTTGACAAAGGAATCATCCAATTCTAACCATGCAAACTTTGTCAGCGGTCATACGAGCCGCGGAAACAAAAAAAATCGCGATAGGACACTTCAATATTGCGAACTTGGAGCAGTTGAAGGCCATCGCGCATGTGGGAGTGAGGTTGAATGTGCCGGTCATCATCGGAGTTTCGGAAGGGGAGCGAGAGTATCTCGGCGTGCACCATGTGCGGGATTTGGTGGACAGTTATAACAAGGAACACGCAAAGACGGATGGTTTTCGCTTATTTCTGAACGCGGACCACACGAAGTCGATTGAGAAGGCAAAGGAAGCGGCGGCGAACGGGTTCGACGCGGTTTTGTTCGACGGTTCAAAACTCACGTTTGAGGAAAATATTACGCGTACGAAAGAAACGATACGGGCGGTAAAGCGGGGGTGGAAATTCTGGCGGAAGGATGTGCTTGTGGAAGGGGAATTGGGATATATCGGGGGAGCTTCGGAAATACGCGATAGTGTTCCCGAGGGTGCGGCGATAAAATCCGAGGACCTTACGAAACCTGAGGACGCCGCGCGATTTGTGAAAGAAACCGGCGTGGATATGCTTGCGCCCGCGGTGGGAAACATCCACGGGATGCGAGCAGACGCTTCTGACCCTGCGCTCGATATCGCGCGAATTAAAGCGATAAAAGATGCCCTTCGACAAGCTCAGGGTAAACCGGTGTCGCTCGTGCTTCACGGCGCTTCGGGGAATACCGATGAAGATTTACGTGCCGCGATAGAAGCGGGGATATCCGTCGTTCACATTTCTACCGAGCTTCGCGCCGCATGGCGGAAAAGTCTGGAAGGAGAACTTACGGAACACCCAAAGGAAGTCGCGCCTTACAAGGTAATGCCCGATGTACTCGCGGCGATGGAAGAAGTGGTGGAGCATCACCTTCGTCTTTTCAATCGGCTCTAGATTCTGGTACGCTTTTCGCTATGGCCGATGAGGTAAAGAAAATCATTATAGAAATTCGCGCGGGCGCGGGGGGCGACGAGGCATCGCTTTTTGCGGGCGACCTTGCGCGAATGTATCAGCGCTATGCGACAAAACGAGGATGGCGTTTTTCCACCCTCGATGCTTCGGAATCCGGCGCGCGCGGGTATAAAACATTAGTGGCTGAAATAGCGGGCGCGGGCGCGTATGAGGCGCTGAAACAGGAATCAGGCGTGCATCGCGTGCAGCGCGTGCCGGTGACCGAACGACAAGGACGCGTGCACACCTCAACCGCCTCGGTGGCGGTGCTCCCCATCGTGGAGGCGAAGGCGGTGGATATCAAAGAAAGTGATTTGGAGGTGACGTTCTCGCGCGCGGGCGGCCCCGGCGGTCAGAATGTGAACAAAGTGGAAACCGCGGTGCGAATACTCCACAAGCCGACTGGAGTGGTGGTCGGTTCGCGTGAAGAGCGGAGCCAACACGCGAATCGCGAACGTGCAATAGAGGTGCTCCGCGCGAAGCTCTATGAGGCGCAGCAACTCCAGGCGGTCGGGTCGGTATCCGAACTCAGAAAAGAGCAGATAGGGAGCGGGGACCGCTCGGAGAAGATTCGCACCTATAACTTCCCTGACGATCGCATTACCGACCATCGTATCGGGAAGAAATTTTCGAACATCGAAAAAATACTCGAGGGGAATCTCGATAAGATAGTTGAAGCTTTCACGGGAACTACCGTGAAGTAATCGCGGGGGAAAGAACCGAAGCGTTGGTGCGAAGAACCGAGATATCCTTCTCAAATTCGTTTGCCTGGGTGACCACCGGGTCGCCATACCAGAAACGATATTTATACCAGTTACCACCCGCATAGTATTTCGCCGCGGCGCAACGCTCGATAAGGGTTTGGTAGGACACCTGGTTTTTGTTTGCTTCCGCGTAGCTCTTACAACTTGAAGAATCCAAAAGGTCCTTCATGTAGACCGCAGTCGCGGCGAACGCGTCCGAATTGTTCCATGGGCTCGGAGGGTTATTTCCTGTGACATTGGCGATTTTCGCCTCATAGATTTTCCACGTCGAAGGAATGAACTGTGCGGGACCCATGGCGCCGCCGTATGAACCGTGCGAAGAAATTGGACACGAGACTTTGGCAAACTCCGAGTCGGGGTCAATGCCGAGGCGCTTCAATAGGTCAAGGAAATATGGCTTGTCGCGTGTGGGGTGCATGGCGGTGGCATAGGAACAGCGTCCTACATTCTTTCCGAGAAGCGATTCGCGGTGGAGAATGGCGAGGATAAGGGCGGAGCGTACGCCGGTCGCGCTTTCCGCGAGCTTTGCATAGTCGTAGGCCGCCTCAAAGGTAAGCTCGCCGCCGCCGAGGAGTTGGAATATGCGCGTGCGGATTTGCGCGGCACTTTGCTGGGTTTGTGTGAGAATTTTCTGATATTCCGATTCCTTTCCTTTCGTTGCCTGAAGGAGTTTGTTTTTCTGCGATTGGGTCGTTTGTACACTACTCTTTTGCGCTTCCTGGATGCGGCGGAAATTCTCGGTATCCTCCTTTTTCGTCGCAAGTTGGTCTTTTTGCACTACGAGGTCCTCCCGAAGCCTTGTGATTTCCGCAAGCGACACGCGAAGGTTTTCCTGTACCAAAGTGACGTTCTCGATGTAGCCGAAAAAGTCGGAAAGTTCACGTTCCGAAAGGATCACTTCCATGAGACCCGCGCGGTCGCTCTCATAGAGGTCGCGAAGGTATTTTCCTATAGCGTCTTTGTGCGAGCCGATATTATTTTCGGTGCGGTTTATTTGGCGCTGAGTTTCGTTGATTTCTTCATTCAACTTTGCAAGTTCGAGGTTCAGCGCTTTGATCTGTGTATTTGCTTTGGCTATCTTCGCATTCAGTGCGGAGATTTCGTTCGAGAGCGTTTTCCCTTCGGCCCGGTATTTCGCGATGGTCGCTTCGTGCTCTTCTATCTGACGTTCGAGCTCGGCGAGCTGACCCTCAAGCGCGCGTCGTTCTTCCTCACTTCCTGTCTGGGCGTAGACGGAGGCGATGGGGGAATAATAAGCGAACAAAACAGGCGCGCCGAGGAGCGCGAAGAAGGAAAAATAAATAAAAACTGTCCGTTTCATACCTTCTCTACCAAGTATAACGACGAAAGACGATTTTGAGAACAAAAACCCCGATGGAAGGTCGGGTTCGTCGGTGCCGTCATCGGCGAACGGTTCTACTCTTTCTTTTCTTCGCCCGCAGGAGCGGGTTCGGTGGCGGACGCTGCTTCGGCGGGAGTTCCTTCGGCAACGGGGGCAGGCGCGGGAGCTTCCTCCTTCGCGTGCTCGCGTACCGTGGCGAGCGTAGTGTCGGCAGGAACGTGAAGTTTTACCGAGGGAGGAATTGAAAGATCTTTGACCGCGATGGAATCGCCCGGCTTTCTGAGCGCGTCGACCGGTACCTCGATCTTATGAAGGAGATTTTCGGGGAGCGCTTCGATCTCTATTTCACGCACGACTTCGACGATCATGAACCCTTCTTTCGTGGCGGGAGCCGTTCCCACGAACACCACCGGCACTTTTGCGTGCACCTTTTCGCCTTTCTTGATGGCGTGGAAATCTATTGCGAGCACTTCATCGGTTAAAGGGTCGCGCAAAACCTCAGCAATGACCGCGGGGACGGTGCCGTTGTCGGTGGTGAGTGAAATAATGGTGTGACTTCCCGCGGCGCGGTAAAGCGTCACAAATTCTTTCAAAGGAACGGCGACGTGAATGTTTTCAATCCCGCGACCGTAGATTTCCGCGGGCACCAACCCTTCGTGGCGGAGATTCTTCGTTTTTTTGCCGAATACGTTCCGGTTTTGTACCTTTAGCTCCGTCATGGAATTATTTCGCGCGCGCTTTCTTTACCTTCTTCACTTTCTTGATGGGGGACGCCTTTGCGGTGCGTGCGCGGAAGCGTTCCACGCGTCCCGTGGTGTCGACGAGCGACTGTTTGCCGGTGTAGAACGGGTGGCATTTGGAGCAGATTTCGACGTGAAGTTCCGGCACCGTGGCGCCGACCGTAAAGCGTTCACCGCAGGCGCACGTTACCTTGGCTTTCGGATAATATTGGGGGTGGATTCCTTCTTTCATAGCCACGTTATTCTACATAAAACCTTTGTATTGACAAGGGGAACCCCTTTCCTATAATAGGGACGCCTATGAAGAACTTTGTTTTACATAGCGCGTCCATTAATAAGTGCATAACCCGCTTTTGTTGCAGCAACAGAAGCGCGGTATACCAGTGAAGATTTTTTTCGTTGTCCTAGTCAGCGACTGGCAATTGCCAGTCGTATTTTTTGAGGATTTGATCCTGGTCCAGGATGAACGCTGGCGGCGTGGATAAGGCATGCAAGTCGAACGATGCGGTTGCGATTACATCAAGATCGCGTAGTGGCGAACGAGTTAGTAACACCCTGGTACGTACCCCGAAGTCGGGCATAACTTGCCGAAAGGCGAGCTAATTCCCGATGGTGCCGCAAGGCTAAAGCAGCAATGCGCTTCGGGATCGGCCTAGGTCCTATCAGCTAGTTGGTGAGGTAATGGCTCACCAAGGCGACGACGGGTAGGGGGGGTGAGAGCCCGTTCCCCAACGACGCAACTGAGACACGGTGCGTACTCCTACGGGAGGCAGCAGTCGAGAATATTCGACAATGGGCGAAAGCCTGATCGAGCGACGCCGCGTGCAGGATGAAGGTCTTAGGATTGTAAACTGCTTTTCTGCCGGATGAAGTAACGTCATTTATGGCGTTATTGACCGTACGGCGGGAATAAGGGGCTGCTAACTTCGTGCCAGCAGCCGCGGTAATACGAAGGCCCCAAGCGTTATCCGGATTTATTGGGCGTAAAGGGCGCGTAGGAGGTCCGATGCGTCTTCCGTTAAATTCTGCGGCTCAACCGCAGATCTGCGGGGGATACGGTCGGGCTAGAGGACGTTAGAGGCAGATGGAACGCACGGTGTAGGGGTGAAATCCGTTGATATCGTGCGGAACACCAAAGGCGAAGGCATCTTACTGGGGTATTCCTGACCCTGAGGCACGAAAGCGTGGGGAGCAAAAAGGATTAGATACCCTTGTAGTCCACGCCCTAAACGATGCTGATTAGCTGTCTCGAGTATCGACCCTCGGGGTGGCGTAGCTAACGCGTTAAATCAGCCGCCTGGGAAGTACGAGCGCAAGCTTAAAACTCAAAGGAATAGACGGGGACTCGCACAAGCGGTGGAGCATGAGGTTTAATTCGACGGTAAACGAGGAACCTTACCAGGGCTTGAAATGCGTTCGAAGATTTCCCGAAAGGGAAATCGTCCGGGATTTATTTCGGACGGGCGCACAGGTGCTGCATGGTTGTCGTCAGCATGTGTCGTGAGACGCTCCCTTAAATGGGGTAACATGCGCAACCCTTGCCTCGTGTTATTTGTGTCACGAGGGACTGCCGTCGTATAGACGGAGGAAGGTGAGGATGACGCCAAATCCGCATGGCCCTCTGATGCCCTGGGCTACACTCATGCTACAATGGCCGGTACAACGGGTCGCAAAGCCGTAAGGCGGAGCCAATCCTTAGAAAACCGGCCCCAGTTCGGATTGAGGTCTGCAACTCGACCTCATGAAGTCGGAATCGCTAGTAATCGCGGATCATAAGGCCGCGGTGAATACGTTCTCGAGTCCTGTACTCACCGCCCGTCACGTCAAGGGAGCTGGGAGCGGGTGAAGCCTCGCAAGGGGTCAGCCCGAGCTCGGTGACATGGACGAAGTCGTAACAAGGCACGGGTAGCGGAAGCTGCTCGTGGATCTAGTACACTTATCTTTTTCATTCCGAAGGGAGGGAGAAAGATAGCGAGCGAAAGATAGGAGGAGAGTGGAACGCGAACTCGTTTTTCGTTCCGCTCTCAGCCAGATCACGCGAATCCGTGAGGATTCAACAGGTGTTGGCCACTCAGCCTTAAGTTGGTGGCTCTAGGACAACGAAAAAAGTTTTTGGTGGTATACTGAAAATCAAACATGGCGGAAATAAAACGCATTCTTTTAGTTGAGGACGAACCTCTTTTGGGAAATCTTTTGAAGCAGCGCCTTGAGAAGGAGGGGTTCGAGATAGTCCTTGCGCGCGACGGCGAGGAAGCGCTCGCGAAACTTCGCGAATCGAAGCCCGATCTCATTCTTCTCGACATAATTCTTCCGAAAATCTCTGGGTTCGAGCTTTTGGAGACCCTTCAAGCGGACCCCCAGTTCGAACGGGCGCCCGTCATCGTCATTTCGAATTTGGGTCAAGAGAGCGACGTGGCGCGGGGGCAGGCCCTTGGTGCTATTCAGTATTTCGTGAAGGCAAAGGTTTCCATAGAAGAGCTTGTGGAACACGTGAAAACGTTCCTGAGGGGACACTAAGGTTATCCACTGTTTTAATTTTTAACGAAAGGTATAATAAAAACGAAGATAATAATTGTATTCAGTACGCATGAAACCGAAAGGATTCACCCTCATTGAGCTTCTCGTGGTCATCGCAATCCTCGCCGTTCTCGCGGTCGCGGTGGTTTTGGTGTTGAACCCCGCAGAGCTCATCAGGCAGGCACGCGACACCACGCGAATTTCCGACATTGCGGCACTGAACAGCGCCGTCGCGCTTTTTCTTGCGGACGTGACAAGCCCCACATGGAGTGCAACAGTTAGGTGTACGAGCGGAACGGAGACTGTGGTAGGCGCGGCGTGCACTTTAAATGCATCGACCACGGTGGACGGAACGGGGTGGGTGAACCTCGATTTCACCGATATCTCGAGCGGCTCGCCTCTGCCGCGTCTCCCTATCGACCCGGTGAACGATTCGGGTTCCGCTACTTGCGCAGGAGCAGTGGATGGTTGTTACTACGGATATCGTTCGTCGGCAACGACAGGGAAGTATAAGATTTTTGCGAACATGGAGAGCGTGAAATACACCACGGGTGGCGGTTCGGATGTGGAGTCTAATACGAAAGACGGAGGCAATGTGAATACCTGGTATGAGGTAGGGAGTGACATGTCTCTTTAGTGATTGCGCGGTTTCCGCGCGCCGCCTTCGGGCGTTTTTTTGTTATGAAAGGTGCAAGACTTTCTCTCCGTGAGATAGGCGAAGCCGCCATCTCACGGGGTGCGCGAGGTATGCTAAAATTCATGATGAATATGAATTTTAATACCTCAGCATGATCAATCTCCCGAACGAGAAATTGAAAGAAATCGTAGTTCGTGCGGGTGCGGTGGATGAAACGATGTTCGACGCGGTAGGAGAAGAAGCCGCGCGGAAACGCCAAAGCCCCGTCGAGATCCTCATTTCGCGCGGACTCATCTCGAAAGATTATTTCCTTATATTGGTGGCGAAAGCGCTCGGGGTTGAGCGTGTGAATTTAGGTGTGGTAAAGATTGACGAACAAGTACTTCATCTACTTCCCGAGGATGTGGCGCGTCGAAGGAAGGTGATTCCGTTCGGCGCGGAGCCCGACGGGCGTTACAAGGTGGCGATGGAGGACCCCACCGATCTTGAGACCATCGACTTTTTGACGTTGCGGCTCAATGGTCCTGTGAAGCCGTATCTCGCGGACGATGACGATTTAAACCGCGGTTTCACGGTCTACCAGAAGCGCCTTACACAGGACTACAAGAAAGTCATTGAAGAGAGCGTGCAGGAATCCCTGCGGTCCAAAACGCAGGGAGGGCTGGAAGAGGCCGCGGAGGACCTTCCTATCGTTGCTATCGTCGACAATCTCCTCGAATATGCCATCTCTTCCCGCGCGTCTGATGTGCATTTCGAGATGCTCGACGACGGCATTCTCGTGCGGTACCGCATCGACGGTATTTTGCACGAGATTATCCGAATGCCGAAAGAGGTGCACCCGGCGGTCGTCGCGCGCATTAAGATACTTTCGAACCTTCGCGTCGACGAGCACACGCACCCTCAGGACGGACGTTTCCGATACAAGCTTGGAGGGAACGTTATCGACGTTCGCGTATCGGTCATCCCGACATTCTATGGAGAAAAAATGGTCCTTCGGCTTCTCTCCGCGGCACAGAAGCCGCTTTCGCTCGGCGAGCTCGGCATCATGGAGAACGATTCGAAGTCGATAGAAACCGCGATTTCAAAAACCTACGGTATGGTGCTCGCGTGCGGACCCACCGGTTCCGGTAAAACCACAACGCTCTATTCCATCTTGAATCTCTTGAATAAGCCGGACGTGAACATTGTGACCATCGAAGACCCTATCGAGTACGATATGCGCTATGTGAACCAGATGCAGGTGAACGTGGCGGCCGGCATTACGTTCGCATCGGGGCTCCGCTCGGTGCTTCGCCAGGATCCGAACGTTATCATGGTCGGTGAGGTGCGTGATGCTGAGACCGCGAACATTTCGGTACAGGCGGCTTTGACCGGCCACCTGGTGCTTTCATCGCTCCACACGAATGATGCGCCGACCGTGGTGCCGCGCCTCATTGATATGGGTATCCCGCCATTTTTAGTCGCGGCGGTATTGAACGACATCATCGCGCAGCGCCTCGTGCGGAAGGTTCACTTGGACTGCATCGAATCCTACGTGCCAGAGAAAAGCGTGCTCGAAACCATTGCGCGCGAGCTTGAATCGCAGGGAGTGGATCCGCGTACCGTGAAATTGCCGAAAACGTTCTATCGTGGAAAGGGATGCACGGCGTGCGGTGGTACGGGGTATTTTGGACGTCTCGGCATCTTCGAAGTACTCCCGGTTTCCGAAGCGGTGCGAAAACTCATCATTTCGGACGAATTCAACCTTGATAATCTCCGGAAGGTCGCGCGTGCGGAGGGAATGGTGACCATGTTCGAAGACGGACTTCGAAAAGTGGAACGGGGCATTACCACCATCGCGGAATTGTTTAGAGTGATAAGAGAGTAAGGATATGAATCCCGTTAGCGGCAACTAATATCATGTTCATGTTTCACCGTATAAATCCAAAAAATCGTAATATAAAGGTCTCGTGGCACAACCACGGTCGCCTTGGGGCGACCTACCTCTAACGGGATGAAATATCGTTATATTGCATCACAGCAGGATGGACGCGTGGTTGAGGGAGACCTCGAGGCGCGTGATATGACCGAGGCGCTCGCCACTCTCGGGAAAAACCAATTAAAACCGGTGAGTTTGAAACCGCTCGAAGAAGCGGCCAAGCGGTCATTTGCGCTGTTCAGAGGGAAAATGACGTTGACTGATCTCGTGTTCATGTCGAAATACCTCTCGCTCATGTTGAAAGTGGGAACGGGACTTTTGGAAGCAATAAATATTCTCGTGGCTGACATCAAAAAGCCCGCGGTGCGCGACATTCTTCTTGAGATTCGCACTACCTTGGAGCAAGGTCAGCCGTTCTACACCACATTCGCGAAGTATCCGCGTGTTTTCGGGAGCGTGTATGCAAACCTCGTAAAAGCAGGAGAAGCATCGGGTGACCTTGAACATGTGTTTGAGGATCTCACCGAGGATCTCACCAAACAAAAAGACCTCAAGGACAGGGTGCGCGGCGCCTTGATATACCCAATTCTTCTTCTCATTGGGTCAGTGCTTATCCTCTCGTTTCTTGTGGGGTTCGCGCTCCCAAAGATCGCAGACGTCTTTCTCCAAGGCGGATTCGAGCCTCCACTTTTCTCGCGCATCGTCTTTTCCGTCGGGCTTTTCTTCAGTGATTACGGGATCTATTTCCTAGGAATTTTTCTTGTGCTGGTCGTGATGGTGTGGCGACTCTATATTGCGTCCCCATTCTTCAAGAAATTTATTTTAGGAATATTTGCCGAGATTCCCCTCATTCGTGATGTGGTGCAGAAGATCGCGCTCCAGCGATTTGCGTCTACCTTCTCCTCGCTTATCCGCGCGGGAATGCCCATTACCGACGCCTTGGAGATTACCGCAACCGCGGCGGGGAATGTGGAACTTTCGGAGTCATTAATGCGCATTTCGCGCGAGGGTCTCATGAAAGGGCTCACCATCGGCGAGGCGTTCAAGCGCGAACCTTTCTTTCCGCAGACCGTCGCGAGCCTCATGTCCATCTCTGAAAAGGCGGGGCATTTAGATGAAGTGCTGGGAACTCTCTCCGATTTCTACGCCAAAGAAATAGACGCGTCGGTAAAATCACTCGTGTCATTCTTGGAACCGCTTCTCCTCGTCTTGATTGGTGCGGTCATCGGCGTTATCGCGCTTGCCATTATTGTGCCTATCTATCAATTGACCACCCAGTTTTAAAAAATTGATTCTTATTGAAACATTGAAAATTGAATCATTATGAAGATTGAAAGGTTCGAAGATCTACCGATATGGAAAGATGCGCGCGTACTTATTCAAATAATCTACAAACTCTCAGCCCCATGGAAAGATTTTTCATTGCGAGACCAAGTAAGACGAGCGGCAGTTTCCGCGATTTCCAACATCTCTGAAGGGTTTGAGCGCGGTTCTAATCGGGAATTTATACAATTTCTCTATATTGCGAAAGGCTCATTAGGAGAACTTCGCGCGCAACTTTACGTTGCATATGATGTGCGAATGGTAGGTAAAGAAAATTTTGAAAAATGTCTCGCGCAATGCGAGGTAGTTTCAAGGGGCATCAGCCGTTTCGTGGGATATTTGAGAAAATCCCCACTTACCAAAGAAAGGCACAAATCCAGATGAACAAGGAATCTTTCAATTCTTCAATGGTTCAATCGCGTGGCGCGCGAAGCGCGTTCACGCTCATAGAAATGTTGGTGGTGGTTGCACTCACCGTTGCTATTGCGACCGCAGGTTTTCTCGGCCTTTCGGGATATCGCAACAAGCAAGCGCTCGAATCGGGCCTCGATGAACTCCGCGCGGCGGTGGAGGCAACGAAGCGTCGTTCGGTAGCGCAGGAGGAAGGAAGCCGGTGGGGGATGCGGTTTACAAACGCGACTTCCGGCATTTCCTCATACTCTGTCTTTCAGGGAAGCTCATATTCCACGAGCGGTATCGACCGTACCTACTCGTTCCGTGACCCCGTGGGGTTCATGAATCCGTCCGCTTCATCCACCTACGATGTGGTGTTTGCCCCGCTCTCCGGAGCGCTCTCGGAAAATAAAGTGTTCACGCTCGGCGGGGGCTTAAAAGGTTTTATCGGAGACCTTATTCTTCGCACTATCGGGTCCATCACCGCGCGCACCGATCAAGACGTGGTGGGATATTGGCACTTGGATGAAGGAACGGGAACCGCCGCCTACGACTCCTCTGGTTACGGAAATACCGGCACACTCACGAACGGTCCGACGTGGCAATCAGGGACGAGCTGTAGGGCGGGAGGATGTCTAAATCTAAACGGTTCGACGCATTACATACAGTACGGGAACGTTTTGAATATGGGTCTTGATGACTGGACGATTTCTGCGTGGGTCAATACAACAGATTCCTCGCTGACTAATCGGTATTATTTGAGCAAATCAAGAGCGGCAGCGCAAAACTACCGCTACGGTTTATTTATTAGCTCGAGCACACAATCGGGAGGGATATTTATGCAGGGGAATGGGGGTGCCGATGTGGCGGTGAGCGGGAATGTAGCCGTCAATAACGGCCAATGGCACCACTTAGTCTCCGTTTTTGACAGAGACAACAACGCCTCACTCTACATTGATGGCGCTTTGAATGCGAGCGGAACTATTTCGCAATGGGCAAGCGCAAATATGGTATCAAACAACCCTTTTAGAATAGGGTCGTACACTGCGTCTGATAATACTACGCCAACGCTATTTTTCCCCGGATCGGTGGACGAATTTCGTGTCTGGAGCCGGGCGCTCTCCGCGAGCGAGATTGAAGCGCTCTATAATGACCTTAAGTAAATGAAATTGAAAATTAAAAAATTGAAAATTGAACGATTGAATAGCAAATTTTTCAATCTTTCAATCCTTCAATCACATTCGCGCTCCGGTCAATCATTGGTAGAAGTCGTCATCGGGCTCGCCATTGGGGCGATACTCATGGGTACCGCGGCCTTTGCGGTGACCACCATGCTCAAAACCAACCTCACTTCGGAAAAGTCTCAATTCGCCTCACGGTTCGCGCAGGCGCTTGCGGACAATGTACGCTCCTATGCGGTGGGGAATTGGGATTCGCTCTACAGCCTTACCAAGGCCACGAGTTCACATTATTTTTTGAACGCGTCCGGCACCACATTCTTTGTGGTGGAAGGCGAAGAGGGGATGTGGGATGGGGACGTAACTAGCGGACTCGTGGGACAGTGGAAATTCGACGAAGTGGAGACCACGACCAGCACGACCACCTATGATGCAACAGGCAATAGAAACCATGGGACTCTCGGGGGTAGCCCTACGAGAAGCACATCAACATGCAAAATTTCCAATTGCCTCACTTTCAACGGATCTAGCAATGGTGTCAGTGTTTCCGATAGTGCCACTTTCGACTTCGGGGCCGGAGATTTTTCGGTGGCGGTTTGGGTTAATCCTGCGGGAGGAGGAACGGGAGATACCCAAGACATGCTTGTTTCCAAAACATCCTATCCGAGCGGTTTTAACAATCGTGGCCCCGGTTTCTACCTTGGAAGAGCCAACGATAGTTATTGGTCATTCATGGTGGCCGACAGCCCGGATGTGGGAGGTAATAAAGTGAATACCGGACAGAATCCTTCAGGATGGTTTCATCTTGCGGGCATTTCGGAAGGAGGAGTTCTTAAAATGTATTTGAACGGCACGCTTATGAGCACCACTACAAGGACCGTGGGGTCGGTAGATAATAGCGTGAATCTTTATTTCGCATACCGTCCTAGTGCGTGGTATTTCGGAGGAAGTTTGGACGACGTTCGTCTTTATAACCGTGCGCTCTCCGCAGATGAAGTTCGCCAACTTTGGAACTCGGGAGTGTATGAGCGTTTCTTTACCATTGAAAATGTGTGTCGCACGAACGATGCCTCGAGCACTATCGCTTCAACCGCACCGTGCAGCGGAACACTCGAAGACGGTTCAACCCAATGGATTACGAGCTATACGCAGTGGGTCACGGGTGCGGGAACGAACGAAGTGACGATTCCTTCCATCATTGCGCGGTGGCAAAATGCGGTATTTCACCAGAGCGACTGGTCGGGAGGCGCGGCGAGCGAAGGCGCGGTCGTAGAGCCTACCAACAAGTTCTCAAGTTCCACGAATGCTTCGACGACCGGCGGGGTCATACAGATACAGAATCTCTCACAGCAATAAAGAGGTTATTGAAGAATTGAGAGATTAAAGAATTGAAGAATTAGGAGATTAATAAAGAATTTTTCAATCTTTCAATTTTCAATACCCATCTATAGGTTTATACTTTACTTATGGCAACGATAAGGAACTTCCATGAAAAGTTAGAACAAGATCTCCAACGGGTAACCGCGGAGATCGAGCGCCGCAGGGAACGCGCACCCGAAATCGCATCACGCGAAGTGGTGAGGCAGTCCATTATTGCGGCAATACCTCAAGCACCTGTTTCGGAGAGGGTCGAGGCCTCTCCCTCTGGTTCTTCACCGGCCGCGCCGGAGCGAATTCCCGCATATCTTAATGAGGAATCTCCTGAAATAAAGGCGGAGGTGGAACGACTCGTATCGCTGGCGTTCGAGAAGGGCATTTCATCGGCAGTGGAAGAGGCGGCAAAAAAGTCCCCGTTCGTACTTGATGCGTTCCACGATGCGCTTGCGGATAAACTTCTGCCGGAATTGGAGAAAAGAGGAATAATTTAAAAATTGAAGAATTGAAGCATTGAATGATTAATTTTTCAATTTTCAATTTTCAATTTATTTTATGACCCCATTCACCATCATTTTTCTTGTGGTGCTCGCCGGTGCGGGCGTCGGTTTTTATTGGTGGACACGGAGGAATACGCGTCGGCGTCTTGCGGAAGGGCTTCGGAAGAAGTTGTTTCTTATCCGGTTTCCGCGTGCTACGGGAGAAAAAGCCGGAAATGCGGAAGAAGTGGCGCGCGCGGTCGCGCTTTCTGAGCAGTTGGTGACCGCGCTCGCGGTTCCCGGTGAGTCCATCACTTTTGAGATCGCGGTACCTTACGTAGGGGAAGAGATACATTTTTACGCAGCAGTTTCCCGCGGAATGGCAGAACCTTTTATTCGACAAGTGCAATCGCTGTGGAGCGACGCACGGGTGGAACCGGCGGATGATTACAACGTGTTCCACTATGGAGGAACCGTCGCAGGCGTGACGCTTCGTGAATCTTCCCGCTTCCTTCTCCCGCTGCGTACCTATCGCGAGGTGGGCAGCGACACATTCCTTTCCATTCTCGGCGGTCTCACGAAAGTGAATGCAGTAGGAGAAGGGTGTGCCATACAGTATGTGGTGAGGCACGCTAAGAAAGACGCAAAGCGTGAACTTACTGGAGTGCGAAAGGGGCTAGAAAAGGGGATGCCGCTCTCACATTTTCTCGATGAAAAAAAAGCTGCGCTCGCCGATCTTAAACATGCGGTTGCACCCCAGAAGAAGGACGAGAAAAAAGGTGCACAGGAGCCGGTGCGCGATGAACGAGGGGAAAAGTTGGTGGAGAGCAAACTCTCGCGACCGCTCTTCGAAGTGAATGTGCGCGTGGTCGTTTCGGCGCCCACCCCTCACCGCGCGGAAGGGTTGCTTTCCGAGCTCACTACTGGCTTCACACAGTTCGACGTGCCGGAAAGGAATAGCTTCAAGTTGGTGAGACCGAAACAGATGAATACGTTCGTGCGCCAGTTTTCGTTCCGCGAATTTTCTCCGGAAGACGCCATGGTGTTGAATGCAGAAGAATTTGTGAGCATTTTCCACTTGCCGACTCCGTGGACCATACTTCCGCGCATACGCATGGTGAAAAGCCGGGAAGCGCCACCGCCGGCGAAACTTCCTTCCCAGGGAATGCTCCTTGGGGAGAGCGTCTACCGTGGCGAGCGTCGTCCCGTAAAACTTGCGGACGAGGATCGCCGGCGTCATCTCTATCTCGTAGGGCAGACCGGCACCGGGAAAAGCACGCTCATCACCTCGCTTGCCGCGCAGGATATGGCAAACGGGAAAGGGCTTGCGCTCATCGATCCTCATGGCGACTTGGTTGAGCGCCTTATGGCGCTTGTGCCGCCGGCGCGGATGAATGATGTGGTGGTATTCGACCCATCCGACCTCGAACTTCCCGTAGGGGTGAACATGATAGAGCACGACCCCGCGAACCCGGAGCAAAAAACGTTCATTGTGAACGAGCTTCTTGGAATATTCGACAAACTCTACGATCTCAAAGCGACCGGAGGGCCGATGTTCGAACAATATATGAGAAATGCGCTTCTCCTTCTCATGGAAGATGCCGCGCATGAACCCGCCACACTCATGGAAGTGCCGAGGGTATTCACCGACGGGGCGTGGCGCGCACAAAAACTTGCGCGTATCACAAATCCCACCGTGCAGGATTTCTGGGAGAAGGAAGCGGTAAAAGCGGGCGGCGAAGCGGCGCTTGCAAACATTACGCCTTACGTGACCTCGAAATTCGCAGCGTTCACCGCGAACGATTATATGAGGGTCATTGTGGGCCAAACGCGCTCCGCATTCAATTTTCGGGAGCTTATGGACGGGGGAAAAATACTTTTTGTGAATTTGGCGAAAGGGAAAATAGGAGATCTCAACGCGTCGCTTCTCGGTATGATTATTGTGGGTAAGATCCTTATGGCAGCACTCTCCCGCGGAGACATGCAGGAGCAATCGCGCCGCGATTTCAACCTTTTCATCGACGAGTTCCAGAATTTCACCACCGATTCCATTGCAACCATTCTTTCGGAGGCGCGGAAGTATCGGTTGAATCTCACCATTGCCCACCAGTTTTTGGGTCAGCTTACCGAGAAGATCAGAGATGCGGTATTCGGCAACGTTGGTTCGCTTCTCGTGTTCCGCGTGGGGGCGCCGGATGCGGAGCTTTTGGCAAAACAGCTTGGCGGCGCATTCACTCCCGACGATCTTACCAACCTCGATAATTTTCGCGGCTCCCTGAAGCTTTTGGTGGATGGAGAAACCGCGCCTCCGTTCTCGCTTGCGCTTACGCCGGCGCTTCATGGAGACGACTCGCTTCGCACATCAATTAAAGAACGTTCCCGTACAAGATACGGGAGACCGCGCGAGGAAGTGGAGAGGGAAATACGGGAGCGGCTTCGGAAAATATGAAGGTAGTGGTTGCAAACTGGAAAATGAATCCCGCAACGCCGCGGGAAGCAGTAAAACTCGCACGCGCCGAGGACAAGCTAAAGGTCATCGTCGCGCCTCCGTTCCCGTTCCTTGAGGATGTGGGGAGAGTGTTGAAGAGGGCGACGCTTGGCGCGCAGGATGCATTTTGGATTTCCCGCGGCGCATATACCGGGGAAGTTTCAGTGCAACAGTTGAAGAGGCTTCGTGTATCCTACGTTATTGTCGGACACTCGGAGCGGCGCGCCCAAGGAGAAACGAACGGCATGGTCCGGAAAAAAGTAGAAGCGGTTCATGCCGCCGGCCTTACCCCGATACTTTGCGTGGGTGAGCCGTGGCCAGTGAGGAAAAAAGGGTTCGCGGCGGCGAAACGTTATGTAGCGCGCCAACTCCACGCAGCGCTTTCGGGTACCCGAAAAAAATTAATTGTGGCATACGAACCTGTATGGGCCATTGGGTCTGGAAAAGCGGACAGTCCGGCGGAAGCGGCGGAGATGGCTGATTTTATAAAGGAGTTATTGATTGTGAGTTACCGGTCATCAGTGAAGGTTTTGTATGGAGGTTCGGTCACCCCGCGCAATGCTCGTGCATTTCTCAAGGCGCGAGCACTTGATGGAGCGTTGGTAGGGGGTGCGAGTTTGCGTCCGCGCGACTTTACCAAAATAATAAGCGCTATCAATGTCGCGAACCGTTAAACAATTCATATACGGAGCGGGGTATCTCATGTTTGTCGCGCTCATCGTAATCGCAGCGCTCCCTTCGCGGGAACCCGAACCGGCGGCGACCACTCCGAATGCGGGGTCGTTTCGTCAGCTCGAGATGCGCGGACCAGTGACTGTTATGACCGCTGCGGACGGAAATGTCGCATTGCTTGCGCGCGTGCGGAATCCGAACGAAACCTATCTCGCCGCGCCTTTTTCATATTCGTTTCGCGTGACAGGGAATGGTGGAGCGGGGATGACCACGCCGGTTCGTACCGAAACGCTGTATCCGCTCGAGACCTCCGCAATTTTGGAGATCGTTCCATCACCGACGTTCACGGAAGACTCCGAAGTCGCTCTTTTGTTGGGAAACCCCACATGGGCCGGTATTGAGTTTTCGCTTCGTCCTTCTCTCGCGCTAAGAAATGTGGCCACCCGCGTGGACAGCATCGGCCTTTTGGTGGAGGGAACGGTGACGAACGCCGGGGCAGTTGCGGCGTCACGCGCGCGAATACTTGCGATAGTGAACGACGCGAACGGTTTTCCTCTTTTTGCGGCGCAGACCGTGCTCGAGAATCTTGCGGGAGGTGCCTCACGAGATTTTTTCATCCGTTTTCCCCGCGATGAAGGACTTGCAACGCGCGCGCTGCCCGACAAAACCGAAATTCTCATTTACGCGCAATGATAAAATACCCTTTCCGCGCGCTTGATTGGCGCATGATGGTGGCTCTTTTTGTTATTGTGGGTGCAAGTGCAACCACGCTCGCTTCCATCGCTCCCGATTTCCTTCTTCGCCAGATCCTGTGGTATGCATTGGCGCTCCTTGTGATTGGCGTAGGGGCAATAGTGGATTGGCGCTGGCTTGGCGGGGAACGTTGGTTTCGTCTCGGCTTGTATTGGTTCGCGCTTTTCCTACTCGTGGCGACCCATCTTCAAGGTACCGTCATTCGCGGTACCACAAGCTGGCTCGTAGTAGGAGGGTTTCAGTTCGAACCTTCAGAACTTATGAAGCTGGCGCTTATTGTGCTCCTCGCGCATTTTTTTGCGCGGCGGCATCTTGAAGCATGGCGGGGGAGGAACATTCTTTTCTCGCTGGTCGCGGTGGGCGTTCCGGTTTCGCTTATCATGGCGCATCCCGACCTTGGTTCCGCACTGATGGTGTTCACGATATGGGTGGGAATATTTCTTGCGAGCGGCATTCATATAAAACGATTTTTGATTGGAGTCGGACTCGCGTGTATCGGCGTGGCGCTTCTTTGGAGTTTTGTGTTTGCGCCATATCAGAAAGCCCGCATCACCGGGTTTTTATTCCCGGAGCGTGACCCGCTCGGCACGAGTTACAATGTCATTCAATCAAAGATAGCGGTGGGCTCCGCTGGTTGGTTGGGAAAAGGATTCGGAGGAAGTACCCAAGCGCGTCTCGGGTTTCTTCCCGCAGCACACAATGATTTTCTTTTTGCGGCGTTCGCGGAAGAATGGGGTGCACTCGGTGCGCTTATTCTTATTGCGGCGTATCTCGTGCTCCTCGCGCGAATTCTTTCGATTGGCGCCCGCGCACGCGACAATTATTCTCGATTCCTTTCTATAGGGGTTGCAACACTTTTTCTCGCGCAATTTTTTGTGAATGTGGGATCGAATGTGGGGCTTTTGCCGGTCACCGGACTCACATTTCCTTTCTTTAGTTATGGGGGATCGAGCCTCTTGACGTCGGCCTTGCTCCTCGGTATCATTCAACATATTCACGTTGAGTCCTCAAGGTAAACAAGGAGGGAGGGTTGGTTTGCGCTTTCTTTTTTCACTAAGCGCATGCCTCATCCTTCTCACAGGAGTCGCGTATTTTTTTTACGGTCTCCAGCCTGTGGCTACCGAATTCTCGCAGAATATAGAACGTGCGAGGGAAGAAGGGGAAACGCGTGAAGGAACGGTGGTCAAATTTACAATTGCAAAAGGGGAAGGATTTCGAGAAATTGGCGGAAAGCTTTCACAAGCCGACCTCGTCCGCTCACTCTCCGTATTCAAGCTGTATGCACTTCTTGCCGGACGCGCGCAGAGATTTCAACCGGGCGTCTACGAACTTTCTCCGGCAATGAGCGTACCGAACATCGTATCGGTGCTTACGGCGGGGAGCCAGGGCGATGTGTTGGTCACAATCCCTGAAGGCTCGTCCTTGAAGGATATAGACGGAATCCTTGCCGAATCGGGAGTGATACGGAAGGGGGCGCTTACAGCCTTGAGGCCGGAATCGTTCGTGCTGGAATTCCCGCTCCTCGCACGCGTGACCTCGCTTGAAGGCGTGCTCTTCCCCGACACGTATTACTTTACGGTTGATTCGACGGCAGAATCGGTGGCGCGGCGAATGCTTGAAAATTTCATGCGGAAGGGAATGCCGCTTGTCGAAGATGAGACCGATTGGTATGAAGCGGTAATCCTCGCCTCACTCCTTGAACGAGAGGTGATCACCTTTGCCGACAGGCAGATAGTGGCAGGGATACTCTTGAAGCGCATCCGGATAGGCATCCCACTCCAAGTGGATGCGACCATAAGCTATGCAAAATGTGCTGGAAGCTATCGTGAGTGCGAAAATGTGAAAATTGCCCGGAGCGATCTTGGATTTCCATCTCCTTATAACACATACACCCACCGCGGATTTCCTCCCACTCCAATCGCAAACCCGGGAAGCGCCACATTGAGAGCCGCAGCGGAACCGGTAGCGAGCCCCTACCTTTACTATCTTTCTGCATCAGGCACACAAGAAACGATTTTTTCACGAACCCTTGATGAACATAACGCGAATCGAGCGAGATACCTCTAACCATTAAGAGCACTCATGGGATATAAACCCAAAACATTTTCGTCCTATCAAGGACACGCGTACCCGTTGCCGAATCTCGTGGAAATACAGACGAGGTCGTACGATTGGTTCCTTCGTGAAGGGCTTCGCGAGCTTCTGGATGAAATCTCGCCCATTAGTGACCACACAGGTGGAGAGCTCGAACTCCACTTCATGGACTATCATTTCGACGAGCCGAAGTACACGGAAGAGCAGGCGAAAGAAAAGGACCAGACCTACGAAGCGGCGCTCAGAGTGAAACTCAAGTTGGTGCATGTGGGGACGAAGCATGCGGAGGTGCAGGAAGTGTATCTCGGCGATTTCCCGCTCATGACCGAGCAGGGAACTTTCATTATCAACGGTGTGGAGCGCGTCGTAGTTTCCCAACTTGTGCGCAGTCCCGGCGTGTATTTTTCGGCGAACGTGTTCCGTGGCAAGAAACTGTTCGGCGCGAAAGTTATCCCGAACCGCGGCGCGTGGTTGGAATTCGAGACCGAATCAGACGGATTCATCGGAGTGAAGGTTGACCGGAAGCGCAAAGCTCCCGTGACCCAACTTCTCCGGGTGTTCGGGTTTGAAACGGTCGAAGAAATCCTCCAAGAGTTTAAAGATGTGGACACGGGAACGGTGCGCCACCTTGAAGCAACGCTCAAAAAAGATGAGGCAGAAACGCGCGCGGACGCGTTCGTGGGAGTTCACCACCGGCTCCGCCCGGGCGATCTTACCACCGCAGAGAACGCGAAATCGTTCGTGGAATCCATCTTTTTCCGGTTCGACCGATACGACCTTTCGCGCGTCGGGCGCTTTAAATTGAATCAGCGGCTTGCCTTCACCAAAAAAGAGGGGGGCCTTATGGATAAGGAGGACCTGGTGGCTATCTTGAAGGAAATAATCCGTTTGAATAATACCCCCGATGCGGAACCGGACGATATCGACCACCTTGGAAATCGCCGCATTCGTGCGGTCGGAGAACTTGTGCAATCCCGTCTCCGTGTGGGATTTGCCCGCCTGCGGCGCGGTGTGCAGGACCGCATGTCCACTTTGGACCGCAAGACGCTCCAGCCGGTCCAGCTCGTGAACTATAAATTGCTCACCTCCGTGGTGCGTGACTTTTTCTCGTCCTCGCAGCTTTCGCAATTCATGGACCAGGTGAACCCGCTTGCGGAGCTTGAACACAAGCGCCGCCTTTCCGCGATGGGACCAGGTGGTCTTACCCGTGAAAGAGCGGGATTCGAAGTGCGCGACGTACACCCTTCGTACTACGGACGTATTTGTCCCATTCAGACCCCGGAAGGCGCGAATATCGGGCTTGTGTCCGCGCTCGCAAGCTACACGCGCGTGAACGAATTCGGATTTTTGGAAACGCCGTATTACAAAGTAGAAAAAGGAACGGTGACGAAGGACATCGTATGGCTCGACGCGTTCGAGGAACAACAAGTGAACATTGCGCAGGCCGACACGCTGCGTGACGAACATGGGAAGTTTCGTGAAGCGGTGGTGCCTGCGCGGGTGAGAGGAGAAGCCGGTACCTGCAAGCGCGACGAGATAGATTATGTGGATGTATCGCCCACACAACTTGCTTCAGTATCCACGTCGCTCATCCCGTTCCTTGAACACGATGACGCAAACCGCGCACTCATGGGCTCCAACATGCAACGCCAAGCGGTACCGTCACTGCGCCCGCAGGCGCCTTTGGTAGGCACCGGCGAAGAGGAGCGCGCGGCGCGCGATTCACAGCGTGTAATTGTGGCGCAGGCAGAGGGAGTGGTGACGGAAGCGGATGCAACCGGTATCACGATAAAAACCGCGAAAGGAATCGAAAAACATCCGCTCATCAATTTCGTGCGCTCGAATGCGACTACCTGTCTCTCGCAACGACCCCTCGTTACCGTGGGAGACAAGGTAAAAAAAGGGACGCCGCTCGCGGACGGTCCCGCGACCGAAAATGGCGTTCTCGCCCTTGGGCAAAATCTTTTGGTGGCATTCCTCCCGTGGCGCGGGAGAAACTTCGAGGACGCTATCATTCTTTCCGAGCGCGTAGCGATGGAGGATCGCTTTACTTCCATTCACATCGAAACCTTCGTGTGTTCGGTGCGAGAGACGAAGATAGGTCCGGAGATAACCACTATGGACATTCCGAACGTTGCGGAAGACAAGCTTCGTAACTTGGACGAGGAAGGTATCGTGCGCATCGGCGCTGAGGTGCGCCCCGGCGACATACTTGTAGGCAAGATCTCGCCCAAAGGGGAGTCTGAGCTTACCTCCGAGGAGCGTTTGCTTCGTGCAATTTTCGGCGAAAAGGCGCGTGACGTGAAGGACACTTCACTCACGCTTCCGCACGGAAAACAAGGACGGGTCATCGGCATTAAAATTTTCTCGCGCGAACGGGGGGACAAACTCGAGCCCGGCATCATTAAGAAGGTGCAGATTGAGGTGGCGCAGCTCCGTAAGGTGCGTGCGGGCGATAAGCTCGCGGGTCGCCACGGGAACAAGGGCGTAATCTCACAGATCCGTCCGGTGGAAGATATGCCTCACCTCGCGGACGGTACTCCGGTGGATGTTATTTTGAACCCGCTCGGGGTCGCCTCGCGCATGAACTTAGGACAAATATTGGAAACTCATCTCGGATTTGCCGCACAGAAGCTCGGGTACCACGCCGCCGTGCCGAATTTTGTGGGCGCGACCGAGGAAGATATACGTACGGAACTCAGAGCAGCGGGAATCCGTGAGGATGGAAAGTCGGAATTGTGGGATGGGGTAACGGGCGAGAAATTCAAAGACCCCGTGACCGTCGGCATCATCTACGTCATGAAGCTCCATCACCTTGTGGAGGACAAAATCCACATGCGTTCCACCGGTCCTTACTCGCTCATTACCCAGCAGCCTTTGGGAGGGAAAGCGCAGCTTGGAGGTCAGCGCTTCGGAGAAATGGAAGTGTGGGCACTCGAAGGGTATGGGGCGGCACACACGCTCCAGGAAATGTTGACCATTAAATCGGACGACGTGCTTGGTCGCTCGGCGGCGTTCGAATCCATCATTCGCGGGTCGGATATCAAAAAACCGAACGTGCCGGCATCTTTCAGCGTACTCGTGTCGGAGTTGAAGGCTCTCGGACTTTCTATCGGATATGAAACAGAGGAAGGCGCGCCGTCGGACGAACTTCCTGAGGGGATCACTGATGTCACTTAAATCTATGGAAATTCGAAACGATTTGAAAAGTATTTTGATAAAACTCGCCAGCCCCGAGGAGGTGCTTTCGTGGTCCAAAGGAGAGGTGACGAAGCCGGAGACCTTGAACTACCGCACCCAGCGGCCGGAAAAGGATGGGTTGTTCTCCGAGCGTATTTTTGGTCCCACGAAGGATTACGAATGTTACTGCGGAAAATACAAGAAGATACGGTACAAGGGCGTGGTCTGCGAAAAATGTGGCGTGGAAGTGACTCGCGCTATCGTCCGTCGCGAACGGATGGGACATATTACGCTTGCGGCCCCAGTCTCTCACATTTGGTTTTTGCGTACCGTTCCCTCGCGTCTCGGGTTGCTCCTCGATACACCACTCTCGAAACTCGAGAAGGTAATGTATTACGCTTCGTTCATCGTGACCGCGGTGAAAGAAGAGAATCGGAAGCGCTCGCTCGACAACATCGCGAAGGAACTTAAGGGCCTTAAAGCCGACAAGAGCCCCGATTTCGAATCGGCGGTGGGTCGCGCGGCGGACCTCAAAAAGGCGCTCGACAATTTGCGTCCCGGTCTCGTGTTGTCCGAGAACGAATACTACGCGCTTGCGGAGCGCTTCGGGGATGTTTTCGAAGCGGATAGGGGAGCGGGAGCGGTGAGAACCATCCTTGAAAATCTTGATTTGAAGGCGATTGCCAGACAGCTTGCGAAAGAGCTGGAGGTTGCGAAGGACGAGACAAAGACACGGAGACTTTTGCGCCGTATCAAGGTGGTGCGTTCGTTCCTGAAATCCGGGGTTAAACCGGAGTGGATGATAATGACAGTGCTTCCGGTGTTGCCGCCTGACCTCCGACCGATGGTGGCGTTGGATGGGGGGCGTTATGCAACCGCCGATTTGAACGACCTTTATCGTCGCGTTATCAACCGCAATAACCGTTTGAAGAAGCTTATGGAACTTCGCTCGCCGGAGGTCATCATCACAAACGAGAAGCGCATGCTCCAGGAGGCGGTGGATGCGCTCATCGATAATTCCTCGCGCTCAGGAACTCAACTGCTTTCTACGCGTCGCCGCCCCCTGCGGTCGCTCGCTGACATTTTGAAAGGGAAGCAGGGGCGCTTCCGCCAAAATCTTTTGGGAAAGCGGGTGGACTACTCGGGCCGCTCGGTCATTGTGGTCGGTCCCGATTTGAAACTTAACGAGTGTGGACTTCCGAAGACGATGGCACTCGAACTTTTCCGTCATTTTGTTATCAATAAAATCATCGAGCGCGGGCTTGCCTACAACATCAAACAGGCGAACCGGTTCATTGAGCAGGGTTCTCCCGAAGTGTGGGAGATACTTGAAGAGGTTATCGAGCACAAACGCGTGCTTTTGAACCGCGCGCCTACGCTTCACCGACTTGGTATCCAGGCGTTCAAACCGGTGCTCATTGAGGACCTTGCGATTCGTATCCCGCCTTCGGTATGTTCCGCGTTCAACGCCGACTTCGACGGAGACCAAATGGCGGTGCATTTGCCGCTCACGCTTGAGGCGCAATATGAAGCGGCCGAGCTTATGAACGCGGGGAAAAATCTTTTGAAACCTGCGAACGGTGACCCTATCGTATCGCCCACGCAGGATATGGTGCTCGGGCTCTACGTGTTGACCCGCGAGGCGCCGGGGGCCATTGGAGAGGGGAAGGTGTTTGCGGACGAGGACGACGCATCGCTTGCATATGAGCACGGCGTCATCAGTCTCGACGCAAAAATTACCGTGCGGGCGAAAGGGGAGCGACTTACCACCACCTACGGGAGACTTGTCTTTAACCGCATTTTCCCCGAGGACTTCGGATTTGTGAACGAGCATGTGGGGAAAAAGGCGCTCGCGAAGATAGTGGCGCGTCTTATCGACCGCTACCGCATCGAAAATTCCCAAGAGTATTTGGACAGGATGAAGGATCTCGGTTTTTACTACGCAACCCGTTCGTCTATTACGTGGGGCATGGGCGATACGGTAACTCCGGAGGAGAAGCAAAAATTCTTTGAGGAGGCGGAAATTCAGATCCAAACCATCGAATCCCAGTGGAGCGAAGGGTTTCTCACCGCGGAGGAGCGCCGAGAGAAGATTATCGAGGTGTGGACCGAGGTGCGCAACAAGGTGGCGAAGCTCATGCCGAAAGTATTGGATCCCAAGAATCCGATCTATTCCATCATCGATTCCGGCTCACGTGGTTCGTGGTCTCAGCCTACCCAGATGATGGGCATGAAGGGGCTTGTGCAGGATCCGCGCGGAGAAATCATCGAACTTCCGGTGAAGTCTTCCTACAAGGAGGGTCTTACCGTACTCGAATACTTCATTTCTACGCATGGAGCTCGAAAAGGGACCACCGACACGGCCTTGAAGACCGCATCGGCCGGGTACCTCACTCGCCGTCTCGTGGACGTCACGCAAGACCTCGTGGTTCAAGAGAACGATTGCGGTTCGAAAGAAGGGGTAACGGTAGTGCGCAAAGAAGGGGAAGAATACGGATTCGCGTTCGGCGACCGCCTCTACGCGCGCACCGCGCTCGAGGATGTTCGCGCGGGGCGGAAACTGATTGTGCGCGCGGGCGAAGTTATCTCACGTGAAGCGGCGAGCGCGATCCAAGCTTCCGATATCGAAGAAATAAAAGTTCGCTCACCCATCACCTGCAAAACACCGCTTGGAGTGTGTGCCACATGTTATGGGCTTGATCTTTCAAAGAATAAACCGGTAGAGGTAGGGGAAGCGGTCGGCATCATTGCGGCGCAGTCCATCGGTGAACCCGGCACACAGCTCACCATGCGTACGTTCCACATCGGAGGTGTTGCGGGTGTGGACATTACGCACGGTCTCCCGCGCGTGGAAGAAATATTCGAAGCGCGTCCTCCGAAAGGAAAGGTTCCGCTCGTGAAATCGGACGGCGCGGTGGAAGAAATCGAAGAGCGCGGACTCCTCAAAGTCATCAAAGTTCGTCCAGTGGTGGAGAAAAAGACGAAAAAAGGAAAGCGCGCAAAGAGTCCCCATGACGAATATTCGGTTCCGGCGAACGTAACGCTTTTTGTGAAAGTGGGCGATAAGGTAACGAAAGGCTCGACGCTTTGTGAAGGACCGTTGGACCTTCGCGAAATCTTGGCGTACCGCGGGTTCGAAGCGCTCGTACATTACATCACGAACGAAATACAGCGTATCTATGTACCGGAAGGCGCCTACATCAACGACAAGCACATTGAGCTTATCGTGCGGCAAATGCTTTCGCGCGTCGTGGTAAAAGATCCGGGCGACACTGATTTCATGCCGGGCGATGTGGTGGAACGTTCCCAATTCGTAAGCGCGAACCGGGAGATGAAAAAGGGAAAGCAGGGCCCCGCAAAAGCGGTTTTGAAGGTGATGGGCATCACCCGGGTGGCGCTCGATTCGCTTTCTTTCCTCTCCGCCGCGTCGTTCCAGGAAACGAGTCGTGTACTGGTGGGCGCTGCGATCGAAGGGAAGAAGGACCCGCTCCGCGGTCTCAAAGAGAACGTCATCATCGGAAAACTCATCCCGGCGGGAACGGGAAAGCGGGGAATTCCGCAGGAATACCTCGCCGAGTTGAAGCGTAAGGTATATACCGCGCCGCCTATCCGCCCCGCGGAAGAAGCGGCTCCCGTCGAGCCGGCTGCCGAACCGGCGATCGAACCGGAGGAAAAAAGTTGACCCTCATATCGGCCGCGTGATAGGGTAAGCCCGCTTATATGAATGAGATTGAACGCAATATCTACGAGATAACCTTCTATACCAAGGAAGAGAACGCCGCGCCGGTGAAGGATGCGATACGCGCGCACCATGGCGAGGTTATGGAAGAGCGTCCACCTGAAAAGGTGCGTTTTGAATTTCCCGTCAAAAAGGAATCATTCGCGTTTCTCGGCGTGTTTCGGGCAGCGCTTGCGCCAGAGGAAGTGGCGCCACTTACCCGCGCCCTTACTCTTACACCTTCCGTACTCCGGTTTCTTATCACCACCGCAAAAACCATCGTTGAGGGATCACGCGAAGAGCGGAAACCCGTGGAGCGCAAGCGCCCGCCTTCTCCGCGTGTCACATCGTCGGAGCCTGAGGTTCTCACGAACGAGGCGATTGAAAAGAAGATAGAGGAGATACTACAATAGAGGATATGAATCCCGTTAGAGGCAACTAAATTACTATCCAATGATTTACCGTATCAACAACGCACTATCAAATCAAAAGGTCTCGCGGCACAACTACGGTTGCCTTGTGGCGACCTGCCTCTAACGGGATGAATCTGAACAAAGTATTCCTCATTGGGCGCCTTACCGCCGATCCACAGCTTCGTACTACGACCGGAGGACAGTCGGTGACGTCCTTCAGTGTGGCGACAAATCGCGTGTGGACCGACAAGCAGGGGCAGAAACAGGAAGACGTGCAGTTTCACAATGTGGTGGTATGGGGTCGACAGGCCGAGATCGCGAGCCAGTTTTTGAAGAAGGGAAGTATGGTGATGGTGGAGGGAAGACTTCAAAATCGTAGCTGGCAGGATAAACAGGGTCAGAATCGCACCACGACCGAAGTGGTATGCGAACGCATGCAGTTCGGTCCTCGCGCGGGCTCGACAAGCGCGCCGCAAGCGGGGGGATGGCAGGGAAAGAGCGCAGCGCCGGCACAGGGAGTCGACGAGTCCCCGCACGAGGCGCTTCCCGAGATAGACCTCGAAGAGGGCGACATCAAACCGGAAAACATTCCTTTTTAAATCATGACAATGCGTATGAAACAGTGTGTTTTTTGCTCGCAGAATGTGCAGATAATCGATTATCGTAACGTCGAGGTGCTTCGGCGTTTTGTCTCCGGACAAGCGAAAATCGTTGATCCGCGTCACACGGGAGTATGCGCAAAACATCAACGCGAACTCTCAAAAAGCATCAAGCGTGCGCGGACGATGGGACTTTTGCCTTTCGTGCGCCACTAAAATATTGAATAGTTGAAAGATTGAAAGATTAATTATTCAATCCTTCAATCATTAAATTTGCAATGGATTTATCCGTCTTTAATTTTCTCCACTCGTGGGCAGGTCTTTCCGTGACCGGCGATTGGTTTGTGGTGGTTATGGCGCGCTATCTCCCGTGGGGGTTGGTGATAGCCGCATTAGTACTCATATTTAAAGGTAATTCTCGGGTAAAGCGTATCGAGAACCTCATTTTTGTGGCGCTCGCGCTTCTGTTGTCCAGGGGATTTCTTACGGAGATTATCCGGTATGTAGTAGAGCGCGTGCGGCCGTTCGTGGCGCTAGGGTTTGAACCGTTGGTGGAACAGAGCGCCACTTTCGCGTTGCCTTCCGGCCACGCGGCGATATTTTTTGCGCTTGCTACCACACTCTGGTTTGTGGACAGAAAGTGGGGGTATTGGTTCGGGGTGTTGGCATTGGTGAACGGCGTGGCGCGCGTCATCGCGGGTGTTCATTGGCCCCTCGATATTGTAGCGGGCGCAGTAGTTGGAATCGTGTCCGCACTTCTCGTGCGCGTGGTTCTCAAATCAATCCCGTCGCGAACCGCGGCATAATTACCATGCAGCATCATGATATTGCCATACCGATAGGAAGTGGTGCTCCCGAGCGCTTTAATGTCGTGGTGGAAATCCCGAAAGGAGGGCACAACAAATATGAATATGACGAGGAGCTCGGCGGGATCAAACTCGATCGCGTGCTCCATTCACCGCTTTTTTACCCCGTGGAGTACGGATTCATTCCGGAGACGCGCGGTGACGACGGAGACCACTTGGACGCCATGATACTTTCCGACAGTCCCTCATTCCCTGGATGCGTGGTAGAAGTGCGACCTATTGCCGCGCTTCATATTGTGGATGGAGGAAGGGGGGACGAGAAAATACTTTGCGTGCCGGTCCGGAGCCCCTACCACGAGCATATCCAAAGTGCGGATGATCTCGTTCCCCACACCTTGGAAGAAATTTCCCATTTTTTCCAGGAGTATAAAAAACTCGAGAAGAAAACCATTGTGGTGAAGCAATGGGTGGGCAAAAAAGAGGCGCTCGAAATAATTCGCGCGGCCCGCGAGGTATATCGGAAAGAGAAAGAAACCGCCCGCGCATAGCGGGCGGCAGTGTTTAT
Organism: Candidatus Microgenomatus sp.; assembly: GCA_020724805.1. Lineage (GTDB taxonomy): Bacteria > Patescibacteriota > Minisyncoccia > UBA6257 > GWB1-50-10 > DYGI01. The sequence goes on from DYGI01000001.1 coordinate 290,637, forward strand.
ACGAAAAAGCTCAGTATTTTGAGCTTTATTTTTTCTACTTCGCCCGGCTCGAGCGTGTCTTTGAAATTGAATTTCAGCCCGCGGATGACCTGCTCCGCCTCGAGCTTTGAGATGCCGTTCGCCTGGAATCGGCCAAACGCCGCTTTCACATACTCGCGCTCTTCAGGGGAGAGCGCGGATATCTCCTTCAGGAGCTTTTCAAGTTTCTTTATCTGGAGCGCTTTTTGCTTAAGTGGAAAAAATATATCGAACATCGCTTTTATTATAGCTTTGTGCCCAGGGTGGGACTCCTCCTTCCCCGTGTTTTGACTATAGCAAAACACTCCTCCGGAGCCACGGACTTCCGCGTTGTCCTGCCCCGCAGGCGCGGAAGTTCCGTTCGAGCCCACGGCAAACATAAAAACAAAATTCCCGCCACAAGAGCGGAAATTTTGTTTTGTGCCCAGGGTGGGACTCGAACCCACAAGACCTTGCGGCCACAGGATTTTGAGTCCTGCGCGTATACCATTCCGCCACCTGGGCTCGGAGTCATTGAATCGTATTTCATTGTGAAAATCAAGCAAAAATCATAGAATTGGAGCGAGATGCCGCGCGTTATCGCAATATTGAACCAGAAAGGCGGAGTGGGGAAGACCACGACCGCGGTGAACCTTGCATCGTACCTCGCAATGCGCGGAAGGAAAACGCTCCTTATCGACTTCGACCCGCAGTTCAACGCCACGATGTGTCTTGGTGTGGTTCACGCACCCGACGAAACCATCTACCATACGCTTCTTGCGGGCGTGCCTCATGAACGCGCCATCAAACCTACATATCTTACACACCTCCATGCAGTGCCGTCCTCAGCAGATCTCGCGGGTGCCTTAATCGAGCTCGTTGAAGTGCCGGAACGTGAACGGGTGCTTCGTAATTTTGTGGAAAAAGTCGGCGGGAGTTACGACTTTGTTATTATCGACCTCGGACCGAGTCTTCATCTATTAACCGTGAATGCGCTTATGGCGGCGAGTGAGGTGGTGGTGCCCATACAATGCGAGTATCTGAGCTTGGAAGGGCTTGGACAGCTTCTCCAAACCATCGATTTGGTCAGGAATAATTTAGGTCACAATCTGAAAGTTGGCGGTGCACTTCTCACCATGTACGACAAACGCGAGAAGCTCTCGCGTGAAATCGCGCGGGAGATTCGAAAACGTTTTCCTCACCACGTCTATGATGTGGAGATTCCGCGGTCGGTGGCGCTCGCCGAGGCGCCGCAGTACCGGAAGCCCATTATGCTCTATGCACCGCAGAGTCCCGGCGCATTTGCGTATGAACGTCTTGCGGAAGAAGTCATATCGCAAGGAGAGGTTCCAGATGTTCCTGTGCATTATTTTGACGATTTGACACCTCCGTCTACGGCCTTATCATAGTCCTTGGTCTTGCGCTTGAAGGGCTTCACGGATGCCGGCGCGCGGGTTATCCGGCCGGAAATTCGTTCGTCGTCAGACGGGAAGCGCAGAGAGTGTGAGCCACGTACCGGGTACGTTTGCTAAGACAGAGGTACGTGCGTGAGTTTCGTTCTTTCACACCTGAACCCGACATTTCGAGTTGTTCTTTATTAATTTCATTTCATTTATTTAAGACTCTCGAAATGTTTAAAACGGGGAACGGTGGAATGAGCGAGGCGCGCGTACGCCTCTGTTTTAGTTTTTCGTATACAATAAAGACATGATTGGAAAAGGATTGGAATCGCTTCTCCCGAAGAAATCGTCGGACGGGAAATCGTTCTCGAAAGACGCGGCCGTTTTGCCTCAACGCGGCGAACCGTCGCTTGTTCCTCAACCTCGCTCGGCCGTTTCAGGCGGCCACTCTGCGCGCTCGGTTTCCGACACGTTTTCTCATCCAATTCCCCATCCTTCTCGAAAGGTGAATGAGCGCGCGGAAAGCTCCAAAGAGGGTGTTGAAAAAAAGAAGGAACACGACGCGATTTTCCATATTGAAGTTGAAAAGATAACGCCGAATCCTTATCAACCGAGGCGCGCGTTCAGCGAAGAAGGATTGGAAGAATTGGCGGCTTCCATTCGGGAATTCGGCATTCTTCAGCCTCTCGTGGTGACGAAACGCGTAGAGGAAACGGGAGAGGGCACGAAGGTAACCTATGAGCTCATCGCGGGAGAGCGACGCCTTCTCGCGGCGAGACGTGCAGGACTCGAGAGAGTGCCTGCAATCGTGAAATCAGACCACTCACACCGCGCGAAACTTGAAGTGGCGCTCATTGAAAATCTTCAGCGTCGTGATCTTAGTGCGCTTGAAACCGCGCGCGCCTACGCGCGGTTACAGGAAGAATTCGGCCTCACCCAACGTGAGATTGGGGAAAGGGTAGGAAAGAGCCGTGAGGCGGTGGCGAATACGCTCCGCTTGCTTCAACTACCGCCTGATGTGCTCCACGCACTTGCGGAAGGAAAGATCACGGAGTCGCAGGCGCGGGCGCTCCTTGCGGGAAAATCTCTCAATGTGCGTGGCCGTCCCGTCACCTCCCCACTTTCTCCTGAAGATGCCGCTACCGTTCGTGCCATTGAAGAGAAGCTTGGCGCGCCGGTAAAAGTGGTGCGCACGAAAAAAGGAGGCTCCCTCATCATTACTTTTTATTCCGACGAGGAATTCCGCGGTGTCCGCTCCCGTCTTCTGGGGGAGGATTATTAACGAGGCGGCGAATCGCGGAATTGCGCGGGGCATTCAACACGCTCCGTATTTGTTTTTTTGCGAGTGAGGTCTTTACGAAACGAAGCCAGTCCTTAGACGGTTTCTTTCCTTTTTGAGTGACGATTTCCACAATGTCGCCCGAACGGAGCGGGGTGTCGAGCGGCACCATTTTTCCGTTCACCCGCGCACCGGTACATTGATCTCCAATGTCCGAGTGGATATGGTACGCGAAATCCACCGGGGTGGCATCGGCGGGGAGGTCGATAATGTCGTTTTCGGGCGTGAGCGCATAGACGCGGTCTCGGAAGAAATCAGTTTTCACCGCCTCCTGGAACTCACCGGGGTCGGTAAAGGTGCCCTGCCAGTTTCTTAATTGCTCAACCCAACGAAGCTCCTGCTTGTCGCGGATGCCGCTCCACACGTTCGCGTTTTTCTGATTGCGCGCCTGTTGATAGGCCCAGTGGGCCGCGATGCCGAGTTCCGCTTCGGCGTGCATCTCTGGTGTCCGTATCTGGAACTCAGTGACCTTGCGGTCTACGCAAAACACGGCGGTATGGAGTGAGCGGTACCCATTAGACTTCGGTCGCGCGATGTAATCCTTGAAGCGTCCGGAAAAAGGAGGCCATTCCTGATGTATCACGCCGAGCGCCGCGTAGCACGCCTCAACAGAAGGAACGATGACGCGGACCGCAACGAGGTCATAGATTTTCCCGAGGTCTTTGTCGTGGCGCAGGAGCTTCTTATAAAGACTATAGTGCCGTTTCGCTCTTGCGTCAGTTGATACCACAGGAATCGAATGGGTTTTGAGAAGTGTTTCCACTTTCGGCACGAGTGCGTGCGCATACGCAAGCCGTTCCTCGTATGGTTCCTTCACCAACTTTTCGAGCTCCTCATATTCTTTTGGGAGCACGTGGGGGAATGCGAGATCCTCCAATTCGCCGGAAAGTTTTTGCATACCGAGTCGATAGGCTAAGGGGCCGTAGAGTTCCAAAGTTTCCCATGCGAACGTGCGGCGCCGCTCGAGCGGCAGGCTCGCAAGAGTTCGCATATTGTGGAGGCGGTCGGCGAGTTTTACGAGGAGCACGCGGATATCCTCAGCGAACGACACAATGAATTTTCTGAGGTTTTCGGACTCATCGCCGCTTTCTTTGGTGATGCCCGCGGTGGCGTGGGGAAGGTTTTTAAGTTTGGTGAGGCCTTCCACAAGGGAACGTACCTCGGGGCCGAACTCGCGGCCAACGTCGTCCAAAGTAAATGAGGTGTCTTCCACCACGTCGTGGAGAAGTGCCGCCGCAACGGACGTTTCATCCAGACCCCATTCCGCGACAGTTCCTGCCACCGCTTTGCAGTGGGTAAAATAAGGGTCGCCCGACGCGCGCTTCGTGTCCTTATGCGCCTCGGCGGCGAACGTGTATGCCCGCCCCACAAGGCTTTTTGCGCCGTATTTCGCGAGAAGATCCATATGGATACTTATCGTACCCCACTTTTTTCCTCTTGACACGATGGGTGTGGCGCATAGAATATCTCTGCATTAGCAGTAAATGGTCGTTACTGCTAAAACAAAAAATAAAAAAATTAGATGAAATTTAAACCACTTTCGAACCGTGTGCTTGTAGAGGCTGTAGAGGATGTTGAAAAGGCAACAAAGTCTGGCATCGTGCTTCCTGATACTGCGAATGGGAAGCAGTATGTAAAAGGGACGGTAGTAGCAATAGGTCCGGGTAAATTTACCGACAGTGGTGGACAACTCCCTCTCTCTGTAAAAATTGGAGATGTTGCGATTTTCGAAAAATACAGCGGCACTGAAATTACGATTGAAAACAATAAATATATTGTCGTTAGGGAAGATGAAATTCTAGGTATTGAATAAAAATTATGGCAAAGCAGATCAAATTCAACGAAGACGCACGTGCGGCGATGAAAAAAGGCATCGACAAGCTCGCGGAAGCGGTGCGAATGACTTTGGGTCCCCGCGGGCGCGCGGCGGTCATTGAGAAAAGCTATGGAGCGCCGCAGGTTACTTTTGACGGCGTCACGGTCGCGAAGGAGATAGAGCTTGAGGACAAGTACGAAAATCTCGGCGCCGAGTTTTTGAAACAGGCGGCCGACAAAACGAACGACAACGTGGGCGACGGAACCACCACTTCTGTCGTGCTCGCTCACGCGATGATAGAAGAGGGGGAACGGCTTATCCAAGGGAAAGGGTTCAATGTTATTAAACTTTCCGAGGAGCTCAAAAAAGGCTCAGAGGCAATTGTAAAAAGTTTGGAAAAGCAAAAAGAATCCATTAACGACGCTAAAAAAATAGAAGAAGTTGCTACTCTCTCGGCAAAGGATGGAGAGATTGGGAAACTTATCGCCGAGGTGTTTGGTAAAGTGGGGCGTGAGGGAGTGGTGACCATTGATGATTCGAACACGGTTGGGAATTCCTACGAGATGGTGGAAGGCATGCAGTTCGACCGGGGGTACGTCTCGCCTTACATGGTGACGAGCCAGGAGAGGATGGAGGCGGCGATTGAGGACCCGGCAATACTCGTGACCGACCGCAAAATTTCGTCAATTCAGGAATTGCTTCCTCTTTTGGAAAAGCTGGTGCAAGGCGGGAAAAAGGAACTCGTTATCATCGCGGAAGAAGTGGAAGGCGAGGCGTTGACCACGCTCGTCCTGAACAAGCTCCGCGGAGTGTTCAGCGTGCTTGCGGTCAAAGCTCCCGGTTTTGGTGACCGGAAGAAAGAGATGCTTCAGGATATCGCGGTCGTCACGGGCGCTACGCTCATCTCGGAGGATCTCGGAAAGAAATTGGAAAATGTGGGAATGGACGAACTCGGACACGCACACCGCGTGGTTTCCGATAAGGACAAAACGACCATCGTGGGTGGGAAGGGAGACAAAAAAGCCATTGAAGAGCGCGTGAAACAAATCCGCGAACAAGTGAAACGCACGGACTCCGACTACGACAAAGAGAAATTGAATGAACGGCTCGGCAAGCTTGCGGGAGGTGTCGCGGTCATCAAGGTGGGCGCACCGACCGAGTCCGCACAAAAAGAATTGAAGCAACGTGTGGAAGATGCCGTGGCAGCGACCCGCGCGGCGATGGAGGAGGGAATTGTGCCTGGAGGAGGCATCGCACTCTTTAATGTCACGTATGATACGGTGTCGCTTCAGGAAAATGCGAAGTCGGTCGCTGACGCAGTTCGGGTGATTCTTAAACGTGCATTGGAGGCGCCTCTTACCGCGATTGTCGCAAATAGTGGAGAATCGGTTGAAAAAGTAGTAGAGGAACTTAAGAAGAGAGGCAAGGACGATCTTTGGAAAGGGTTCAATGCCGCTAAAAACGAACTTGAAGACTTAAAGAAAGCTGGCATCATTGATCCGCTAAAAGTGACAAAAACAGCATTCTTGAACGCGGTTTCAGTTGCATCTACCTATCTCACTATCGGTGCGGCAGTCTCGGAAATCCCGAAGAAAGAAGTTCCGCCCGCGGGCGGAATGCCGGGAGGGATGGATTATTGATAAGCGCCAGGTATCAAGCGTTAGGCGCTAACCCCCACACCTATTGCGTAGGTGTGGGGGTTTGATTTAGGGTGGGGACAGTTCAATACCATACCATACCACACCAATCATCACTCACGAGGTGCAGCATGTCAGACAAAACCGTTGTGCCGGGTCCGTACCAATGGGTGCGGCAACCCGTGGGATACCACTTCACTCCACTTGAAGAAATGGCGCTTCGCCGGTTCTTCACCAACGTGAATCTGCGCGTGTTCTTCATCTACGGCTTGCCACCGTCGGTGCAGGCGGCGCTCCTCTCGATGTATTCGAGAATGGAAAATGAGCGCGGTATCCGCGGGCATTTCGTCGACAATCTTCTCCCTCTCATACTTCTGAGTTTCTCGAAGGAGTTTGAAAAGGAGCCGGAAAGCGACGAGGAACTCAAGGGGCTTGTCCAAGGGATGCAGAAGTTTGTGAGGGAGCATCAGTTGGTCACCCTCGATCGATTCGTCGGGTATTCGGTGGAACACGAGAAGTTGCTCAGAGATTTCATCGATGCCGCGGCGAACCCGAAATACTTCGAGAAGCTCGCGTCATCGCCGCGATTCCGCTGGTTCATGACGCTTTTCTTGGACAAGTACGGGCACAACTCCATCGCGCGGGGCGCAATGCTCACGTTTGGCGCCGAGGATGTTTCTATCCTCGCGGCAAAGTCTATGGAATGGGGTCGCCCTGGCGCCGGCTACATTGAGCTCTCCACCCGCTTCGTGCGGATGGACAAGGCAGATCTTTACCCGTTCTGGAATGAACTGTCGATCGGTGAATTTGATCGGGATCTCGTCCAAGACGTGGAAAAGGAAACGCGCGAAGCGCTCGGGCTCTACCAGGCGCTCATGAAAGAGGGTGAACTTGAGGCGTTTTTCAGCGAATTACATCGCGCGCGCGTGCCGGAAAAGGAACTCGCCGCGGCGGTGAAGGGCGAGGCGTGCGATCTCCTCGGCAATCTTTTGCCGGCGGCAACTCTCACTTCACTGGGCGTTTCGGTGAGCGGAGAGGCCTTTCCCGAGCTCATCAGGCATCTCATTCTCGATAACACCTCTGAAAATGTCGCGCTTGCCAACCTCATTATGGAGGAATCAAAAAAGGTGGGCGGCGACCAGTTTCTGAGACACGTCGAGGTAACGGCGGCAAAGCGATGGGATTGGTCGTATCTTGAGACCAATAACTTCCGGAACGGCGCCGGGCTCATGAATCCCGCTATCATCGACTGGATAGGGGACGAGCATACGCGTCTTATGGCGAAGATGGCGCTTGCGTGCCAGGATCGCAAAGGAGGAATCGATGCGCTGAAGCCGGACGTTTCCGATCGTGGGCCGTATGACAAACTCCCGAACCAGTTCGAATACTTCTCTGGTTTCTTCCGGGGAGTGATGAGCTTCCGGGGATGGCGCGATCTCCATCGGCAGGGATTCTGCACACATTTCCGCACGTATCTCACGCCGGAAATCGGATTCTACCGGTACGACAAGCCCGCACCTTCATGGCTTGATGTTCGTTTCAGTGAAGTGCATGCGGTGAACGCCATGCTCTATCAGCGCATGCGAACTGCCGGTCTCTCCGAAGAGGCGTGCCAGTACCCGCTTTCGTTGGGGAACATGGTGGGATTCCAGGCGGGAGGAAATCTCGCGCAGTGGGAGTTCGTGCTCTGGCAACGGAGCAAGTTCTCGGTGAATCACGAGGTGCGACAGGTTGCGCTCCAGATGGATGCTGCGCTTTGCAAGGCGTATTCCTTCTGGAAGGATATCGCTCGTACCGACCGCACTCCCGCATATCTCTTTGCGCGGACCTCGAAGGGAATTCCCTACGAACCTGCGGCAGAGACGGTAGGGTAGCAGCTCATGTCCCGTCCCGATGCATTCGCATCGTGGACGGGATTTTTGTTATAATGCTTGTATGAAAAAGCAATGGTGGATTGTGATTGTGGTTGTAGCGGTAACACTCCTTTATGGATGGAGCGCGTACAACGGTTTTGTGGGGAAAAATGAGGCAGTGGGCGGGCAATGGGCGCAGGTGGAAACGGCGTACCAGCGGCGCTTCGACCTCATCCCTAACCTCGTCGAGTCGGTGAAGGGAATTATGGCGCAGGAGCAGGAGGTGTTCGGGGCGATTGCCGAGGCGCGCACGCGCTACGCGGGCGCGGGGACGATTGATGAAAAAGCGGCTGCGGCGACGCAGGTGGAAAGCGCTTTGGGGCGACTCCTCGTCATTATGGAAAATTATCCCCAGCTTCGGTCGGTAGAAAGCGTGAATTCCCTTATGGTGGAGCTTGCGGGGACGGAAAACCGCGTAGCGGTGGAGCGGCGGCGTTTCAACGACGCGGTGCGCGAACTGAACGTGGCGGTGAAGCGCTTTCCCGGCAATATAGTCGCGAACATCTTCGGTTTTGATGAGCGTGCATATTTTGAGGCGGCGGACGGTGCGGAAGAGGCGCCGCAGGTGGAGTTCTAAGATGAAGCAAGTTCTCTCGCTTGCTCTTTTTGCGGGGCTCCTTGGAGTCCCGCTCTTCGCTTCCGCGTATGTAAGCCCCGGGGCGCCCACGGGTTTTGTGAACGATTTTGCGGGAATGTTTGCGCCGAGCGAGGTTACTGATTTGGAGGCAAAGCTTGCGGCGTACGCGCAATCGAGCGGCAATGAACTCGCCGTAGTAACAGTGCCGACGCTCGCCGGCGATCCCATCGAAGACTACGCGGAGACGCTCTTTAAAGAATGGGGCATCGGTAAGGCAAAGGAAGACAACGGCATACTGTTTCTTATCGCGCAGGATGACCGGGAGATGAGGATCGAGGTGGGGTATGGGCTTGAGCCGGAGCTTACCGACACGGAGAGCGCTGTCATCATTCGGAATATTCTGATACCCGCATTTCAAAGCGGAGCGTACGGAAGGGGAGTGATGGAGGCGGTGGACGCGGTGGTGGAAGCCATCGGTGGGGAGTATTTACCTCCGCCCGCGCCGACGCCCTCGATGACCTTTAACTGGTTCTGGGCGCTCGTGTTCATCCCCGTGTGGCTCGCGAGTATTCTCGGGCGGTCAAAGTCATGGTGGGCGGGGGGCGTTATCGGCGGCGTTTTTGGTGTTGTAATCGGTTTCATGTCCGGATTTCTATGGGCCGGTATTGCGGCGATTGTGGTTTTCACGCCGCTCGGACTCCTCTTTGATTTTGCGGTATCGCGCGCGTACGCGCGCGGAAAAGCCAGCGGTCATTTTCCATGGTGGATTGGCGGAGGCCACGGCGGCGGACACGGAGGATTTGGTGGGGGATTTGGCGGTTTCGGTGGTGGCCACTCGGGCGGCGGCGGCGCGAGTGGACGGTGGTAAAAGTTCGTTATAAGTTAATAGTCGGTCATGGAGGAGTCGCCTAGAGGCCTATGGCGCGCGCTTGGAAAGCGCGTTTGGCGCAAGCCATCGTGGGTTCGAATCCCACCTCCTCCGCCATGGAGAAATTTAAAACATTCACCATGTGGTTTACGCTCGCGCTCATTGTCGCGGGTTTTGTGTCGTTCGAACTTCCTGATGGCGAGGAGCCGACGTTTTGTACGTTGGACGCCATGCAGTGCCCGGACGGTTCCTACGTGGGTCGCACGGGACCGAAATGCGAATTTGCGGCGTGTCCCGCCCCGGAAGCCGACAAGGATTGGGCGACTCTGACCGATGAAGAAACCGGCATTTCCTTCCGGTATCCGGAGAAATTTTTCACCATTTATATAGATGCGTACGATTGGCCGCCGCAGGTACGGACGATGGAGGGCCCTCTCGTGTGCGCAGAGGCAGGAGAAATAGACGGACGCGCCGGAAGAACCGAAGAGCGCATGGTGGACGATAGAATATATTGTGTGACGGAAGTGGTGGGTGTGGCGGCGGGAAGCATGTACACGCAGTATGCCTACTCGTTCGAGAAGGATGGAAGGGTAGTCATTCTCACCCTTACCTCCCGGGCCTCGCAGTGTGGTAACTACGAAGACCCCTTGAGAGACGAATGCGAGCGGGAGCGGGAGGCGTTCGATATTGATGGCGTTATCGATAGGGTGGCAAGGAGTGTGCGGTTTGAGTAAAATGGAGCTATGAACAATAAAGCAGTGTGGTACGCGGTCGGCGGGCTTGTCGTGCTCGTCGCGGCATATTTTCTTTTTATGAACGATTCGAACGTACGGGTGCTTTCGGGCGGTTTGAAAGTCGAAGACATGCTGGTGGGAACGGGCGCGGAAGCGGTGACGGGCGCTACGGTCTCGGTGCATTACATGGGGTGGCTTACGGACGGCAAGAAATTCGACAGTTCGCTTGACCGGGGCGAGCCCTTCTCCTTCCCGCTCGGCGCCGGATATGTCATCAAGGGATGGGACGAAGGCGTGGTGGGGATGAAAGTGGGTGGCAAGCGTAAACTCACCATTCCGCCTGAACTCGGTTACGGAAGCGCCGATGTGGGAGGCGGCCTCATTCCGCCGAACTCCACACTTATCTTCGAAGTGGATCTTTTGGCGGTGAATTAATGAAACGAGTATTTATTGTGCACGGATGGGGTGGGTACCCCGACGAAGGATGGTTCCCGTGGCTTAAAAAAGAAATGGAGGCAAGGGGATTTGAGGTTCACGTGCCTTCCATGCCGAATCCGTTGACTCCCACGATGGAGGAATGGATTCCCTATCTCGCACGCGCGGTGGGAGAGCCCGACCTGCAAACCTATTTTGTGGGCCACAGCATCGGGTGCCCCACCATCATCCACTATCTTGCCACGCTTCCTCGAGGTGCGCGTGTGGGGGGCGTGGTGTTTGTGGCACCGTGGTTCATGTTGAAAAATTTGGAATCTGAGGATGAAGAGAAAATAGCGGCTCCATGGCTCACCACTCCTGTGGATTTTGATAAGGTGAAAGCGGCCACCTCACGTTTTAAAGCTATATTCTCAGACGACGACCCTTTTGTGTCGTACGACGACAATGCCCCGATTTTTCAAGAGAAACTTGGCGCGGAGATAGTGTTGGAGCGCGGGAAACAGCATTTGAACGGCGAAGCAAACGTCACCGAGCTTCCGTCTGCGCGCGACGCGCTTTTGGAAATGGCGGGTGGATAAACCAGAGTTACTTTTCTTTTCCGTGATCGTATAGTTATTCAAAGGCCGACCATTTTTATTTGCTATGAACGACACCAATAAATCGACTGTAGGAGCGTTGATTCTGGGTCTCTCGCTCATCATTGGATTTGCCGCACACGGGTGGCTTTTTTCGCAGGGGAGAGTAGTGGACACCGTTACCGTGACGGGGTCCGTAAAAACGAAAGTGACCGCGGACCTCGCAAAATGGACCGCGAGTTTTTCCCGTCAGGCCACCAAAGCGAATGTGAAGGAAGTGCTTTCGCTTTCCGCCCGCGATAACCAATCTATTCGAGAGTTCATTATGGGTCTTGGGATTCCGGAGAATGCCATCACATTTCTTCCTACTAACACCGACCCCCTCTATGAGGGGAAGGAATCGCAGTACGGTGGATATATTCCGAGCCAGGAAGTGACAGGGTACAACGTGAGACAAGAGGTGCGGGTGGAAAGCGCGGATATCGCGAAGATCGAAGAGTTGGCATCCAAGGCGAAAGACCTTGTGGATCGCGGTGTGGTGCCCGAGTATCAGAGGACGGAATATTTCTACACCAAGCTCGCGGAGCTTCGTCCGCAACTTTTTGCGGATGCGACGAAGGATGCGTACGAACGCGCGAAGGCAATTGCGAGCGGCACCGGAGCTACGGTAGGCGCCTTGAAAACCGCCAAGACGGGCGTTATCCAAATTCTCGCCCCAAACTCCTTGGATGTTGCTGATTGGGGAGCATACGACACTTCCACAAAAGAGAAGGAAATAAGCGCGACGGTGACGGTTTCATTCGCGCTCAAATAGCGGAATAAGTTGATTCTTACAAAACAAGTTGCTCCGCAGCTTGTTTTGGTTTAGGGTCAATACAGACCCCACCACAATTCAATCCACTAAACCCGTTCCGATGGAGGAGCCATCGCGAATCCTCGGCGAAAGTCGGGACGAAAGGAGGTGTGTGATGATACGCGAGAAAACTATCACCTGGTACCTATATTCGGACGATGTCCATACGCAAGCCGCTATTGTTCGGGAGCTCGACCCCAACAAGGATTTTGCGTTGGGTAAGATGTGCGCCGACGGCACTTCCAAGAATTTATGGAAGACCGACTATACACTCATCACTCGGCTCAAGAAGAGCGTGAAAAAAGGTGAGGCGTATGATTTCCTGGTCTATTGGCAGGAAAACGACGGCCCCATCAAGCTTTTCGAAGGATTCCCGAAGGAGAGGTATCACAAAGAAGCGCGCGCGCTTGCGGCGCGTGCGCGGGCCATGAAGCGCGAACGGCGCATCGCGGCCGTATAACGCCGCACAAAGGGGCATCTTCGGGTGCCCCTTGCTTTTTTCTCTGGGGTATGGTATGCTCCCGTTGTCTCGTAATATGAGCACTCCAAAGTAGTGCGCGGTCGAACGAGAGAAGTAAGTTAAAAGATTGCTTGAAGCGCGCAGAATCTCTTAGGTTCGACCGCGTAGAAGGCAGAAGTAATGGCGAAACGACTTTATGTAGGGAACCTGCCCTACTCGACGAACGAGTCCGAACTCAAGGACATGTTCTCGGCGGCAGGGACCGTGTCGTCCGCCACCGTCATCACCGACAAGTTCTCGGGCCGTTCAAAGGGCTTCGGGTTTGTCGAGATGTCGTCCGACGCTGAAGCTGATGCCGCCATTGAGAAATTCAATGGGCAGGACATCGGCGGTCGGAAGCTTACGGTCAACGAAGCTCGCCCCCGCGAGGAAGGTGGTTCGCGCGGCGGCTTCGGTGGTGGCCGTGGGTTCGGTGGTGGATACGACCGGGGTTAATTTAACCTCTACCCAATCCGCCCCTCTTTACGAGGGGCGGGTTTGTTTTTTGCACGGGTACGGCGGTACACTGTGAGCAATGACACGTGACGTAGATCGCCTGAAGGAACGATTGGATGTTGTGGATATAATCCGCGGCTATCTTACGCTTCAACCCGCGGGAAAGAATTTCAAAGCGCTCTGCCCGTTCCATCCCGAAAAAACACCCTCGTTCATCGTGTCGCCGGACCGCAAGTCCTGGCACTGTTTCGGGTGTGGTGCGGGAGGTGACACCATTGCGTTCGTGATGCGTTACGAAAACATGGAGTTTCCGGAAGCGCTCAAGTTCCTCGCGGACAAAGTGGGACTTACGCTCCAATCGTTGAACCCTGCGCACGAACGTGAATTCGGAGTGCTCTATACACTCCATGAAGAAGCGCGTGCATTCTATGAATATGCGCTTACCGAATCTACCGAGGCGAAAGAATATTTGAAATCACGTGGCCTGAAAGGGGAAACCGCAAAACTTTTCGGTCTCGGATTCGCGCCGGGCGGGGAAACACTCACACTGCATCTGATCAAAAAAGGATTTGCGGTGGAGGATATTGTGCGCGCGGGGCTCGCGATGAAAGCCGGCGGACTTCACCGCGATCGCTTTGAAAACCGCGTGATGTTCCCGCTCATGAATTCAGTGGGGCGCGTGGTAGGGTTCACTGGCCGCATTCTCCCTTCGGGCGACCGAGAGGGGGTGGGGAAATATGTGAATAGTCCCGAAACCCCGATTTTCTCCAAATCCCGGGTACTCTACGGTCTTCATGCGACGAAACGTGATATTGCGACCGCGCGCGAGGTGGTGTTTGTGGAGGGCCAAATGGATCTCCTCATGAGCTATCAAGCGGACGTGAAAAATGTGGTCGCGGTTTCAGGAACCGCGCTCACCGCCCATCATTTGGAACGCTTACGGCGCATCGCGGATTCCGTCGTGCTTTCGTTCGATAACGATGAGGCGGGACTTCACGCCTTGGAGCGCGCGATGGACATGTTCCACGCGTTCGACTTTCACGTGAAAGCAATGGACCTCGGTGATGTGAAGGACCCCGCGGAGCTTGCGGTAAAAGACCCCGCGAAACTTCGCGAAGCGGTGAAATCCGCAGCGCCCGCGTTTCGCATGCTTTTCCGTCACTATTTTTCGGGGGACCACACGCGCGATACTGCGGGAATGAAGCGTATACTTCGCGCGCTCCTTGCAAAAGTGAAGCGACTCCCGAGCGCCGTAGAGCAGATGGCGACTGTGCGCGAACTTGCCGCAATTTCGCATGTTCCGGAAACCGCATTACTCGAAGAACTCGAGTCGCTCCCAATGGATGCGAAGCCGGAGCCTGTGGTGGCGGATTTGCCGCCGGAACGTGTTGCGGAAGGACGGCTCGAAATGGTGGCAAACCGTCTCGGGGTGGTCGGCTTTACGGATTCCCCGCTAATTGCTAAACTCAAGGAAATAAAAGAATGGCTTCCGGACCACGTATGCCGGGCCATTGAAGAACCGGCTTCCCAGTCGGCACAAGCGTTCGAAATGCAAGCATCTTTTATAGCCGCGCGTTTCCCAAAGGATGCGCTCGAACGTGAATTCGGTGAATTGGTTCGCCAGTTGAAGATTGCGGTCATCAAGCGACGTCAGGAAAGCGCGCGCCGCGATGTGCGGCTTGCGGAGACCCGCGGTGATGAAAAAGTACTTGAGGAGGCGATGAAACAATTCCAGTCGCTCGCCTCCGAGCTCCACATACTCTCGGCATAAAAGCGCATGAAGAAAAAAACATCGAAGAAAAAGAAAATAGCGAAGCGAACGAAACCACGTCGCGTGAAGCGGGCGGGAGGAAAAAGGAAAAATGCCACGAAACGCGTACCCGCGAAAAAGAGCGCAAAAAAATCGAAAAGAATACCTCCCGAGGTGGTGAAGGAATATGAGGTGCACCTGAATGAACTCGTACGGCGTGGTCGTGGGCGCGGGTTTGTCACCGATGCGGAGGTTTTGAACTATTTCCCGAACATCGAGCGCTATTTGGGTTTCCTGGAGCAGGTATATGACCGGCTCGATAAAGAAGGTATCAAAGTGCAGGAACCCACGGGGCTTGTGGGAAAGAAGGACCGCGATGAAGTGAGTTTGGAAGAACTGCGACGTGCGACCGATGCTGAGGATACCCTTCCCGACGCGGTGCAGATGTACCTCAAAGAAATCGGAAAGACGCCCCTGCTTACCTCAAAAGAGGAAAAGGAATTAGCCAAGCGTATCGAGGCGGGTGACGAAACCGCGCGCCAAAAACTTATCCAAGCCAACCTCCGGCTCGTGGTTTCCATCGCGAAACGTTATGTGAATCGCTCGCCCCATCTTTCCATTCTTGACCTCGTGCAGGAGGGGAACATCGGGCTTTCCCGCGCGGTGGATAAATTCGATTACCGGAAGGGTTTTAAATTTTCCACGTACGCGACGTGGTGGATACGCCAGGCGGTGACGCGCGCCTTAGCCGACTATTCGCGCACCATCCGTATCCCGGTGCACATGGTGGAGACCATCACGAAGTATACGCAAACGAAGCGGCGTTTAATGCAGGAACTGGGCCGCGAACCGTTACCGGAGGAAATTGCGGCGGAACTTGGCGTTGACGTGGAAAAGGTCCATTACATTCAGAAGATCTCGCAAGAGGTTATCTCTCTCGAGACCCCCATCGGTGACGATGATGACGACTCGGTGCTTTCGGACTTTATCCCCGACGAGCGCGGGATGACGCCGGATCAACTCGCTTCGCATGCGCTGCTCCGCGACCAAATAAAAGAAATTCTCGCGGATCTCACTGAGCGTGAACGGAAAATTCTCTCCATGCGTTTTGGACTTGAAGATAATATTCCACACACATTGGAAGAGGTGGGAAAGATATTCGGCGTCACGCGCGAACGTATCCGGCAGATTGAAGCGAAAGCGCTTGAAAAGATACGGAGCCATTCCAAGGTTAAAAAGCTGGAAGGATATTAATGACGGGGAGCGACATTCGAAAAAAATTCCTGGATTATTTCAAAGAGAACGGCCACACGGTGGTGCGTTCTTCATCGCTTGTGCCGGACGACCCTTCGGTGCTTTTGACCACTGCGGGGATGCAGCAGTTCAAGCGGTACTATACCGGGGAGCTTGATGCGATGAAGGATTTCGGCGCGAAGAGCACCGCATCGGTGCAGAAGAGTTTTCGCACTTCCGACATTGACGAAGTGGGAGATGAGTCGCACCTCACATTCTTTGAAATGCTCGGGAATTTCTCGTTTGGCGGCTATTTCAAGGAAGAGGCAATCAAGTACGGATATGAGTTCATCACGAAGGTGATGGGTCTCCCGATAGATTATGTTTCGGTGTTTGATCCCGAGCAGGTACGCGAGGGAGATTGGCGCAAGGGGGTGCCGCGCGACGACGAATCGCGCGCCATTTGGGAGAAGATTGGTGTGAAGGATATTCGCGCGGAGGGCGTGGATGTCTTTTGGGGTCCTACCGGGAGCGAAGGCCCGTGTGGCCCTACCACCGAGATTTATGTGAAGAGTGCCGAGGGAAAGAGCTTGGAGGTGTGGAACATCGTGTTCAACGAATTCTATCGTGATCCGGCGATGAAACTGACAAAGCTCAAAACGCCGGGAGTAGACACGGGGATGGGACTCGAGCGTCTCGCGATGGTATCGCAGCGGACGCCAACCATCTTCGAGACGGATCTGTTTGCGCCGCTCATGAAGCTTTTACCGGGGAATCTTTCCGAGCGTACGCGGCGCATTCTCGCCGACCACGTGCGCGGCATCGCATTCCTTCTTTCCGATGGGGTACGCCCGTCGAACAAAGAAGCGGGATACGTGCTTCGGCGCTTGATGCGCCGCTTGGTGACCCACCTCCATTTGGCAGGGAACCCCGTGGACCCCGCGCATCTTTTTGCCGAGGTGAACGAGCACTACGAAAAATTCTATCCGGAGCTCAATGCCGAGATAATATTGGAGGAATGGAATGCCGAGCGCGCACGATTTGAAAAAACGCTTTCGGTGGGACTCCGTGAGCTTTCGAAGATCGATTCGCTGGATGCGAAGGGCGCGTTCATGCTTTTTGAAAGCTGCGGGCTCCCGTACGAGGTCCTGAAAGAATTGGGCGGTACAAAAGCGTCGAAACTTGCGCGCGAGGAGTTTGATAAAGAGTTCGAAAAGCATCAGGAAATATCTCGCGCCGGTGCGGTGAAGAAATTCGGTGGTCATGGACTGATTTTGGACACGGGCGAGTTGAAGGCGGGGAGTGAAGAAGAGCTCAAAAAAGTAACGCGGCTCCACACCGCAACTCACCTTCTTCAGCGTGCGCTTCGCGAAGTGCTGGGGTCTGAGGTCTCACAGAGAGGGTCCGATATCACACCCGAGCGCACTCGTTTTGACTTTTCGTTCCCGCGGAAAGTGGAGAAAGAGGAATTGCGACAGGTGGAGGAGTTGGTGAACGAAAAAATAAAAGAGGACCTCCCCGTGCAATTCAAGGAGATGCCGAAGGAAGAAGCGGAAAAGACCGGCGCGCTCTATTTCTTCAAGGAAAAATACCCCGATCGCGTGAAGGTCTACTTCGTGGGGCGCTCTCTTGAGAACGCATGGAGCAAAGAATTCTGTGGGGGTCCGCACGTCACCCATACGGGTGAGATCGGACGTGTGAAGATAGCAAAAGAAGAGGCGGTTGGCGCCGGTGTTCGCCGCATTCGCGCGACACTTGAAGCGGCATAAAGGTATAATGAGAGCAATGGAAGACGCTCCGGAAAAGAACGTGGCGTACTTTGGCCGCGTTGACTTTCGAAATCAAAATAGACTTTTTGGCATCAAACGCGCCGATCGACGGCAGCATATGTACGTCATCGGAAAGACCGGGACGGGCAAAAGCGCGATGCTTCACAACCTTATCATTCAGGACATCGCGAACGGTGAGGGTGTGTGTGTGGTGGACCCGCACGGCGAGCTCATTGAAAGCATTGTGCAGAAAATACCGAGAGAGCGGGTAAAAGACGTGGTGTATTTCAACCCGGCCGACAGCGAGCACCCGATGGGGTTCAACGTGCTTGAGCTCCCCGACCCGAAATACAAACACCTCGTAGCGTCGGGGCTCATGGGCATTTTCACGAAAATATGGGCGGGCACATGGTCCGCCCGTATGGAATACATCCTGAACAACGCGGTGTTGGCGCTTCTCGATACGCCGGGAAGCACGCTCCTCGGCATCAGCCGCATCCTTGTCGACAAGGAATATCGTCAGCAGATTCTTGCGAACGTGAAAGATCCGGTGGTTCGTTCGTTTTGGCTGAATGAATATGAGGAGTGGCGCGACCAGTTCAGGAACGAGGCCATCGCGCCTATTCAGAACAAGGTGGGCCAATTTCTCTCGACCGCAATGATACGCAATGTCGTTGGGCAGCCGCAGAGCACCATCGACATTTTCAAAATAATGAACGAGGGGAAGATATTCCTCGTGAATGTGTCGAAGGGGCGCATTGGTGAGGATAATTCGGCGCTCTTGGGCGCCATGCTCATTACGAAGATCCAGCTCGCGGCAATGGAACGGGTGCGCATTCCTGAGGATGAGCGCGTGGATTTCTATCTCTATGTGGATGAATTTCAAAACTTTGCGACCGATTCGTTCGCGAGCATCCTTTCCGAAGCGCGAAAATATCGTTTGAACCTCATTTTGGCGCATCAATATATCGGTCAACTCGTGACGGACGTTTCGACCAAAGTTCGCGACGCCGTATTCGGCAACGTGGGAACGATGGTGGTATTTCGCGTGGGGGCGGCGGACGCGGAATTTTTGGAACAGGAATTCACGCCGGAACTTACGCAGGAGGACATAGTAAATCTTCCGAATTACACCATCTACATAAAACTTATGGTGGATGGAGTGACCTCTCGGCCGTTCTCGGCGCGCACGCTTCCTCCTTTTCGAGTTGAGTCGTCGGCACGCATGGAGGTAGAGGTGACAGAAGAGTCGCGTAAGCGTTATGCAAAACCCCGCTATATTGTGGAGGATGAAATATCGCGGTGGGCGGGCGGCATTATGGGGGGAGGCACCTCGGTTTCCGGGAATGAGGGCCACGTAGCTTCGGCGCCAAGCGGAGAAGGAAAATTCGAGACCACGTGTTCTTCGTGCGGAAAGAACACCACCGTTCCCTTTAAACCGCTTCCGGGGAGGCCCGTGTATTGCCAGGATTGTCTTAAAAAAATTAAGGCGGGCGAATTGGCGCCGGTACGGGTACCGCGCGCGCCTTCGGTGCGTGAAGAAGCGGGTCACATGAGCGATCTCGCGAAGCTTGGCATAGAATTTGGCGGGCGTAGCGGCATTCCGGTGCCACGCCCCTCTGCGGCGCCACGCGAAGAAAAACCGCGCGCACCCGCAAAGAAGGAACCGCGCGTGTCCGAAAAACCGGCTGGAGGAATGTTGAATCGGCGTGCTACCATACTCCGCGATGAGCGCGCGACGTCGACAATGGATACGGAAGAACAGAAGGAGCATGAACTTCGGTTGAGTGAGCTACAACCTTCGCTTCCCAAGGAAACAAAGAAGCCGTCGTGGGACGACGGCGAGCCGGACATCAAGGGTTTGCAAGACGCCCTCCGCGACGCACTCGGCAAATTAAAGTAGTAACAAAAAAATCGTCCTGAGTTTATCGAAGGGCGGTTTTTTCTTTATGCCTTTTCTACGCGCTCCACATAATCCCCGGACTCCGTGTTGATGCGAACAACATCTCCTTCACCGATAAAAAGGGGAACGTTCACGGTAGCTCCCGTTTCAAGTGTTACCGTTTTGGTTCCACCAGTCGCGGTATCTCCTTTCACGGCCGGGGGCGCCTCAGTGACCTTGAGGTCCACTTTCGGGGGAAGTTCGATATTGATGACTTTCTCGCCGAATTTATACGCTTTCACTTCGGTGTTGGCTTTTATCAAGTGTCCGGCATCACCCATAATATCGTCGGTAAGTTTGAAACGCGCGGAGGGTTTTCCCTTCTCATGGAACCAATATTCTCCGTTCCGGTGATAAATGAAATTTACCGGCACCACATCGATTTCCACTTCTTCGAAACTCTCGTTCTGGTGTGCGGTGACAGGCAGTACCTTGCCCGAAATGAGGTTTTTTATCTTGAGCTGTGCCACCGGCTTGCGCTGTTGCATCCGGATGAACGCGTATTCCAGAACCTTGTAAGGGTCCGGGTCTCCCGCGCGCGTGAAAATGGTACCCACCTTGAGTTCGTTATAGGAAAGCATTGCTCGTAGATTCTATTGAAGGAAATGCGTTTTTGCAAGTATTATTGCGATGATGGTGCGCGCAAATAAAAAGGTATTTGTGGGGATGTCCGGCGGCGTCGATTCTTCCGTCGCGGCGTTGCGGTTGAAGAAAAAAGGATACGACGTCACGGGCGTTTTCATGCGTTGCTACAACATCGACGGATGCGCGGAGCGCGACGCCGAGGATGCGCGCCGCGTGGCGGAGCACATCGGAATTCCTTTCTATGTATTTGATTTCGAGGAGGAATACAAAAAGCGCGTGGTGGCATATATGGTGGAAGGATATCGCGCGGGGCTCACGCCGAACCCGGACGTGATGTGCAATCGCGAGATAAAGTTCGGTTTGTTTTTTAAGAAAGCGATGGCGCTTGGTGCGGACTATGTGGCTACCGGTCATTATGCGCGCGTGAAAAAGGTAGGAAGCGAATACACGCTTTTCGCGGGGAATGACCCGAACAAGGACCAGTCGTACTTTTTATGGACGCTTACACAAAAAGAGCTTGCGCGTACTCTTTTCCCGGTCGGTGATCTTTTGAAATCAGAGGTGCGTGCGATTGCGAAAAAGGCAGGGCTCCCGACCGCGGAGAAAAAGGATTCGCAGGGAATCTGTTTTTTGGGCGATGTGTCGCTCATGGATTTCCTCGCGAAATATCTCCCGCACGAACGCGGCGCGGTGTTCAATATTGAGGGAGAAAAGATAGGGGAGCATGAAGGCGCACATTTCTACACCATTGGTCAGCGACACATTGGCGTGGCTGTTTCCACCAAAGGCGGCGCGACGAAGCGCCACTATGTGGTGAAAAAGGACGTGGCGACGAATATGGTGATAGTTGCGGAAGGCGCAGAACACCCTGCGCTCTATCGGGGAAAACTTGTGCTTACAGACATGAATTTCATTCGTCCGGTTGCGCTTTCAAAGCCGCTCATGGTCTTTGCGCGTGTTCGCTATCGGCAGCCGCTTTCACCAGCGACGCTTTCGCGCGATGAAAAGCACTACACGCTTACATTCACCGAGCGACAGAAATTTGTCGCCCCTGGCCAATCCGCGGTGTTTTACACGGAAAGAGGTGAAATGTTGGGTGGCGGAGTGATTGTATAATTGGGAAATGCGGGCACACGACGTGTTTTTCCTTGGAGCTCTTTTCTTTCTTCTTGGGGTGCTTGCGGCGAGCATGGGGTTATCGATGTGGCCGTGGGTACTGGGCGGAATCGCGATGGCGCTTCTCGCGCGATGGCGGCATGGGCGGGGGTGGAAATTTACTCGCTGGAACCAAAACGGGTGGCTCATGGTAGCCGCTCTTTTGTTTTTTATGCCGGTGGGAGCATTTTATTATACGGTTGACGATGCGCGTTTTACTCGTGTACCGCTCCCCGAGGGAGAGAAAACGTTCAATGCAGAAGTGGTTTCACTTCCCATCACGCGCGAAGGCGTTCAAGAACTCATTTTCCAAATTGAAAACCCCAAACTTCGTGTACTTGCGAAGCTCCCACCTTATCCGGCGTTTTCTTATGGAGCGCGCGTGATGTTTTCTGGATCGATTGAGAAACCGCTTTCAGATTCATACCGAGAATATCTTGCGAAGGAGCGGGTGCGTGGCATAGTCGCATATCCGAATATCGTGGCACATGAAGTGGGGACATTTTCGCTCCGTGGTGTGCTCTATGCGCTTCGCGAGGAAATCGTGGGCGCATTTCGCAATACGCTTCCCGCGAAAGAAGCGGCGCTCATGGCGGGCATTGCGGTTGGAGCGCGAGAAGATTTTTCGGAAGAATTTCGCAACGCGATGGCGGAGAGCGGTACCACCCATCTCGTCGCACTTTCGGGCTACAACATAATGGTGGTTGTTACGGTTGCCATGACGCTTTTTCTTACTTTCTTTTCGCGCCGCCTCGCGTTTTTTGCGACTTTAGGGGTAGTGTGCGCGTTCGTTCTTATGACCGGCGCGGAAGCTTCCGTGGTAAGAGCGGCGGTGATGGGAGGAGTGGCGCTCCTCGCGCGCTTTATGGGACAGCGCATGGACGTGCGGAACGCGATACTTTTCGCGGCGCTTATCATGGTGTTTGTGAACCCTAAAGTGCTTGTATTTGACTTAGGTTTCCAACTTTCCTTCCTTGCGCTTATCGGCATCGTATACCTAAAACCAGCATTTGATCGGATTCTTGGGTGGGAAAATAAAAGCGAAATTTTCTCGTGGCGCGAGAATCTCACCACGACCGCCGCGGCCCAATGTGCGGTTGCCCCACTCCTGATTCACACATTTGGGAGTGTGAGCATTTCTTCGCTTGCGGCCAATGTGCTGATTTTGGAGGTTGTTCCGCTTACCATGGGACTTGGATTTATACTCGCGGCGCTTTCGTTCGTTTCAATATTTCTCGCACAGATAGTCGCGTTTTTTGCATTTATCTTCCTTAAATTTCAAACGTTCATGATAGAACTATTCGCGGCGCTTGCGTTTCCTATTGGCGCCGCGCTCTCTGCGCTCGCCGTGACGTGTTATTACGGCGTACTTGTGTTGGTGATATATCTCGCCAAACAAAGAACAAATACACCACGGTATGCGTAAACGTTTTATATTTCTTTTATTCGCGCTTCTCGCGGTTCTCAATGTATGGCTTTTCCGCGCGCTTGGCGCGGGTTCCTCATCCGATATCTCCGTGTCGTTTCTTGATGTAGGTCAGGGAGATGCGGCGCTCATTGCGCTTGAGAATGACGTACAAATTCTTATCGACGGTGGTCCCCCAAACGGGAAACTTGTCGGAGAGCTTGGGGAAATGATGCCTGCGCACGATCGCACGATAGAGCTTGTTATTCTCACACATCCCGAACTGGACCACTATGGCGGCTTTATTCCGCTCCTCGAGCGCTACGAAGTAAAAGTATTCGCCGATGCGGGAGTGAAGAAGGAAATCGAGGCGTACGAAATGCTTGAGCGGCTCATTGCGGAAAAAAATATTCGCCGCGTGGTTTTAAGAGAAGGAGATCGCATACGGTACGGTTCGCATATTTTTTCGATACTTTCTCCCGACAATGCGCGTGCCGAATCGAACGCAAAAAACGATACTAGTATAGTGCTCACATTCGAAACGAATGGAGCGCGATTCCTTTTTACGGGGGATATCAGCGTTGATGTTGAACGAGCGCTCGTACCAGCGCTTACGGCGCCATACGATGTTTTGAAGGTTTCGCACCACGGTTCAAAGTTTTCATCCGCGGCCGAATTTCTCGCGGCGGTCCGGCCAACGCTTGCCACCATAGGAGTGGGGGAAAATTCATATGGCCATCCGACCTCCGAGGCGCTCTCGCGGCTCACATCGAGCGGTGCACGCGTATATCGCACCGACCGTGATGGCACGGTCACGGTTCGCGTTGCGGACCGTGCGTTGCGGGTTTTTGCCGAACAAAAAGAGAGGTGATATCATCACATCATATGGAACGGACGCTCATACGGGATATTCCCACGAAAGAAGGGGAGGAAATCATATTGAAGGGGTGGGTCGATACGAGGCGCGACCACGGCAAACTCATATTCATCGACCTTCGGGACCGCACTGGCATTGCGCAGGTGGTGTTGAAGGATGCGGTGGAGCATGCGGGTGATATTCGAAACGAGGACGTCATTGAACTTCGTGGAAGCGTGAAAGCGCGTCCCGAGGGTATGGTGAATGAAAAACTTCCGAATCATTTGGGGCACTACGAGGTGCAGGCGAGCGCATTTTCGTTCCTTAACCGGCGTGCAGGGGAGGGACTTCCAGTGCCATTGGAGGGAGACGGATATGACGTGAATGAGGAGGTTCGCATGCAATACCGCTATGTGGACCTGCGTCGCGCGCGGCTTCAAAAAAACCTTCGCAATCGCTCAAAAGCCACGCAATTCATAAGGAATTTCCTTGCCGAGAGAGATTTTACCGAGGTGGAAACGCCGATTCTTACGAAATCCACGCCGGAAGGCGCGCGCGACTACCTCGTGCCTTCTCGTCTCTATCACGGGAAGTTTTATGCGCTCCCGCAGGCGCCTCAGCAGTACAAACAATTGCTTATGGTCGCGGGGCTTGAGCGATATTTTCAAATCGCTCGATGTTTTCGCGATGAAGACACGCGCGGCGACCGCCAACCCGAGTTCACACAGTTGGACCTCGAGATGAGTTTCGTGGCGCGCGAAGACGTCATGGCGCTCAATGAAGAACTGCTTATCGCGCTCGTCGAGACACTTTATCCCGGAAAGCGCATTCAAGAAAAACCATTTCCGCGTCTCTCGTATACTGACGTGGTGAAAAAATACGGCACGGATCGGCCCGATCTCCGTGCGGATAAGAACGATCCTAACCTTCTCGCATTCGCGTGGATAATAGACTTTCCCTTTTTCGAACGGGTTCCACCCGTTCGTCCCGAGCGAAGTCGAGGGATGAGCCCTTCGACAGACTCACCACAAACTTCTAAGGAGGTTTGGACCTTCACGCACAATCCGTTTTCCGCACCCAAACCCGAATTCATGGCCGACCTGCTTGCGGGAAAAAATGTCGGCGACATTCTCACGTCGCAGTACGATGTGGTTTTGAACGGGTGGGAGATCGGCGGAGGGAGCATTCGGAATCACGAGTCGCGCGCGCTGGAGGCAGTGTTTAATATTCTCGGTTTTACCGCGGAACGTATCAAAGCGAACTTCGGTCACATGCTTGAAGCACTTTCGCTCGGCGCGCCGCCGCATGGCGGTATCGCGTGGGGATTGGATCGTGTGGTGATGCTCCTTGAGAATGAACCGAACATCCGTGAAGTCATCGCGTTTCCGAAAACCGGCGATGGACGTGACCCGATGATGGATTCTCCGTCGGAGGTGGAAAAAGAACAGTTGGAAGAACTTGGATTGGAGATAAAAAAGAAAAAGAGATAAAAATAATCATGGCAAACAAAAAAGAACGAACGCTGGTCATCATCAAACCCGACGGCGTGCAGCGCGGACTCATTGGAGAAGTTATTCAACGGTATGAACGCACGGGGCTGAAGCTCGTAGGGCTCAAAATGGTGATTGTGGATGAGGCGCTGGCTGAAAAACACTATCTTGTTGATCCGGAGTGGAAGAGAAAATCTGGACAGAAAACCATCGATTCGTATCTCAAAAAAGGATTAACACCGCCCTCCGACGATCCTGAGAAGGTCGGAGATATCACTTTGGGGAAATTAAGGAAATTTATGACTTCAGGGCCGGTGGTTGCGATGGTGTGGCAAGGGATGCATGCGGTGGGAGTAGTGAGAAAGATAACGGGAGGCACCGAGCCGCTTACGTCGGATGTCGGCACCATCCGCGGGGATTTTACCGTCGATTCGTATGAGGTTTCGGACGAGGACAACCGTGCAACACGCAACATTGTGCATGCGTCGGGGTCCGCGGAGGAGGCGGAGAAGGAAATTTTGCTTTGGTTCAAGCCGGAGGAGCTCTTGAGCTACCGTCTTGTCGGCGACGCCATCCTCTATGACGTCAACTTAGACGGAATTTTGGAATAGCTGTCAAATACTTATCCACTTTGGTCGGTTTCGGCGGGAGTATAATGGTGGTAGGAAGTCCTGCTTTTAGATTCCGGATCAAATAAATTTGAAATGGGATTCTTAATCGTCCCGACCTGTGGGGAGGGACTGCGGAAACCCACGTAGATCAGAAGCCGGGAATCATGAGGTAGAACTTCCTGTTAAAAATCACGTGCGCAGCACGCGATTTTTTGTACGTTCGGCCTGTTGGCCTCAGTACTTCCTCACCTGCGTTTGTCAGTTTGTTTTGTCGGGCCGCCGGGAATTGAACCCGGTCTACATGCACCCCATGCATGCGTACTGCCGGTATACTACGGCCCGTGAACGGAGCGAAAATATGCTAAAAGTATATTTTTGCGAAGTGAGCGGGACGCATGCGAAGCATACGGCCCGAAATGATTTACGCAATCATTCTTTCTGAATGAGCGGGACGCATGCGAAGCATACGGCCCAACACATTTTCCTGTTTCCATCCTACCTCATCGCTTCTTGTGTTCGCAATGGGGAGATAGTAGGGTAGAGTGAGCAATTTACATCACCACTACCCACAGGAGGGAATATGGAAGAACGCGATAACCCGCCCGCAAAAAAGGAGCGGACGCTTCGTGGGAAGGGAAAGATTTTCGATGTTCTCTTTCGTTGGCCGCTCCTTCCCGAAGAGCCACTGGAAGCAGTTCTAAAATCGTTAAGGAAAAAAAGGAGGAAGTTGTTGGTGCGCCTCGGATTCTTGGATACATGAGGCGAATGGGGAGAAACAAAAAAGGAGCGCCGATGCGCTCCTTTATTTTTTTACTGCTTTCTTCCTCGCCGGCTTCCGCGTGATGGTGCGCAAGCACCGAGTGCAGAGGAGCACTCGTTTGCCGGAAATATAAGAACGCGTCCACTGAAGGTTGGCCTTCTTCTGCCCGTACGTGGTCGGGTTATAGTGGCCGCGAAGAAGCTTTCGAGTGCCACCTCCTTTATACGATTTTCCGCACCGAGCACATTCGCGCATAGTAATGGGAAGAATAGCGAGGTGTGCGCGAGGTGTCAATAATGGTCCGTTAATATATGATGGACGTATGGAAATCGTGTTTTCTGTTATCGTGCTCGTGTTTTCTGTGGTCATCCACGAAGTTTCGCACGGCGTGGTGGCCGAGAAACTTGGTGACCCGACCGCGCGGCTTGCGGGGCGGCTTACGTTGAATCCATTGAAGCATTTGGATCCTTTCGGATCGGTTATTCTTCCGCTTCTCCTTTCTCTTCTCCCCGGCGGTGTTATTTTCGGGTGGGCGAAACCGGTACCATATGACCCGAGGAATCTTCGACATCCGGCGCGTGATGGCGCGTTGGTCGCTGCCGCCGGGCCAGTATCTAATCTCGCGCTCGCGCTTGTGTTCGGCCTTCTTTTCCAATTTTTTTCTCCGGGACCGGGAGAAACTGCAGTGGTGAACGAACTATTTCCTGCGCTTTTGGCGCAGATAGTCATCGTGAACGTTTTTCTTGCTGTCTTTAATCTTGTACCTATCCCGCCCCTCGACGGCTCCAAGGTGCTTTTTTGGCTTCTTCCCGACTCCACCCATGAATTCCGCATATTTCTCGAGCGATACGGGTTCTTTATTCTCCTTTTTTTCATTTTCTTCGGTATCCAGGTTATCGTGCCGGTGGTGCTTCGCATTGTCTCCTTCTTCTTGGGCGTCTAGTTGATGGTTCAAAATATTCGCCATCAATACTGAGCGGAAAAAGTGCGAAGTATTGACCGATTTTAGCTTCCCTTATATACTTTCCCACGCGTGGAAGCACGCATTTTTTGATGCCCACAGTCAATCAACTCATCAAAAAAGGACGCTCCAAATCGTCCGGGAAGGATAAAACCCCGGCGCTTGGTTATTATTTCAATTATCTTAAGAATCGCCCGGTGAACTCGCCCTCGCCTTTCAAGCGGGGAGTATGCGTGAAGGTGTTTACCACCACGCCGAAAAAACCGAACTCCGCGCTCCGGAAGGTCGCGCGCGTTCGCCTTACGAATGGCATGGAAGTTACGGCGTACATTCCGGGAGAGGGCCACAATCTTCAGGAACACTCGGTCGTTATGATCCGCGGAGGCCGTGTGAAGGACCTTCCCGGTGTCCGTTATCACATTGTGCGTGGGGTACTCGATACGCAGGGCGTGACAGCGCGCAAACAGCAGCGCTCGAAATATGGGGCAAAGGTGGCCAAAGCGGCAAAATAAAGTATGAGAAGGAAGAACTTCAAGCGCCCCACTCTTAGCGTCGACCCATCCTATGACCGGACGGACATCGGTCGTTTTGTGAACTATGTGATGGAAGACGGAAAGAAATCAGTGGCGGAAGAGATCGTATACAATGCGTTTGCGAAGGTGAAGGAGGAAACAAAAGAAGACCCGGTGAAAGTGTTTGAGCGCGCGATGGAGAATGCAACTCCACTTGTGGAAGTGGTGTCGCGGCGTGTCGGTGGTGCGAACTATCAGATTCCGCAGGAAGTGCGGCCGGAGCGAAAATTCTATCTTGCGACCCATTGGATTATCGCCGCGGCGCGCGCGAAGAAAGGGAAGCCGATGGCGGACCGTCTCGCGGAAGAGCTCATGCTCGCCGCAAAGAATGAAGGGACCGCGATCAAAAAGAAGCAGGACATGCACCGCATGGCGGAAGCGAACCGCGCATTCGCAAGTTTGCTTCGCCGGTAATCTCATATGGCACGACAGTATCCAATGGAGCGGGTGCGTGATTTCGGTATCATCGCGCACATTGACGCGGGGAAAACCACCGTTTCGGAGCGGGTACTTTTTTATACCGGCGTTTCCCACAAGATCGGCGAGGTGCACGAAGGCGATACGGTGATGGACTGGATGGAGCAGGAGCGCGAACGCGGTATCACTATCACGTCGGCGGCGACGACCTGTTTCTGGACGCCGACGTACGCGGCAGGCGATAAATCGAAGGAACACCGTTTCAATCTTATTGATACTCCGGGTCACATCGACTTCACCGTGGAGGTGAAGCGCTCGCTTCGCGTGCTCGACGGTGCGGTCGTCGTGTTCGACGGAGTTGCGGGCGTAGAACCGCAGTCGGAGACCAACTGGCGTTATGCGGACGAGTACCATGTGCCGCGTCTGTGCTTCATCAATAAATTGGACCGGATGGGAGCGAACTTCGACCATGATATTCAATCCATCAGAGAACGACTCACCACGAATCTTGCGATTCTTCAGCTCCCCATCGGCATTGAAGGGACATTCGAGGGAGTGGTGGATCTTTTGACTCGCGCCGCATATCGCTTTGAGGGAGAGCGCGGTGAAAAGATAGTGAAGGGCGAAATTCCCGAAGACATGAAGGAAAAGGTGGAGAAATACCGCCATGATCTCATCGAGCGCATCGCGGAAACCGACGACAAATTGCTCCACTCATATCTCGAAGGAAAAGAGCCGACGCTTGAAGAATTGAAGAAGGCGCTCCGTGCGGCGACTTTGAAAGTACGCTTGGTGCCCGTGCTCTGCGGCTCGGCGCTCAAGAATAAAGGGGTGCAGTTGGTGTTGGATGCGGTGGTGGATTATCTTCCGTCGCCACTGGATGTGCCGCCAGTGAAGGGCATAAACCCCGAAACGCACGCCGAGGAGGAGCGAAAACCTTCCGACGATGAACCTCTAGCGGCGCTCGCGTTCAAAATCGCGGCGGACCCGTTCGTCGGTTCTTTGACTTATTTCCGCATTTATTCGGGAGTGATGAAGCGCGGAAGCTACATTTTGAATTCGGTGAAAAATGAACAGGAGCGCGTGGGCCGTATTATGCGGATGCACGCGAACCACCGTGAAGAAGTGGAAGAAATTTACGCGGGAGATTTGGGCGCCATCGTAGGACTTAAGAACACCACGACCGGCGATTCACTCGTGGATCCCGCAAAGCCGATTATTCTGGAAAAAATCACGTTCCCCGAACCGGTTATTACTATCCGCATTGAGCCGAAGACGAAAGCCGACCAGGAAAAAATGGGTATCGCACTTCACCGTCTTGCGGAAGAGGACCCGACGTTCCGCGTGTCGGGAGATGCGGACACCGGGGAAACGCTTATTGCCGGTATGGGCGAGCTCCACTTGGAAATCATCGTGGACCGCATGAAGCGGGAATTCAATGTGGAAGCGAATGTCGGTCGGCCGCAGGTGGCGTACAAAGAAACCATCAAAGGCAAGGCGGATGCGGAAGGGAAATATATTCGCCAGTCGGGCGGTAAGGGTCAATACGGTCATGTGAAGATAAAAATTGAGCCGATGGAACGTGGTAAGGGTTATGAGTTTGTGGATGAGATCAAGGGTGGTGCCATCCCGCAGGAATTCATCGCGCCGGTGGAGAAAGGATTGGAAGAGGCCATCGCGAAGGGTGTGCTCGCTGGGTACCCAATGACTGACTTGAAGGTGACGCTCTACGATGGTTCGTACCACGACGTGGACTCCTCGGAATTTGCGTTCAAGATTGCGGCATCCATGGCGCTTCAGGAAGCGGCGAAGCAGGCGAAGACGGTGCTCCTTGAACCCATCATGAAGGTGCAAGTTATCGCGCCTGACCAATTCTTGGGCGACGTGACCGGCGACCTTTCCTCGCGCCGGGCAAAAATCACGGCGATGGGGGAGCGCGGTATGGCGCGCGTGGTGGATGCGGATGTGCCGCTCGCTGAGATGTTCGGGTACGTAACGAACTTGCGGTCTATGACGCAAGGACGCGGGTCATTCACCATGGAATTCAGTCACTACGATGAAGTGCCGGGGAATGTGGCGACTGCGGTGATTGAAGGGAGAACGAAAAAGTAACGACGCGGGTATTGTCAAAACAGCACGCGGGTGCTATTTTATTTTTCAGCTGCTTCGAAGTTTTTCTCCAACTCAAGAACAGAAAGGAGGTCAGTAATGGAAGATGCAATATCGCGCAGGCATTGGTCTGTGCGCCTTCACCGCGCAAAAACGGCAACGCGTGCTTTCCAACTTCTCGCGCAGGCGGATGCTGCAGGAATGCTCGCGTGGGATTGCGATCTCGAGCGGGAAAATGAAAAGACGCGGAAGGTGACGACCGCCCTTATGACAAGGCGGATGAATATTTTTATCACTATCCGCGCGCCAAGTGCCCGCGCCATCCTCTTCGTAACGCTCCGTGGTGTGGTGTGCCGCTCACGCAGGGTCCGATGGGAAAGAAGGCATATGGTTGCTCTCTCGCGCGATCCCGCGCTTTGGAAGGCGGCGAATGGATTTTTTGAGAAAATCCGCGACCGCGCCATTGAACTAAATCTCAAAATTTTGAGCGGTCTCGCGGAAGAGCAGCGAACATCCTGCGCCGCCTTGAACTAAGGCGGCGCTTATTTTTTGGTATAATACCGATATGAAGCATTTTCTTGTGTTCGGGATTGCGTGCGTGTTAGTGTTCCCTGCAGTGGTCGGCGCCCAAGGGGAGGCCTTCGCACTTCCCGATCCCGGCGCCCTCCCCGATAGTCCATTCTACTTTTTGAAATCCTGGCGCGAGGGTGTCCAACTTTTCTTCACGTTCAACGCGGAAAAGAAAGCGGAGCAATACCTTCACCTAGCCGAGGTACGTCTCGCGGAGTACGAGAAGATGCTGGAGAAGGCCCTTCGACCGGCTCAGGGTGAGTCCGCGGAGCGAACTCAGGCGAAGTATGAGCAAATAGCGGAACGGACGCTCGAAAAGTACGAGAATCAACTGGAACGCGCACTCACAAAAGCGGAGGAGCTGAAAGCAGAAGGAGATGTTGTGGCGGACGAGTTGAAACGGGAAGTCGAAGAGACAGCGACGAAACACCTCAAAGTACTTGAGCGTAATTTGGAGAAAGTGTCCGAGTCCGCGAAGCAGGGCATTGAGCGTGCACTTGAAGCGTCCAAAAAACAGCTTGAGAAGCTGGACGATATTTTCGGCGACGAGTTCGACGACTTATTCGAGGATATCGATGAGGACAATATGGAGGATATGGATATCGACGATGTGGATGCGGATGATGACGATGAAGTGGAAGAGTTGAATGATCTTTTGGACGACACCGGGTTGGAAGATGAGCTCGACAGTCTTCTTGAGGGTCTGGAATAAGGGGGTTGACACTATTTGTGGGATACGCGAGTATATCTAGGCCAATTGATGGCCTCCTTAAAGTCGAAAAGGAGGTAAATATTTTCTCGTAAGAAAACAGTATGGCAGAGAAAGCAAAGTTTGAACGAACGAAGCCCCACGTGAACGTGGGGACCATCGGGCACGTTGACCACGGCAAGACCACTCTTACCGCGGCGATGACGCACGTGCTCTTCATGAAAGGTCTGACGAAGAAAGAGGAGAAGGTGGATCAGATAGACAACGCGCCGGAAGAAAAAGCGCGTGGTATCACCATCGCTCTTCACCACTCGGAATATGAATCCGAGAAGCGCCACTACGCGCACATCGACGCGCCTGGTCACGCGGACTACATCAAAAACATGATTACGGGTGCCGCCCAAATGGATGGCGCCGTGCTTGTGGTATCCGCCGCCGACGGTCCGATGCCGCAGACGCGTGAGCACATCCTGCTTGCTCGTCAGGTAGGCGTGCCGGCCATCGTGGTCTTCTTGAACAAAGTGGACATGGTGGACGACAAGGAGCTTGTGGACCTCGTGGAATCCGAGGTGCGCGAACTCTTGAAGAAATACCAGTTCCCGGGCGACACGACCCCCATTATTCGCGGGTCGGCCCTGAAGGCGCTTGAGGCAAAGTCGGCGGACGACGAAGCGGCGAAGCCGATCCTTGAGCTCGTAAAAGCGCTCGACGAGTTCGTGCCGGAACCGGTGCGCGAGAAGGATAAACCGTTCCTTATGCCTATCGAGGACATTTTCTCCATCGAAGGCCGTGGCACCGTTTGCACGGGCCGTGCGGAACGTGGGGTGCTTAAAGTGAACGACGAAGTGGAAATCATCGGTATTCGCCCCACCCAAAAAACGGTGGTAACGGGCATCGAAATGTTCCAGAAAACTTTGGACGAGGCGCAGGCCGGCGACAACGTCGGTATCCTCCTCCGTGGTTTGAAGAAGGAAGACGTGGAGCGCGGACAGGTCATTGCAAAGCCCGGTTCGGTTACGCCCCACACTGAATTTGAAGCGGAAGTATACGTGCTCTCCAAAGAAGAGGGAGGCCGTCACACCCCATTCTTCAAGGGTTACAAGCCGCAGTTCTACATTCGTACCACGGACGTCACCGGTGAGGTCATCCTTCCCGCGGGCGTTGAGATGGTAATGCCGGGCGACACCGTATCTATCTCGGTGAAACTCATCGCGCCCGTCGCGCTCGAAGAAAAGCAGCGCTTCGCAATCCGTGAAGGCGGTAAGACGGTGGGTGCCGGTGCGGTCACGAAGATCCTTAAGTAATCACAATGGCCAAGAAAGACGTTGAACTTCACAAGGAGCGTATTCGCCTTCGTGTGAAGTCGTATGACGCGAAGCTCATCGATAATTCGGTTCGCCAGATCATTGAAGCGATCCGGCGGCAGGGCGGCGAAGTGGTAGGACCCACGCCACTCCCCACGGAGTTCAAAAAGTACACCGTGAACCGCTCGACCTTCGTGCACAAGAAATCGCGCGAAGCGTTCGAACTCCGCGTACACAAGCGTCTCTTGGACATCATGAATCCGAATCCGAAAACTGTGGAATCCCTTTCCGATCTGAACCTTCCTGCGGGAGTGGATGTGGAGATAAAAATGGGATAAACAAAAGGCCGCCGAAAGGCGGCTTTTTGTTTGAAGCAAGGGGTGATTGCCCCCGCACCTACCGAGGAGTGCGCCAGAGGCGCAGAATTTTTTTACTCCTCGATAGGTGTGGGGGTTGACGCTTTGGCCCATTTTGGTTAGGATTATCGGGCTTTAGGAGGCACTCGTGAAACACCGAAACACCCCGCCTAAAGCGGGTGTTTTTCCTATGACGAACATCGCGGCAACAAAGATAAATATGACGACGATTTGGAAAGGTGACGAGGCGGTACCAGTCACGGTTCTTAAAGTTTCAGACGCGGCGGCATGCGACGCGCTTGCGGAAGGAGCGATAGTGGCGGTGGCCGGCACGAGTCGTGGAAAAGGTTTTCAGGGAGTCGTAAAGAGGCACGGGTTCCATGGGGGACCGAAGACGCACGGTCAAAAAGATCGCCTTCGCGCTCCCGGTTCTTTGGGTCCTACCGCACCTCAGCGTGTGCTTCCCGGACGGAAGATGGCGGGTCACATGGGGAATGCGCGGGTTACCGTAAGAAATTTGAAGATAGTGGAAGTAAAAAAAGATGAACAATTGGTTTTCGTGCGCGGCGCAGTGCCGGGCCCGAAAGGAAGAAAGGTGGAGATGGTGGTAAAAGAGTAACGAACCATGGCGCTTACCGCGGACATATTGAATTTGAAACACGAAAAAGTGGGGACCGTTGAACTCCCGACACGCGTGTTTGGCGCGGCATGGGCGCCACGAGCGGTGCACCAGGTGGTGACCGCATTTCTCGCGAACACCCGGAACACGGTGGCGCACGCCAAGGGGCGCAGTGAGGTTTCCGGTGGAGGAAAAAAGCCATGGAAACAAAAGCACACGGGGCGCGCGAGACACGGGTCCACCCGTTCTCCCATCTGGCGCGGCGGCGGCGTGACCCATGGTCCGCTTACGGCACGTGACTTTTCCAAAAAAGTGAATGAGGGGATGAAACGGGCGGCGCTTCGCTCCGTGCTCTCAAAGAAGTTGAAAGACGGCGAAATTGCCGTAGTGGATTCGTTCTCACTCCCGGCGGCGAAAACGAAGGAAGCGGCGGCGGTTCTCAAGAAATTCGGGACGCGTTCCGCGCTTTTTGTTTCGGCGAAAACGGACCGCGCGCTTGCACGGGCAAGCCGTAACGTGCCGAAGGTCGACACCATCACCGCGGCGGATCTCCACACGTATGTGTGTGCGGCTCACCGAACCCTTTTCATTGAAGCGAAGGCATTGGAAGTTTTGAAAAAGCGTCTTGCATAACACCATGGGAATCTTTTCCAAGACAACCAAACCGAAAAAGGAAGCGGCACCGAAGAAAGACGTGGCGCCGGTTTCTATCGCGTCCGAAGCGAAAGCCGCGAATTCTCACGATGTGGTGCGCGTGCTCATTGCGCCTCATGTGAGCGAGAAAGCGAGTCGCGGAGAACCGTCCGGCACCTACGCGTTTTTGGTGCGTGACGAAGCGAACAAGACGTTGGTAAAGGAAGAGGTGGAACGGCGTTACAAAGTGAAGGTAGGGCGCGTGAACATCGTGCGCACCCACGGCGCGATGCGATATTTTCGCGGACGCTGGCACGAAGGAAAGATTACGAAGAAAGCCCTCGTCACGCTGAAAAACGGCCAAAAAATAGAGCTTAAATAACCATGATAAAGATCTATAAACCTACGAGCGCCTCGCGGCGTCATATGCAGGGCACCGACTACCGGACGCTCACCGTTTCGAAGCCTTGGAAGCGGCTCACAAAAAAACTCCACGATTCTGCGGGGCGCAATCATCATGGGCGGATTACCATGCGTCATCAGGGGGGCGGCAACCGGAAGCAGTATCGTATGGTTGATTTCAAAATGGAAAAGCTTAATATTCCGGCACGGGTTGAGGCGTTGGAATATGATCCGTACCGCACCGCGTTCATTGCCCGTGTGGTCTACAAAGATGGTGACCGCCGCTATATTCTTGCGCCG
The DNA here is from genome assembly GCA_020724805.1 of Candidatus Microgenomatus sp. GTDB lineage: Bacteria > Patescibacteriota > Minisyncoccia > UBA6257 > GWB1-50-10 > DYGI01. The sequence continues at coordinate 326,244 of DYGI01000001.1, forward strand.
CAGGGGATGAAGGTGGGAGATGAAATAATCGTTGCGCCGAACGCGCCTCTGAAAACCGGGAACCGCCTTCAGCTCAAAAATATTCCGGTGGGCACCTTTGTGCATAACGCGGAGGTCTTTCCGGGACGAGGAGGAGCGCTTGCGCGAAGTGCGGGAACCTCGCTTCAAGTGCTCGCGAACGAGGAAGGGTATACCCATTTGAAGATGCTCTCTGGCGAGGTTCGTAAAGTTTTTGCGGAAGGATATGCGTCCGTGGGGGCAGTATCAAATCCCGAGCACTCGCTTGTGGTCATTGGGAAAGCCGGTCGTTCACGTTGGCTCGGTATTCGGCCCACCACACGCGCAAAGGCGATGAACCCCCGTGATCACAAGTACGGAGGCGGCGAAGGAAGCACTCAGCGTGGTACCAAGCGCCCGAAGGACAAATGGGGTAATATCACGGGTGGTCGGAAGACCCGCAACAAGAAAAAGTGGTCCAATGCGCTTATTGTGAAGCGTCGCACTAAATAATCATCATGACACGTCCATTGCGTAAGGGTCCGTGGATAGACCCGAAACTTATGAAAAAAATCGCGGGGAAGAATCCCGCGAATGCCGCGCCGGTAAAAACCTGGTCGCGCGATTCCGAAATTGCTCCGGAGATGGTCGGGTTCACTTTCCAGGTGCACAACGGGAAAGATTTTATCAGTGTGTCGGTGTCCGAGGATATGGTAGGGCATCGGCTTGGCGAATTTGCACCCACGCGGAAATTCACAAAGCACGGCGGAAAGATGCAGCGCGAGCTCGAAGCATCCGTGGCGGCAGCGCCGGCAAAACCCGCGGGCCCCGCGCCGGCTCCGGCAAAAAAATAACACCGCTCTATGACGCAATACGCAAAAGCACAACTTCGCTATCTCCATGTATCGCCCCGCAAGACTCGCGCGGTGGCCGACGTTATCCGCGGACTCTCGGTCACGGAAGCGGAAGCGCAGCTCATGTTGATGCCGCGCCGCGCCGCAACGCCTCTTTTGAAACTTTTGCGCTCCGCAGCGGCAAATGCGAAACAAACGATGAAGAAGGATGCAGATGCGCTTTTTGTGAAGGAGATTCGTGTGGACCAGGGGCCGAAATCCACACGGTGGATGCCGCGCGCCCGTGGCGCCATGAGCCCCATCGAGCGGAAAACGAGCCACATTTCGGTCACGCTTGGTGCGTTCGAAGTTTCCAAGCCATCGCGATTTACCATTCGCAAGCCAGTTAAAAAAGCTTCGGAAGCAAAGAAGAAGGCAAAGCCGAAGCCTGAGACGCATGAACACGAGCATGCGCACGATGAAAAAGAAACCACGGAAAAGAAAGGGTTCGCCCAGCGCATTTTCCGGCGGAAAGCGGTGTAAATAAAGATCTATGGGACAAAAAGTAAAACCAAACGCATATCGCATCGGTATCACGCTTCCGTGGCAGAACCGATGGTTCTACAAGAAAGGCCTCAGATATTTCTTCGAGGAGGATTTCCGCATCCGCGAATACCTGCGCTCCAAGGTGCTTCAGGCTGGTATCGCATCCATTGAGATAGAACGTACCTCGGCGGCGCTCCGCGTTTCCATCCGCGCGGGACGGCCCGGACTCATCATCGGTCGCGGCGGCAAGGGAATCGAAGATTTGAGGAACGGACTTGTGGCGGAGATAAAGAAGTGGCGCCGTGAAGCAAAGGTGGCGGCACAGGTCGTGGTGAATTTGAACATCGAAGAATTGAAGCGCTCGGAAGTATCCGCAGCCGCAACCGCGCAGCAGGTGGCGTTTGATATCGAGAAGCGTCTCCCATATCGCCGTGCAATGAAGCGTACTCTCGAACTTCTCATGCAGAACCGCGACGTACTCGGCGCAAAAATCCGCCTCTCGGGTCGGCTGAATGGTGCCGAAATTTCGCGGAACGACTGGCTCGCGAAGGGGCGCATGCCGCTCCAAACGCTTCGGGCGAACGTGGATTACGGCGAAGCAACCTCGTTCAACACCTACGGCACGGTGGGCGTGAAGGTGTGGATCTACAAAGGCGACATCTTTGATAATGAAAAAGGAAAAATGCAAAAATGAAAATTTTCCATTTTGATTTTTCCATTTTAATTTAACGTTATGTTGCAACCAAAGAAACAAAAGTTCAGAAAGCAGCAGAAAGGACGTTCGCGCCGCCGCCTGGTGGAAACGCGCGGAGTAACGCTCGGGTATGGGCGCTACGGCCTCCAAGCAACATCCGCTTCGTGGGTAACGGCGAATCAGATCGAAGCGGCACGCAAAGCCATCAGTCATGAGCTCGCGAAGGAAGGGAAGATGTGGATTAGAATTTTCCCCGATAAACCAATTACAAAACTGCCGCCCGAGGTCACCTTGGGAGGTGGAAAAGGGGACGTGGACCACTACGTGTTTCCGGTAAAGCCCGGCCGCATGCTTTTTGAAGTGGATGGCGTCAAAGAGGAAACCGCGCGTGCGGCGTTGAAGCGTGCAGGATATAAACTTCCGGTTGGCACGCGGATTGTCGCGAAACAATAATCATATGAATCCCGTTAGAAACAACTAAATTCTACAATCATGATTTACCGAAACAACAGCACAATATCTAGCACAAAGGTCTCGTGGCTCAACCACGGTCGTCTTGAGACGACCTGTCTCTAACGGGATGAAAAAGAAAGACCTCGCCAATCGCAAAGGAAAGAATGAAGCGGAGCTCACCAAAGAGATCCGCGAGCTTGAGAGTCGTAAAGAGGCTCTCCAGTTTGACTTGGCGGCGGGCAAAGTGAAGAATATACGCGAAATTCGGGACGTGAAAAAAAGCGTCGCACAACTTCGAACGCTCCTCGGCGAGCGTGGTCGCCTAACGCCTAACACCTAACGCCTATTCATATGAGAACTCTTACTGGTATCGTAATTTCCGACAAAATGCAGAAAACCCGCGTGGTGGAAATCACGAGGGTGAAAAAGCATCCGCGTTATGAGAAGCGATATGAAGTGACCGCGCGCTTCAAGGCGCACGACGAGGAGAACCAGTACCACACGGGAGATAAAGTGCTCATCAAGGAAATTCGGCCGATGAGCAAAGATAAGCGTTGGGAAATCGTGAAGAAAATATGATACAAGAACGCGCCATATTGAAAGTAGCCGACAACTCCGGAGCGAAGACGGTCCGGTGTTTCCGCGTTCTCGGCGGGAGCCGCAAACGATATGCGCGCATCGGCGACATTTTCGTGGCGTCCGTGCAGGCCGCGGAACCGCGTAAACAGGTGAAAAAGAAGGACGTAGTGCGTTGCGTGCTCGTGCGGAGCCGCGCCCCCATTCGCCGCAAGGACGGCACGGTGGTGCGTTTCGATGACAATGCGGCGGTGCTAATCGACAAAAATGAGCCTCGCGGGACCCGTATTTTCGGCCCCATTCCTCGTGAAATAAAAGAAAAAGGGTACGACACTATTGCGTCGCTCGCGGAAGAATTGGTGTAGACATGACCATGAAGTTCAAGATCAAAAAAGGGGATACCGTCATCATGCGTCGCGGAAAGGACCGCGGGAAGTCCGGCAAGGTACTTCATGTGAATTTCACGACGTCGCGCATATCGGTGGAGGGGGTGAACCTGGTGAAAAAGCATGTCCGGCCGAAGCGCCAGGGAGAGAAAGGTGAATCGGTTTCGGTGCCGCGCTCGGTGCCCATTGCTTCCGTGGCTCTTATGTGCGGAAAATGCGGGCGCGGGGTGCGGGTCAGTATGAAGGTCGAGGGAAAAACGCGCACGCGAGTATGTCGCCGTTGCGGAAACGCGCTCTAACGAATATGACCAAAGCATTTCGCAAGGACAATGACTTGGAGAAGATCGTCGTGAACGTCGGCGTGGGTCGCGCACGCAATCTCACCCAGTTCGAGGAAAAAGTGCTCCCGGCAATCCAAGAGGAGCTCTCGGTGGTTACCGGTCAGAAACCCTCGCCGCGCGCGGCGAAAAAAGCGGTTGCGAGTTTCAAAACGCGCGAGGGAGATGTGGTGGGACTGCAAGTGACGTTGCGCGGTGCGCGGATGAGGGATTTTCTCGAAAAGCTCGTTCGCATCGTGCTTCCGCGTGTAAAAGACTTCCGCGGGTTGGATATGCGCGCAGTGGATGAACGAGGCGCGTTGAATGTGGGACTCCGCGAACAATACGTGTTTCCCGAGATTAACCAGGAAAAATCCAAGGTGTCGTTTGGAATCCAAGTGACGGTGGTACCGCGCACCCGTAACCGCGCACGTGCAATTGCGTTTTACGAGTCCGCCGGAGTACCCTTGAAGAAATAATTATGGCAAAAACATCCGTTATCGCGCGCGCGAAAAAGACCCCGAAATATTCCACCCGAAAGGTGCGGCGGTGTTTCCGCTGCGGCCGCGGGCGAGGCTATATGCGCGATTTCAATATGTGCCGCATTTGTTTCCGTGAACTTGCGAGTAAGGGCGAGATTCCGGGAGTAAAGAAGGCATCGTGGTAAACACACCATGTATATAAACTTTTTGATACAACTAAAGAATGCGGTACGTGCCGGCAAGCGTTCGGCAAAAGCGCCCTACACCACAATGGATTTGAAGGTGGCGGAGGTGCTCCAGCGCCATGGATTTCTCACGAATGTGGAGGTGAAGGGGCGGGCGCCGAAAAAAGTTATCGAGGTTGACTTGAATATAGAGCGTCCCATTCGTGACGTGCGTTTCAAGAGTACGCCGTCCGTGGCGCGTTATGCGGGATATCGCGACGTGAAGTCGGTGAAGCAGGGCCACGGTCTCCTGGTTTTGACGACGCCGAACGGCATTAAAGCCGGGCACGAAGCGAAGCGCGAAAAAGTGGGCGGAAAGATTCTTTTTGAAATCTGGTAATTATGTCAAAGATAGGCAAACAACCCATTGTTATTCCGAACGGCGTCACGGTCACGGTGACGAACGGCGTGGTTGAGGTGAAAGGGAGTAAAGGGACCCTTTCTATCCCAATGCTCTCTGGCACCGAAGTGAAAACGGAAGGGAGCGAGCTTGTAATTTCTCTCGTGGGAACCGGCAAACAATCCCGCGCGAACTGGGGCACACTTCGTGCGCTCATTGCGAACGCGGTTTTTGGTCAGACGAAAGAGTTTGAGAGGAAGCTTATCCTGGAAGGTGTGGGATTCAGGGTTGCCAAAGACGGCGAAGGACTCACGCTGAACCTTGGATTTTCTCACCCGGTGAAATACAGTGCACGCCCCGGCATCACTTTCGAGGTTGATGCGAAGGCGAACGCGCTGCTAGTGAAGGGAATGGATAAATCACTGGTAGGTCAGGTAGCAGCCGAGATTCGAGCGCTCAAAAAACCGGAGCCTTATAAAGGGAAAGGTTTCCGCTATTCCGATGAGGTCATCCAGCGTAAAGCGGGCAAGAAAGCGGCAGCGGCATCAGGCGGGGCTGCGGCGTAGCGCACATAATATTTTTCTATCATGCGTAAAGTAAAATCATCCATTCAAACCCAGCGTGCGCGCCGCGCGTTCCGCGTGCGAAGTAAGGTGCGCGGCACCGCAGAGCGCCCCCGACTTTCCATTTTCCGCAGCAATCGCTTCACAGTGGTGCAGCTTATTGACGACGTCACCGGGAAGACCATGGTGCACGCGTCCTCGCGCGAGCTGAAGGAAAAAGGTGCAAAGGGCACGATAGCGGCCTTGGTGGGGAAAGCGATCGCGGAGCGCGCGAAAAAAGCGGGTATCGCGAAGGCGGTGGCGGATCGCGGAAGTTATCGGTACCATGGACGCGTGAAGGCGCTTGTCGAAGCGGCTCGTGAAGCGGGACTTTCCATATAACCACACCATGAGAAGGATAATGATGAAAAAGAAAAGCGATTACGCGGACCGGCTCCTTGAAGTGCGGCGGGTGACGCGTGTTATGGCCGGAGGAAAGCGTTTCAGTTTCCGTGCGGCGGTGGTGGTGGGCGATATGCGCGGGAAAGTGGGATTTGGGCTCGGGAAGGGCTTGGACGTCATGAGCGCCATCGAAAAAGCAAAACGTCAAGGCGAGAAAAGCCTCATCACGGTTCCTTTGGTTGATCGGAGGACCATTCCCCATGAGATTGATGCGAAATATGGTGCGGCGCAGGTGCGTTTGAAGCCGGCGAAAGAAGGGCACGGACTCATCGCCGGTTCGGCGGCTCGTGCAGTTTTGGAACTCGCGGGGATACGCGATGTTTCCGCAAAGACCACAGGACGCACCAAGAACAAAATTGCGAACGCCCGCGCAGCACTCGCCGCACTTGCGGGACTTCATCCAAGAAAAATGAAAACCGATGCAACTACATGAACTTTCTCCTCGAATGAGGAGACAAAAAGAAAAACGAGTGGGCCGCGGCGGTAAGCGCGGAAAGACCGCAGGACGCGGCGAAAAGGGGCAAGGGGCTCGCTCAGGGCACCGCATCCGTCCGGCGGAGCGTGACCTTATTCAGCGCCTGCCGAAACTTCGCGGCATCAAGCATCCGCGTCTTTCACTGCGCGCGACGGCGATATCGCTCGGCGACCTGGTGCGCGTGAAGGGGAACGAGGTGACGCGTGCGGCACTCGTGGAATCCGGTTTCATCATGCACGCAAAAGACAAGGTGAAAATCTTGGGTGGCGGGAGCATTTCCCGTGCGCTCACGGTCAAGGGCATTCCAGTGTCAGAAAGTGCGAAGAAGGCCATAGAGGCCGCAGGCGGGAAGGTAGAATAGGTATATGGAGCGCATACTCCAAATCTTTAAGATACCGGACCTTCGTAAGAAGGTTCTTGCGGTTTTGGGGCTTCTTCTTGCCTTCCGCGCCCTTGCGGCCATTCCTATTCCCGGTATCGACGCGTTTCGGCTCGAGGAATTCTTTTCCTCGAACCAACTTTTCGGCTTTTTGAACATCTTTTCGGGGGGCGGGCTCGATTCTCTTTCCATCATGATGCTTGGTGTCGCGCCATACATCACCGCAACCATCATCATGCAGCTTTTGACCATCATCTTTCCCCAGCTCAAAAAGTACTACTACGAAGAAGGGCCCGAGGGTCGCGCGAAGTTCAACCGTATCTCGCGTTGGCTTACCGTGCCTTTGGCCGCGCTCCAAGCTTACGGATTTTTGAATCTTTTGAAATCGCAGGGAATTCTCGGCGAACTTTCCGCGATGGATTTTATTACGAACGTTATTGTGGTGTCTGCGGGAAGTGTGGTCTTGATGTGGATAGGAGAGCTTATCAGCGAATATAAGATTGGGAACGGCATCTCGCTCCTTATTTTTGCGGGCATTGTTTCCGCGCTCCCGCAGGCGGTTATCTCTGCGGTGGTGAACTACGATCCTTCCATGATCCCTACCTACATTGCGTACGTCATTCTCGCGGTCATTGTCATTGCGGGTGTGGTTTTTGTGAACGAAGCGGAGCGCAAGATTCCGGTCTCGTATGCGAAGCAGGTGCGCGGGAACCGCATGTACGGTGGCGCACAAACCTATCTTCCGCTTAAGGTGAACCAGGCGGGCGTCATCCCCATCATTTTCGCAATCTCACTTTTGCTGTTCCCACAATTTTTGGCGCAGGCGGCGGCCATATTCTCACCGGATCTTTCCATTCGGTTGAATGACCTCGTGAACCAACTTCTTGGGAACGTGATGGTGTACAGCGCATTGTACTTTATTCTTGTGGTGCTTTTCACCTATTTCTACACTGCAGTGACCTTCGACCCAGAGGAGATTGCAAAGAATCTCCAAAAAAGTGGGGGATTCATTCCGGGCATTCGACCGGGCGAGCAGACCGCGACCGCGATCGGAAAAGTGGTACACCGCACCACGTTCTTCGGCGCGCTTTTCTTGGGCGTTATCGCAATCTTGCCGAACGTCACGCAGATTTTGACTGGCATTCAGGCATTGACCATCGGCGGTACCGCGCTTCTCATCGTGGTGGCGGTGGCGCTCGAGGTGATGAAGCAGGTGGAGAGTCAGCTTACGGTGCGCGAGTACGAGGGAATTTTTTAAGAATAAAAGCCGCCGCAAGGCGGTTTTTTGTTTTTAGGGCGCGGTGTATAGTAAAACCATGCAAAAACAAGCGGTGATACTCTACGGCCCGCCGGGGTCGGGGAAGGGGACGCAGGCCGAGCTTCTTCAGCGTCGGTATGGGTTTGTGCACTTTGATACCGGCCATTTCCTCGAGAATCTCGTCCATAGTCCGGGTGCGTCACGCGATCCAGTGCTTCGCCGGGAGCAGAAGAATTTTGATACCGGAAAGCTCAACACTCCGTCGTGGGTGCTGAAAATGGTAGCGGAGGAAACAAAGAAAATTGCTATTGCGGGGTATTCCATCGTGTTTTCGGGTTCGCCTCGCACGCTCTATGAAGGGTTTGGGGAAAAAGGGAAGGGCGGACTTTACGCCACGTTCATCAAATACTACGGGAAAAGGAATCTCCATCCGGTTTGGCTCAACATTCGTCCGCAAACGACCTTGAAGCGCAATAGTACGCGGAAGATTTGCTCGGTATGCGGTCTCCCGAAGCTCGGGAAGGCAAAGGTGAATCACTGCCCGTTCTGCGAAGGCCCGCTCTATGTCCGCACTTTGGACGACCCCAAAATCATCAAAGAGCGACTCAAAGAATATCGGGGCCGCACGTACCCGGTGCTTCGCGAGTTCGAGAAGCGCGGCATTGATGTGAAAAAGGTGAACGGCGAACCCGCGCCTTATAAAGTGTTCGCGAGCGTGGTGAAAGTTTTGAAGCTCGCTCCGCTTCGGCTCAAAAAATAATGCGGTTGAAGACGAAAAAAGATGTGGCCGCACTCCGCATCTCGGGGCGTATTCTCGCGGAGACGCTTAAGCTTCTCGCAAAGGAGTGCAGAGAGGGAGTATCGCTCGAGTATCTAGACGGTCTCGCGCGTGACTACATCAAGCGAAAAGGAGCGAAGCCCGCATTTTTGGGATACAAGCCGGCATGGGCGGACGAAGCATACCCCGCGGCTATTTGTACGTCGCTCAATGAGCAGATAGTTCACGGTATCCCTTCGGAATATGCGGTGCGAGAGGGCGACGTGGTGAAGCTTGATCTCGGCGTGGATTATAAGGGTTACTTCACCGATGCGGCGGTTACGGTCGCGGTAGGCAAGGTTTCTGCGCGGACCGCGCGGATGATAGCGGCAACGAAGAAAGCGCTTATGGCGGGTATCCGCGTCGCAAAGCCGGGGCGGCGTCTTGGCGATGTGGGGCACGTCATTCAGCGCACGGTGGAAGGCGCGGGATTTCGCATTGTAGAGGGGCTTACGGGTCACGGCGTGGGTTTTGCGCCGCACGAGGACCCGGAGGTCCTAAACTACGGCGAGAAAGGGACTGGCATTGAGATAAAGCCGGGACTCGTTATCGCAATCGAACCCATGGTGAGCGCGGGCACACCGCAGACGCGCGAAAACCCTGACGGAAGTTTTTCAACCGCCGACGGAAGTGTTGCGTCGCACTTCGAACACACAGTGTACGTAGGTGAGGACGGCCCCGAGATTCTTACACTGTAGCGTTCGTCGCGCCTCTCATTAAGCCATCTCCAGGCTGACAGCCAAGTCTTTAGTCTCCATCGTGGGCGTGCCGAACGCGCCCGCTATTTTTTTATCTTATGCGGATTATGATTCGCGCACGCTTTATTACTGCACCGTTCGGGGATGGTCTTCGTGCCTTCCATCATTAAAGCGCCGCAAAGCGTACAGATATTTCCGGTGGGGCGGGATTTCATGATGAACTTACATTTCGGATAATTGTTGCAGCTGAAGAACGGACCGAAGCGACCGCGGCGCTCTACGAGTTCACCGCCGTCCAAAAGACACTTCACGCCGGTGCCGTTCGCGCCATTCTCGCTCTGCTTTACGTATTTACACTTCGGATAGTTCGAGCACGCGATGAAGAGGCCAAAACGTCCCTCGCGCTCGATAAGCTTGCCGTCCTTACAGTCAGGGCACGCTTCCCCGATTTCTTTCGGCGGTTCCATGATGCTCCCGTCGGCTTTGCGCGCGCCGAGGCACTCGGGGAATCGCTTGCAGCTCAAAAATTTACCCGCGCGCCCGAGCTTTACCACCATCGGTCCTCCGCAAAGCGGACAGGTGTGCGCGGCGTCCGCCTCGCCCAAAGTGGTCGCTTTTTCGATTTTTTCCTTTGATTTCACGTCTTTTTTGAAGGGCCCATAAAAATCCTTCAAGGTTTTCACATAGTCGCGTTTTCCGTTCGCGATCTCATCAAGGTCGTTTTCCATCTCCGCGGTGAAGGAGTCGCTGATGTAGTTCGGGAAATGGGTTTCCAAAAATCCAGAGACTACCTCACCGGTGTCGGTGGGCTTCAGGGATTTGCCGAGTTTTTCCACATATCCGCGCTTCTGGAGCGTGGAGATGATGGAGGCATAAGTGGAAGGGCGGCCTATCTCACGCTTTTCAAGCTCCTTAATGAGCCCCGCTTCGGTGTAGCGTGGCGGAGGCTCTGTCTGTTTTTCCTCTTCGTGCATCTCTTTCAAAGTAAGAGGCTCGCCTTTCGTAACCTCGGGAAGTTCCACATCCTCACCGCGTGCGCGGGGGTCGGCGGCGAGCCATCCGGGAAATTGCACGATAGTTCCGGTCACGGAGAAGTCGGGAATTTTGGAATCCGCGATATTGGCCGTCACGGTATTCCGGAGGAGTTTTGCGTCCGCCATCTGCGATGCGAGCGTACGTTCGCGTATCAAGGCATAGAGCTTCTTTTGTTCATCGTTTGCGCCGGCGCTTTTTTTCCGCGCATCCGTGGGCCGGATGGCCTCGTGGGCCTCCTGCGCGCTCTTGGAGCGTGTTATATAGGTGTGCGGTGAGACATATTGTTTTCCAAACTCTTTTTCAATCGTTCCGTATATCACGGGGAGCGCCTCGCGGCTCAAATTCACACTGTCGGTGCGCATGTAGGTAATGAGCCCCTGTTCGTAGAGTTTTTGGGCGATGGACATCGTACGGTAGGGGGCGAACCCGAGGCGCGAGCTTGCGGATTGTTGGAGCGTGGAGGTGATGAAGGGCGGGCGCGCCGCGCGCTTTACCTCGGTTTGTTTCACGGCCGTGATTTTCCAAGAACCGGTCTTCGCGGCGCGGAGAATTTCATCGGCTTCCGCCCGATCACGCGGTTCTTTCGTGCACGTGAGTACTATCGCTTTCTTCTTTTTGGTCAAAAATTCGCCGGAAATGACCCAGAACGTTTCTGGGACGAATGCCTGTATCTCACGCTCGCGCTCCACGAGAATGCGGAGCGAGGGGGATTGCACGCGGCCCGCGGAGAGCCCATAGCGCACTTTTTTCCATATGAGACCCGAAAGGTCGTAGCCGAAAAGCCGATCAAGTACTCTGCGCGCTTCCTGTGCTTTCACGAGGTGAGGGTCTACCGCGCGGGGATGTTCCATTGCTTCGCGCACGGCGGGTTCGGTGATTTCGTGGAAGACCACGCGTTTCGCTTTTGTGCCCGGATTCAAGAGTTCCATAATGTGCCAGGCAATAGCCTCGCCTTCGCGGTCGGGGTCGGTGGCAAGATAGACCGTGTCCGCTTTCTTCGCCAGCCTTGCGAGTTCTTTCACCACGTCGTCCTTGCCTTTCACTACCTCATAGTGGGGGACGAAACCGGCGGCGACATCTATCGCCGCCTTGTTGCTTTTAGGGAGGTCGCGCACGTGACCGACGCTCGCCTTGATGGTGAACGCCTTGTCTAAATACTTTGATATGGTTTTGGCCTTGGTTGGCGATTCGACAATGACGAGATTCATCCCGTTAGAAATCGCGCTCGCGGCAGAGCCGCGAGTCCCTCTGGGACCGCTGGCGCGGCTATTTCTAACGGGATTCATAAAATGGTGAATTTTCCTTTCGTTTCGCGCACGGCACCATCCAACGTGAGCTCGGTGAGTCGCGCAAGAACGATATTTGGTTCAAGTGTAGTGGCTTCCGCGATGGTGTCAACGGAAAGCGGTTCTGTGGACGTCGCGAGCACCATGAGGATGGGGTCGTGGCTCGGAACGCGGGAAGTGGGCGTGTCCGCCATGACACGTGCGAGCACGGGGAGGTCTTCCATGAGGTCTGCCGCGTTCCTGATGAGGCGGGCTCCTTCGCGAATCAACATATGTGAGCCTTCGTAGTGAGGATGGCCAGCGGGGCCGGGAAGCACAAAGACCTCGCGTCCCTGGTCTGCCGCGTGGCGCGCGGTGGCCAAAGCGCCGGACGCAATGGGCGCTTCCACGATAACTACCCCGTCCGAAAGGCCAGAAATGATGCGATTTCTCTCAAGGAACTGATTCGGGTATGCGGGTGTGCCCGGAGGATATTCGGAAACGAGCGCACCGCGCTCTTCAATGCGACGTCCGAGGGATTCGTGCGAAGGAGGATAGATGGTGTCGATGCCACACCCAAGGACCGCAACGGTTTTTCCGTGCGCGTCCAAAGCTCCCTCGTGCGCTGCGGCGTCGATGCCGAGCGCGAGGCCAGAGACGATAACAATGCCGTGCCCCGCAAGGGTACGCGCAAGCATGCGCGCCATCTCGCGCCCTTCCCGGGTCGCTTTTCTGGTTCCTACTATGGCGATGGCAGGGATATGTTCGTGCGGGAGCGCGCCGCGTACAAAAAGTTGCGCCGGAGCGCCGGGAAGAGGCGCAAAACGCGCAGGATACGAAGGATCTTTCCGTATGAGCGTGTGAATATGCGGCGCCATTCTATATAATGATAGTGTAATGGACCCGTTCCGTAAAAAATTACTCCTTGAACTGGGGGTAGGAGGCGGTGTTATTGCGGTGCTTGCCGTGATGCTCATAATACTCGGCACCTACGTGGGGAATGTGAGCGAACGTATTGCATCCACGCGGACCGATCTGCTCGAACGTTCCGCAACCGTCGGGTCGCTTGCCGCGCTCCAAGAATCATGGAAAAACAAAGCGGAAGGTTATTTGAACGTGCTCCGCAACGTGGTTCCGGAAAAGGACACGCTCATCAACGTTTCGCGCGATTTTCAATCGCTCGCAAGTCAAACCCGTACCGAATATTCCTTTGGATTCCTGGGAGAGACGGGGGAGTCGGAAGGGGGTATCGGGGCGCTTACATTCCGCCTTACCCTACGGGGAGACCTCGCAAATCTCTACGAATTCATTGAACGGTTCGCAGGGTTTCCGTTCCTTTCTACCATCGATAACTTCAATATTGCGCGAAAAGGCACGGAAACGGCGAGCGAACTTCTCGCGCAGGGGCGCATCTTTTTCCGATAACATGGATAGATTTAAAAATGCCCTGGATGGGGTAAAGAAAATAAAGTTCACGAAACACACCCTTTTCTATTTTTTAGGCGTGGTGATGGTGGCGTGCATCGGCGGGGTCATCATCGGACTCGCCACGTTTCTCGCAAATCGGATGAATACCGCGCTCACCGCGGACCCCAATCTCGCGCCACACGTGCGGTTTGACACGGAAGGTTTCGAAAAACTAGGATTAACGAAGTAAAAGAAGATACGGGCGTATATCGGTAGATATTGCGCCCTCGTTCGAAGCAAAAAGATGTTATCATCCTTTTGGCTTCTCTCTCGGGCGCATAGTTCAGTGGTAGAACGCCATACTGATAATATGGAGGTCCTAGGTTCGATTCCTAGTGCGCCCACCGAAGCTTTGGGCCGTTAGCTCAGTGGTAGAGCACTTCATTTGCAATGAAGGGGTCACCGGTTCGAATCCGGTACGGTCCACTGTATACAAGAAACAGAAATGAACATACCGCGTCACATCATATTTATTGTTTGCGCCTTCTTGCTTCTTGTGCTCGGACTTGTTTTCTTTCGGGTGCCCGTGGCCGAGCCGGCGCTTGAAGTGGCAACGGTGGATTACTTTGAGGGAGTGAAGGGGCATTATGTTCGGCCCGCGGACGGGGAATCGTACCCCGGGGTGGTGATGATCCATGAGAACCGTGGTCTCCGTCCGGAAATAAAGCAGGCCGCTGAAAATCTTGCGAAAGAAGGGTATCTTGTGCTCGCGGTGGATCTTTTTGATGGACAAGTACTTGAAACGCAGGAACAAGCGCGTGCGGTGACGGCCAGGTTCGATCAGGGAAGAGGCATCGCGAACATGCGGGCCGCGGCGCAATATTTACGCGCACAAGGTGCGGAGAAAATCGCTTCGTGGGGGTGGTGTTTTGGAGGTCGGCAATCGGTGAACCTTTCAATTTCCGGTGAGCCATTGGACGCAACCGTGGTGTACTACGGAGGAGGGATGGCGACGACCACTGAGGCGTTGCGCCCCGTCACGTGGCCTGTGTTCGGTGTTTTTGGCGACGCAGATCAAGCGATCCCGGTTGCCACGGTTCGCGCGTTCGAAAGTTCACTTAATACGCTCGGCATCGAAAACGAGATTCATATATATCCGGGCGTCGGCCACGCGTTTGCAAACCCCTCAAACCCAAACCACGCGCCCGCCGAAACGGCGGATGCATGGACGAAAACTCTTTCATTTTTGGAGCGGACATTAAAAAACATCGAAGCAAGGTCCGAAGGAGCGAACAGCGTTGAATTGGTAGTGTCTGGGTTGGACACGCCCTGGGCAATAACGTTTTTGCCGAACGGAGATATGTTGGCCACCGAACGGCCGGGGAGGCTTCGTGTTTTTGGTGCGGCTCCCGCCACGATCGAAGTGCCGGGCGTGGTGGAGCGCGGCGAGGGCGGGCTCTTGGGTATCGCGCTCCATCCCGATTTTCAAGCTAATCGTTTTCTCTACCTTTACTACACAACGGCGCGCGGTGGCGAAACGGTAAACCGTGTTGTGAGATACGTATTTGATGGTGCTGGTCTTACCGAAGACCGTGTCATTGCAGATAACTTGCCGGCGAGCGGAAACCACAACGGCGGGCGCATCGCGTTTGGCCCCGATAATCTGCTCTATATTGCAACGGGCGATGCGGGTGATGCGGATCGCGCTCAGGATGTGAATTCATACGCGGGTAAAATTCTTACGGTACGAGACGACGGAAGCGAGCTCCAGGTGTTTTCGTACGGCCATCGGAATCCTCAGGGGCTTGCATGGGACGAACAAGGGAATCTTTGGGCCACCGAGCATGGTCGTTCGGGCGTGCTCTCGGGATATGATGAGTTGAATTTTGTCGAACGGGGTGCGAACTATGGATGGCCGGAAATTCAAGGGGATGAGACGAAGGTGGGGATGCGTGCACCCGCAGCGCACTCCGGCCCCACGACCACGTGGGCGCCCGCGGGTCTCGCGTATCATCGGGAGACGCTTTATTTCGCGGGACTTCGCGGAAGCGCGCTCTATGTAACCAGTATCAAAGACGACGGGAAGGTCGGTGAGGTTCGCCGCCTCGTTGAAGGGTATGGACGTCTCCGCGCCGTTGCAGTGCACGATGGTTATCTTTATTTTTCCACATCCAACCGGGATGGTCGTGGAAGTCCGAGTTCCGATGACGATAGAATTTTTCGCATGCGCCTGCCCTAGCAGGCGTTTTTTGTTTATGATGTATAGACAATGAAGACGATAGGGTTGGATGTGGGAGGTTCTATGGTACGCGCGGTGCGTTGGAACGGCATCCGCGTAGAAAAGCTCGCGGTGGCAAAAACGCCGCGGAGCGCGCCGGAACTCACAAAAACTCTCCGGCGCATGGTGAAAAAGTTAGAAGAGCATACACCCCTCAAAGTGGGTGCGGGTTTCGCGGGCGTCATTGAAGGTGGAAAGATCAAAATGAGCCCGAATAACCGCTTTCTTAAAGGGTATAACGTTACGAAGGAGTTCGGTCGTGCGGTGAGGGTAGAAAACGATGCCCGCGCGCTTGCGCGTGCGGAGTATGCGCTCGGGGCAGGAAAAGGGGCGTCGCGCGCTCTTTTTTTCACGTTCGGTACGGGAATAGGGCGCGCCTACGGCGTACGCGGCGCGGTGAAACGGGTGAAACGATTCGAATATCCAGAAAAATGGGAAAAGCATTACCAGCGCGTGAAAGGCGCCGTGGCGCTCGCGCCGTTTCTCGCGGAACATCTTGAGCCGCTCATCCGTCTCTACAAACCGAGAGTGGTGGTTGCGGGCGGAGCGGTCGCGGAGAAAAAAGGATTTATGGCGCTCTTTCGGCGCGAGCTGAAGAAAAAAGGGTTCGCGGGTGAAGTGAGGGGCGCGAAGCTCGGCACGCTCGCCGGAGCAATAGGAGCGGCTATGTTGATGCAATGAAGAAAGAACACTTCTTTTTTGGCGCGGCATCGAGCGCCCATCAAGTGGAGGGTGGGCAAATGAATGATTGGTCGGAGTGGGAAGCGCGAACCGGTCACGAACGATCGGGGACTGCGGCGGACCACTGGAACCGGTACGAGGAGGATTTCGATATCGCAAAAAAGCTTGGGCATAACGCACACCGCTTTTCCATCGAATGGTCGCGGGTGGAGCCGGAGGAGGGGAGGTTCGATGAGGCGGCACTCGAGCATTACGTGAAGGTCGTACAGGCGCTTCGGGCGCGAGGTATGGAACCGTTTGTCACACTTTGGCATTTTACGCTTCCGGTATGGGTCGCGCGCCAGGGAGGATGGGAGTCGGAGAAGACCGTGCACCACTTTGCGCGCTACGTGGGGCGTGTCGCCGCGCGCCTGAAGGACGACGTGAAGTTTTGGATACCGCTCAATGAGCCAGAGATCTATTCCCATATGTCATATCTGGTCGGCAAGTGGCCTCCGGCGGCGAAGAATCCGTTCCGCACTGTATCGGTACTGCTTCGCCTCGCCCGCGCCCATCGCGCGGCCTACGCGGTTTTGAAGGGTATTGCCCCCACCGCGGAGATAGGAATTGCCAAAAATCACATGTATTTCGAAGCGGCGGGGAAAAACCAGTGGAACGAGATGTTGAAAGCGTGTGCTGACTGGTGGTGGAACTTCTTCTTTCTCGATCGGGCGAAGGACTCGCTCGACTTCGTCGGCGTCAATTTTTACTTTCACAATCGTATCGACGGGTGGTTTAATAAAAATCGGAATGAACAAGCGAGCGATATGGGGTGGGAGCTTCTCCCCGAAACGCTTTACCACGCGCTTGCGGAACTCTCCCGGTACCAGAAACCGCTCTATGTGACGGAGAACGGACTTGCCGATGCGAAGGATGTGTATCGCGCGGAGTATATCACGGAGGCACTGAAGGCAGTGGCCCATGCGCGGCGCGAAGGGGTGGAGGTACGGGGCTATCTTCACTGGGCGCTCACCGATAACTTTGAATGGGCAGACGGATTTTTCCCGCGCTTCGGGCTCGTCGCGATCGATTATGAAACGCAAAAACGGACGATACGGAAAAGCGCGATGGTCTATCGCGATATGATAAAAAAGTGGCCTAACATCTGAAATATGCATTGGAGTATCGTTGCCATCGCTGCGTATCTTGCGAATGCTGGAGTCGGCATCGTGGATAAGTTTCTTCTGAAGCGTCTCATCCCGCACCCGGCGGTGTATACGTTCTTTGTGAGTCTCACCGGAGGGGTGGTGATAGTGGCCGCACCGTTTGTCCTTGAAGATGCGCCAGCGCCGGTGCTTGCGACGAGCGCGATAACCGCGCTCGCATTTTCCGCGGCTCTTTTCTGTTATTACGCCGCGCTTCAAAGGAACGAGGCGTCACGGGTCATCCCTCTTGTGGGGAGTCTCACGCCGGTCGCGGTACTTGTGTTCGCGGGTCTTTTTCTCGGCGAGACGCTCACGTGGCTGCAACTTGTGGGTTTTATACTTGTGATGCTTGGCACTGCGGTACTCGCGGAGGAGGGAAACGCCCGCACGCGTCTTGGCATGCATACCATCCTGCTCGGAGTTTTCTCCGCAACGCTCTTTGGCGCCGCACATGTGGCGGCAAAATATCTCTATACCATTCATCCATTCGGGAGCGGCATCGTATGGCGCGGTATCGCGAGTATCGTGGTGGCATTCCTTATTTTTGTGATACCCATGAACCGGCGGCGCATTGTCGCGGAGCTCACCGATAAGGAAACGAAGACCGAAGGAATAGTGCTTTTGGGGCAGGCGATGGGTGGTACGGGGTTCCTTCTTTTTAACTACGCGCTCTCTCTCGGCCCCGCAACATTGGTGAATGCGCTCGCGGGCGTGCAATACGGGATTTTATTTCTCGGTACTCTCGTACTTTCGCGAATGGCGCCGCGGGTGATACGGGAGGCGCACTCACGCCGCGAGATAGCGATGAAAAGCGCGGGACTTTTGGTGGTCGCGGGAGGGCTCGCGGTCATATTTCTCGTATGAGCACGGGGCGTCTGAGAAAAATAGTGCTTGGCACGTTCACGACTCTTCTCCTGCTCTATGGGCTCTCGTGGATTCCTACCTATGAGAATCCGAGCGCGGTATGGGGAGTTACGTGGAGTCAATATTATGCGATGGAAGAACTGGGGCTTGATTGGCGTCCGGCGTATCTTGCGCTCCTCGACGAGCTGCGTCCGCCGAAACTCCGCCTTATCGCGTATTGGCAATATCACGAGCCGGACGAAGGAACATTTCGTTTTGACGACCTTGATTGGCAGATAGAGGAAGCGGCGAAACGCGATATTCCCGTGACGCTTTCCATCGGTCACCGCGTTCCTCGGTGGCCGGAGTGTCATTCGCCCGAGTGGGCAAAGAGAAAAACGGAGGAGGAATTCGGCGCCGCATTGAAACGCTATCTTTCGGCGGTGGTGACACGGTATCGCGAAGTGCCGGTGCTCGAGCGGTGGCAGGTGGAAAACGAGCCCTACATTCGCGTGTTCGGCATTTGTCCACCGCTCAATGTGGATTTTTTACATGAGGAATTCGAACTTGTACGCGCGCTTGACCCTTCCCGTCCCGTGCTTCTTACCGATTCCGGCGAACTTTCCACGTGGCGCAAGAATATAGGATATCCTGATGTGGTGGGCACCACGCTTTACCGAACCGCGTGGAACCCTTATACCGGGTGGTGGACGAGCGTGTTCCCGCCGTTTTGGTACACCGCGCGCGCGTGGATGCTTGAAATGACGGGCGCGGATGAGGTCATCGTGGCCGAACTTCAAGCCGAACCGTGGGCTCCCGGGGGCCGTAGCATCGTGGCGGTGCCGTTCGACGAACAGATCGAACGGTATGACGTGGAGGAGTTCAAGCGGATGGAAATTTTTGCGCGCGCCACGGGACTTCCCGAAATTTATCTTTGGGGCGCCGAGTGGTGGTATTGGCGAAAGGAGCGCGGTGACGACTTGTTTTGGAACGAAGCAAAAGCGCTTTTCGCAACCTCGGGCGGTGTTGACACGCGTGGTATGATGGAACCATGAAGAATGTGACCATCTATACCACCCCCTCGTGCGTCTATTGCAAAATGGCGAAGGCATTCTTTGCGGAAAAAAAGATGGCTTACACCGAGTACGATGTGGTCACCGACCTCAAAGCGCGCGCTACGATGGTGCAGAAATCGGGCCAGCTTGGTGTGCCGGTTATTGAGGTGGGAGACGTTGTTATTGTGGGGTTTAACAAAGAAGCGCTCGAACACGCGCTTGGGGTATAATATTTGAATATATGAATAAAGCATGGTATTTGGTGTTGGGGATAGCGGTGCTTGTCGGCGCGTTCTTTCTTTTTGCGCAGGAAAGTGCGCCGAATGGAACGCTTTCTACCGAAACACCCGCGCCGGAAGCGGGGAATGAGCGCACTATCCGGGTGACCGCAGAAGGTTTTGTACCGTCCGCGCTTACCATTAAAAAAGGAGAGAGCGTGACGTGGATGAATGAGACGGATAGGAATGTATGGCCCGCCTCGGCGATGCACCCGACCCATATGGTGTACCCGGGGTCCGATATTAAAAAGTGCGATACGGCGGAGGCTGCGACCATTTTTGACTCATGTGCGGGCATTACTCCCGGAAGTTCCTGGTCTTTCGTATTTAACGAGGTGGGCACGTGGAAGTATCATGACCATCTTCGCGCGACCGTGTTCGGTTCGATAACCGTTCAATAGCGAGGTAGAATGGCGGGGCATATGCCCCGCATTATTCTTCACCTTGATATGGACGCGTTCTTTGCCGCGGTGGAGGAGCGCGACGAGCCGCGCTTCGCGAGGCGGCCACTCGTCGTCGGTGCGGATCCGAAAGGAGGAAAAGGGCGTGGGGTGGTGTCGACCGCGAATTACGCGGCGCGGAAGTATGGCATCCATTCCGCAATGCCCATCTCCGAAGCATGGAGGAGAGCCGAAGCGGCAAAGAAACAGGGAGAGCCCGAGGCGGTGTTTCTCGGCGGAAGTTTTAAAAAATATGCGGAGGTGTCGGAGCGAATCATGGCACTCCTTCGCGCGAGAGCGGTGATTGTGGAGCAGGTGAGCGTGGACGAGGCGTTCGCAGACATAAGCGAAATGGGAAATTTCGGGAGCGCCGAAAAGTTCGCGCGCGAATTGAAAACCGAGATACAAAAGAAGGAGAGGCTCACCTGTTCGGTGGGTATCGGTCCGAACAAGCTCATTGCGAAGATAGCGTCGGATAGGCAAAAACCCAACGGGCTCACGGTGGTAGGTCCTGAGCTTGTCGAAGGATTCCTCGCACCACTTCCCATCCGTGTTATTCCTGGTATCGGGCCGAAAACAGGAGCCGCGCTCGCGCGGAAAGGCATTACCACCATCGCGGAGCTTCAGAAATTGCCACTCGAAGTGCTGGTCGCCGATTTCGGGAAGTGGGGGAGCGATCTTTATGGAAAAGCGCGCGGCGAGGACGATTCGCCGGTCGAAGAGAGAGGCGAGGCGAAATCGGTGGGCGAGCAGGAGACGTTTGAGGAGGATACGAAAGATATGAATATTTTGACCGCGCGCCTCAAGTCGCTCGCGTCCGAAGTACACCGCCGTTTCACGAAGGATGGGTTCAAAACCTTTCGTACCGTGGTGTTCACCGTGCGATTCGCCGATTTCGAGACGAAGAGTAGGGCGCATACGCTCTCCGAGCCCGCACACACGCGGGAGTCGTTAGAGTTCGAGGCGCTGAAGCTTCTCCTCCCATTCATTGATCGCCGTGAGAACCCGAAAGGAAAGAAAATCCGCCTTATCGGTGTCCGGGTGGAAAAGTTGACCTCCTAGTGGGCGGTAGGGTACCGTGGAAACACGTTCTTTTTATTCACGCATATCGACGAAAGGAGGTTTGTATGACCTATACGCTCCCGCCGCCTCTTGAGGCGCGCGCGAAGGAAGTATGGTCGTTCGGGGAATTGGGAGGCGTGGGCGCCGAGGTGCTCCACAACGCTGTGGCCCCGTACGGCCCGAAGGTGAAGCTCGGCATGGTGTCGGGCCCCATCTCGACCGGTGGGTTGGGGAGTGTGGAGGCCAATATGGTGGCGTTTGAAGGTACCGTGGCGCTTCTTGAACTTATAGGGGTGCCTCTCTTCAATCAGCTCCCGTTCGAGCCGCACATGTGGAGGATCGCAAAGCGAGAAGGGGTGGACTTCAACCCTCGCGAGCTTCTCGAAGGTTTCTATCTCCCGCTTCTTATGAGCGGCCGTATCGGAACCCTCTACTTCATTCATGGGTGGGAGGGTTCGAGCGGTGCGCGGTGGGAGCATGGGAAAACCATCGAGCTCGGCTTGGGGAGGATTTTTCTCCCCCAAGATTTCCATCGTCTCCAGTTTCGTAAGGAGCCCTGAACCGAAAGGTGAGGGGCTCTTTTTTGTTTGGTGTTACATTTTACCCTTCTCGTTCGTATTACTTTATGAAGACCATGAAACCATCGATATTAACCTTTGAAGCCAAGTCCGCCGCGGCCCCGCGGAGACGTTCCGCGAAGGCCGTGGGGTATGCGAGCTACTATACTCCGCGCCGGCGCGACGGCGGCATTATGTTCGCGTGGAGCGTTATTGGGTTTACCTCCACGCTCATCATGGTAGGAATCGCATTCTTCACGTATGCCTTTACCCACCTCCCGTAGCGCTCATTCGTCGCAAACCAGCGGCTCCGCACGCGGAGCCGTTTTAGGTTATGATGGAAAAGCAATGGACCCCGTTAGAAATCGCGCTCACGACGAAGTCGCGAGTCCTTCAAGGACCGCTGGCGCGGCTATTTCTAACGGGGTGGAAGTAAGCGCCCTTGTTCGTGCTTTCAAGAAGGGAGACCGCAATGCGTTCGGCGGTATTTACGATGAGTATGCGGAGCGTATCTACCGCTTCTTTTTTTCGCGTACCGCAAACAAGGAACTTTCCGAGGACCTCACGAGCGACACGTTTCGTAAAGCGCTTGAGCACCTCGCGGATTATAAGGAGGGGAAGGGAAGTCTTACCTCGTGGCTCTACACCATCGCGCGCAATACGCTCACAGACCATTGGCGCACCGCGAAGGGAGATGCGCCGCTCGACGAAGCGCTTGAACTCGGGGCCTCCATTGATATGGCGGGCCACGCGGACGCGAAAGAGCAATTGGCGAAAGTGAAAGCGTATCTCACAAAGCTTTCTGCGGACGAGCGTCAGGTGGTGCTCCTGCGGGTATGGGACGAGCTTTCCTACGCGGAAATCGCGGAAACCATGGGACGCACTGAGGGGTCGGCGAAGATGCTTTTCTCGCGCACGGTCCAGAAAATGAGGCGCGACCTTCCCTTTGCGGCCGTTATGCTTTTCCTCATCAATCGTATTCATTAAAGGATTATGGACACGCGCATCAAAGAAATTTTGAAGGACCTTGCGGCGCTTGACCCTGCGTTCAAGGACGAACGCGCGGTGCGTCCGCTCGTGGAGCACCTCTTGGCGCTGGCTCCGCGCGGCGGGATGGACGATTCATTCAAGTCGCGTTTGCGGCGCGAGCTCATTGCGACCGCTTCGGCGCTTCCCTCGCGCCCAATGTCCGCGGCGCAGTTTTTCGCGTCGTGGGGGAATGTGGTCTATGCGGGCGCGGGCGCGCTCGCGGTGCTCCTCGTGCTCTTCGGCGTGTTCTACAGCCCGGGGCTTCTCGCTCCCTCGAGCGGCGTGAGCGTGGTAGCGGTTCGTGAGCGCGCGTTCGGCGATCTTGCCACCCAAGGCGCTCTCGGCATGGGAGCCTCCGCAATGAAAGGCGGTGCGGAGAGTGCGCCGACGCCTGAAGGCGATATCGCGGTGCGGAGTGTGGCGCCTTCCATGGCGTTCGGTATGGGAGGCGGCACGGGCGCGGGAGGTCCCATCGATATGCCCTCGCCGCTCATTTATCCGGCGCCCGAGGTTCCGCGTATCGATTTCGTATATCGCGGGGCGTTTCCTGAAATCGGGGACACGGTGGACGTGTTGCGGCGCGTGAAGCCCGAGGTGGCGGCGGGAGGCGCGGTCACCACGCTTCGGCGTTTCGCGATGGGGCTTTTGGACCTCGGCGAATTTTCCGGTGCGCGCGTGGAATCGTTCGCGCTTTCTGAAAACGAGCCGTATGGTTACACGGTGTATGTGAATCCGGCGGAAGGTACGGTATCCATCGGCCAGAACTGGCGGCAGTGGCCGCAGTTCATCGATGGTCCCACGATGGGGGAAGGCATGGCGCTTCCGCCCGATGCGGAGCTCATCGCGCTTGCCGATGCATTTTTGGATGAATACGACATCGACCGGAACGGATATGGTGACCCGGTGGTTCAGAAGGCGTGGAGTATGGACCCTCTTGCGCTCGAGAAGTCCATCATGCCGGCATACGTTCAGGAAGTGCCTATCATTTACCCGTATCTTGTGAACGGCGAACCCATCTTTGACGAAGGCGGGAATCCCACCGGACTTTATGTCGGTGTGAATGTGAAAGAAAAGCGCGTGTCGAACGTGTCGGGCCTCATGACGCGTCGATACGAATCGTCCGCGTACGCGGCGGAGCGCGACGTTGAGCGGCTCTTGGGATACGCGGAAGGCCGCTATTGGTATGGTGAGGGCGCGCGCACGGTTACGGTGGAGGTGGATGCGCCGACCAAGGGGTATGTGACGACGTGGACGTGGAATGGGAGCGAAGGGTCGGAAGTGGTGGTGCCCGCGCTCATTTTCCCGATACCGGAAAATCTCAATATTCCCAATATGTATTTCCCGAAAAACCTGGTGGTGCCGCTTGCAAAGGAACTTATCGACCGAAATATGGGTGGCCCTATCCGCATCATGTCCGACTCGATAGAAGTGATGTCTCCGCCGAGCCAATAGCGAAATGACCGCAGAAAACCCGCCTCGCAGGCGGGTTTTTGTTTTACCCCACACATTGACAAATGCCCATATTTAGTGCTATAATGAGAGCAGAATAATTCCCAACCCTCACTTCACTGGAGGTTCTCGTGTACGAACTTATGGTCTTTGCGACCGCGGCGCTTATGACGCTCGCGGCAGTGGACTATGTACGCCGTGCGTGGAAGCGGGAAACAAACCCGGTGCCGGCAACGTGGATTCTCATGATGGTCATGATGAGCCTTTCGTTCTGGATGTACTGGGTAAGTCCTCAGAAGTCATGGACCGGCAATATCGGCGTCACGGCAGGGATTTTGAACATCATCATCATTCTTGTCGGCGTACTTGCAGTGAAGATGCGTGACCACGTGCTTCATGTGGCCTTTGATAAGGTTCAGAAGTGGTGCCTGGCGTTCGGCGGTGCGGTGGTGGTGTTCTGGTTTTTAACCAAAGCCCCGCTCATTGCGTATACGCTCGTCCAGTGCATCGCACTTATCGCATACTTCGCTACGGTGAAGCGCCTATGGAACGCCGAGCGAAGCACTGAGCCTTATTTCATATGGGCCGCGGTGCTCTGCGCGAATCTCTGTGCACTCTATCCCGCGTGGGTGAGGAGTGATACGTTCGCATGGATTTATCTCTCGCGGGCGATTCCTTCCACCATCTTCATGATCTTTCTCATTGCGCGGGTTAAGCGGCGTGTCGCGCGTGTGGAATTTGCTTCCGCGCAGATGTTTGAACGGGCCTCGTCGTAGTGCGGGTTGGTATCATCAGCGTCCGGTTTTCCGAAAGGGGAACCGGCGCTTTCTTTTTGGTTTTCATTGACTTTTCCTTGTGTAAATTGTATTCTATACCGCAGACAATTTGTCACACTAAATAACTCATAAGGAGAAGAAACATGAAAAAGACTACGAAAGAAGCGTTTGCCGACCTGGCAAACCGCTACACGCGTATGTCGAACGAAGAGAAAGTGAAGGTTCGTGATGCGCTCACCGCATTCACCGGCGTAAGCCGCGACGCGGTGCGTGACTGGTTTGCGAACCGTCATTTTCCAGTCGGCGTGCCGTTCATCAAGTTGCGCCATGCGCTCATCGGACTTGGATATCGCATCCAGACGTTCGAGGAGATGCCTGAGGCGCTCCGGTATATGAGCACACTCGTCGCCCACGACGTGGTGAAGGTCAAGGACACGTATTCGAAAATCGGTTATCCGACGACGGATGCGTTCATCCGGCCACTCACCGAAGGTGTCAAAGCTCCGGTGCCGCTTCCCGAAAGGATGCGGCGTATCGAAGCATTGTGCGGCGGGTACCGGAAGGAACTCGAAGCGGCGTGGAGTTTGGAGACGGAGCACTGGAAGTTGAACGGGGAGACGCGGTATTCCAAGCCGGCAGTTTCCCACGCTTCCGCGACGGGAGAAGAAACGGTGGGCTTGCTCGAAGTATTGAGCGGCGCCCACGCGCTTGCGACCGTCGGCATTCCGCTTCTCGAGAAATTGCTTTCGGAAGAGACGGGAGTGGAGGGACGGAGAGAATTCCGTGATGCCTTTGGGGTGGAGAAGCTTTTTAGGTTCTCCAACCTGCAGTATCGATTTACAAAGCTCTTGAACGCGGTACGCAGCGAGAAAGCGAAAGAGCTTTTCGAACAAGAATTTTCCTCTATCACCTAACCCCCATTTCTCTGAAAGGATTTCTCCATGAACAAATCAAAACTCGCCTTCCATGAAGGGAAGGCGCTCATTCGGCTTGCAGAGAAGTATCCCACGCTCCTCGCTGTCATTCTCGAAAGCATCCAGAACGCTATCGACACGCTCGCCAGCACCGTCTGGGTAACCGTGAATCTGCATCGCAGTACGGTAACGGTTCGCGACGACGGCACGGGAGCGACCAAAGACTACTTCGAAAAGGCGCTCCTCTCGGTCTGCCACAGCATCAAGACGGACGATAAGATGGGGCGTTGGGGCCTAGGGCTCATCAGCCCGCTTGGGAAGTGCGACATGTTTACATTCACTTCCACCAAGCGTGGCACGGTGGGGCCATACCTTCGCTGGACGTTCGATACCGAAAAACTCGAGCGGCAATCCAAGATCGACGGGATCCCGTTTGAGGAAGTGAACGATGTCGTATTCATGCCGTCAGGTTCCACTCCGCCCTTCAGAAAGCAGACAGTGCCATGGCGGACGGAAGTGGCGATGCGTGGCGTGACGAAGGATCGGCTCATCGGCAAAGTGGAGCTCTCTGAGCTTCGCGACACCATCCTCGAGCGGTTCTCTGAAGCGATGCGCAAGCGGGGGACCATGATCGTGCTTACGGTGGTGTCCCGCACGAAGGAACGGGCGCAGGAAGAGATCGTGGCGCTCCAGTTCGATGGCAAGCGGCTTCCCGTGGTTCGGTATGAAGGAAAGGACTGCGGGGGAACGACCTTCGAGTTGTACCTCGCGCGGAAGAAGTCTCGCGGACGTACGGGCAAGGTGTCGGTCGGTATTCGTCACAACGACTATCGTGTCGGCATCCGTGATTTCGCCCGTTCCGCGACAGGGCTTCTCGCGCCCGAAGTGGTCGACGCGCTGACCTCAGGTGTGTTCGAGGGATACATCATCTCGCAGAAATGCGAGTTGAACTCGGACCGGAAGGGATTTGTGCAGAACGACTCGCTTCTCGACTTTTGTCTCCACCTCGAACGGTGGGTGCAGGAAGTCGGCCTGAAGCATCTTCAGGATCTCGACGACATGCGGCGTGACGAACGGTTCCAGGTCTTGGGCCTGAAGTCGCTCTCGATCATCGAGGATATGCTGAAGAGCCCCGGGTTTGAGCACCTCATGAAGGTCATCAAGGGGTTTCGCTATGGTACGATCGGCGCGGGTCATTTCCCGAAGGGTCGGGTCGTGGAGACGCAGGAAAGACCCTCGGTGGCCATTCAAGGGAGCGGGACGAAGTCGGGGAAGGGTTCGAGCGGGACAACCGCGAGCACCCCTCCGAAGACGGATCATCCGGAGCACAGCCCCGGTTCGGTGTTGGGGACGCTTGGGCGCCGCCGAAAGGTAGTGCGGGGGCACAGCACCGGATTGCAGTTCTCGTACGACGAGATGCCGGGGCAAAGCGTGTTGTGGCAGTTCGACGTCACGTACGGCGTCCTCCACTTCAATACCGGCCATCCGCTCTGGGAGAAAGCGGAGCGAAAAAGCGACCGCGTGCTCATGCGGTTTCAAGAGCACATTGCGGTGAAAGCGCTCACGCTCGCCACCATTCCGCCGGAATGGACGGAAGTAGCGGAGAAGTTCGTCTACGAAGAACTTCCCGCAGTGCTCCATCTTCTCCTGAACGAACGGCCGACGGCGCGCAAGAAAAACGCCGTAGCCGCAGCGGCATAGCGCCGTTTCATCGATTCAAGAAACCCCGAAGCAGTTCATCGCTTCGGGGTTTTTGTTGTGTGGAAGGTGTACAATAAGGACATGAAAGTGTGGTTAGGAGAATTCGTGCAGTTTTTGAAGGAATACAAGGTAATCGCGCTTGCGGTTGCGTTCGTGATGGGCGCAGCGAGCACGGACCTGGTGAAGTCGCTGGTGAACGACGTATTCATGCCGCTCGTCGCGCCCCTCCTTCCAGAGGGGGCGTGGCAGACGGCGACGCTTGCACTTGGACCCGTGAATATCGCGTACGGCTCGTTTCTCGCCGAACTTTTGAACTTCGTCATTCTCGCGCTTGTGGTGTTTCTCGTCGCGCGGAAGATATTAAAAACGGACGCGCCGGCAAAATAGAAGTTTTTTGTACAAAAAATATGAAACCCCGATGCGAATGCTCGCGTCGGGGTTTCGTGATGAGATGAGGAGAGGTATCAGACCCTCAGCCAATCCGTGGTGGTGCTGAGGAGCGTGATGCCGAGCGCCACGAGGAATACGTACGCGCCGGCCCAGGTTCGCTGCTCTTCCACCGTCATAGCTCTCCGGTCGTAGCTGCCCTTAGGGTCATCCCGTTTCGACTGGAGACGGAGTCCCCAGAAGATGAGATAGATGGTCCCGAAGTAGAACTGGAGGGTGAGGATGGCGGTTGCGATGCCCACGATGCCGATCGTGATGGCCATGCCGTGCACGAAGTCGCGGTCACGGTCCTCCGATACGCTGTCGAAGAGCACCTTAGTGAACCTGCCGCCGTCGAAGATGCCGAAGGGGAGCAGATTGAAGAGAATGAGGCTCCCATTCAGATTGGCGACCTGCATGAGCTCCGCGCCAGTTACCGCGCCGGCGCCGTAGAGGATGCCGTAGGCGACGATGACGAGGATGTTTGCGGCAACGCCTGCCAGGTAGATTCCCGCCTTCGTGTTCCAGGAAAGCGCGTCGAAACGTTCCTTCTGACGTGGATCGGGGATAGCGCCGCCGAGGATGACGAGGAATACGAGGTAGGTGCGGATGCCGTTTGCTTCGAGCACCGCGAGGTGTCCGAGCTCATGGACCACGATGCTCACGAGAAGCATGGTGGCGACGAACGACGGATCGGATGCGCCGAGCCATTCCGCGAGGTACTCGAATGCGTACCAGTTGAGCACCGCGGTGACCGTGGCAACGAGATAGCCGATAAGTCGGCCCATAAAACCTCCCTAAGTGATGGAAAATGGTGAGACACCAACGCTGGTTTCTTTTTAGCATATTTTAGTAAAAATGTCAACTCATGATGCGGAGTGAAACGAACCGGGAGAGCGCTATATTAAATTAGAGTAGGCAAGGGTGGGGTTTTTGTTTGGTATAATAGTTTCACTATGGCGAAATATGTTGATGGGTTTGTGATTCCCGTTCCGAAGGAGAACACGGCACAGTACAAGGCGATGGCGGCGGAGGGAAGCCGCGTGTGGAAGCGGTTCGGCGCCTTGGACTACAAGGAGTGTATTTTGAATGATGCCCGGCCGGACAAAAAGCTGAAGTTTACTTTCCCCAAAATGGCGAAGGTGAAGGCGGGGGAGACGGTATGGTTTTCGTTCATCGTCTACCGCTCGCGCGCGCACCGCGACGCGGTGAACAAGAAAGTGATGGCGTATTTCTCGAAGAAGTATAAGAAGAGTGATATGAAGATGCCGTTCGATATGAAGCGCTTTGCGTACGGCGGCTTCAAAGTGGTGGTGGAGCGATAAACAACAAAGTCCCGCCTCAAGGCGGGTTTTTGAGTGTGTTAAGATTAGGACATGGTAAATAAGGTTTATTTTGGAGACAACCTTGCGCTGTTAAAATCGTTACCCACGAGATCGGTGCGGCTGATTTATATTGATCCGCCGTTCAACACCGGAAAAGTACAGAAACGGAAACAGCTCAAGACGATCCGCGCGGCCGACGGAGATCGTGTAGGTTTTAAAGGGCAACGTTATCAAACGACCGTAGTGGGGGAAAAGGGATACGCTGATGTTTTCGATGACTATCTCGGCTTTCTTGAGCCACGACTCCGAGAAACTCGTCGTGTGCTCACCGATGATGGGAGTTTGTATTTTCACATCGATTATCGGGAAGTGCATTATTGTAAGATTCTACTTGATCAGATATTTGGCCGCGAATCGTTTTTGAACGAGATCATATGGGCGTATGACTACGGCGCACGCACAAAAAAGAAATGGCCCGCAAAACATGACAATATCTTGTGGTATGCGAAGGATCCGGAACGTTACATCTTCAACTACGAGGAAATTGAACGAATACCTTACATGGCGCCCGGGCTCGTGGGTCCCGAGAAAGCTAAACGGGGGAAAACGCCTACCGATACGTGGTGGAACACCATCGTGAGTCCGAACGGAAAGGAAAAAACCGGATACCCTACACAGAAACCGCTCAGTATTATACGACGCATTGTTCTAGCGTCGTCGAATCCCGGCGATATGGTGATGGACTTTTTTGCTGGAAGCGGAACTCTTGGCGAGGCCGCGCTTGAACTCGGAAGAAATTTTATTTTAGCAGACAGCAATCCCGAAGCGATCGAAGTAATGAAGAAACGATTACTCAAGTATCCTAATGTGGCATTTGAAACGTTAGAGAAAGATGCAGATGCCCAACCTTTGAAGCTTGTTTCGGAACAAAAAGTTCACACTTTACTGTGAAGCGTAAGGTTACCAATCACGATGTTGGAATGCTTGCGAGCATCGCGCAGAGCCTCCGCGCTGACTATGTGAGCAATGATGCGGCATGGGAAGGCAGCCCATTTGCATGGATTAGAACGCGTCCATCACGTCAGAAAGGCAAGATTGGGGAACAGCTCGTTGCCGGATGGTGCGCAGCAAAAAGTTTGAACGTGGAACGAAGCCCTGATAGTGACGCAGATCGTGTTATTGAGGGGAAAAGAGTTGAGATAAAACTTTCAACGCTTTGGGAAAGTGGAATTTATAAATTTCAACAGCTCCGTGATCAGAATTATGAATACCTTATTTGTCTCGGTATCTCTCCTTTTGATGCGCGCGCCTGGGTTTTCAAGAAGAGCGAAATACCATTTGATCGCTTAGACCATCAACATGGAGGATCACGCGGAAGAGATACTTGGTGGATAGAAGCAGATCCAAATCGCCCTCCAAGGTGGATGATGCGTGATCAGCGCGGGAAATTATCCGATGTGTATCGAATTTTGAAAAGCAGATAGCATGGCTCGTTGAAGGTTTTCCGGAATCACGGTATAATAAGAAAAAAGTAGGGGACCAGCGTCCCGACCTGAAAGCCGTTTGACTTCCATGCCGGGCCAACCCGGATTTTTAATTATGGATCAGGAACTGCAGAAGAAAATTCTAGAGGTTATAAAAAAGAACGGCGGCCAAGCTTCCGTTGGATATTTGGGTGTAGCAGTTGGTTCGAAAGTTTTGTCTGGCGAAAAGACCGGAATAGATAAGTGGAAACATAATCTACATCTCTTAATCGACTCTAATAAAATCAAAGAAATCGGAGAAGGTTTACGACCCACTTCATCGGTGAGAATTACCGAGGAGGGAGAAAGTTTTCTTAAGGGTGAGAGTAATGATGGGGATATTCTAAAGCTGTCTCCGGAGTTTTATGGTGTCGGAATAAACCTCAAATCTCTTTGGAGAAAGATTAAGTCATGGTTCTAGCTTCCCATCTAAAGTAGTTCTCAGAACTATGAACACCTACGCCGAAGCGATGTTAATTTAAGTTATGGATTACAAAAGCAAAACAGATGAGGAAATAGTGGAAATTGCAAAAGAGGGAATTATACGATCACCGCAGGGCGCGCAAGCCGAAATGATGCGTCGGCTTAAAGATTCTATCGTGAAATTAGATATCAGCACCTCTCGTTATAACCGCATGTTAGTGAGACTAACCTATTTTCTTTTAGTTATAGCAATTTTTCAGTTGTGGTATTACGCATTCGATGGGCGTCTCAATTCATTGACAGCGCTCGCCGGCTTACTAGCGATCCTTCCAATTCTTATTGTTTATAGACGAGAAATTGCTCGCTTGAAATAAAAAATGACCACCTACACCGGATCGATGTTTAAATAAATCTATGGCCTGGCACCATTATTTTAAAAAGTTTTACAGAAAGAAGATTGGTCAGACGCCTCACTCCCGACGCCTATGGGCCGCTCTTAAAGAGCGTGGAATAGATTCCGAAACCGAGTATTTCGATGGTCACAAGCATGTTGATATCGCCATTCGTAGTGCTCGTATCTATATTGAGGTAGATGGTATCCAGCATTTTACTAACCCAGAGCAAATCATGAGAGATTTCAAGCGGAGCCATTATTCTGATGGTGACGACTTTAGCACTTTCTACGTAACCAACCAGATCATTGAAACGCACTTGAACGAAGTTGCAGACGCTATCGCTAAAGTTGTGGAAATGAAACTTAACCCCTCCCCATGACCCTCCAAAATCTTTCATTACTCGTAATGGCCATCGCGGTGGCGATATTGATTTTCGCGGCCGTGGGGCTCTACCCCGGGAGCTTTATGGTGCTACGGATAGTGACTTTCCTCGCGGCCGCGGCGTTTGCAAACCTTGCGTACCGGAGCAAGCAAATCCCGTGGCTATGCGTATTTGTGGCAATAGCGGTGGTGTTTAACCCGTTTATTCCTTTTGCCCTGAACGACGCGACCCTATGGCGCGTGATAGACGCGGCGGTGGTGCTCATTTTCGGATTTTTCTTCTGGCGCTACTACGACCGGTACGGCAAGGGGCATCGGTTCGAGGAATATGTGGCCGCGCTTTTTCCCGCGCACCACTGGGTGGTGGTGGACCGGACGCGGGATTTTTCAAAAACACTCGGGCGGTTTGTGGAGTCGGACACCAATCCCGACTTTATGTTTCGCGACGTGAAGACCGGAAAATCGTTTGCGGTGGAGTGCAAGTTCAGATCGTATCTCTACAAAGGCGGCATTTCGTGGGATAGGCAGAGAGGGGAACGGTACCATGCGTATGGCGTGAAGCACAGCGTGCCGGTGTTCATCGCAATCGGGCTTGGTGGGAGCCCCAAGAAGCCCGAGCGGCTGTTTATGTGCCCTTTGGAAAAACTGAACAACTTTGCGAACCCCGTGGTGCCGATGGAGGAGTTTGTCCGCTACGAGCGCGACCCGAAAAGGCAGTTCGTTTCGATTGAGGAGATTATAGGATAGCTTCCCACTGACCTACCCCAATTGGGGTAGAATGGAGATATGAAAATAGCGGTAGGGACCGTTTCGGAACAAAAAATAGGATATCTACGTGAAATTCTCGCAGAGGTCGGCGTTTCCGCTGAAACTTTTCCAGTTGGTGTATCAAGCGAAATAGCGGAACAGCCGTTCACCTCGGATGAGGTAAAGCGGGGTTCGTTGAATCGAGCCCGCCACGCACTGGAAAAAGTTCCCGATGCCGACATATCAATTGGCATCGAGGTGGGATATGAAAAGGATAAAAACGGGAGTTTTTGGATGTTTTGTTGGGGGACAGCGATCGATAAGGCGGGATTCATAATTTCACACAAATCAAATGAGTTTCTCCTCCCCGCGTTTTTTCAAAGCGTCCTTCAAGATGGACGATACGTTTCTGATTCTGTGGCTGAATATAAGAGGCAGCAGTCAGACACCGCGGGGCATGTAATCGCGGACATCGTAACTTACCGCAAGCCCTTCATTGTGGACGCGGTACGAAACGTATTGCTTCGCTACGTAAAGCGTGAGGAATTTGAAAGAAAGCATCCTTTCCTATGAGCTCAGCAAATTAGGGTAGAATAGAGGTATGAAAAACCCCATCGACTTCTCGCGAGGGCTTATAAAAGGAAAAATTGCGGAGGTTATTTTCGAGCAAATGTTCCGCGAGTCGGGCGAGTTTACTATTCTCCATTTTGGATACGAATATACATCGCAAGAATTGGCCCAATATCGGAAAACCCTTAAAAAAGAGGTTGTGGAAGATATAAGTAACGCACCTGACTTCGCACTTATTTCACAATCGAAGAAAGAATTGTATTTAGTTGAAGTGAAGTATCGCTCGCAGTACAACAGGGATGATTTGAAAGAAATTGCCAGAACTCAACTTAAGCGATGGGACCCATCATGGCTTTTTGTGGCATCTCCAAAAGGATTTTTCTTTTCGCCTTGTAGCTCAATTGTAAAAAGTGGGGGAGAAATGGAACCTTTGCGCGACACGTGGGTAAATAAAGAATCGCAAAAGGAGTATCTGAAACTACTGAACGAGTTCATAAAACAGAAATAAACTCCCCATGACCCTCCAAAATCTTTCATTACTCGTAATGGCCATCGCGGTGGAAAAGAAACGGCCATCAGTTTCTATTGAATTCTGATGGCCGCGAGAATGAAGATAATGAGAACGATGAGGGCGACGCCGAAGGGGATAGGATTCTGTGCGATGAAGTGACCAAGCGAGCGGCCCATCCATCGTACAAATGTGGCGAGTTGTCGCCCCGTCCACCCTCGGAAGCGATTCGCCTGCGCGGGGCTCACCATATAGATAATCGCGTAGCACGTGAGCCACATCCCCGTGAGCAGCGCTACCCACTGCATGGAATATTCGAAAAGAGTCATAAGGTCCTCTTTTTGGTTTTGAAAGATCGGCGACGCACAACCTATCGTGAATTGTGTGGATGCATTATAGCATATTATATGCTAATATGTCAATATGTGTATATTTAGCGTGGTATCAGTTCTCAGTCAATGCACTTCCAATGTTTGTGGGATAAAATGGAGGTGTGAGCATGGAAATGTCCAACACGATGGA
This sequence comes from Candidatus Microgenomatus sp., assembly GCA_020724805.1. GTDB lineage: Bacteria > Patescibacteriota > Minisyncoccia > UBA6257 > GWB1-50-10 > DYGI01. The sequence continues at coordinate 360,497 of DYGI01000001.1, forward strand.
GCTTAGACCAGAGAAGGAATCGCTCGGTCCGGAATTCCTCGCCGAGCAGGCCCGGCTTCCGCGCGAGGAATGGGACGAGCGTTTTCGTATACTCGTCGCGAAGAAGAGCGAGGAAAATCAAAAGGTGATTGCGGAGGGGGTGGAAGAAGGTCCGGAGTCGCCGGAGGAGCGCGTGTTCCGCCGCTATTGCGACGGGCTTGGGCTCGACGAAGAATCGCTCCACGGAAAGCGCATCGTGGACTTTGGGTGCGGCGAGGAAGGGGAATTCGTAAAATATTGCATTGAGCACGGAATCACCACGGAAGTCTACGGTGTGGACGCGCAGGTGGACGAGTCTTTGGTGGAAGAGAAATTCAAAAAACACCTCGTGAAAGGATATTTTGAAGATGAAGCGCCGGTACGCGATGCGGATTACGTGATTTCCGTGGGGGCGGTATCAAATGAGATATGGGGAGGCGAAACGCAGGGGGATATTGAGAAAATACTCGCGCGTGCCGTGGACGCACTGAAAGACGGCGGAGAGATAAGAATGTACCCGATACAGGAAGCCGCCCGCGCGACCCCGCTGGAAGGGCTTGCGGCATCACGGGAAAGATGGAAAGAGATACTGGACGCATTTGCCGCGGACCACGGCGTGGAATATCGGCTGGAACCGCGCGATATCAAAGTGGCAGGAAACGACAACGACATCATCCTTGAATCGGTGCTTGTGATGAAAAGGAAACATAAATAGCTCCTCCCACTGACCCCCGACAGCAGTAAACAGCTAGACGGGCAGGCTGAAACAAAAAGCCGCTCACGCTGTACGAACAACGTGAGCGGTATACTTATGTGCCGGCGGTTCAGGCGGGAGTTGGGGTGAAATTGGGCGGACCGGAGCAGTTGTCTCCCAGCGCCCTCATGGACTTCTCTTCCCGTCGCCGGCGAATGATGGATTCAATGTCGCTCCCTTTTGCGCACACGAACCCCGCACCTCCCTCCAACGCGAGGAAACTGCAGGTTTCGGATCCTTTTCCCCGCTTGCAGAGCGTTTGCATGCGTGCTTCATCGACCTTGGTGGCCATAGTACCTCCCTTTGCTGGTGAGCGAATACTGACGCCACCTTACCACCGCTCCGCCCCGGGAGTCAATTGACAAATACCACCAATCGGTGGTATTTTGTTTTCAGCCCTAATTAACTTATTTTCCATTAAAACGGAGGTTTGTATGAACCGCAAAGAATCCATCGGTGAGCGTATTCGCTCCCTTTGGTTTGATGTCCAACTGCTCATGCTCATCGGCTACATGTTGATCGGCGGGTTCCAGACAATTCGATGGGCCGGTCAGATCGGTGTGAAAGAGCCGCAAACCGCCGCAATCACCATCGGGCCGGAAACGGGCCTGGGGCAAGCAATGCCCTTCAGCGACCTTTCACCGGGTACGTACCGCGTGATCGCGCAAGCCGACGACTACACGACCATCCTCGCGGCGGTTGTGCCGACGGGGGACATCCCGCTCCTCGTTCGGGACGTGCCCAAGCACCTTCTCAAGAAAGGCACTTTCCGGTATGGGACGTTCCTTGATTCCGTTTGACGCTTTGCATCCGGCGGGTGACGCATTTTCATGCGCCACCCGTTTTTTGTTGGTTTGAAGTAGAATTGATTTATGCAAGGTAATCGAACGAAAACGCTCCTCGCGCGGGTGAAAGAGCTGCGGCTGCCCACGGAGCAGTACGTTATTTTCGGGAGCGGACCCATGGTGGTGCGGGGATTACGCGAGTGCAAGGATATCGACATACTCGTTTCCGAAAGTGTTTTTCGAGAATACAGGGATAAGCCCGGATGGACGACGAAAAAATTCGGTGACGGCTCGGATTATCTGGAAAACGACGGCATCGAACTTTGGGCCGAATGGGGGCCGGGGGAGTGGAACGAAGCAGCGCTTATTCGCGAAGTGGAAATAATAGACGGGTTGCCGTTCGTTCCGTTGGAAATGATGCTCAAGTGGAAGAAAATCTGTGGCCGCCCGAAAGACCTCGCGGACGTAAAGACGGTGGAGGAATACCTGAAACGAAATAACCTCTTCGAGCTCGTCGAGACTGAGTCTTTCTGAGACGAATGTCCTGAAGGCTCCTCAGAGCCTGAACGGCCCTCCCACTGATCCGACCGTATAAACAAACGCCGCTTGCTATGAAGCGGCGCCTTCGATGATGCGGGGCTCCTCCATGCCGGGAGCGCAATAATAGAGATGGTCCATCGCGATGCGGGTTTCGGGAATCCAGAGGCGATGGCAACGCGGACAACGCGTTGGAATTTTCATAAGGTCCCTACCTACGCATTCCGGGCATTGCTCGGGCGTGTCAGACATGGCTATCTCCTTAATGGTGGCCTATCAAAAACATGCTATTTTCCCTATTAAAAGTCAATTATCTGAGCCTATAATTTGCCTTCCCTTGGCCTTTCTGTTATTACTGCATTTAGAGCGTTTTTGACATCATCCAATAACGAAAGGAGTAAGGATATGAAAACCACACATGCGGTAGAAAGAAACGCGGAAACCCGTATTTCCGCAGATGTTCTCCCGCTCAGCCATCTTGAATCGGTGGCGCTGGGATTTCTTGCATTGGCAGCAGGAGCCAGCTTCTTCAAGGAGTGGCTCACCGAGCGCCTATCCGAACGCACGCTCGCTTTGCCGGACATCATCGAGATTCCCGCATTCGAGCCCGCGCACATCGAATGGATCCCTCCGATCAGCCCTGCAGTAGCCGAGAGGAAGCTCATTTGGCTGCTGAACGAGATGGAGTATGCTCCGGAGCGTCAGCGGCAGAGGGTCATCAATATCCTGAACCTGTCACATCAGACTCCCATACCGAAGGCCGCTGCGTGGGGTATCGTCTTTAACGAGACGCTGGGGGTATTCGTCGCGGGTCACCCATTCAGATTCAACACGCTTGTGGACTACTCACAGACTGTAATTGTGGGTCCCGAGTGGACTCGGTTGAAATCGCACGAGCTCACCAAGTGTGTAAGCAGGGTGAGCCTGATGGCGACGGCGAAGTGTATCGAACACGCCAGCTTCAAGCTGGAGCGGCTCGAGCCCGAAGTCAGCTCCTGGCTTCTTGAGGGATCAGGTGTGCGGCTGTATGGCGCCGAAAGCGGGCAAAGCTTCAACGATGTTCTGGCCCGTGTCCGCGAATCCGGTCTGCCGTACGCTTTTCTCTCCGAAAAGGTGGATATGCTGGCACTGCAGCCCTGCATTACCGGCAGTTACGAAACTCTTCTCGCCGAACTGACCCCAGTCGAGTGAGTCGAGAAGTGGGAATTTCCGGGTGGTGTACTTTGGTACCCCACCCGTTTTTGTTTAGTTGAGGTAAAATAGAATCATGAATAACAATACGATTGTGGTGGGGGCGGTAGGGCTTGTGGTGGGTGCATTGCTCGGGATGTATGCAGTGCCGGCGGTGGTGCCGGAGACCTACGCGCCGCGGGGCGGGTGGGGGATGATGGGCGGTGGAATGATGGGTGCAAACTTGGACCAGCACTTCATCGCGCAGATGATACCGCACCATGACGACGCGATTGCGATGGCGGAGCTTGCGCTCGAGCGCGCGACAAAGCCCGAGATACGCACGCTTGCGGAGAACATTATCGCGGCGCAGACGCGCGAGAATGGGGAGATGCGCATGTGGTACCGCGCGTGGTTCGGCGGCGAGGTGCCGGACGTATTCCTCGCGATGGGGCACGGGATGGATCCGAGGATAACAATCGACGGGATGATGATGTATATGACCGACGTCGCACGCCTCGAGACCGCGAATCCCTTTGAGCAGGCATTTATTGAGGAGATGATTCCGCACCACGAGATGGCCGTGATGATGGCGCAGATGTTGAAAGCCGGTTCGGCGCGCCCCGAGATGCAGAAACTTGCGGATGATATCATTGCCGCACAGACCGACGAGATCAATCAGATGCGCGCGTGGTACCGCACTTGGTACGGAAACTAGAATTATAGAGATATGAGAGACCGTAATGAGGCGCAAGCGGTCATTGTGCGCGGGAAAGGGGATGCGCGCGCGTTTTTAATTATCCGACGTCGCGGTGAGAACGGCATCGTCCAAATGCGCTTAGTGAAAGGAGGTATTGATGCGGGCGAAAAACCGGAAGAAGCGGTATTGCGGGAAGTTCAAGAAGAGGTCGGACTCACGAAGACAAAGGTAACCGTCGAGCTTGGTTATTACGATTACACCGTTGATGATATACGGCATTGTGTGACCTCGTTTCTTGTGGAAGCCAGCGGTGGCGAAGAAGCGGGCACTCCCTCACTCGACGAAGGCGACGCGACCATCGAAGAGGCGATATGGGTGAGCGCAGAACGCGCGCTCGAGCTTGTCACGTTTGATAACGAGAAACGGATGATGCAAAAAGCAATTGAGGCGTTGAAGTAACCGCTTGTGAAAATAAAAAGAGCCCGTTCGGTTGTTACCTACTGAGGCTCTCATTGCTGACCTGGGGCCGATTAGTCGTTCTGGCCGTGGTCGCCGCCCTGTCCGTCGCAGTCGGAATCTCCGCACGGGCAGTCTTCTGGGCCGTAGCGCCGCATATCAATCCCTCCTTTCGCTCGTGAAGCTAATGTTACGGTAGAACGGAGAAAGAGGCCGGTCAAGGTCGCCTATTCTCTAACGTGGAGCAAGTTTCTTTAAGCGGCGCATGAGATTGTCGATTTGCCGCTTAGTGAGCACCGAACGATCGCGCCCGTCCTTATCCAGGTCGCCGATGCGGTGTTTTGGAATGATGTGGTAGTGGAGATGGGGAACGCTTTTTGCGCGGTTACCGCCGTCCCGCACAAGGACGGAAAAATCTTTCACGTTGAGTTTTGTAAGGAGCGAAGCGCCGAGTTTCAGGAGTTCGCCGATATCCTTTTCTTCCGATTTGGTGAGTTTTAAAAATGAAACGACGTGCCGCGTGGGGATTACAAGGAGATGATACGGCGCGTACGGCGCGAGCGCGTAGGTAAGATATGCGGAACGTCTCGCTTTCAATATTTGATTCCCGCGCCCGCAGAACGGACATCGGGTACGGGCCTTTATCCAGTTTTTGTATAACATTGGTTTCATTGTACAAAAAACGTTCGTGATTAGGGTAGAATGAAAATATGAAGACATTGCCGAAGGAATTCGGGGAGAAAAAGGAGGGAGTCGTATACGCACGGCGGCCCGGGGCGTACGCGGTATTTGTTGAAAACGGCAAAGTGGCGGTGGTGGACGTTGCCGGCAAGTATTTTCTCCCCGGAGGAGGAGTGGACGAAGGGGAATTGCCCGAAGCCGCGCTGCGCCGCGAGCTTCAGGAAGAATTGGGGTGGAAGATAGGGGAGGTGGAGGAATTAGGGAATGCGCTGGACCACTGCTTTTCCGAGAAGGCGAACGCGTATATCACCAAAGAAGAAACCTTTTTTACCGCGACGCGTACCGGCGAAGCGGGGCATGTCGAAGAGGAGGACCATAAAATCCTTTGGCTTCCGCCCAACGAGGCGCAGCCACGCATGTTCCACCCCGGCCAAGCGTGGGCAATATCACGCGCATTCGGAGAGGTAGAATAATGTTATGCAGAGAAAAGGAATCAGATTTGTGGTGGCGGTAGGTGGTCCGCTTCTTGCGGGTGCGATTGGTTCCATATTTACGTCCATATCGGTCGGCACGTGGTTTCCGACGCTTGTAAAGCCAGCGCTCAACCCTCCCGCGTGGGTTTTCGGACCTGTGTGGACATTGCTTTACGCGCTCATGGGCATTGCGGCATATCTCGTGTGGGCGAACCAAGGCGCGATGAGGGAAGAGAAAAAGCGCGCGCTTCAAATTTTTGTGCTCCAACTGGCGCTGAACGTACTTTGGTCCGTGCTTTTCTTTGGACTCCTAAGCCCGCTCGCGGCGCTCGTGAATATCGTGCTTTTGTGGTGCGCGATACTCTGGACCATATTTGCGTTCAAGGGGATCTCGCGTCCCGCGGCATGGCTTCTTGCGCCGTACCTTGCGTGGGTGACGTTTGCCACGTATCTCAATGCCGCAATTTGGTTTCTGAACTAACCTCGCAAGTTTTTTGGTAGTTGACGAGTAAGATAAAGAAAGGTATAAAGAGAACGTTATGCATTGCGTATATACCAAGGCGAATATGTGGAACTCGATCTCCTGGAATCCGGAGACGTGTCTTCTGTTCAGCCGCGGTGGTTTTAGGAATTCACAGTAACGAATACCCTTATCGCTAAAAAAACCTCGGCTGGACGGAAGCCGAGGTTTTTCGTTCCAGTATCGGTTCTTTCACAATCACATATCAAAGGAGAGCGACATGAACACGCTCGCGTTTTTGAAAGGAAAACGGGTCGCCCTCCGACCCGTGCTTAAGGCGGACCTCCCGCATTTTATGCGGTGGCTCAACGACCCCGCGATGACCCAGTACCTCGCGGTGTATCTGCCGGTGATGGAAGGGGACGAAGAGGAATGGCTCGAGGGCCTTCGGAAAAAGAAACAGACCGACCTCGTGTTTGCCATTACTCTCGCGAACGGCACGCTTATCGGCGTGATGGGACTCCACCGCATTGACTGGAAGGACCGCACGGCGCTGACCGGCGCCTTTTTCGGCGAAGCGCGGCACTGGGGGAAAGGGTACGGCACGGAGGCGAAGATGCTTCTCTTGGACTACGCCTTCAACACCCTGAACCTCCGGAAGATCTACGCGTCGTACATCGCGTTCAACGTGCGGAGCGGTGCGTACCAGAAAAAGTGCGGGTACCGTGAGGAAGGAAGGAGAAAGCTCCAACACTTCAGGAACGGCCGCTACTGGGATGAGATATTGACCGCGGTCTTCAAGGAGGACTGGCTCCAGCTTTGGGGGAAATATCGGCGGAAATATTTTCGCCGTGGTGGACGGTGATGCGAATGGGTGGTTCAAATATTGAACCGCCCATTTTTTATGGAATAAAAAAGAGCCCGTTCGGTATATACCTACTAAGGCTCCACCATGAGCAAAAACTTGCGTGGAAAGGTACAATGAACACATGGACGACTGTATTTTTTGCAAGATTGCGAAAAAGGAAATTCCATCCCACACAATTTGGGAGGACGAAAAACACCTCGCGTTCCTTACCATCTTTCCGAACACCGAAGGATTTTCGGTGGTTATCACGAAGGAGCACTATCCGAGCTACGCGTTCGACCTGCCGCTCGACGTACTTACCGGACTCGTCGCTGCCGCCGCAAAGGTAGGGAAGCTCCTCGATCGGGCGTTCGACGACGTGGGGCGCACGGGAATGATATTCGAGGGATTCGGCGTGGACCACGTACACGCGAAGCTTTTCCCGATGCACGGTACAAAAATGCCTGGGTGGAAACCTCTCCACTCCGACATGAAGAAGTATTTTGAGAAATACGAAGGGTATATTTCTTCGCACGACTATGACCGCGCGGACGACGCGAAGCTCGCCGCGCTTGCGGAAAAAATAAGGAACGCGGCCTAACGTTCACGTGAGATTTTTCGTAAGCGTAAAACCGAACGCGAAGGAAGAGAAAGTATCGGCCGAGGGAACAAAGCTTTCCGTGGCGGTGAAGGCTTCCCCACGGGATGGCAAGGCGAACGAGGCCGTCATCGCCGCTTTGGCCACGCATTTTCACGTGCCGAAATCGCAGGTCACCATCGTGTCGGGCCATACGGCGCGTCGCAAAGTGGTGGAGATCCCCGTTGCGGGACTTTTTGGTTAGAATGAAACCAATGGAACACGAAAATATTCCCGCCCCATTTCCGCCGCTTGAACGGAAAGAGCTTCCTCCGCCGCCCTCGTGGCACAAAGCGCTCGGCGTAGGCGTGGTGGTGGTAGGGCTCGCCATTGGTACGGGTGAACTTATTCTGTGGCCGCACCTCGTGACGAAGTATGGACTCGACCTCCTCTGGCTCGCGCTCCTTGGAATTACATTCCAATTTTTCCTGAACCACGAAATTGCCCGCCATACGCTGGCTACGGGCGAGGGGTTCTTTACCTCGTCCGCGCGGGTGTTCAGATGGTCCGCGCCGTTTTGGCTCGTCTCGGCGCTCCTGCTCTATGTGTGGCCCGGGTGGGCAAGCGCCTTGGGTACCACGCTCCGCGAACTTTCCGGTTTCGGCACCCATTACGGATGGTCGCTCGCCGCGCTCGGCCTCGTGGTGCTCCTCACGTTCTCGAGTCGCAGAGCCTACGCGATGTTGGAGGGCGTGATGAAGATAGTGGTGCCGACTTTTTTCGTGCTTCTTCTTGTCATCAGTTTCTATAACCTCTCGTGGGAAAACCTCCGCGAGGCCCTCCTTGGGCTCATAAATTTCGGCGGACTCCATAACGGAATGGATATCACGAAACTTCTGGGCGCGGTGGTCTTTGCGGGAACCGGCGGGATGCTGAACCTCTGCGTGTCGTTGTGGTACCGCGATAAGCAAGCCGGCATGGCGGCGTACGTGGGGCGCATCACGAATCCCATCACCGGACGGCAGGAATCGGTGGCGGCGACGGGCGCCACATTCGACATCACGGACCCCGTGATGCGCGAGCGTTGGCGCGGGTGGATGCACTATATGCGCGTGGACCAAGGCGTCATCTTTCTTCTCCTCGGCTTTCTTACGCTCTTTCTCCTCAGCGTAAATGCGTACGCGGTACTCACCCCGCGCGGCATCGTGCCGGACGGACTCGATATCGCGGTGGTGCAGGCGAACATTTTCGGAGAACAGTGGGGGAGTTTTGGCTTCCATCTTTTCCTCGCGATGGCGTTTCTCATGCTTTTTTCCGTGATGTGGGCGATTATCGATGCGGTTACGCGTATTGTGAGCGACATTATCTACACAAACGCGCATGCGGGTCCTCTCACGCGCTATTTCGGGTGGGCGAAGAAAGTATCGCTCGGGCGACTCTACTACTGTGTGATACTTGGGGTGGTTGCGGCGGGCGCACTTCTTATTCCGGTGGAACAGCCGCTCACGCTCCTTATCATCTCGGGCGTGCTCGGAGGTCTCACCATGGCGCTCTACACGCCGCTCCTCATTTACTTGAACAACGTGAAGCTGCCGAAACCGCTGCGACCCGGGTGGTTCATAAATCTTGTGATGGTCGGCATCTCGTTCTTCTTCATGTATTTTGCGGTGCGCGTTATCGCGTCGTACGTCGTGTGATGATATAATTTCGCATGAATATGAACGGATACCTTGCGGATATCGAAAAGCTGACGAAAGAAAATGCGGACTTCCGGCGCGTGCTCTACACGGCGCCTTCGAGCCAGCTCGTGTTGATGTGCCTGAAACCCGGGGAAGAGATAGGCGAAGAGGTACACACCTTAGACCAATTTCTGCGCGTGGAAGCGGGCGAAGGAAAAGCGTATATGAACGGCACGGAGCATGCGGTTATGGACGGCACCGCACTCGTGGTGCCCGCTGGCGTGTTGCACAACGTGGTGAACACGGGGAATACGGACTTGAAGCTTTACACCATTTATTCTCCGCCCGAGCACAAGGATGGCACCGTGCATCGGACGAAGGCGGATGCTGCGGCGGACACCGCCGATCACTTTGACGGCAAAACCACCGAATGACGCTTGAACGTTTCGATGAGTTGGTGGCGCGCGGTATCGACGCGGTGCCGGCGCGCTTCCAGGGAAAATTGAGGAATGTCGCGATACTCATTGCGCACGAGCCGACCGATGAGCAACTTATGAGCGTCGGTATCGATCCCGCAAGCGGCGATACGCTCCTCGGGCTCTACGAGGGCGTCTCAAATCTTGAGGGTGGGCACACCCATCGCGATTTTCCGGACCGTATCACCATCTTTATGAACCCGACGCTCGAGGAAGCGGAAAGCGAGGACGATGTGGCGCAGGTGGTCACCGATACCATTCGCCACGAAATTGCGCACCATTTTGGCATGGACGAGTGGGAGGTGGAACGTGCGGAGAAGAAGGAAAAATAAGAATCCGCCTTTCGGCGGATTCTCTCTCAACGGTAGCGAAGTGAAACCTTTTTGCCGGCGCGCTTTGCGCGCTTCCTTCGTGCCGCCTTTTTCTTCTTGTTCGCCATAGTATGATTATGATGATGACCGAGGATGAATTCAAGGAGCGGCTGACTCCCGATGAATACCATATTCTCCGCGAGCAGGGGACGGAAGCTCCATTCACCGGGAAATATGTGGACGAGCATGCGAGCGGAATCTATCGCTGTAAAGCGTGCGGCGCCGAACTCTTTTCTTCCAATGCGAAGTTTGACTCTGGCACCGGGTGGCCGAGCTTTACCGAGCCGGCCAATCGCGAGAATGTGGACCTCAGGGAAGATATACGCGGCGGTATGCATCGCGTGGAGGTACTGTGCAAGAAATGCGGTTCGCATCTAGGTCATGTGTTCGACGACGGACCCAAAAAGAAAGGAGGAAAGCGATTTTGCATCAATTCCGCGTGTTTGGAACTTGAGAAAGAGGTATAATAAGCGAAAGGGCGAGGAAGAAGCGATGAATTAAACACTTATGGCAAACATGGTGATAAAGCGTGACGGGTCGCGGGAAACTTTCGACGCGGAAAAGTTGAAGAGCGCGATTGCGAGCGCCGCGCGCGAGGCGGGGCACGATGACACCCGGGTTGCATCCATCGTAGACCAGGCTTCGGCGGGCGTACTCGCGCTCGCGGGAGGAGTGGAAGAGATTTCAACCTCGGAGCTCAAGCTTAAGATCCTTGCGGACCTCGACACGCTCGCACCGGAAGTGGGGGCGGCGTGGCGTAAACACGACGCGGAAAAGAAAGGGGTATAGTTTTCGTTCCGGACCGCAAAGAACGGGACGCTTTAATCGGTGTCCCGTTTTGTTTTTGCGTGTTACAATGCACTCGCATATGTCCAAATTCTATAACCCGAAACGTGCGCGGAATCTCTACGACCCTTCCTCGAAGGAACCGTTCCGCGTGAGCCGCTCGAAAGTGGACCTTTTTTTGAATTGCCCACGCTGTTTTTATCTTGACCGCCGGCTCGGGGTAGGCCAGCCGCCAGGGTTTCCGTTCGCCCTGAATAGCGCCGTCGATAAACTTCTGAAGAAAGAGTTCGACGTGCACCGCGCTGCGAAGACCAAACATCCGCTTATGGAGGCTTACGGAGTCGACGCGGTGCCGATGGCGCACGAGAAAATGGACCAGTGGCGTGATTCGTTAGGCGGCGGCATCACATATCTTCATCCGGGAACGAATCTCGTTATCACCGGCGGCATCGATGATCTTTGGGTATCGCCGAAGGGAGAGCTCATCATCGTGGACTACAAAGCGACCGCCAAGGACACGGAAGTGACACTCGATGCCGATTGGCAGATAGGGTACAAGCGGCAGATGGAGATGTACCAGTGGCTGTTCCGCCGAAACGGGTTCCAAGTTTCGAAGACCGGTTATTTTGTCTATGTGAACGGGAAGACCGACCGCGAAGCGTTCGACGGGCGGCTCGAGTTCGACGTAAAGCTCATTCCGTATGAAGGGGATGATGGGTGGGTGGAAAAGGCGATTTTAGATATTCACCAATGTCTCCAAGGGAACGAAATTCCCGAAGCGAGTGCGGACTGCGATTACTGCGCATACCGCAAGGCGGCGTGCGGTCTGGAGCATCAAAAGTAAGGATGCTTGGCTTTTAGGAGGAATATGGTATACTAGGCGCGCACTTCAATCGTGCACGAAAAAACACTGCCTCGTGAGGGGGCGGTGTTTTTCTTTTTACCGTTACACCATTCTTCGCGGGTGCGCCGACAAAACCTATTTGAGTTTATTGAGAAATGCGCGGAAATCCTTAGGGAGCGGGGATTCGAGTTTCAATATTTTGTGATTCGGGCGCTCGAACTCCAAGTGCGAGGCGTGGAGGAGATGGCGCGGCACCCTCGTTTTCGAGCCGTAGAGCGTGTCGCCGACCACGGGGTGGCCGATGGCCGCGAGATGGACGCGAATCTGGTGGGTGCGGCCCGTTTTCGGGTGAAGCTCCAAAAGTGCGAATCGGTTCCCGAAAGATTCCATAACCCGGTATCGCGTTTCCGCTTCGCGCACCGAGGACTTTATGGGAATGCCGCTTCCTCGCGGCGGCACATGCTTTACCACCACGCGCTTTGCGGGATTGGTAGTTGAAGGGCGGATGGCATATTCAATGACTCCTTCTTTTTGTGCGGGGTTTCCGTCCACGAGCGCAAGGTAGATTTTTCTGACCGTGCGCCCCATAAATTGGCGTTTCAGGAATTCAAACGCCTTTTGTGTTTTGGCGACGACGAGGAGCCCCGACGTGTCTTCATCAAGCCGGTGTACGATGCCTGGGCGCATAGGGTCCTCGCCGACTGTGGCGATTGAAGGATAACGGGCGATGAGCGCGCCGGCGAGCGTATTTTGCAGACGGGTAGCGGTGGGGTGGGTAAGAACTCCCGCGGGTTTGTCGACCACCAAGCAGTCGGCGTCTTCATATACGACGTTAAGACCGAGCGACGGGGCGGGGATGGGAAGCACATCGTCCGGGTGCCGAGGCATTTTATCCTTCACCACGGCGACCGTATCGCCGACTTTCACCTTTATACCCGCCTTCACGGCTTTTATGCCGTTTACCAAAATCGCGCCCTCCTCGATTCCTTTTTTTATCCTATGCCGCGAGTAATCGGTACCGAGAGCGTCGACGAGGAACACATCCAGGCGCGAAGGCTTTTCCACGGTGAATTTCATCACACTCATTATGGAGTATAATAAGCGCATGGAACAATTCTTTACCGAAAACCAATGGATCATATGGGTCGGTATTCTATGGTCCTTGCCGTGGAAGGGGATGGCGCTATGGAAAGCGGCAACGCGCCGCGATACCGGGTGGTTCATCGCACTCCTCGTCGTGAACACGGTGGGGCTCTTGGATATCGTCTATCTCTACTTCATCTCCGAGCGAAAGCGGAAGACACAGGTCGTCGCCTAATGCCGTCTTCCAAAGCGCGGGCGGCGCGAATACTGAAGGCGCTCAAAAAATTACTCCCGGACGCGGGAATGGTTCTCAGGTACGGCACCCCGTGGGAACTTTTGGTTGCCGTGGTACTTTCCGCGCAGTGCACCGACAAGAAAGTGAACGAGGTGACCGCCACACTCTTCAAGAAATATCGTTCGCTCGATGCATACATAAACGCGCGCCCGAAGGAATTTGAGCGTGATATCTACCAAACCGGCTTTTACCGCGCGAAAGCGAAGAATATACTCGCCGCGGCAAGGATGGTGAAGGAAAAATTCGGCGGAAAACTTCCGCGCACCATGGAAAAGATGGTCACCATTCCCGGAGTAGGGAGGAAGACCGCGAACGTCGTTTTGGGAAACGCCTATGGCGTGGTGGAGGGGATTGCGGTGGATACCCACGTGCTCCGTCTCGCGCGCGTCTTGGGTCTCTCGCGCCGGACCGATCCGGTGCAGGTGGAACGCGACCTTATGGCGCTGTTTCCGAAAAAGGAATGGTTTCGGCTGACCTATCTTCTCATTGAGTATGGGCGGAAGTATTGTCCTGCACGGAAACACGACCACAAAAACTGCCCGCTTACGAAGCTGATAAAATAGAAGGATGAAATACGAACTTCCCAAACTTCCATACGCGTATGATGCGCTCGAGCCCTTTGTTGATGCTCGCACGATGGAAATTCATCACACAAAACACCACGCGACTTATGTGGAAAAGCTGAACGCGGCGCTCGAAAAGCACCAGGAAATTGCCGATGTGCCGCTTGAAACACTTCTCGCCGACCTCACAAAAGTGCCGGAGGATATTCGCACGGCGGTAAGGAATCACGGAGGAGGACATTACAACCACTCGCTTTTCTGGAAGATGATGACGCCGAAAAGCGGCGTGCCATCGGAAGAACTTTCGAAGGCGCTCATCAATACGTTTGGAAGCGTCGATGGGTTCAAGGAACAGTTTTCTGCGGCGGCAACCGGCCATTTCGGGAGCGGATGGGTGTGGCTCGCGAAAAATAAAGAAGGAAAAATGGAAATTATCACGATGCCGAATCAGGACACACCACTCATGCAAGGCAAAACGCCGCTCCTTGGCATCGATGTATGGGAACACGCGTACTATCTCAAATACCAAAACAAGCGTGCCGATTACATCGCCGCCTGGTGGAATGTGGTCAGTTGGGATGAAGTGGAGCGCCGATTCAGCGCATAATGGACCTCACTATAAAAAAATGTGTTGCGTGCGAAGGCGGCATTCCGCCGCTTTCGGGCGCGACGCTCGAGCCGTACCTCAAGGAAGTGCACGGCTGGACTCTCGATGAGGGAGAGAAAAAAATAAAGAAAGAATTCACTTTTCCCGATTTCAAATCCGCACTCGCGTTCGTGGATATGGTGGGAGCGATCGCAGAGTCCGAAGGGCACCACCCCGATATTCAACTCGGATGGGGCAAGGTGGTTGTGGAGCTCACCACACACGCGCTCGGAGGGTTGTCCGAAAATGACTTTATCGTGGCGGCGAAGATAGATGCAATTGCGGGCTAGGGTGTTCACGCGGAGACTTTTCTGTTAAAGTGAGTGTTAGAAAGGTCGAACGAAACAAACGTTCCTTTTTTGTTTTTTGGCAGGGAAGGAATCTAAAAGTGTCATGGCTTATAAGTGTTCATCTTGTGGTGCCGTCTCTCCGGAAATGAAGGAGAAGTGCGATCAGTGCGGCGGTGCGATGGTAGCTGAGAGCGCGGCTCCTGCGGAGCCGATGCAGCCGGAGCAGCCGGCAGCGCCGAGCGAAGAAATGCCGAGCGGCAACTAGAGAACGAAGCGACGAAGCCATTTGCGTTTACGTGAATGGTGCTCTGAACTGAAACTCCCCGATGTGTGTCGGGGAGTTTCTGTTTTCGGTGGGCGAATCTATTTTGCGGCGATAATTTCGTGGCCGCGTTCAAGTACCTCTATTTTCGTGTAACTGATGCCGAAGTGGACGGCATCCCGTTTCGTAGGCATCCAGACATCCACGAAATTGGTCTTCCGGCGGTGCATACGGTCTTCTACCGTGAACACCTTATCGCCGAAATGCTCGGGGATACGGATCCTTGTTCCGAAGGGAAGGAAATTGGCCGCCACAATACCGTCCCGCGTCTCGGTGTTCGAGGCCGTCACAAACGGGGTATCGTCGGTCTCCTCAGGGGTCGAGGAATAGGCGGTAACCCACACCTCGTGGGTTTCGACCGCTTCCGCGGTCTCTATGACGGGCAACGCTTCGGGGAGGGTGATTCCTTCCACCTCCTCGGAGGGCTTTACCGCACCGGGGGAAAATAGGAGAACCGCCGTCGAAACTGCCGCAAAAATGTAGGGAAACATAGATTTGTAGTGTTATCTCCAATAAAAAACGCCCTCGACAGGGTGTTCTTTAATGTGGGTTCACTATAGCATATCTGCGGAAAATTGCAAGGAAAGAGCCAAAAAGCAAGGAATGACGCGGGAAAACAGGGGTTTTGACTATTGACACCTATGTGCCGCTCACGTTACCTTTATGGAGCTATGGATAAGGCAATTTCGGACAAAATCAGACCCGGCGCGAAGGTACGCGTGTGGGAGCGCATCAAAGAAGGGGACAAAGAGCGCGAAAGCTCGTTCGAGGGCGTGGTCCTCGCGCGAAAGCACGGAAGTGAAGCGGGAGCAAGCTTCACCGTTCGCGCGGTGCTCCATGAAGTGGGGGTGGAGAAGGTATTCCCCCTCAATGGCACGACCATTTCCCGCGTGCAGGTTCTGGGGAGTCCAAAGAAGGTTCATAAGAGCAAGCTTTACTACCTGCGCGGATTTTCTTCGAAGCGGACGCGCGAGCATCTTCGAGGTTAGAAGGGTCGGTTGACGGACGCAGCCATCCGGGATATTTTGGGGATGGCTTTTTTATTCACCATAACATTATGAAAGGAGGTGCGGTATATGCACGCACGAATTTTCAAATCTTTCCTCCTCGGGCACGATGAATACCTATACCACTTTCGGTACATGGATTCGGAGCAGCCGGATGAGGAGTTCGAGAGCATTCCGAAGTTGGAAATGCGTCTCGAGGAAATCGTGATGAATCCGAGCGGACTGACGGAAGAGAATGGCCTTGCTATTTCCTTTTCCGTTCCCTCGGACATTCCCGAGATCACCTGGCCATCACCGCTCGAAGAGAGGGAACCTCTCCGAGTCGCCGAGCTCGACTTGGATGAGCGAGATATGCTTTGGAGGTTTGTGCGTTTGCTCGCACAAAAGAAAGGGGCGATGTTCCATGCATCTTACTCTGCTTAAAGCGGACGGACACTTCGCGATCTGGGTGGACCGACAAAGCGTGCGAGCGGGAGAAAAGTTGCAGGATGTGCTTGGTCGGCTTTCTCGCGACATGGAAGATGCGGTACGGGCAGGCGAGCCCATCACTGCGTCGTTCGAAGTGACATATGGAGGAAGGGAGTACTTTCCACCGGAGCCCGAAGATGTGGCGAACGCACGCGCCCAACTCTCATGTTTCAAGGGCGCGCTCATCGATCCGGTGAACGCCGCCGAAGTCCCGAAGTAGTCGGGACTTCTTTTTTTCCCCAATGAGTGTGAGAATGAACTCATGGGAACCCTTTTTCTACTGGCCACTCCGATAGGAAATCTGAAAGACCTCACATTCCGCGCACTTGAGACGCTGAAGACCGTTGATGCGATATATGCGGAAGATACGCGGGTGACAAAAAAGCTGCTCGCGCACTATGCGGTCAGCGCGCCCGTTTACCGGTACGACGAACATTCGCACGCACGCGCATTCAAGGAAATTAGTGTACTTCTCGAGCGAGGGAAGGAAGTTGCGCTTGTTACCGACGCGGGCACCCCTGGGATCGCGGACCCGGGGAGCCGGTTAGTGGCGGCAATTCGCGAAATATTACCTGAGGTCGTTATTGTTCCGGTGCCGGGACCTTCCGCGCTCACGGCGGCACTTTCCGTAGCCGGTGTTCCTGCGGAACATTTCACTTTTTTCGGATATCCGCCGCAGAAGAAAGGCCGAGAAACATTCTTTAAGGAGCTCGCGATGTGTGCGGTACGCCCCGCAGTGCTTTATGAATCGCCACATCGCATGACCAAAACGCTTGAGTTGCTTCGGAAAAATTTCGGCGACGCGCACGAACTTTTCGTGGCGCGCGAGCTCACCAAGGTTTATGAAGAACTTTGGAGCGGAACCACCGGTGAAGCGATAGCGCATTTCACCGGCGACCACCTCAAAGGCGAATTCGTTATCATTATTCGGTAATTCATGTTGAAAAGAATTTTTGACATCGTGGGCGCCCTCTGCGGGCTTATTTTTATTTTGCCGTTCATCCCGTTCATTGCGTTCGCGATATGGAGGGAGGATGGTGGCCCGGTGTTCGTGGGACTTTCGCGAATCAGTGAGGGAAAAACTATTACCGTGTGGAAGTTCCGTACCATGGTGCCTGGAGCTGCCGCGATGAAGAAAGGGCTCGCATCGCAAAACGAACGCGCCGACGGACCGTTTTTCAAGATGAAAGATGATCCGCGCCTCACGAAGACGGGGAAATTTTTGCGGATGTTGCGTGTGGATGAATTCCCGCAGTTTTGGAATGTGCTGAAAGGCGAATTAGCACTTGTAGGCCCACGTCCGCATGAGCCCGAAGAAATTGAAGCGTATCCTTCCGAATTCAGGCACCTCGCGCACGCAAAAGCGGGGCTCACAGGATTGTCTCAGGTGATGGGAGCATCAGGCCTCCCGTTTCGGAAGGAGCTTGAATACGATGCCGAGTATCTTAAGGAATACTCCTTCTGGTTCGATATGAAGATTCTCTTGAAAACGGTTCTCATTTTTTTCACTGACCCTACGGGAGTGTAGACTATTCACGCGTTGGGAGTTTTTTGTTTTTTGGGATAAAATGGATGCGATGAATCCCGTTAGAAGTCGCGCTCACGGCAAAGCCGCGAGTCCCTCCGGGACCGCTGGCGCGGCTACTTCTAACGGGATGAAGGTTGCCATCCTCCACGATTATTTGAATCAGTATGGGGGCGCGGAGCGCGTGCTCGAAGCGCTTCTCGAAATGTATCCGGAGGCCGACCTTTACACATTGCTTTACGATGCCAAGCGAACACGCGGCATATTCGAAGGGCGTGTGACCGGTACAAGCGTCATGGACCGCCCCTTGGTGCGGCGGCGTCATCGCGCATTTATTCCGTTCATGCCGCTCGCGGCCGCCACACTCACGTCGGCACGGAATCCCTACGACCTTATCATTTCGTCGTCTGCGGGGTATGGGAAGGGCATTGCAATCGCGGGTAAAGTCCACGTGAGTTATTGCCATAGTCCGCTTCGCTACGCCTGGGAATTCGACTATTTAAAGAGTGTGCCGTTCTCGCCGTGGCCTTTGCGGGAGGCGATCCTGAAACCCATTGCGCGTGCGTTAAAGCGGTGGGACAAAAATACCGCGGACCGCGTAAATGTATTTCTCGCGAATTCGCACTTCATTGCGGGAAAAGTGGACGCATACTACGGTCGCGAAGCTGAGGTAATTTATCCGCCGGTGGACACGTCGGTGTGGAAACCGCATGCGCGCGAAAAGCGGAAAGACTATTACCTCATGACGGGACGTTTGCTCTATTACAAACGGTTTGACCTCGGCATTCAGGCTTTCAACGCGTTTGGAAAACCGTTGGTCATTGTGGGGGCAGGGCCCGAAGAACAGAAGCTCAAAAAATTGGCTACTTCGCCGCATATCACGTTCCGCCGCGATCTTTCGGATGAGGAGCTTCGCGCGACCTATGCGGGCGCCAAGGCGCTCATTTTCCCGCAGGTGGAGGATTTCGGTTTGGTAGCCGCCGAAGCGCAGGCGTGTGGCACGCCGGTCATCGCATACGGGAAGGGCGGGGGAGCGGAAATCGTGGTGGACGGAGTGACGGGCATCCATTTTGAGGAGCAGACGCCCGAAGCGCTCATTGATGCGGTGAACCGGTTTGAAACGATGAAATTCGACCGCCGTGCCATTGTGAAGAACGCGAAGCGATTTTCGAAAGCAACATTCGTAAAGGATATGAGGCGCGTCATCGCGCGCGCCACTTCGTTTGCCTGAGCCAATGAAAATTCTCATTGATGTGCGCCCACTGCTCTCCGGCGTGACATCCGGCGTCGAGGAATATACGAAAGAGATTGTTTCGAAGCTCATTGTCCTTGGGCCCAAGAATCGCTACACGCTTTTTTGGAACGGCCTTCGGGCGGGACGTCTTCCGCGCGCATGGCGGGAACTTCCCAAGGTAAATTGGCGCATTCCGAACAAGCTCCTCGATCTCTCATTTCGTTATTTGGCGTATCCCAAAGTGGACCGCATGGTGCGCACGAACCTTATTTTCAGTCCGCATTTCAACATTCTCGCGTGGTCGCGCCGTACACCGCGGGTAATCACGTTCCATGACCTTTCATTTCTCCGGTTTCCTCAGTTCTTCCCGCCGCGAAAACGTTATTGGCACATCTCGCAGAACGTGCGGCGGCAGGCACAGGATGCCGCGCGACTTATCGCGGTTTCGGCTGCTACGAAACAGGACCTCGTGCATTATTTTGACATCGCGCCGGAGAAAATTGCGGTGATCCATTCCGGCGTAAATCCGCGCTACCATGAGCTCGCGTCACGCGATCTCGGACTTCTTCGTTTCCGTGCCACGAGGAATTTGGTGCGCCCCTTCATCCTTTTTGTGGGAACCATCGAGCCGCGGAAGAACATCATTGGTGCGGTGCGCGCATTCAATATTTTGAAGCAGCGCGAGGCACATCGGGACCTCGAATTCGTGATTGCGGGCCGTCTAGGGTGGCTCTATGATGAGGTCCTGAAGGAAGTGCGTGTGTCGCCGTATCGCCACGCCATACGCTGGTGGGGGACCGCGACCAAAGAGGAACTTGTCATGCTCTATAACAGCGCGGAGGTATTCTGCTACCCATCGTTCTTCGAGGGATTTGGTTTCCCGCCCCTGGAGGCCCAAGCGTGCGGGACTCCGGTGGTGGCAAGTACCGGAGGCTCGCTCCCCGAGGTTCTTGGTGCAAGCGCGCGTCTTGTGGACCCTTCGCGACACGAAGACATTGCCGAGGCGCTCCACGGGGTGCTCGCGGACCAGGAAGAGGCGGAGAAGCTTCGCACCGCAGGGTTCGCGAATGTAGGAAGATTCTCGTGGGAGCGGGCAGGGAGAGAAACGCTCGGATGGTTGGAAATGAAAAAATAAACATGAAAGAAGTGCCGAAAAATAATGTGGAACCGGTGTTTGTGGACGTACGGCGGCCGGATGGCGCCCATCGGAAAGCACTCGGGAAACCCGAGGTGTCTCTCGCGCACCGAAGTTATCTCAAATCTCCCCGCCGTGTGCAGAGTTCGCATTTTGGAGCCTATCTCGTTTCCGGACTCGTGATGGCGGGATTGGTGCTCGGGGGCGCGTTTTTCATGGGGTCTCGCGCACTCAAAGATGATCTTGCGACGCGGAGTGCGGCGGTAGCGGATAACCTGTCGCGCTCGGTGGATGCGCTCCGCACGTTTGATGCCGACACCGCCTCGCAATATCTCACGGAGAACCAGCGCGAACTTTCCGAACTGCAAGATTTTCTCGGAGGGAGTGGAACGCAGTCGGTTGCAAGTGTGCTCGGCGGCGTAGTGCCGGCGGTGGGAGAGGTAGCCACATTGCTTCGCGATGTGGTTGAAGTGAATGTGAATCTTCTTGCGCTTGCGGCGGCGGTGGACACTCTTCGTTCGGAGGGATTGGGCTCGTTCATGAGCGACGGAGTCGCGCTTCTCTCCTCACTCGATGACGTTCAGGAAGCGCTTCGTAATGTGCTCGCGAGAGCGCAAACCATCAAGAATGCGACCGGAAATCTTAAATCGGTCGCGTCATATTTCGGTTCCCTCGATTCGTTCGTGGGAGAACGATATCTTGCGTGGAGCGGACAGCTCATCGCCCTTGATGAATTTTTGACGGAGCTTAAGGCGCTTCTCGCATCCGAGACCGATCGGCACATTCTCCTTATGTTCCAAAACCCTTCGGAGATACGTCCGGCCGGTGGCTTCTTGGGAAGCTACGCCGATCTCGTGGTACGTGGGGGTGTCATGCAGCAACTCGACGTACGGGATATCTATGACCCCGACGGCCAATTGGAGCAGGGGTACCGCGCCCCGGAGGCGTTCGGCGATTGGACGGAGTGGAAAGTGCGCGATGCAAACTGGTTTTTCGATTTCCCCACGTCCGCGGAGGCCGTACTCACGCTCATGGAATCGTCCAAAATGTACGAGAACTATGGGGTGAAATTCGACCTTGCGATCGCGGTGAATATCAAAGTCATTGAAACCCTTCTTTCGGTGGCGGGGCCGGTAGAGATTCCTGCGTACGAACTTGTCCTCGACGAGAAGAATTTTTTGCGCGAGGTACAACGCGAGGTGGAGCGAGGAGAAGATAAAGCGGCGGGAGCGCCAAAACGTATCCTCCAAACGGTGGCGCCGGTACTTCTCGAACGTCTCGGGGTGCTCGACGACGAAGATATGGAAACGCTTTTTGAACGTCTTACCACGCACTACGAGCACAAAGACCTCATGTTCTATGCGCGGGATCCGAAGTTGGAACATTTTATTCGCACTGCGGGCGGCGACGGTTCGGTGTATGCATTGCCGTTCGGTTTTTGGGGAAATTATCTTGCGGTAGTGAACGCCAATATCGATGGAAAGAAAAGTGATGCGGTGGTGGCGCAGGAAGTAAGCGTCTATGTTGATGTGGCAACCGACGGAAGTTCGCTTACCGATGTGGCGGTGATGCGTACCCATCGCGGAGACCTTGAGCGCGAGCTTTTCTGGCGTGCCACGAACCGGAACTATATGCAGATATACGTTCCCGCCACCGCAGATCTTCTTTTGATGAAGGGGAACGACCCCGCCCCTCGCGGTACCGCACTTTCACCGGCGGAGAAAGAACAATTGTACCCGGCGGAAAAAATAATTGAGGCGACGAAAAAATTTCTCTCCAGTTTCCAAGCGTGGAATATGGAAGCGTTCGGGAAGCGTGTGTTTGCGACCTGGATGAACCTCGTGGCGGGGAAATCCCGCACTCTCGAAATTCGTTATCAAACCCCCGGGAAAACCGGCGTGACCCCAAAGGCGGGAGACATTTATACGTTCGTCTATGAGCGGCAATCAGGCGTGCCGACAACATTGTCGCTCACCATCGCCGCCCCGGTCGGCTTTACGTGGAAGGAGACCGAGACGCCGCGCTTTACCTATGATGCGGACGATATTCCGGGACGGCTGATATTAACCCTTACACTCGCACAATGAACATGCCCATCAGAAATTTCGTGATCATCGCGCATATCGATCACGGCAAGTCCACGCTTGCCGATCGTTTTCTTGAGGTTACGGGGACCATTGAGGCGCGGCGGATGAAGGCGCAATACCTCGATCAACTTGAGCTCGAGCGGGAACGCGGCATCACCATCAAAATGGCCCCGGTGCGTATGAAATACCGGGATTTTATGCTCAATCTCATCGATACTCCCGGGCACTCGGATTTCAGTTACGAGGTGTCGCGCGCGCTCCATGCGGTAGAAGGCGGCGTGCTTTTGGTAGATGCCACCCAAGGTGTGCAGGCACAAACTCTTGCCAATCTCCTCGCGGCCAAGAAGGAAAATCTCACCTTGGTGGGAGCGGTGAACAAAGTGGATCTTGTACTTCGGGACCCGCATGGCGCGGAACGCATCGCCGCGGTGAAGCGGGACATGGCGAAACTTTTGGGATGCACGCCGAACGACATATTCTCCGTTTCGGGAAAGACGGGAGAAGGAGTGAAAGAGCTGTTGGATGCGATTATCGAAAAAGTGCCGGAGCCCAAAAAAGCGGAGAGCCAAGGAACTCGCGCGCTCATCTTTGATTCGTTCTACGACGATCACAAAGGTGTTATTGCATCGGTGCGCGTTTTTGCCGGCGAGATTAAAAAAGGAGAAACCGTGAAACTCCTTGCGACCGGCGCCTCGGCGCAGGCAAAAGAAGTGGGTCATTTTGCTCCGGAACTTACCGCCGATTCCGCGCCGCTTGCTGCGGGAATGATAGGATACGTGGCGACCGGCATTCGTGAACCGCACGACGTGCGTATCGGTGACACCTTAGTGGTCACCAAGCCGGGCACCGCACTTCCCAAGCCGCTTCCGGGATATGAAGAAGTGCATCCGGTGGTTTTCGTATCGTTTTACCCCGAAGATGCGGACGAGCATGAGCTTCTTACGAAAGCGCTCGAGAAATTGAAATTGAACGACGCGGCACTCTCCATAGCGCCGGACCAGAACGAAATGTTGGGGAGGGGGTATCAGGTCGGGTTTTTAGGCCGACTCCACTTTGAGATTGCGACCGAACGTTTGCGACGCGAATGGAACGTGCGCGTCATCACCACATTCCCTTCAGTGGCGTATCGCGTGAATGTGAGGGGGGAGTGGAGGGTCATACAGTCGGCGGAAGATTTTCCCGAGGAAACAAAAGGAGTGGAAGAACCCACGGTTGAGCTTCTCATTTTGCTTCCCGCTTCCGAGCTCGGAAACGTGCTCCCGCTCCAGAAGAAATTCAGGATGGCAAATGTGCATACCGAAATCGTGGAGGACCGCGCGGAAATTACGGCGACCATGCCGCTTGCCGAGCTTATTTCCGATTTCGACGACCAGTTAAAATCTTCGACCCGCGGGTACGCATCGTTCAGCTATCGCCACGGCGCGTATGTGCCGGCGGATGTCGTGAAGGTGGATATTATGGTTGCGGGTGCCCGCGTACCAGGGCTCTCGCGCTTTTTCCCGCGCAGCGTCCATGAGCGGGAGGCGCGCCAGATGCTTTCGCGTTTGAAAGAGCTTCTCCCTCGCCAGCAGTTTGCGCAGGCGCTTCAGGCTTCGGCCGAGGGGCGTATTATTGCACGCGACGACATTTCCGCGTTGCGGAAGGACGTCACCGGCTATCTCTACGGCGGCGACCGCACCAGAAAAATGAAACTGTGGAAAAAACAGAAGAGAGGGAAGGAGCGCCTAAAAGCACGGGGTGAAGTGCAGATAGAGCCGTCGGTTTTCAAGGAGCTTTTGAAGAAGTAAACTTACGGTATGAACCCGTGGCGCTATCTTATATTCGCGGTCATCATCGTGCTCCTCGGATGGGGCATCTACGGCGTAGTGCTCGAGAAGGGGGCACTGAGCGACGACGCGGACTTGCTCCGCGCGGAACTTGCGGCGCTCGAAGGTGAAAACCACTCACTTGAGAGCGACATTTCGTACTACGCGAATCCCGAAAATCTTGTCAAAGCATTGAAAGAGCAGTTTAATTACCGTGCGCCGGACGAAAAACTCATTATTTTAGTAAGCCCCAGCACTTCGACAGGCACCAGTACGTCTCAATAGAAAGCGCGGGATTAGTTCAGTGGCAGGACGCGACCTTCCCAAGGTTGAGACACGGGTTCGATTCCCGTATCCCGCACAAACTGAAACGCCGCTCCCTTGTGGGGCGGCGGTTTAGTTTTTATGATTGGTACAGGGAATCGAACGCAAAAAGGGGTCGGGGAAAAGCGGAAGGTTTTCCCCGTGTCGGATTAAGCCACGCGCGAAGCCGAAGGGCAGACACAAAACCGAGGGTTTTGTGAACACGAGTGTATGCGAGCGTTGTTCGCTTCCCGTATCCCGCACAAAATGAAGAAATTTCCGAAGGAATACCGAGAGGAATTTCACGTTTTTAAAAAACTCGACACGCCTGCGAAAGTTCAGGATTTTCTGGAAACACTTCCTATCAATTTTGAACGGGGAGGGGACACGTGCCGTTCGCCGCGCATGACCTTGCGGGCAAGGAAAGCACATTGCATGGAAGGCGCGCTCCTGGCCGCCGCCGCGCTGTGGTATCACGGGAAGCCCCCTCTTTTATTGGACCTCAAAACCGGGCGCGGCGACGAAAGCCATGTGGTCGCACTTTTTAAGGAGCGCAGCCGTTGGGGCGCCATAAGCAAGACAAACCATGCGGTGCTTCGCTACCGTGACGCGGTGTATGTGTCTCCGCGTGAGCTCGCGATGTCATATTTCCACGAGTACTTTTTGGACGATGGCCGGAAGACGCTCAGAAGTTATTCAAAACCGTTCGATCTCACAAAATATCGAGGTGATTGGCTCACGAGCGCAAAACATCTCTGGAAGCTTATTGATGTGTTGGACCGTTCACCACACCGCGCACTCGCGCCACGCGGTATAAAGCTCCGAAAAGCGGATGCAATCGAGCGAAAGGCAGGGAAGCTTGTGCAATATATGGTATGATGGCTGAAGTTCATTGCATCACACTTTTCAGAAAGGACGGTACCCGTTGAAAGCTCTTCTGAACACGATGGGGCATATCAAAGCATTCTTCACTCAGGTGGAGTTCGTGCTTGGTATTCCGCCGACATTCTTTACTCATTACACGCTTCAGGTCATCCGCCCTTTCATGCCACTGGTACAGAAATGGTGGAAAGATACGCGTGAGTGATCATTGTGGCCTCGGTATATCACATACCGAGGCCACACTTTTTATGTGATAAAACCGGCCGCCTGTGTCGACGGCACCATAGCCGTTCACTCGCAAGTTTTCACTTGCGGTCTTTGCGGCTCACACTGATAATTCACTCATGAAGAGTGGAGAACGGATAAACGCCTATTTGGCGCATCAAGGAATCGCGAGTCGAAGAGAAGCCGACGCGGCAATCGCGGGGGGACTTGTATTTGTGAATGGGAAGCGGGCGAAGCTCGGCGACCGCGTGGAGTCCGGTGACAAAGTGGAGGTGCGGGGAAAAGCGAAAGAGCGATACTACGTGGCATACCATAAGCCGATAGGTGTCGTGTCCCACTCTCCACGCGAAAACGAGCAGGGGATTTCGGATGTGTTCCACTTTAAAGTGCCGCTCGCGCCCATGGGCCGGCTGGACAAGGATTCGCACGGACTCATCATCCTCACGAATGACGGGCGCGTTACCGGGAAACTTCTTGATCCTTCCGAGGGCCACGAAAAAGAGTATGTAGTAAAGGTGGACCGCCCCCTCCGCCCAGGATTTTTAAAGCATCTTTCGGAGGGCATTGAGCTTGAGAACGGTGTTCACACGCGACCTGCGCGCGTGAAGCGTATAGGTGAAGCCTCATTCGCTATCGTACTCACCGAAGGAAAACGGCATGAAATACGCCGTATGTGTGCCGCCTTTGATTATCGCGTGATAGAGCTTTGCCGTACGCGGATCATGGGAATTCGGCTTGGGATACTGAAACCGGGAGAGGGGAGAGAATTATCCCCCGCGGAGAGGCAGAAATTCCTTGCAGCGCTCGGGATCAAAGGGGTAGAATAAAATCGATATGGAACAATTTGGCGCTGGTGAGAAACCACCCGTTTCTTCGGAAGGTGAGCAGAAGGAAAAACCTTCTCAAGAAGCCAGCTCAGCGTCTGCTCCAGAGCAGCCGGAAGTTCCTTCGGCTGACGTGGCAGCGTTCGTTCCACGGAACGTGGAGCAGGGTCTCGCGGACCTCGGATATTCTGCGGAGGAGCGGAGCAAATTGAAGCCCGAAGAAGCTCAGGAAATTCTCGCGGCACAGAGAAAGTCCAGTGGAGGGCAGGAAACCGAGGAGGCAAAAAAACCAGAAACGTACACCTACCGTTTTGATGAGGGAGGAAAGGCGGTGCGTGAGGATAAATCGGATGAACTCAAGCGAGAAGTAGCGACGCTCGAGCGTGAAGCGCGTGAGCTTGGCGATCCCAAACTTGAAAAGGAAGCCCGCGAACTCAAGGAAACGCTTGAGCGCACGCCCGAAAAGGAGCGCGAAAAGATGGGCGTCGGCATTCATAACTTCGGGTTCTTCGTGGAGGAAACGAAAAACAATATTCTCGCACGCATTTTTAAGGGCATTGCGGGAGCGCACAAAGAACTTGAAACCAGCGATGTAGTGACGAGAAAGGAACCGCGCACACCGGGGAAGAAGAGCGTGACGGGGAAATTTCTCGCACAGCTTGGCACACAGTTTGAAAAGGATGCCGCGAAGGCCCATGAACGCATGGTGGCGATAGAAAAAACAAAGAAACGCGAAACGTTTGCGAACGCGGGGTATATTGCGGGAAATGCGGTAAAAGTGTGGACGCTCGCGTCGGGTGCCGTGACCATGCCGCTTCGGGCGGTTGCGTTGGGTGCAATGGCGTTCGCGCGCGGAGCCGATGCGGCAAAAGAGGTGCGGTTTGAGAATGAGAAGGTTATCGAAAAAACGCGTCTCGATGAGGAAAAGGCGTGGGAAGAAGCGGAGAAAATATACGCCGAGAAAACACGCGAAAAAGGCACGATGAGTGGAAAGGAAATCGAAAAGGTATACCGCGAATCACTCCCCAAAGATATTCTTGCGCGACTCGAAGCAAAAACGCCCGAACAGCCTAGTTTGATGAACCGTATGGTGCAGGGGTTTGTGAAACTGCATATCGAGCGCTCGGTGAACCGGCTTGAGCGGAAAATAGCGAAAATAGAGGAAAACGAAAAACTCACCGTAAAGGAAAAGAGCGCAAAACGAGAGCGTCTCATGAATCGCTTTGAGCGGCGACTCCGTGACTATGACCGCGCGGTCGGCCAGCTCGGTACCGTGGATGCGCTCGCGATGGGGCTCCGCTACGCCGAAATGACCGGTAAGGTAGCGACTTACATCCCCGCCACCTATGTGGCGCTCGACAAAGGATTTGAAGCTATCAGCGGATTATTCGGCCGAAGTGAAGTTATGGACACGCTTGAAGATGCGCGAGATGCCGCGGCGAGCGGTCCTGCTGCAGTGGTGGATTCGGGGGCGGTGCCGAAGATGAAGGGAGAAGTAATCCAGAATCTCGAGAGATATGCAGGAATGCCGCGGACCGTGGAAACGGCACCCGCCGATGCGCTTCGTCAGTCATTTACTGTTTCACGACCGGGCGCATCATTTGGTATGCCAAACGCTCCGGTAGAATCAACGTCAGTGGAAATTGGGTCGAGCGCCCCCCCGCCATCTGAGGCTGCCTCCATTGATTCAACCGAGGTTGCGAAGGTGCCGGAAATTTTGACGGAGAAAAACCAATTGGCCGATCTTTATCGCGTTCACCCCGAATTCGCAAATACTGGAGAATGGAAGGTGAGTGAAGGTGGGGCCATTTTACGACAAGGGTACCCCGGAACGTATGAACTCGATAAGGAAGGAAACCTATGGTACACCGGCGGACCCACCAAAGAGGGAGTCTATGCGCCGCAAGTTTTGAAGGCGGGGGGTGACGTATGGGAAGAAGCCAAAGAAACCGCAATGGCGGAAAAGGCGGCCGCGCAAGAGATTGGTGATAAAGAAATGGCGGTGGAGCCTAAAACCGTGAAGCCGTCATCGGGGGTTATGGAGACAAAGATCGTTGAACGTGCCGCGCCTATTACCGACGAAGAACTTCGTGTCCTGAAGGAGATGAGAGGGGCCTCAGAGATAAGCGCGGAACAAATGGGACTCGCAACCGTTCAAAAAGGCGAAGGGGTAACCCATGCGCTGGTACGCCAACTCAAAGTAAATCCAGAACAGTTTGGGTATGACCCGAAAGGAGGCGTGGATGTGGATAAATGGGCGGTGCTGAAATCCAAAGAGATTGCCATTGGGAATGGATACATCAAGCCTGACGGTACGGAGATACGCGTGCTGGATCAAGGGCCGAAGGGAAATCCGGCATACATTTTGGAAAAGGATGCGTCTGGGAAACTGAACGTG
The DNA here is from genome assembly GCA_020724805.1 of Candidatus Microgenomatus sp. Taxonomy (GTDB): domain Bacteria; phylum Patescibacteriota; class Minisyncoccia; order UBA6257; family GWB1-50-10; genus DYGI01. Next base: position 389,203 of record DYGI01000001.1, read on the forward strand.
AAGGAATATCTTGGCGGAAAAGCAACTGGTGGCGATGATGTGAAGAGTTCGTATGAATATGAATGGAAAAAGCCGGCATATTCCGCGGAAGTAGTGGCGCGCGCAAAGGCAGCCGCCGAGGGGATACCGGAGATGATTCCTTCCGTGCGTGAGATTGCGGAGATGCCGATGAAGTTAGAGCGGGTGCCGGTTACTGAGTTGGCGCCGGCAAAATTCCCGGAATGGCTCAACGAGAGATTGGAATATTCCAAACTTGCGGAGACACTTCCCGAGAAGACCGCGAATTTGGAGCATGTGAGCGATCAATTCGATACCTATTCGCTCCGCGTGCAGGAAGATGCTATTAAAGAACTCGCCTCATTTGAAAAGCAGTTGGATTACCTTGAAAAGCACGCGGATACGCTGGGACTCACCCCAAGTCAGGAGGATTTTGTGGAAATGTCCAAAGAGTCCATTGAGGACATGAAGGAGGCATTTGTTGAAGCGCAGGAGGAATTCAAGGAACAACTCGCTGATGTGGGGGTAGCCCCTGCGGCGTACGAAAAGGCAGTCGCCAAACCTGGCCTCACCGTAAAACAACTTTTCGAAATGGCGGAGAAGAAGGAGTTGGATATGAAAAAGTGGGGCAAATTTGCCTCATGGGTTCACGCGTTGAAGCCCACCGCAATTGAGCAAGAAATGAAAGTGGATGCATTTTTGAAGTCGGTCACCCCGGACAAATTCGTTCTCGCACAGTTTTGACCGCGCCGCTTTTTTGTGGTAAAAAAATCCCAGCTCATCACATAGGGAGGTTATTATGCATACAAAACAGGTGCGGATTCCATTACGACTCAACGCGACGCTTCGCTTGGCTTGCAAAGAGGGCGAATCAAGCATCGCACTCGATGCCGTGCGTCTTGCGCCTCTTTACTCGAGAGCGCGCCGGAGAGCGTTGAATGCGGCGCTTCGTCTTGCGAAAACGCCTTATGAGTTTCGGATGATTTACCGCTTTGCGGAGCCCGGCTCTCGCCTTGAACATCGCGTAGTGGCGAAATGGGCGCGGCTCGTAGAAGCGGAAGGAGAGCTCCTTGAGCTTCTCAAGGTGGTGCGGGCATTGAAGCGAAGCGGGAGATTGGAGCGACTCGTGCTCCGGAAACTTCGCCGTTTCGGCTATCGCGATTGGTGGGAGCCGATGCGCGACCTTGTCCGCTCCTGGTTCCCTTTGCGGAAGTTCGCGTAGATGTCTTATGTATGTTGCTGCCCTCGGTGGTTACCAAAACACCGAGGGTTTTTCTTTGGTAGAATGCTCTGGTATGAAGCGTGTAAAAATATTGAGCGTTTTTTTCCGCGCCATACTTGGCATCGTGATATTTGTCGCGGTGGGTGCGGGAGTGCGCGCATTTCTCGAGCGGCTTCCATGGACGCGTACCGTAACGTATCGCGAGCCCGATATGGTGGAAGTGCTTCCTGCGCCCACTTCGTCGATGCCCGTTCTCGAACCGGAAACCATTATCGAAGAAGAGGAGACTGTGTCTGCTCCGACCGTCCTGCTCTCACTCAACTCCGCGGAACAATCCGATGTGTTTTCGGTGATGCTACGCGATGTTCCCTCGAGCGTGTTGCCGCGGGTGACGTGGCATGGGCGCACCTACGATCTTTTAAAGACCGGCGAGCGATGGATAGGTTTTCTTGGAGTGGATGCAAAGCAGGCGCCTAGCACCTACACGCTTACCGTGTCCATCGGTACCACGACGCTTTCCCGACAAGTAACCGTCACAAAAAGAAGCTTCCCGGTCACCGTGCTTGCGGTGACGCCCGCGCTTGAGGAACAGGGCTACACGCCGCCCGCCATTCAATCCAATGTGGCCATAGAAAATGAGCGCCTCAACGCTGCTCTAATCTATCGTCCAGAGCACCTATTTTCCGGTACTTTTACCGAGCCCTTGAGCCGTATAACGGTGGTCGGTGCCTACGGAAACATACGGAGAAGCGGGTCGGTGGAACTCCAGCACCTTGGGGTTGATCTGGATGCGGCAGAAGGAACGCCGGTCTATGCGGTGAATGACGGCGTGGTAAATCTTGCCGAAGAATTTGTGAACTACGGCAAAACAATCGTGGTGGACCATGGCCTCGGCATCTTTTCGTACTATCTTCATCTTGATGAATTCGAGGTGGAAAAAGGGGACAGAGTCACGCGGGGAGAAGTTATTGCGAAAAGCGGGAATACTGGGTACTCCATCGCACCGCATCTTCATTTCTCCATACGCATTCGTAATGCAAGCGTGGACCCGCTCCGCTTCATTGAAGCGGCGAATGAAGCATTGCGTTGACATCATTGAGGGTAGGGAGTAGAAAAAGAGCGGAACATTCACTCACGTCTTCGAGGAGGTATGTATGGACCACGCTGGTCTCATATCGGACATACTCCGCCTTTCCCTCTACGCGCTTTCATTCGGCATGGGTTATATCGGTGCGGTGGTGGTGGAACGGCGGAAGTATCACGAATTGTTGTTTGCGACGGAATTATCCGTCATGCGGCGACTTGGCCTTATCGCGCTCATCTCGGTAGCGACGTTCACCTGCCATTTCCTTGGTGTGGCGATCGGGGGCCTCATGGCGTTTCTCTGCAGCGTCGGTCTTCTGGACATGATGGGGGTATCCTATTTTGTCCGCGAATCCATAGGAATTGGCATCATCTTCATCATCTCGGGAGTCTGCGCATGCTACGGAGCAGGGGATACCATTGCCTCAATGTGGCAGAAATACCGGCTTCAGAAGGCCTCTTGACACGGATTCGCGTATGCCTATAATGGGTTTCACCTGCGCTGGGAGTGCTTTCCCCAATCGGCACCCCCTCTCGCAAGGGAGGGAGTCGGAAAGGGTAGAGCGAGAGCCTACCGCAGAACCGCACCTTTACAAGGTGAATCGCGACCACACGGGGACCGAAAGGTTTTCGTGCGAAGAGATCTCGGGGGTGACTAGGTTAGCCTCTCGGCGCCCGCACTCCTTAAACTGTGGATGGTACTGAAGAGAGATTCGTCTTCTGATTATCTTCACGCTTCTCTGAACGTGGTGTTGAGCTACGCTCGGAGGACGGTACGTGCAGGTATCATGCTGACGATAGACCCGAGGGCCTTTGAGCCCCAGTGTCGAAATAGAGGTGAGCCGCAAGGCCTTCTCTACTCCTTCGGTCCGGTCTGCACAGGGTTCCGCGAGACTCAATCTTGCGAGACTCCGATCTCACTGACGAACGTGCGTGGAAGCTCCATAAGGGCATCCGCGTACGCCTCATCTAGCTGCCGCTCCTATCTCGGGAAATCCTGGGAGAACGAGCGGCGCTTTTTTATTTCCTATACATTGACATTTTTAGATTAATATGATATTTTGTACACACGCAGTTTCACAATCCGGTCATCACGTGGAGGCACTATGGGAAGTTTTCCCGTGTTCATATTCATCGCGGTCTGCGCAGTCTTCGTGACGGGGATCACTCTCGTCGTACGAAATCAGCTCCGGTGGGAAAGTGAACAAGCGTCCACAGCACCCGAAGAGGTTCGGCAAATGAAGCGCCGGAACTATCGCATTGTGGTCAGCGTTCTTGCTGGGACCTTCGTGCTGTTCCTCGCGTCGGCGGCGCTCGTATTCACCATTGTGAATCACGCGGCGTCCACGCCATAGCGAACGCCCCATTCCAATACATCGGAATGGGGCGTTTCACTTTGAGTAGGGGATCTAAAGCGCGAGTATGAGGAGCACCGCGAGCGTGATAATGAGGAGGAAGCTCACCGTATAAACCGCAAGCGTCACCGCATCGGAACGTTTCCCTTCCATGTACCACGCGACCGGGCGGCCAAAGACCGCAAGTGCGAGAATCGCGGCCGAAGAAGAGAAGAGGAGCAAGAAGCCCATAGGCGCCACGATATCTCCCGCTTTGCCGGCGAACTGTTCCGCGCCGCTCATAATAGCGGCGACAAGCGCCACATAACAGGATGCGATGGCGGCATTCCCGAGCGCGTAGAGCGCTATCTTGTTTTTATTCATATGAAAAATTATATCATACAGGCACTTCACCTCGCCCTTAATTATAGGCTGAAGGTACTGAGGTTTTACTTCGTCGTTCCTCCTCAGTACCTTCTTCGCTATTTATCCATCAGTGCCATAGGCCCTGATGAACGAAGTGAAGAAGGGCTGCGGGGGCTGAACGATGTTCGAACCTACTTTATCACGTCGTTATGGTTCCGAACAGTGATTCTGAAGTCGCGATTTGAGCGAGAATGCTAGTGTGCAGTTTTTTCACAGCGCTCACTATACGATGATCGCCAACGTATTGTTTAACTTGAGCTCTCACTTTATGGATCAAATCGTTCGCGATTCCGAAACGACTCCACATATTCAATTCATCGTCTAGCGTGAGAGTTTCCGGGTTTTTATAAAGATTTGCAATGCACTCATAGTATTCGCGCATAACCGCTTTAGGTTCACCGTTTGGGGTTTCAATATAGGTGAGTGAATCACGTGCTATTTGCATATCGAAGTTTCTTACGTCCTCGATATCTTGCAGTATCTTTACCGCAGTTCTTTTTATCCACATTTCTTCTCCCTGGTCACGCATTCCTTCATCTATACCTGGTATTGTCTCACTGATAGCGCTCGCTTGAACATCATCGTAGAGAAGATGTGAAAACCATCCCTTGCGAAAATCGCTGGTTCTGAATGAAAGATCTGTTTGGTATCCCTTTGGGTGTGTGGCGAGTCTGTTAATTTTTGTCACATATCGGCTATCTGGGTATATTGAGCCGGAAATGTACGCGTCAGCATCTTTGACGGAGAGTAGATCCTTAACATCAAGAGCAAACCTTATATGTGATCCTTGGAGCGCCATAAACTTTTTGCTGCGGGGCTTAAACGACGTTAGAACTTATTTCCTTTCGACAAGTACCATTCATTAATAAAAATGGGTTCTACCCAATTAGGGACATTGATTCTAATTACTAAAAGACATAAATAACCTTTCCTATAATATCGTCTACCTGTTTAACGCCCAATATCGAATTCTCGTTATCACCTTTTTGGAACACCTCTCCATCGTTGAGATCAAAGCGTAAGATGGTGTCTGGTTTTATAATGTCCAACTCCGAAGCTGAAGAGTTTGGGAAAAGCGTTTTTTCTCCATTAACTGTGATAGTTTTATTTTCATCTATCACCACTTGATCGCCGGCGACACCGATAATCCTATGTATCCAGGGATCATAAACTGTTTCCTTCGTTAGCTTGTTTATAAGTGGCGTACCAAACATTACTATGTCGTTTCGTCTGACATTTGATAATAAGTAATGGATTCTACTTACCATCACGTAGCTTCCCTTATCAATGGTTGGTTCCATTGAATCTCCTGCTACGTAGTGTATTGGGAAAAAAATTCTCACAAATAATCCAAGAAGAAAGAGAACCCCAATTACGTAGAAGGTGAATCTTTTCCAAGGCTTTTTGGTCTGCATTGCTAGTTCTGCTTTATTTGATTATAGGAAAAAATACGAAACGAAAGCCGAAAAGCTTGCCAGTAAATAACCAACTCCAGCAATGAAATTGATTGCCCGATTATCTTGGTTGAGAGTATCGAGGTATGCGTTAAAATCATTGATAAATTCTTCAATACCAAGTGGCACACCATTAAAGGTTTTTACCCCTCCTTTATTTGAAAAGGGAGCGATTTTTTGAAAACTTCTCCAGAAATGATAAATCGCCAAAGCAAGAAATGAAAATGTAAATATTATCCAAATGTACTTCATGGCTGGGAGGCTTGGGAGCGAACAACGCTCGTATTCACTCGCGTTCACAAAACCCTCGGTTTTGTGTCCACTATCGTTCAATCCGACACGGAAGGGACACAAAAGGTTTCCCTTCCGACCCATCCCTCACTTAAATCGTCAGATTTAAGTCCAGATTCATGGCTTCAAAGGCCGCTGTCCTATAGACAAGGGAGTGAGGAAATGGAAAGCGTCACTCCTGCGCACCGCTGGGAGGCTTGGGATCGAACCAAGATTCACGGCTTCAAAGGCCGCTGTCCTACCATTAGACGACCTCCCAGCGGTGCGCACGAATGTGTAATTGTCGAGGAACGTTTTCTATTTCCGAGCGAGCGCCGTATGTATGGCGAAACCATACCATTAGACGACCTCCCAATGCCATTTCTTTATACTGTAACTGATGGAATTCGCAACTTGGCTTATGGTGGAACTTCCGGTGATAGGGGAATGGGTGCTCGCGCTCGCTGCGGGAGCCATCTATTTTTCTTTTTCTCGTCGTGCTCCCGCGCATAACGTAACGCGTATGCGGCAAGTATTCATCGCGGCCGTCGCGGTGATTTTCGGGGTCGCCGCGCTTTCCACGTTCCTGCAGTATTCGGTTTGGAAAGCCGACCAATTCTCACAAAACTTCCTTCCCCCGCATCAGTCGATTCTGTATTTTGCAAAGTATGCCGGCACGCACTTCTGGCTCACCCCGGTCCTTTCGCTCGTCATTGCCGGCGCGTTTTTTTTGTTCCTCCACGTGCTCGCGCGAAAAAACGAAAGGTTCTTCGAAGAGGGTGAAATTGAGCTGGGCGCTCTCGCCGCTTTGCTTGCAGGATGGCCTGGGTTCGTGATTTTTCTTCCCGCTGTCTTTCTTGCAGTCGTCGTCATTTCCGGGGCAAAACTGATGCTGCAAAAAAGCGCTTACACCACGCTAGGACTTCCGCTTCTTGTCGGACTTTTTGTGGCGTTGGTGTGGGGAGACGCCACCCTCCGTCTCGTGGGACTTGGGCTTCTCGCGGTTATTCCCGGCGCGCGCTAAGTCCCTCGATAATCGCCACCTCAAGCGGAATAAGAGGGAACTGACTGTAACGCATCTGGCTGTAGGCGCGGATGAACGTTTTGATGAGCTCAAGGTGTTCCGGCGCGAAAAGCTTGGCGTGCGTAAGAAGGGTTTTCATGTGTTCGTCGGTAAGCTCGGCTGCAAATTTCTTCTCCATCGCGGGTTGATAGGAAAGCACCGCCACTCGACGGAGATATTGCACCACGTCCTTGGTGAACTGCAGCAAACTGTAGCCGCCGTCTTGAATTTCCTCCACGCGCGCAAGCGCGTCGTCGAGATTCTTGCGGAGTAGGAGTTCGACGAATCCCGACAGCTTTGTGAACGCCACCTTTCCTATCATTTTCTCCACATCTTCCACCGAAAGTTCTTTCCCGCGGAATGTAATAAGTTGGTCGAAAAGAGATTCGGCATCGCGGAAACTTCCTTCTGCCGCCGAGGCGATAAGGTCAAGTGCTTCCTCGCTCGCTTTCACACTCTCGGCTTTCGCCACCATCGCAAGTTTCTCGGCTATCTCATCGCGAGTCACCGAGCGAAAATGGAACGTTTGAGTGCGCGAGGTGATGGTGGGCGGAACCTTTTCCACCTCCGTGGTGGCAAGAATGAGAATCACTTGTGCCGGCGGTTCTTCCAGCGTCTTCAAAAGCGCGTTCCACGCATCTTTCGAAAGTTGATGCGCCTCATCGAAGATTATTATCTTGTAGCGCCCCATTGAAGGCGCGGCGCGGAGATTTTCTTTGAGCTCACGGATGTCGTCGATGCCGCGGTTCGAGGCCGCATCGATCTCCATTACGTCCAAAAAGCGTCCCTCGTCTATTTCACGGCACGCGGTGCACTGATTGCACGGCTCACCCTTCGCGCGGAACTTCTCATCCTTCGTTCGTGTTTCGCAATTCGCAATCTTTGCGATAAGGCGCGCGGTGGTGGTTTTTCCGGTGCCGCGAGGACCCGCGAAGAGATACGCGTGCGCTAAGTTACCCGTCTTCGCCGCCTCCTTCAGTATCCGCACGGTAAGCTCCTGGCCCAAGAGCGCATCGAATGTCGCCGGCCGATATTTTCGGTAGATTGCGAGTGCCATCGGTTTCATTATACGCATGTTTTTTGCATCGGCGCACGGATTGACGATTTTGCCGCTTTGTTATACGAAATAGGTAGCACCCACCATCAACGTACGAAAGGAGACGTCCATTATGAAAATCGGGGCCGATTTCGAACCTTTTTTTCGTGAAGAGCAGGTCATGACCCTCACCGTGGACTACGACCAGCCCGTGTCAGAGTATTTTCTGCGCGGCAAGTATGAGGAAACACCCCATTATCCCGACGCACGGATTCCCAACACCTACCGTGGTGTGGGCACCGCGGTGAAGCCAATCCTGCTTCTCAAACTCAAGGCGCCCGCGACCACCGAGACGATACTCGCGGAAATGGAGCGTTTTCGACTCCGGCCGGTCGGCGCGCATGAACTTCTTTCCATCGGCGCCCACGACCCGATAATCCAGGTGAAGAACCAGATCGTCGGACTCGGAGCTATCTGGAATGGGAGTTTAGAAGGGCCGTATGCGCTTGCGCTCGCGTTCTATCTGGCGCGACGCCGCGTGGTCTTTACGTGGCCTCACCGCTCGGTGCGGCACGAATGGCAAACCAACGTGCTCTTTGCGGCGACTCCGCTTGCCGCATAGGCATCAGCATATTCAGCACATCCCGTACGTTCTTCGGAGCGTACGGGATTTCCTTTTGGACGCGAGACCTTATAATGAATGCATGGAGCGAACCGATTTCGTATTGAAGAGCACCGCGTTCAAGGACGGAGGACCGATCCCCGCAAAATACACCTGCGAAGGAGACGATGTGAGCCCATTTTTGGAGATAAAAAACCCGCCGGAAGGGACGGTATCGTTCGCGCTCATTGTGGATGATCCTGACGCCACACGCGGGGTGCCGTTCGACCACTGGCTTCTGTGGAATATTCCACCGAACACACAATACATTTCGGAAGACAGTATTCCGCAGGGCGCCGTGCAGGGAATGACGGATTTTGGAACCGCAAAATGGGGAGGTCCATGTCCTCCCGCAGGAAGCACACCTCATCGGTATGTATTCACGCTCTATGCGCTTGATACGAGCATTTTGCTCTCAACGGGTGCGACGAAGGAGGAGCTGATTAAACTTATGGAAGGCCACATTCTCGGGAAGGCCGAGCTCACCGGACTGTATCAGCGGAAGTAACAATGCGTCTCCCAAAAAACGATGCGCGCTACGCGTGGACACATCACGCGATATTGAAAATGCAGCAGTATGGCATCGGCGAAGGGCGCATAAAACGCATCATCCGTTACCCGAAGCGCACCGAGGAAAGTGTGGCGGGACCGGGAACGGTTGCGGTGATGCAACCTGCGGGCACCAAGCGTTATCAGGAAATGTGGGTAATGTACAAAGTGGCACAAGGACGAGCAAACCCGAAGGCAAAACAGCTCCTCATCATTACCGCGTGGCGCTACCCCGGCGAAAGCCCCGCACGCGACCCGGTACCCAAAGAAGTTATGGACGAGGTCCGCACCTTGCTTTAAGGTAGTAATGTGAAACTCTCAATCGGTATTGTGGGACTTCCGAACGTGGGGAAATCCACGCTCTTCAAGTTGCTCACCAAGCAGAACATCCATATCGCAAACTATCCTTTTGCGACCATCGACCCGAATGTCGGCGTAGTGCCGGTGCCGGACGAACGCGTGGAGAAGCTTACCGAGCTTTCCAAGTCGAAAAAGAAAATACCCGCGGTCGTGGAGTTCTACGACATCGCGGGGCTCGTGAAAGGAGCAAATAAAGGCGAAGGCCTCGGGAATCAGTTCCTTGCGAATATCCGCGAGTGTAAGGCGATTGTGCAGGTAGTGAGGTGTTTTCCCGATCCCACCGTCATCCATGTGGATTCTTCGGTGGACCCCATCCGCGATATTGAAACGATAAAGATGGAGCTCGCGCTTAAAGATGTGGAGACGGTGGATAAACGGCTCCATTCGATTGAGGCGGAAGTTCGTGGCGGGACGAAGGGGGCCAAAGAAAAGCAGGAAGTATTGGAAAGCGTAAAAAAAGCGCTTCTCGCAAACCAATACCTCACCGCGTACGCGCACGAGGAAGTGGTGAGGGAGTTGCAGCTTCTCACCGCAAAGAAACAAATATTTCTTTTGAACGGCGTGGAGACGGACGTGACCGAAGGAGTGAGGGATTATATCCGCACACTCGGTGCCGACTTTGTGGTGATGGATCTTTCGGAGGAGCCGTCCGTAGCACCTCTCATCAAGAAATCATATGAAGTACTCGATCTCATCAGTTTCCTGACGACGGGTGAGGATGAAACACGCGCATGGACCATTGAGAAGGGATGGAAAGCACCGCAGGCCGCGGGCACCATTCACACCGACTTTGAGAAAAATTTCATCCGCGCCGAAGTGGTGGCGTATAACGAACTTATGGCGAATAGCGGATGGCAAATGGCAAGGCAAAAGGGGAAGGTGCGACTTGAGGGGAAGGATTATGTCATGCAGGACGGTGACGTGGTGGTAATTCGCCACGGGTGACCCCATTCTCTTGACGGCATCACGAAGATGGCAAAAAATGAACTCAGCAATTGAGTGTGTACGCACCGTCCGAATGCGATGAACGGCGCCAAAAACGCCACCTCCCTACGTGTTCGGACCATACCCCCCGTCCAAGGCCTCACGGTGCGCTTTGGGCGGGTTTTTATTGTCGTAGATCTTTCCTCGCGATGCGGTAAAGTACCGCGGCCATGACAAGGAGCCCTGCATCGCGGAAGGTCACCGCGTCAATGCCGTAAAAGACGATGATGGCGGCAAGGTCCAGCGCCGCAATGGCGGACGCCACGCGGAGCATAAAACCTCCGGCGAGGGCCGCCCCGACGATTACTTGAACGATACCGTGAACGACGAGGAGCGTGGAAGGAACGGCGATGGCCTCCGTCCATTCGGGAAAGAACCCTATCCACGGGCGGGGGTCCGTGAATGACGAGATGCCGGCGTAGAGGAACGTGAATCCGAGGCCGATGCCTAATACTCTCTCCACCGATAATTGCGGCAAATGAAATTTCACCATACGATGTATACACTATAGCAAATCTTTCTATGGCGACAGTCCGTTATGAGCTCAAAACCGCACGTTACCAGGGACCCATCGAGGCGCTGGTGACGCTGATTGAGGAGAAACAACTTCCCATTCTCGAGGTTAGCTTGGCGGAGGTGACCGCCGATTTTCTTTCATATGTGGAGGGACTCGAGGCGCGGATACAGGAAGAGGGGGATGAAATGCTTGCGGAACTTCTCGCGGATTTTCTCCTTGTGGCATCACGGCTTATTCTCATCAAATCGAAGGCGCTCATGCCTTCGCTTGTTCTTACCGGCGAGGAGGAAGAGGATATCAAAGATTTGGAAGCGCGGGTGCGTCTTTACCGCGAACTTAAAGGTATACAGCCGCTTTTGAAAGGCGCATGGAGCGACATGCCGCAGACGCTCACCCGGGAATTTTTACTTTCCGAAGAAGTGGTATTTTATCCGCCGGCAAAACTCGTATTCGGTGACCTTGCCGCCGCGGTGGCGCGCCTTGCCGGAGAGCTCGAACGCATTGCGCGCCCCATCGAAAAAGTGCGAGGAACCATCATCCATCTCAAAGAAAAGATTGAGGAAATATTCGAGCGGGTAAAAGGAGGAACATTCTCATTCGGTGAACTTTCCAAGAGTCGGTCGCGCGGCGAAGCGGTGGTATTGTTCCTTGCCATGCTTCATCTCATCAAATCCCAGCTAGTCCGCGTCACCCAATCGTCGCACTTTTCCGACATCAATATTGCGAAGCGGGAAAAGGAAGACGATAATGAAACCAATGGATAATCGGGAAGCCGCCTGTGAAGCGATACTTTTTTACTATGGCGCACCGCTCGCAATTCCCAAGCTTGCGAAGCTCCTTGGATGTACGCCGAAAGAATGCCGGGAAACGCTCGATGCGCTTTCCGCGCGATATGTTGCCGATGCGGCGCGAGGACTTTTTCTCCTGATACACAATGAAGAAGCCACGATAGGAACAAAACCGGAGCTGAAAAGTTTTCTCGAATCCCTCATGAAGGAAGAGTTTCAGGAATCGCTCACTCCCGCCGCGCTCGAAGCGCTTTCACTGGTGAGCTACCTTGGTCCGGTCACGCGCGCAACCATCGACTACATTCGGGGCGTGAACTCCACGTTCACACTCCGAAACCTCCTTCTCCGAGGTCTTATCGATCGCGCGCCGGCGGAAAAGGGTGGGGGATACGAATATCGTGCCAGCGTGGAATTTTTGAAGCATATGGGAATTGCGCGAGTGGAAGAACTTCCCGAATACGAGAAATATCGCACGTTTTACCGTGACTTCGAGCTCGCAGGCGCTCCGAGCAAAACGCCGGCTGCACCCCAAATATGACCGCACGCGTATCGGCACTACTACTTGCGGCGCTCATTATGGTTTCTGCGGCGCTCACGCGAACCGGCGGAGAGGGAGCGTTACCGGTGGAACGCGCTCCCGAGGCAAGCGCGGAAGCGCAAACTCCTCCTTTGTACTATTCGTTTCAGGCGAATGCGTTTTCCGCGGGCACAGGAGCCGGACGCGGACCGTCCCGCGACTGGAATGTACTCGACCCTCGCGTGGATGCGGCGGCAGCGCTTGTGTATTCGCTGGACGATGAAGTGATACTCCTCGGTGCGCGCACGTATGCGCGTTGGCCCATGGCATCACTCACCAAACTTCTCACCTCGGTAGTGGTCGCGGAAAATATCGGGTACCACAAACGCGTGCCCATGACGGAGACCGCGATAGCGACGGAAGGAAACGGCGTGATGTTCAATCCCAACGAAGAATTTGCCGCACGCGATCTCGCGCGGATAATGATAATGGCCTCGTCGAACGACGCCGCGGTCGCTTTCGAAGAGCATGTGGGAGGAAGGGAAGAGTTTTTGAAATTGCTCCGTGGCGCGGCGACAAAACTCGGCATGGACCAGACCACACTTTCGGATGCCGCAGGTCTTTCCGCCGCCAATGAATCGTCCGCGAGCGACCTTATGAAGCTTGTGAAATATCTTGCCTCTTCGCGTCCGGAGATACTCGAATGGACGCGCCACGCGACATTCATCTTTCAACCCACCAATGACCCCACGAGCCGCACCGTGGCGAACATCGTACCGTTCGCCGACGACCCCCGGTTCCTTGGCGGAAAAACGGGTACGCTCCCCGAAGCGCGGGAGAATTTTGCGGGACTATTTTCACTCGGCGGACGTCGGGTGGTGGTGGTTATTCTCGGAAGTCGCGACCGGGTGCGCGAGGTGAATGAACTTCTTGATTGGACCATGCGTGCATACCACTTCAATTGAGGATATGGATCCCGTTAGAAGCAAAAAACAACATTTCACCGTACTATGATAACTTTCTATATTTATTCTGTAGGTCGAGCAAGGCCGCATGCTACGGGTGTGCGCGTGGGCACACCCTGCTTCTAACGGGATGGAAATTTTCGAAGCGATTCGCATTCTCATACTCTTCGCGTTCGCATTCGTGGTGGCGCTTCTTCTCACGCCTTTTGTGCTTCATCGTCTTGTGGCATGGAATGTGCGCAAACGGAACATCCGAGACGCTACCTCCGCGCCCGTTTTCCACAGTTTGCATAAGGATAAGGGGAACACGCCGACCATGGGCGGCATCATCATTTGGGCTACCGTGCTTGGGCTTGCGGCGCTCTTTTTTCTCGCGAATCAGTTTTTTAACGGGTTCGCATCATATTTCGATTTTGTGAATCGCGCGGAAACCTATCTTCCGCTTGCCGCACTCGCGTTCGCGGCGGTGGTAGGTTTGGTGGACGACCTTTTCGGAATTCTCGGCAAAGGGCCGCACGGAGGCGGACTCACCGTGCCCCAGAAGCTCGTGCTCTACACCGCCGTGTCCGCCATCGGTGCGTGGTGGTTCTTCGTGCGCCTCGGGTGGGACACCATTTTTGTGCCGTTCGTTGGCCACGTGGTGGTCGGATGGTGGTATGTTCCCATTTTCATGTTCATCATCATCGCGTCGGCATTCTCCACGAACGAAACGGACGGTTTGGACGGACTTGCAGCGGGAGTACTCTTTTTCGCATTCGGTGCGTTTGCGGTAGTTTCTTTCATTCTCCATCGCTACGACCTTGCGGCGATGAACGCGGTTATTTTGGGAGCGCTCCTCGCGTTTCTTTGGTTCAATATTTATCCCGCGAGGTTTTTTATGGGCGATACCGGGAGTATGGCGCTCGGGATAACCTTGGGGGTTATGGCGATGCTCACCAACACGGTGTTCTTCCTCCCGTTTTTCGGTGCGATACTGGTTTTTGAATCGTTTTCGGTCATCATACAGCTCATTTCCAAGAAAATTCGAGGGAAAAAGATATTTCTCTCGACTCCCATTCACCATCACTTCGAAGCGTTAGGATGGCCGGAAACGCAGGTCACCATGCGCTTTTGGTTCGTTTCAGCGGTGGCAACGATTCTTGGATTGGTGCTTTTTTTCCTCGCGCGATTCATTTGATAGGTATAATAAAGGCGTCATGACGACGCTCATTCAGGGCGGGATGGTGTACGACGGTACCGGCGGCACGCCGTATGAGGCGGACGTGTTGTTGCACGGAAAAACCATCACGCGCATCGGTCGACGCCTTTCGGTCAGGGCAAATCACATCATCGAAGCGCGCGGCGGGCTCGTAACTCCGGGATTTGTGGATATCGCAAGTTACGCCGACCATTATCGAGCGCTCTTTGCCGATCCCGCAGGCACCGAGTCATTGATTCGCGGTATCACCTCGCTTGTGGTGGGCCACGGCGGCGCTTCCATAGCGCCACTTTTTGCATGGAGCATTCTTCCGGAACGTTGGTGGGGGAATACCATCTCTCCCGCCGCCCACGCGGCCATGGTAAGCGAAGTATTTTCGTTGCTCCAAGGAAGAATAGGAGTGAATGTGGGAACACTCGTAGGGCACGCGACGGTGCGCGAGGGAATTACCCACGGAACGCCGCGCGATCTCACCGAGCGTGAACTCGAACTTCTTTCCTACACTCTTCGCCATGCGCTTAAGGAAGGCGCACTCGGCATCTCCGTGAACTTGGAATATCCACGTACCACGCAAGTGCCGCGAAAAGAATTGATGCGCGTGGCGCATATTGCCGAGGAATTTCATGCGGTTCTCTCGCTTCGACTTCGTTCGCGCACCGATCATGTGAAAGAGTCCCTCGCGGAAGTGCTTGCGCTTTCGGATGCGACGGAGGTAAATCTTCTTCTCACCGACGTTGAGCCTCACTCGACCGAAGAGGCGGCATACCGTGCGCTCATGAACCAAGTTACTCGCGCGTCAGCGGATCACCATGTGCACTTTACCACCTCGGGAAGCGGTGTTGCCGCGTTCCCTCTTCCACTGCTTCTCCCGTCACATTGGCACGAGAAGGAATGGGATACCATGCGGGCGCGCCTCACCGACCGCGCGATGCGTGAGGAACTTCGTTCGCATCTTGTACGCTATCGCGACATTCCGATGTATGTGGCCGCCGTGGCGGACCCTTCGCTTAAACTTTTTGAAGGCACGCCTTTCGCAAAGTGGTCTCTCCATGAGCACGTGCCTTTCGAAGAAGCGCTCATGCGACTCATGGAAGTTACCGGATTTCGGGCGGTGCTTGCGATGAACGTGGGAGAGCCGGAGCTTGCTCGTGTCTTCGCGGCTCACGATCGCGCATTGATCGCTTCCGGTGAAGCGGCGGCGCCGGCTCTCGAATCTTCCGCGCATTTAAAACTGCTCGCATTCAAAGATGGAGGTACATTCCCGCTCGAGCAACGCATCGCGAAAATGACGGGTGCGCCTGCAAAAAAGTTGGGCCTCTCCCGCCGCGGCATCCTTAAAGAAGGGTACTATGCCGACGTGCTCGTCATTGAAAAAGGAACGGTTCGCGAGACATTCGTGAATGGCGTTCGGGCCATTGCCGCCGGCGCGCCGACCGGCGAGCGGAGCGGGACGATACTTACGCGCGCATGACGTCCGGAGGACTTTTTCGTACGCGTCCTCGCGGACTTCCAGATTTTGCGTTCGTCGGCGCGGTCGCCGCGCTCGTTATTTTCGGTCTCGTGATGCTCGCATCCGCCTCTTCCGACCTTGCACAAAAGCAGTATGGCGAAAGCTATTATCTTCTTCTCCACCAAATCACGAACGGCCTTTCGGTTGGCATCGTGGGTTTTCTTGCGGGCGCTTTCATTTACTATCGGACATGGGATAAGTTCTCTGTTTATATTCTCGCGGCGGGACTTATCGCGCTCCTTTTGATTTTCACGCCACTCGGAATTGCGCAGAAAGGAGGGGAGCGATGGGTGAATCTCGGTGCGTTCTCGTTCCAACCAGGTGAATTGGCGAAGCTCGCGCTCATCATTTATCTCGCGAGCTGGCTTGCGCGCACGCCGCTTCGCGCGAAGAATTTCATGGAAGGATTCATGCCATTCCTTGTGCTCGTCGGCGCGGTCGTGGGGCTACTCCTCGCGCAACCCGCCACATCCACCGCCATCATTATCGTGGTGGGCGCGCTTACGTTGTATTTTATGGGCGGCGCACGTATCCGATTTTTTGCACTCGCTGCGCTTCTTGTGGTCGTCGGATTCTCGCTTCTTTTCGCAGTGGGAGGGAAAGATGATTACCGCGTGCGGCGCATTATGACGTTTTTTAATCAAGAGGCAACCGACCCGCTGGATGAGGGATATCATATCGATCAGACGAAGTTCGCCATCGGCGCGGGAGGACTTACAGGTGTTGGCTTCGGCCAGTCCGTGACAAAACTTTATTCGCTTCCGGAGCGCATCGGCGATTCCATTTTTGCCATCATCGGCGAAGAATTCGGTTTCGTAGGATCCGTCGCGCTCATCGCGCTATTCGCGGTGTACGTGATTCGTGGATTCGCCATCGCGAAGCGGGCGCCGGATTCGTTTGGGCGTCTTACGACCATCGGTTTCGTCACCATCATCGGATTCCAGGCGTTCGTGAACATCGCCGCTATCTCGGGACTCGTTCCGCTCACCGGCGTGCCGCTTCCGTTCATTTCGTACGGCGGCACCGCCCTCGCGGTTTTTTTGACGATGTCGGGTATCGTCGTTAACATTTCAAGACATTCCCGATGAATCCCGTTAGAGGCAACTAAATTACTATCCAATGATTTACCGTATCAACAACGCACTATCAAATCAAAAGGTCTCGCGGCACAACTACGGTTGCCTTGTGGCGACCTGCCTCTAACGGGATGAACACCTTTCGCATCGCACTTACGGGAGGAGGTACCGGCGGACATGTATTTCCGCTCGCCGCGGTTGCCGATGAATTGCTGCGCATGGGGCAGGGGACCGTGGAACTTCGCTACTACGGGCCTACGAGCGTATGGAATGAGATGCTCGCGGCGCGCGACATTCGCACTTCGCATATCGCGGGCGCAAAGCTCCGCCGCTATGCGTCGTTGCAAAATATTATCGACATCCCAAAGTTTTTTATCGGCCTACTCGAGGCGTTCGTAAAGCTCTATTTCTGGATGCCGGACGCGGTGTTTTCAAAAGGAGGTCCGGGCGCGTTGCCGGTTGTGTGCGCGGCCGCATGGTATCGAATTCCCATCGTGGTCCATGAATCGGATGCAGTGCCGGGACTCACGAACCGCATCTCGGCAAAATTCGCGAAAAAGATTTGTATAGCGTGGCGAAACGCTGCGGCATATTTCCCTGCGCGGAAAGTGATGGTCACCGGAAACCCGATACGTGCCGCGCTTGCGACTACCATGTTGGAGCGGCGTGCGGCAAAATCGCAACTCGGCGCGGACCCGGATACGCCTCTCCTCCTTGCGCTTGGAGGTTCGCAGGGCGCAAAAATATTGAACGACTTTGTGGACGCGGCGCTCCCGATGCTTCTTGCGCTCTGCCAGGTGTATCACCAGACCGGGAAGGGGAACGTGCCTTCCGTGAGCGACCATATGGGCGCTCGTCCCGCCGCACCTTCGCGGTATACCGCGCGGGATTTTATGGATGAACGGGAGCTTGCCACTGCGCTTCGTGCCGCCGACCTCGTGCTCACGCGGGCAGGTGCAGGCGCGATCTATGAATGTGCGGCTGCGGGCGTTCCCGCCATTCTTGTACCGCTCGCAAATGGCGCGAACGATCACCAAAGAGCGAATGCGGCCGAGTATGTCGCTTCGGGCGCCGCATTGGTCATTGAAGAAAACAATCTTACTCCGAACCTCGTGGCGGGAGAAATAAAAAAACTTCTCGCGGGCGGCGAGAAGTTGAAAATGATGGGGGAGAGGGCGCGCGCATTTTTTAAACCAAGCGCCGCAGAGGAAATCGCACGCGCAATCGTTACGGCGACCGGTGCTCAAATCAAATAAAAGTGTAGTTCTGTCAATATACCCAAATTCCGCCAAAAATGGGGTATAATGGGCATGGACTATGGACAAGGTACGTGTACGATTTGCGCCGTCTCCCACGGGCCCTTTTAGCTTAGGAAATGCCCGTACGGCGCTCTATAACTGGCTTTTTGCCCGCCACGAAGGCGGGGAATTCTTCTTGCGTGTCGAGGACACCGACAAGGAGCGATCTAAAAAGGAGTACGAGGACGACATTCTTGAAGGTCTGAAATGGCTCGGTCTCACCTGGGATAACGCCGAGGTCATGCGCCAGAGCGAGCGCGGGAAGATATACGAAGAAGCGCTCACCAAGCTTTTGAATGAAGGGCGCGCGTATTACTGCTTTTGCACACCGGATGAACTCGAAGCGGAGCGGCAGGCGCAGATGAGCCAGGGAATTCCTCCGAAGTACGGCGGGAAATGTCGCCACTTCACCAAAGAAGAGGCATCCGCGCAATTAGGGAAGAAATCCGCGGTCATTCGGTTTGCAATGCCGCCGCGCGAATTGGAATTCGAAGATATGATACGAGGCAAGGTGCGCGTGGATACGTCGCTTATCGGAGATATTGTCATTGCGCGGAACCTCCGTGACCCCCTTTATAACTTTTCCGTGGTGGTGGACGACGCCGCAATGGCAATCACGCACGTTATTCGCGGCGAGGACCACCTCTCGAACACGCCGAAGCAGATTATGATAGCGGAAGCGCTCGGATTCACTTCGCCGCAGTTTGCACATCTCCCTCTCATCCTTGGTCCCGACAAGAAAAAACTTTCAAAGCGCAACCTTGAAGGTTCGCTGAACGACTACCGGAAGCAGGGTTATCTTCCCGAAGCGGTGTTGAATTTTTTGGTCCTTCTCGGATGGCACCCCGTAAAAGACCGCGAGATCCTTTCACGCGACGAGATGGTCGCCGAATTCAATTTGAAGCGCGTGCAGAAAGGCGGCGCGGTGATGAACGAGGAAAAACTTTCATGGCTCAATCTTCAACATCTGCGCGCGCTCCCGGTGGAAACCGTAATGGAACATCTCTCGCCATTCATTCCCGCGGAATGGAGAAAACGGCCCGCGTTTCTCCGCCGCGTAGTGGAAGTCGAACGAAATCGGATGAAAACGCTCCAGGAATTCGTCGAACTTGCGGACCCGTTTTTTGAGCTTCCCGAATATCCCGCAACGCTTCTTATCTGGAAGGAAACGCCGAAAGAAATTGTGATAAAAAACCTTGAGGACGCCGAAGGCATCATTGCGGCGGCGCCCGAGAAAAAGCTCGTGGCCGCGGAGCTTGAGTCGCAGCTCTTTGAGATGGCAAATCGCACCGGGCGCGGCGAATTTTTGTGGCCGCTCCGCGTTGCGCTTTCCGGGCGCGAAGCATCGCCCGGGCCACTCGAACTCATCGAGGTTTTGGGAAAAGAAGAGGCGCTCCGTCGGATACACCACGCGCTCGAACTTCTCACTGGAGGCACCTTGGCGCCGGAAGTACGTTCGTAATATATAACCATGCCGCGCATTTTCACATCTTTGGTCGTTATCGCTTTGGTGGCAACCGGAGCGCCACTCGTGGTGGCGCAAGAAACGCCGATTTCCGGCAGTGCTTCGGTTACCGCGGAAAACAACGAGCTCAAGACAAAGATAAACGAGAAAGCCACCATTCTTGAGGCGATTGAGGCCCAAAAAGCGGCAATACAGCAGAACCTCGAAGAGGTGGAAGGGTCCGCACGCACGCTTTCACAGGAAGTAAAATCCATTGATACGAACATTCGCCAACTTGACCTCACCATCCAATCAAATGAGGTGCTTATCGAGAAGCTTGGGCTCGAGCTTGAATTCCTCGGGGACGAAATTCCTCGCATCGAGGACTCAATAAAAAATGCGAAACTTACCATTAAAAAACTTTTTGTGGAACTTCAGGAACGCGAGCGGGAGAATTTACTCGTGATGTTCCTTCGCAATCAGAGCCTTTCGGAAAGCGTCGGCGAACTTCAAACACTCACCGCGCTCAACAATCGCCTCACTATCCAAATAGAGGAGTTCCGTACACTACAGGAAGCGCTCGCAAATCGCATCAATGAAACGTCCCGCACAAAGTCGCGTGCGCAGGTGGAAATCACAAATCTCGCAAGCCGCCAAGTGATCGCGGCGGAAGTGAAATCGGAGAAAGAACGGCTTCTTGAAGCCACGAGAAGCCAGGAGGAGCTCTACTTGCGCCAACTCGAACAATTGAAAGCGCTTCAGGCCGAAATTTCCAAAGAAATCGATGCAATCGAAACCGAGCTTCGGCGCACCATCGACAAAAATCTTTTACCGCTCCCGCGCCCAGGCGTGCTTCTGTGGCCGGTGGGCGGCGGACGTCTTACTCAGGAATACGGGTACACCACGTTCGCGGCGCGCAATTACGGGAGTAAGTTCCATAACGGCGCGGACATTGGTGCGCCAATCGGGACCGAAGTGTACGCTTCGGAAAAGGGAATCGTAATCAATGTGGGAAACCAGGACGCGTATCGCGGCTGCTATCGTGCGGGATATGGAAGGTTCATTGTGGTAAAACACGAGAACGGCCTAACCACCCTCTACGCGCACCTTTCGAGGCAGATAGTGAAGGTGGGCGATGAGGTGGAACGCGGAGAGGTCATCGGATATGTGGGGCGTACGGGATGGGCCACGGGACCTCACCTCCATTTCACGGTCTTCGCCACGCAGACCATCACGCCAGCGCGCGGAAACCTCCCGGAGGGCACGGTGCAATCACGTTCCTGCGGTCCGATGCCGGTCGGCGGTGATATGAATCCGTTGCAATATTTGGATGTTTGAAGAACGTTCATTGCTTCAATCAAAAGCGTGGGCGCGATTACAGGAACAAGTCGGCCGCCGAGTACGCCACATGCCCGATACTGGAATATTTCTCGTTGAAATGCCTCTCCGGCTCGGTTTGCGATATGAGTATGCGCCGCACGGACCGTCGGGAGGTGCGCTGAACGGTTCGATACTCCACGATATTGCCGAACATACCCATGGCGCGGATACGGTTTTTGTGCGTATTGAGCCGCGCGTAGCGGACACGCCCGAAGCGCGGGGAGTCCTCATGCACGCAGGGTTCAGGAAAGTTCCGGACGTCCAACCGAGCGAAACGCGGATTATCGATCTCACCAAAAGCGAGGATGAATTGCTTCGTGATATGGAACACGATACGCGTTATGCGATACGCACCGCGGAAAAGAGGGGAGTGAATATTGAAGTGATACGAGACGAGGGGAAAGGCCCGGCATTCGCGAAGTTTTGGGAATTATTCGAGCACACGAACATGCGCCACGGTCTCCATGCGTACGGGAAATCCTATTACCAAGCGGTGGCGAACTTGAGCGGCGAATGTTCTGCGGAAATATTTTTAGCGAACCGTGAGGGGGGAGCCATCGCGAGCGCTATTACCGCATATTTTGGAACACACGCATATTATCTCTACGCCGCATCACGTCCCGGACAGGGAAAATACAATGCGCCATCTCTCCTTCTCTGGGAGATCATTCGCAGCGCGAAGGCTCGCGGATGTAAAACGTTGGACCTCTGGGGCATTTCCGAGACCAAAAAAGAGTGGCACGGCGTGACCGCTTTTAAGAAAAGTTTCGGCGGCGCTTCGATCCGGTTTGTCGGCACATGGGATTATGTGTATAGGCCGCTATGGTATCTCGGTTATCGATTTGCACGACGTATGTTGCGATAGAAAAACGACCACTCACTGAGCGGTCGTTTTTGACACGGTATATCGAGAATCGCGCGGAGGCGACTCGAGCAGCTTGATGAGCACCACAAACCAGGAGAGGCCGCCGATTACTCCAACGAGCGGTGCCCTCATGAGATGTGCTGCGAGGAGAAGCCCCGCGAGCGTGAAAAGAGTGCTCACAATCTGAAGATTCCTCGGGTCACGGACACGAACGTGGTTGTCGACCGCTCGGATAATTATCACGAGCGCGAGCACGATAACCACCGTAACGACCTCCCTCCAAAGCACTATCGAAGCGATGAATTCCATGGCACACCTCCGTGTGGATTGTGATGGGTGCTTTCAAGTAGCGCTACCACGAGCGTACTACTTGTCATGGAGTGGGTCAATGTGGCGTGATATACTGACGGTGAATGGATAAGTTGCCTCAAAACCCGGATGAGTTACTTCAGATCATGCAAGTGCCGCTCGACCTTTTGGAGCGGGCGGGAATTACTATTGATCTCTCAACCGTGATCTCCGATTTTGCGAATCAAGCCCCAGAAGGCGTGAGCGGCGTATTCCCATGGCTTCAAGAACTGTGGGCAAAGGCAGAAAGTGTGGTGAGCGGAGGAAATGTATTTGGGAGTATTTGGGAACTCATTAAAGAACTTTTAAATGTGATGGTAGGACTTTTGGGCGCACTCGTTGATCTTCTACGTTCTCTTATTGGCGCATTCTAAGTTCTTGTTTCTTCATTGACACGGTAGGGGAGTGTGTGTTATTTTATTTGCAGGACATCATACATACCAACAGGAGGGTTCCTATGAAACTCATCGTGGTCAGACACGGAAAAACTGCGTCGACGATCGCGGGGAAGCTGCAAGGGTGGAACAATGAACCACTTTTGTCCGAAAGCGAGGCGGAAGTGGTGGCCGTCGCGGAACAACTGAAAGACGA
Organism: Candidatus Microgenomatus sp.; assembly: GCA_020724805.1. Classification (GTDB taxonomy): domain Bacteria; phylum Patescibacteriota; class Minisyncoccia; order UBA6257; family GWB1-50-10; genus DYGI01. Next base: position 412,139 of record DYGI01000001.1, read on the forward strand.
TGGCATTACTGCTATTGTCGCGAGTCCATCGCAACGGGCGAAGCAAACCGCGGCTATCATTGCAGGCATTCTCGGAATGCGTGCCGAACAGATTCTCGCGGATCCTCGGTTCATGGAGCGGAATTTCGGGACGCTCACCGGACTCACGTGGAGCGAGGTGGAGCGTGAGACAGGTCAAAACCTGATGCTCATTGATCGGGTTCTGCGGTATGACTACACCCGTTTCGAAGGCGAATCGCACAAAACTGTGCGAGAACGCATCCGCGCGGGAGTGGACAACCTCGTCACTTCGTTTGCCCCGAACGACACGCTTCTTCTTGTCACACACGGCGGCGTCATCCGGCACCTCCGTGAGCTCTACGGGTCAGAAGAAGAGCAGGACCCAACGAGTATCGACTCCATCAACCGGTTCGTCGTGAACGCCACGTTCCACGGACCAACGGACGCCCAGCTATAACGGGCGTCTTTATTTTTTCTGTAAAAGGAGTAGGGTAGTGGAAGAACGTTTTGTGAGGGGCGCCACAAAAGACACAGCCGGGAGCATAATGCTTCCGCGCCGATACCTCAGTCAAAAACCTTTCCCTGCTCGAACAGGGAAAATCCAGGAGAGGTTTTCCACTGGTTGATGATGCTCCTGCGGCGCACAAAAGGAAGGAAAACTTTCGCGTTCGCACATGCGATGTTAGTCGATGGTGGTAGCGGGACCTCGTCCAAACTTTCTCCCTCGCTGATTTATGAACGTTCCAGCTCCGACAAATCATCGTCGGAGCTTTTGTTTTTTCATGACATAAGACCATTTCGCGATAAAAGAATACATCTGACGCAAAATAGCTCTTGTGCGACAGATGACCTAGGAGGAAAAGGGTCATAAACCACGCTCCCCTAGGCCATTTTGAGAGCAATATTACGGTGTCTTTATAAGGGTTTCTTTGGTTGGTTTCTCCCGGTGGGAAAAGTTATACCAGAGGTACGGAAACGCCCCTATAAACGCGTTTTAGGGGGTATTCCGCAGGTTCTAAAACCCTCCTCCGCTCCCCTCTTTTTCGCTAGAAAGGGGAGGTGAAAACCGCTATTATTGGTGGCACAAATGAATTTCTACAAAACGGTTGATGAGTTCAAGGAGCAGTCCGGTTATGAAATAGACGGAGTATGGTATCCGCGCGTCACAAAGATCGTGGAGATAAAAGCAAAGCCGGCGCTATACCGGTTCTACGGGAGAATGGGAAGTTTTGCGGCGGCAGAACAAGTGAAGAAAAATTCCGCGACCGAAGGTACGCTCATCCACGAAACCGTGGAAAAAATATTGACCGGCGAGAAACCCGGCATCCCGCCGTCGGTTGAACCTTCCATCCGCGCCTTTCTCGAATTTTTGGTGGAAAATAACATCCACGTGGACCCGGCGTACGTAGAACACCGCCTCGTGAATTTTGAGCACCGCTATGCGGGCACTCTGGATGCCATCGCGATGATCGGCGGCAAGCTTGGTATCTTGGACATCAAGACTTCGCAGGAAATCTATCGCGATTACAATCTTCAGACCTCGGCTTATCTCGCCGCAATGAAAGATGTGGTAAATGGCCTTGAGACGCGTTGGATACTCCGCATCGACCAAAGCCGCCCATGCATCCACTGCGGTGCATTTTTGCGTTCAAAAGGAGGGCGCGACCAGGTAAAAACCGTGTGGGGCAATCCATTCATGCAGGCGTGTCAGCATGAATGGGGTCCAATAGAGGGGAAGATAGAACTCAAAGAATTCCCCTACTGGCACGAGGATTTCGCCGCATTCCTTGGGGCGAAAAAACTGTGGGAATGGGAGAACGAAGATTGGCTGAAGAAAGCGGGATATCTTTAATTCCCCTCCCACTACCTCAATTCAAACGATATGATGCCGTGCTTTTTTAATTTCGCGCGGTACCCGGGAAACGAGAAATACATCGTTGCCAATTCTTTCGCGGTCCGGCATGTCGGATTGATGGCGGAAGGTTTGTAGACACGCAAAAGTCCGCGAATAGTTCGGAACACGCGAACGTTTTTGACGCTTCTGGTGAATTTGGATTTGCCGCAGACAAAGACCGCTCTGTCCCCTACTTTTATGTTCCGATAGCGAGTAGTTGCCGCGCGCGTTTCCACTTTCTTTTTTCCGCGTTGAATCGCCAAGAAAATATCTCGGTTCACCGCCCGGAACCGTAGAACGTGGCTACGATTCATCAAGTATGATGCGCTTCTTAAACACTCCCCTTTCCTCGGCTTTTTTGGCGCGTATTTTCGCGACCTCGTCAGGGTCAAATTCCTTGTAGTCCGCGATAGCCGCGATAACTTCCAAAAGATCCGCGAATTCCTCCGCGCTTTCATCCTTGCTGAATTCCTCCATCTCTTCCAGAAGTTTCTCCTTCAGTTTTGCCCAGTATTCCGCTTCGTCAGCAATGTGCGTAACGGGCGTGCCGCCTTTCTTTTTAATAACTTCCGGAATTTCATCGCGAACCAGCTTGTTGTATTTCATCTCTCTATTTTACGCTCCGTGACACTTTACATTCGCACTGCTGCGCTCAGTATTTCGTCGCCTTCGCTCCTCATTTGCGCGTTGTTATGCACCATGACAACGCTTGAATTTCTTTCCGCTCCCGCACCAACAGGGGTCATTGCGACCCAAATTCTTCGCTTCGGGTGGTGCCATTTTTTTCTCCGCTTCCACTTTTACTTTTTCCAAATCCACCTCGAGTATTTGGAAAATGCTCCCCGCAACCATCGTCTCGAATTGGCTCTCAAGTCGCTTAAAAAGTATGTGCGCTTCACGACGGTATTCCACCAGTGGCTCGTGCTGGGCGTATGCGCGGATATTCACCGTTTCGCGAAGCCCCTCAAGGTTTTCCAGGTGGTCCACCCAAAGCATATCCAAAAGGCGCACCAAGTGTTGGGCGGCGAATTCCACCCGGTCGGCATCTAAAACCTCGGGAAGTTTCGAGATTCGTTCTTCGAGCGCCGCGAACGATTTTTCCGCCTCCGTATGGTCGTGCCCGTCCTCTGCGGGATGTGCCGCGAGCGCCTTCCTCCCCTCCCCTACGAACTTTTCAAGCAACTCTTTCACAGCTTCGATAAGTTCCGCGCCGTTCGCTTTCAGGAATTTCTCGCGCTTCGCATAGAGCGCGGAACGCTGCTTGTTCAGCACGTCGTCGAAATCAAGCAAGTGTTTGCGAATATCAAAGTTCATCCCTTCCACTTTTTCCTGCGCTTGGTTCACTGCTTTCGTTACGAGCCCCGATTCTATCGGCATATCGTCCGGTACATCCAACGTCTCCATCATTTTTTTGATGCGTTCGCCGCCGAAAATACGAAGAAGGTCGTCCTCAAGCGAGAGGAAAAATTGTGTTGACCCCGGGTCTCCCTGACGGCCGGAGCGTCCACGAAGCTGGTTGTCGATGCGCCGGGCTTCGTGCCGTTCGGTACCGATAACGCAGAGGCCTCCCAACGCCCTCACCTCCTCGGCGTCCGCTGCAACCGGAGGATTACCGCCCAACACAATGTCCACGCCGCGCCCTGCCATGTTCGTTGCAACCGTCACCGCTCCTTTCCGCCCCGCCTGTGCGATAATCGCACCTTCGCGTTCATTGTTCTTTGCATTCAGCACTTCGTGAATGATGCCTGCTTTCGCAAGGCGCGCCGCGATTTCTTCGTTCTGTGCAATGGAAGTGGTACCGAGAAGCACCGGCTGCCCTTTTTCCTGGCGCGCCTTCACCTCGGCCACTACCGCGTCGTACTTTGCATCCTTTGTTTTATAGATGATGTCCGACACATCTTTCCGGGCAAGCGGGCGGTTTGGCGGCACAGGGACCACATCAAGGTTGTACACCTTATGGAATTCTTCCGCGGACGTTGCCGCGGTACCCGTCATACCCGCGATCTTCTGATAAAGGCGGAAATAGTTTTGGATGGTCACTTGCGCGTAGGTGCGGTTCTCTTCGCGAACCCTGACCCCTTCTTTCGCCTCAATGGCTTGGTGGAGTCCGCCCGAATAACGCCGACCGTGGAGAATGCGCCCGGTGAACTGGTCTACAATGAGTACCTCTTCGTCTTTTACCATGTAGTCACGGTCCCGCGTGAAGAGCGCTTTTGCTTTGAGCGATTCCTGAAGATAGTGAACCAGCCGTCCGTGCTCGGGGGCATAGAGATTCGGTATTTTCAAAAGTTTTTCCACCTTTTCTATCCCTTCATTCGTAATATTCACCGTCCGCTGTTTTTCATCGGTCACATAATCGGTTTCGGGTACCAGGTCCGCGACCACGCGTGCAAATACCTTATAAAATTCGCTCGATTGTACATCGGGCGCCGCAATAATGAGCGGAGTACGTGCTTCGTCTATCAAAATAGAGTCCACTTCGTCGATGATGGCGTAATGGTGACCGCGCTGTACACGGTCGGTGAGGCGGAGCGCAAGATTGTCGCGGAGAAAATCGAACCCAAACTCATGATTCGTACCGTAGGTAATGTCGGCCGCGTACGCCTCCTTCCGCGAGATTGGCCGCAAAAATTCCTCGAATACCTTGAAGCTTCCGAGCGTGTCCCGTTCTTTATCGATATCCCCTTTCTCGGCGGTGTACGAAGGGTCGTACCGATACGCGGCGTCGTGGGAAATGCACGCGACACTGACCCCGAGCGCGTCGTAGATCTGTCCCATCCATACCGTATCACGTTTTGCAAGGTAATCGTTCACCGTGACCACATGCACCCCTTTTCCGGTAAGCGCGTTCAGGTAGGCGGGCGCTGTGGCGGCCAAGGTCTTCCCTTCTCCGGTCATCATCTCGGCTATCTTCCCTTCGTGAAGCGCCAGGCCTCCCATAAGTTGGACATCGTAGTGGCGCTGCTTCAAGGTTCGCTTCGCCGCTTCACGGGCAAGCGCGAACGCGCGCGGAACGACCGTGCCGGTCTCTCCTTTAAGAATCCTTTCCCTAAGTGCCGCGGAATCCTTTTTCAGCTCATCGTCAGAAAGCGAAGAAACCGCCGATTCCTCGGCGTTTATCTGTTCTACCGCACGGCGAAGCCGGCCGTAGATACGGTTTTCGAATAGTTGGGTGAAAAATGACACCTGAGATTTTTGAAGGGGTAGCGGTGGTTGACTCCGATTTTTGTTGTTGTTAAACGAGTGCGCAAGCCGCTACCCCACAATTATGGTAGGCCAGATAAGCCCAAAAAGAAACCCACCCCTTGCGGGGTGGGAATCGGGTTTTTCATGGGATTTCCTCGCGAGCCGAAGCTCTTGAGGACCATGAAAACACTCTCGTTTAACATTGGAAGTGTAGCACACATCTAGAAAAATGTAAAGCCCCAAAAAATAAAACCGCTCCAGTATTGCTACTGGAGACGGCCACTACTTAGTACCATTCGGATATCGGCGCTTTGATCCTGATGCGATGAAGAATGAGCGGCAAAGTGATGACAAAGGATCCGAAGAACATATAGAGCGGCAGAATGTAGTTCGCCGCAGTATGTTCGGAGATTGCGAAGATCGCGAGCCCATATCCCACTGCGAAGAGACTCCATGCGAACGGGCGCTCCTCTGACGGCGATCTCCACACGAAGAGAATAGTGGGTATTGCAGCGCACGCATCGGCGATAATCGCCACATAAAGCGCGTACTGTACGAGCCGTGGATTTTCGTGCATCTGCCACCACATGCCGAGCGCGAGAAGCCCGAGCACGAAGCAAAGCTTCTCGTACCACTCGAACTTCTTCCATTGCTCGCGGTTCTTCAATACGAGCATGGTGATGATGAGTGGGTTCGTGAATCCAAACACCGCGGGCCAGACGTTATCACCGGCTCCCGCACTCTCGTAGGTCACGAGAAGTGCAAATCCGATGAGTGTCCACAATATCCAACTGGTAGGGTTCGGGTGTGCTTTCCCTTGCCACGTGCGTATACAGTAAGGAACGGCGCTCAGGATCACGATGATGCCCGAGAGCATTCCAATCGTCGAGTTGTCCACCGGGCACCTCCCTCAAGACGTGAGTGAAATCGTTCTGCATCAAAGTTACCATAAAATTCGCATTATGTCAATATAATGTTTTTATAAACAAAAAACCGCCTATGAAAGCGCGGTTTTGCGATAACGCCGATACAGTATGAGAGCTGTAGCGAGTACCAGAAAGGATATCAGGTTGAACACCACGAAGATCCATTGGCCGGTCGTGAGCCCGTAGGTGAACCAGAAGATGTTCGCGACCATGAAGGTCACCACGAACTTTGGTTCGACCGAGCCCGAAGACTTCGCGCGATACATCTCTCTCACCTGCCCGACGAGTGGGATAATAATGCCGAAAAGGCCAGTCAGAACGAACATGTCCTGCCATGCACCTTCAAGCATCACGACCACGGGAATCATGAGGAGCGAGAGCACGAGTGCAACCCAGTCCCCTCCTTGGAATCCCTTGAACCGATAGAGCGCGAGCACAATCGGTATGTAGGGAATTCCCAGGCATCCATTGAACATGAAGGCGATGCTGTTCTTCGTGATCCCGTAGACCAGGAACATGAAGAAATAGCAGCCAGTGTAGATGAAGAACGTCGTCGACAGGGATTCGCCGGAGCGATTCCTGCGGATCGTGGCGTTCTGCGCGAAGAGTGACCATCCCTGCAGACACGTGAAGAACACGGTCACAAGAAAGCTGAACGTGGCGGCGTTGGCGCCCCAGTTCTGGTACTCGACGGTGCGTCCGAGGAATTCTTCCACGGCGACCTCCTATGCAATTGGGAACGGTTAGTGGTTTACTACCTCTGATTACATTATAGCACAAATTGTGGCTAAATGTCAATACGTCTATTCCTCCCCCACCTCCGCAACATCGCGGGGGCTTTCTATTTCCATCGGCTTGATGCCTGCAGCATCTCCCGTAATGCGGAGCACATCCTTATCGATTTTCCCAAGTTCCTTCGATGCTTTGTTATAGGAAGACACGGTCATACCGAGATTCTTCCCTACTTTTCCGATGTGCTCCTGGTATGCGAGGAGGTGTTTCCTTAATTTCTCAACCTGGCCGATTATTTCGTTCGCCTGCTCGGATATTTTTTGGTACCGGAGGCCCTGCAAAACCGTTTGGAGGTATGCAAGGAACGACGTGGGCGACACAATGACCACCTTCTTCGCTCCCGCGTAGGTGACGAGCGAATTGGTGTCATCGGTAACCGCACCCACTTTATTGATGAGGAGGTCGTAGTACACCGCCTCGGACGGGATGAACATAAAGGCAAAATCCATTGTTCCCTCCTCCGGCTTCACATACTTCGAGGTTTCATCAATGCGGTTCTTGAGGTCTTGAACAAAAGCGGTTTCGTATCTTTTTCGGTCTCCAGGGTCGCGCGCTTCCAGAATGCGGTTGTAGTTCTCGAGCGAAAACTTGGAATCTACCGGGATAATGCGCTTATCCACTTTGACCACGGCATCCACGATGACGCCGTCGGAAAATGCATATTGCATTTCATACGCCCCCGGCGGGAGCACGTTCTTCAAAACCGTTTCCAAATAGTATTCGCCCAAAATCCCACGCTGCTTCGGATTTTTCAAAATATCCTGCAAACTTTTCAACTGGTCGGCGAAGCTCACCACCTGCTTGTTGGTTTCCTGGAGGCGCGTGAGGTTTTCGGTGACGTCCTTTACAATCTTCGCGCTCTCGCTGAACTGCTCGCGAATTGCTTTGGTGGATTCGCCGAGCTTCATGTCTAGCGTACGCCGAAGCTCCGAAAGTTGATTCTGGAGAAGTACCATCGCCTGCCCTTCGTCGGGTTTCTTTTGTGCGGTAAGCGTGCGCCACAACATATAAAAACCTCCCGCAAACACCACTGCGAGAACAATGAGAAGTATTTCTGAAAGGTTCACGGTTATATGTTACCAGTTATTAGTTAACTGATACGATGGTGCCGATCGCGATGAGAAGCACGAGCATAAGAAGCACATTCATCCCTCCGAAGAGGAATGAAAGTTCGCGCGAGCGGTCGTAGAAAACTTGAGCGAGGAACGCGTTCACTGTCATGACCGCGGCGCCCAAGGCCCACACGAGCGCCACATCCATGCGGTCGCCGAAAAGGTCGGCGCCTTGAAGCGGCGCAAAGTGCAACACCACGCGCGAAGGAAATTCACTCCAGTGGAGCGCAAGCGTAAGCCCGGCGATGAGAAGCAAAAGAGCGCTTGCGGCGGTGAGCGCTATAAGCGGTTTTGAGGCGAGAAATGCTTTCATGATGGGATTGCTATAATGATATCATCCATATGCTATCGGATGAAATTCTTCTTTTATTCGTTTCCGTCATTGACCTTGCGTTCGTTTTCTACCTCTACCACCAATTCGGGAAGGAGGGACTCGTGGCCGGCCTTATTGGGAATCTTTTTCTGGTCAGCATGCTGGGAGCAGAACTAGTGGAGGTATTCGGTTTTACTACCAACATCGCAAACGTGTTCTATGCCCCGGCTCTCATTACGTTCGCCATCGCTATCGAGAAGGGAGTGAAAGCGCCGACGCGGCTCGTGTGGATAGGTTTTTTTGGTCTTCTCCTTGTTATTACACTTTCCGGTATCGTGCAGAATTTCCATGGTGCGGAGGCATCCCAAACATTCAACGACGCCATTCAGCTTGTTCTTATCCGCATACCACGCGTCGCCTTTGCGAGTTTGGCCGCTTATCTGCTTGCTTCATATCTTTTCATCTCTCTCTACGCGCGATTCCGGCGCCGCGTAGGCGATGCAGGGCTATGGTTCCGCTTGCTTGCGGTTAGTTTTTTGGCCCAGGCGATCGACAGTATCATTTTCTTTGCCATTGCATTCGGCGGGCTCATCGGGAGCGAGACTCTTTTCCAGACCATGTGGGCAGGTCTTGCACTTAAAGTTTTTGTGGTAGCGCTTAGCATCCCCTTTTTTTACGCGAGCAACGCAATACGCATTGCGCCGAATCCGGACGACGCGCGTCTCTGAAATTGAACCTTGCCGAAAGATATGGTATATTCCACCCGCCGATTGCGCGGGTGGTGGAACTGGCAGACACACTACCTTGAGGTGGTAGCGCCCGCAAGGGCTTGGAGGTTCGAATCCTCTCCCGCGCACAGATGAAATATTCAATACCCTCGTGGTATTGGATATTTTATTTTGGTGCGAGGATTCGAACAGGGAAGGGGTCGGGAAACCGTAGAAGAGAGGTTTCCCGTGCCGGAAGTACTGAAACCGAAGGGTTTCAGGGAGCGAGTGGATGAGAGCGACGTTCGATTCCCTCTCCCGCGCACCATTTCGTTATAATGTGCCTATGGCCGAAATGCACCGTTATGCAAGGTTTGTCCGAGCGCTTGTAACTACGGCATTCGTGCTTATACCCCTCGCAATTTTCGCGGGCATTTTTGTTTTTCAAAATGGGCAGCTCGCAAAAGAACGCGCACTCATAGAAGCCGAACGTCTTTCAAATGTCATCGCAGCGCAACAAATGCAACAATTCACGAATATTCGCAACCTCCTTATTAGTATCGCAAGCTACGCGGAAGTGGAGAATCGCGATGCGGAAGGTTGCAACCGCACGCTCGCTCTTCTTTTGGAACACGTTAATACTCCGACCTACACCTATCACAACCTTGGCATCGCGGATTCAAACGGTCAGGTGTTCTGCAGCGCACTTCCCGCGGAACGTTCTGTAAACACGGCTGATCGGTATTATTTTCAGCGCGCGATGCAGACGCGCAGCTTTTCCATCGGCGAGTATCAGATTGGGCGCATTACCGGAAAAGAATCGATAAATTTTGGCTACCCCGTACTTGATGAAAAGGGTGCGGCGACGTTTGTTATCTTTGCCGCAGAAAGTCTTGATGCTATTCACGAGCGCGCGAACCGCGTGCGCGGGGAGGGATATCCTATACTCATCATCACTGACCGAAACGGCACAATTTTGGTCCACCCCGAATACCGGGAAGCGGTTGGAACACATTTCACCGAACATGAACGCATGCACAATGCTCCTTCCGGATCATTCTCGGCTATAGGTCCGGACGGCACCGCCTATCTTTTTGGTTTCGCCACCCCCACCGTCGCCACTCAAGGCGACCACATCCATTTCATCATCGGAATCCCCCTTGTTCGTATTTCCGCATATCTCGATGATCAAATTGCCCGCTATGCTGAGTACTTTTTCGGGGCGATAGCGCTCTTCGGTGCGCTCGGTTGGTTTGTGAGTGATCGGTTGGTGCGGCGACTCCTCGCGCATAAAACTGTCAGTTAAGATCTTTTTTGATCTCTTCGAGCTCTTCTTCTACCGCAGTTTCGGCGGCATCCACGTCGTGTTTGAGATGAATGAGGATTTTTTCTTCCTCTATCGTAAGTGCGCGTTTAGTTTTCGCACTTTCAAGAAGACGAAGGTGTTTCTTCATGGAAGCGCGTAATTTTTCGAATTCTTTTTTCACATCCCGTTCCGCGTCTTTAATGTCGCGCTGCACTTTTTTCTTGAATCCAAACATATTCCGCCACGCGAACCAGCAGATGCTCGCGAGGAACACGAGGAGTGCAATAATGGAAACAATAACCGTGAGAAGATTGATGGCGTAAGAGCCAATGCGGATGATGCTCGGACTTTCCACCGCGACGGTATAACGTGCACTCGGTGCGGTTTTGGCACCACGCGCATCCACCGCGTCTGCCCACAGTTCGTATACTCCCGCCGGAATTTCTCTATCGCCCGCGACAACGTAGTTCCCTTGCGCATCACTTGTGCCGTTGTAGAAGCGCGGCGTAATGCCCTCTCTCTCCAACCATACCGTCACGGTCGCATTCGGCACTGTGCGTCCGCGCACCGTAAGAATACCTCCAGGCTCGAGCGTTGAAGGATATGTGGTAATAACCGGCGCGGGGAGCTGTTGAATCACCACTTCCGAGAGCGCCGCTTGGTAATTCCCGGCACGATCGAATGCTTGTACCAAAAGCGTTTGGGTCCCTCCTACAGTCGAAGGAAGTGTGTAGGGATTGTGCTCAACCTGTTCCGAAGAAACCACCACAAAATCCTGGTCGCCTATTTTTACCTTGTAGTATTCGATGCCAGATTCAGTGTCACGCGTATTGAACAGCACCACAGGGTTCGGGTTTGTGGAATCTTCTCCTTCTGCGAGCCTTATTTCGAATCGTTCAGGTGGTGTGGTATCCACTTGAAAACGGAAATGCGCCACTGCTCCCCAACCATTCGCGTTTCGGAATTGTGCGTGCAGGTAGTATGCACCATCGGAAACATCTTCTATTTTTTTCTCCGATATTGGTGGGTCATAGAGTACAGTTGGCGTCGTAAGTGGCGAAGTGTTGTAGAGAAGACGTACTGCTGTCACGCCGCTCGGAACCTCCCACGTAAACTGTGGAGTCTTATTTGCATACCAGCGATCAGGATTGGGATGAGTCGGCGAAACGATACGGGGTGCGAGTGGCGCACCGGGCGGCGTGGGACTTGTGACATCTCCCGCGGTCGTACCGCCGATAGTGTATCCACCAGTGCCGAGCGAGGCGAGAATGTTCGTCCCCTGCCCATCGTTTGCGAGCACGCTCCCGCTCGTGAAACGAAGGTTTGCGACGCCATTTGCTTTTGTGCGGAACACAACGGTAATTACAGTACCATTCGCCCCGGCGTATCCGGGATTCAACACCACTCCTTCGAAGCTCACAGTCCCGGCTTCATTCGAAAACGACGGCTCCTGCACCCAGAGATTTACGATGGATCCAGTCTTCGATATAGACACAACCTCAAGGAGCGAGACGGGGAAAGATACCGTTCCGGACACCGCATTCATCGCCTGATCTGATGAATCAACCGCCACTCGCACCGAAAACGTTTGACCCGCGGTGAACCCCCCGCTCCCCGGCACAAGCGTAAGCGTCGCCGCCTCCGCGGTTGGAAGTAGAATTATGGGCGAAACGAGCGCGAGCGCAATCCCTAATCCGCGCGCGAGCGATATTTTCTTTGCCATAGAAGCGGAGTACATGCGAGTACTATCAGTATAGCGAATCCGATGAGTGCGTCGCGCCACCCGTAAGAACCGCGTTCTGGCAATATCCCCACCACGCGTTCATTTCCCGCGCCATCCACCGCGCGAAGATAGACGTAGCTCCGCCGCGCCTGATCACGGAGCACATACGGACTCGTTGCCGACTCCCACTCATCCTCGGAGATTGCTTTCCGTACGCGCGGCGATTCGAACACGGTGAAATATGAAATTCCTGTTTCTTTGTCGTGCGCATTCCATACCAGCATCCATTTTCCGTCCTCCGTATCCGCATCGCGCACGATCTCCGGGATGAACGCCTCCGGCGGATTACGATCAGAAATGCGAACCTCCGCATGATAAGGGGCTTCGTCGCTTACCATAACGGTCATGGAGCCGTTTGTCACGGCATCCTTTGTCCCAACACCGTCATGGAGAAGAACCGTGCCACTTTGCAGCGCCAACACGCCCTCACCTTCCTGGAGGGTTTGGAATTGTATCGTGAAAAGCCTCCCGGGTGTCGCATCGACTTGATATGGACCCAGGATGCCGCTGAAACCACCAGGCATGATGCCACTCCAAAAGAGCTTTCCCGCCTCCACCACTCGCGGGCGTTCCACCCATACGCCCATAATGGAGTCCCGCTCATAAAACGCCTTCACCGAAAATAGATTTGGTGGAAACATTAGTTCGCCTTGTATGGCGTTCACTTCCCGTCCTTCCGCGTCTAAGACTACATCCACCATGAACGTATCACCGGTCCGCACTTCTTGTAAAGTTCCAATTACGGAAATTACCGATGCCATTGTGGAGAATGGAGTCACGAATGCCAACGCAAGAAAAAATATGAGAAGATTTTTTCGCATGATTATCCCGTCCAGTAATATGCGAGAATACTGAAGTCAATGAGATCAATTTTCCGATCGGTGTTCAGATCGACGTGCGTCGGTGGGGCGACACGTCGGTACCAATAGGCCATGACCGAAAAATCAACAAGGTTCACCCTCCGGTCGGCGTTTATATCACCCTTCGCCGAGGCCTCCCCGGTCTTCGCGAGCACATTCTTGGTGCCCACCGTAAAACCAGCCGCCCGACTGTAGCTCGAGAGGAGTTGATTTAAAAGGGTAGCTTTTGATTTTGCACTATGGGAACCATAGTCAAGCTCGCTCGTATCGAAATAATAGAGATAGGCGCCACCGGTATCCGCTTTTGTCTTCACCACTATTTCCTCTTCGGAACCGACGGTGATGAGAATATCCGCGGCGGGTGCGCTTTGGCCGAATATAGTGATGGTGTCCCCACGTTTTACCTCTTCCTTATCCACCGCAATGGTCGGCGCGATAAAAATACCGCTTACATTCGTGGTGGCTCCCGCAGTGATGGAAACTGGGAAGGTGTGCAAACTAGAACGGTTGCCGTTTTTGTCCTCGCTGTAGAGAGAAAAAATATAATTTCCCGATGAGAGCCCTGAAACAGAAAGTGAGAATGAGCCATCGCTTCCTGCCGCGGCACTCGATACCACCGCCGCGTCTTTAAGAAGAGTGACTGCCCTTCCCGGATACGCGCGCCCGGAAAGCGTCACGCTCGCCGCCGGAGCAATATATCCTCCTCCCCCCCCTCCTCCCCCCCCCCCCCCCCCCCTCCGCCAGGCGGAGGCGTGGGAGGCGGTGGATCGGTTTCATCGTCATCCGCATACGAAGAACATCCGGGGTCGTTCGGATAATCTATTTCCCCGTCGCTGTCGTTATCAACACTATCACTGCACTCTGTCACCAGCACAGTCACCGATACGTTCGACGTTTCGGCGCGCACCGGAAACGGTGCATAAACAAGTGAAAACCCGAAAAGGAGAATGAGGATTGTCGCGAACGCTCCTCTCTTCATTACCCTCGTGAGTATTTCTTCTTGATGAAAATGGCGATACCGCCGACCACCACCAACCCCGCTGCGATGGTCGTTATTTCAAAGAAACCAAACGAACGTGCTACGACATTGAATACAGTCTTGAGCTCTCGTACTGACTGTCCGTTACGGTACAGCTTTGCGTCAGCCCAGTATTCCCCTATACCAAGCTTGATGTCTATCGGAAACTTGAGGGTAATGGTCTTCGTCTCGAACGCCGGCACTTCGGGAATATCCTCCGTCTGCGAGAACGCGAGCCTGATATCACCGAATTTATCGTAAAGATCGAAGGTAGCTCGCTCAGGCGCAATCGGGACATTTCCGGTATTCTCCAGTACAAATTCTATCGCGGGAGGACTACCTTCTTCGATGTCGAGTATCTCCACTTTTTTTATCTGGAAATCGGCCACCACACCTTCTCCTACCGTAAGATTGATATCCACCCGCGCGCCCACAGAAATGGTCACCTGTTCTCCCGCTTCACGCGTAGGAATCGTGTTGATACGAAGATATCCCTGATAAATGCCGAAATCCGCGTCTTGGGGAACCTGCACGGTGACTACAATCGGAAATTGTTGAATGCCGGCCGGAATGGTGAATTCATTCCCTTTGTCTATCACAAACCACTTACTTATCTTCTCCGGCACATCAAGCGTTGCCTTGATATCCAAGTCTTCTTTTGGCTGGCCCTGCACCAAATAAATGGTCGTGTCAAACCTCGCTCCCGGCACTAACCGGTCGCTCCGAATGAAAGGCGGCGAGATACCGAATGCCGAAACGGAAAGGGGTACACCTATGGCCGCGATGGCAAAAAAAATAAGGGAGGAAATCGTTTGCCAAACTCTCGATTTCATTTCCCTTATCGTACTCCTCCCCGTGCCGTTTTACTAGTCTCCGAAGATAGCGGTGAACGTGTTCGAACCGGTGTAACTTCCAGTCGGTTGGCCGCCAGGAACCGCGATACCCCAGTAGGTCGTGCTTGCCGTCTGGCTGGTGGAAGTAGTGGTCCTCCCGACATTGATGTTCCGCGCAGTCGGCGACGTGGAAAGGGTGTGGGTGAGCGAGGCGTATGCAGCAGAAGACGTACCGTACTTTTGTTGGCTCGCGAGAAGTGTGTCTCCGCCCGATGCCATGTTGGTACCGGAAAATTCAATATCAATGTTGTAATTTCCGGTGTTCGTTGTGGTTGCTACTTGGTTTGTGGAACCGGTGTCGGTGTTGGCGGGAACCGCTCCATAGTTGATACTTGCAGTGACATCCAAAGCGTAGAGCGAGTTCAGTTCTACGGTTGCGGAAGATGTGGCGTTGCCGGTCGCAGCCGATTCATCGGTTGCGAGGACATAAGCGGCCCACCATTCGCTAGGAAACGTGGAACTCGCATCGGTCGCATCCGCAAAATACCACACCTTGATGGTACCGGATGCCGTTCCCGACGTATCCGCACCGCCGGTGCAGGTGCCGCCTGCGTCCGCCATCGTAATGTTCCGATAACAATTCAATGCGTTATTACTGCATGAAGAGGTTCCTGACACGCCGGTGCGGTAAAGAACCGCGGAGAGAGTGCCGCTCGTAAACACGTCGCCGCAACCGTTCGCGTCGGTGATGTCCGCGGTAATGGTAATGGTGGTAGAGGTATTCTCGGTAAGTACGATGGGGTTGGGTGTTATTGCAACGTTCGCCACGGTCGGCGCGGCATTCCCTACGTCCACCGCAGTCGAAGCGGCATCGGCAAGAACCTGGGGTGATTCAAGAACGGCAAGCGAGATGCCAAGAAAAGCCCCCACGATGAGGGACGCTAGAATATAAGACCGCACAACAGAACCGAAGGCACTTTTCATATGGTTTATATTATCTTAGTTACACTATACCAAACCGATCTTCTCTTCCTTGTGTATAACTAGTCCGCAATGGCCTCGAACGTGTTGCTACCAGTATAACTTCCCGGTATCTTCCCGCTCGGTACGAAAAGTCCCCAGAATACATCGTCGGTCACTGGTGTTTCCGAAGTCGGTTTGGCAAGATCTATCTCGAGCCGCGTGAGCGCGCCCGAAAGTGTGGCGCACACCGTGCAAGAAGAATAAGTGAAGGTGGAGGTCGCATATTTTTGATTGTCTGCGGTGATGGTAAATCCGCCGTTCGCCATGCTTGTACCGGAAAGATTTACGTCGATGGCGGCATTCCCCGTATTCGTCACGGTAGTAGTTTGCGTAGCCGCACCAGTGTCGGTATTGGGATTGAGAGATCCATAGCTTATCGCGCCGGTAACGTTCAGCGCATAGAGCGTGTTAAGCTCCACGCCACTCGCGGTCGACGAGGCGCCGGTGTCGCCTATCACATCCCCCACCGTCATGTGACCTTGCCAGTTTTGAGCGCTGAAGGAACCTACGTCGGTCGGGTCTGCGAAATACTGGATTTTCGCGGAACACGTAAAGTCGCAGCTGTTCCCGGAACAGTTTGATTTTGCGCAACTCGTGGACGCTATACGATAGCAACTATTCTGGTCCGCGGTACATGACGCTCCTACGCCCGATCGGTAGATAACCGAGGTGGCATACGCGATGTCAGCATTGCCGTCCACGTCGGTTGCGGTGCCGGTGAGATCGATAGTGGTGGAGGTATTCTCGATGAGCGTAATGGAGCTCCCGCCGTTCAGCGTAATTGCCGAAGCGGTGGGCGCCGCATTGGACGCCTCAACGACCGCGATGGAAGGATACCCACACACCGCGTCAGAACAATCATTCGAACCGTCGGCATCTTGCTCGCGGAACACAGGAGTGAGTTGGTCGTTATCGTACGCACGGAAATAGTATGTAAGGCCGGACGTCGCATTTTCTGCTTTCAAAGGATAGTCATATTCCACGAGCGCGAGTGCGTTGTGATCCATGTTCGCGCCCGCCGCCGCATCTTTGTCGGAAAGATAAGTACCGCTCTGCGTGCTTCCCGTAAGACGCTGTGCGCCGATTGCAGTATTGTCGCTACAATTCGCACACGTTTCTCCCGCCGTCGCATAACGCCAAATCGCGCCGCTTTCAGCGGTATCGCCCACATCGGTCCACGTAGAAGTGGCGATATCAGGATTATCGGTGGTCCACTGGAGTTTTTTTCTAGCGTCGGTCTGAGCGATGCCTGCAAGTTCGGCGAATTGGAAACGTAATCGCACAAAGTCGTCGAGCGAAACGTTGGGAGTCGCATTCTCCGCCACACCGAGCGCGTCGGACGAGTTATCGGGATCGTTCTCGGCGATGTCGCCATAAAAGCGCCAATTTCGTGACCACGGCGAATAGGGTTTTGCCACGACCCAAAATGGTCGCCCCTCGCCGACGGTGCCATTTGAAATAGTAAGCGGTGCGAGCGCATCTTCGCCCGCCGAGCTGCATCCGGTCGTATCCCACCCGGTAAAGCCCCCACCGCCCCACGCGCCGCCGTTACAGTCCGAGTCGCTATCGCGACCGGTCGCAAAAATTTCATTCGTATTTGGATGCGGGGTAAGTTGTATTGCGAGCGCATCGTCGCCCATATTTGTGGCGATGTCGGTGATTGCGGAAAATCCCGTTCCTTCTATCCAGGTCTGCCACGCACTCGCATCGCTCGCAGAACTCAGCGAGCCAATATAGAAAGCTTGCACGTTGGTATTGAGCGATTCCATACCTACATTCGCGTGCTGCGCCCACACCGGGTCCGATGATGCCCACTGGTTCCCGATGGTCATGGTTGGTGAAGCGCCGCCGGTCCAGATGTATGGTTGAATGCGACAGTTGGTGCCGGTTGAACAGTTATTGCCCACCGTCGTCGCGGAGTTGCCAATGATGGCGATATGGTCCTTTCCGCTCACCGGCGCCGCTTTTGCCGCCATCCAATGACCGATACTTGAGAGCGCAATCGCGGGAAGTGCGGTGCCGGTGGAATCCCAGGAGAGAGTCGAACGCGTCCAGCGCTTATAGCGGTAGGGTGTAGTGGTTGCGGTCGTACCTTCTGACCATACGATAAGCGCATTACCGGTAGTTTCTTCCCATGCGCCATCAAAATTTTGCGTCTGAAAAGTGGAAGCGGTCGCAGTGATTGAGGTGGTTGCCGTCCATGAGGAACCGTTCCAAATACCCGCGAAGATATCGGAGTTTGCATCCGAAGTGATGACGAGTACTTCGTCCGAGCGGCTCCCTTTCAGCATCTCACCGCGCGGAATGAGGCGGACCCACCGGATGGCGCCGCTCCCGCCAGTGGACATAGTGCTCGGCGCGGAGCTTGTGGCTGGTGACCAGCTCGTGCCGTCCCATGTGCGATAGGCAAGGCGTCCCGCCGTCGTGCTCGCGAATGCGACTATTGCCTCGCCGGAAAGCTGCTCGTACGCAATATCGAACGCACCCCAGCACGAACCGAATGTAGTCGCATCACAGGTTTGTGCGGTGGTGACCGCCGCGTTATCAAATTGGAGCGCCGCATCTCCTGCAGCATCTTGCCCTCCGATTATTTTTGATATTGCAACCGCGCCGTCTGCTTTAATGACACCCGCAATGATCTCGTCCCGGGTCGGCGCATGTGCGCCTTTTACGAACCCGACCGCGGAAGCGGTTCCTACCGGTCCTAAAAGTTCACCGCCAGTGGTGTTCGAGGCGCCGGTCGCCCACAAAAGGCGCCCTTGGTTGTTGGTGGCACCATAAAATGTCCGTGCTGAAAGTGATGCGACCGCATCCGCAGCAATCTGCCATCGACGCGTTTCACGAAAATCTCCCACCCGGAGCGGTCCTAAAAGGTAGAACTGTGGACTTATCTCGGGAGCTAGATAATCGTATGAGAGAGTAACCTTCTCCCCTTCCGCAAGAGTGAGCACCCACCGGATTATGCGTTCGCCGCCACGATCTACCACAACGCCTCCATGCGAAATGTGTTTTACCTGGAACGAGCTTGGCACTCGCTCTTCCACGTCTCCTGAGAACGCTTCCGTGGCACCCACGGTAATGTGCACCGGATACGGTACGGGAGGATAAATGCGCGTCGCCGATACGCGCGCGACATCGAAAGGCACCGACTCGCGGACTTCGAAAGAGTCATAGACGGTATGGGCGCCGTTCGCGGTCGTGGCAGTGAGCTTTGTTTTATAGACGCCTGTCTCTTCCACCGCGTATGAAGTCTCATAATCCGGCTTTTCCGTATAGGCTTTTATGCGGCACTCAGGATTCACCGAAATGTTTCCACCGGAGGTTGTCAGCACTCTCACCTCTCCCGCAGGCGTAGTGATGCTCAACTCGACATTCGCATCGCAGACCATGTTCCCGCCATCATCCAGAACCGCGATACCTATCAAAGAGGTTTCCCCCGGCAGATAGACGGACTTGTCAGGGTTCATTGCGAGAACTCCCCACGTGAATTCATTTTCGGTGTAATACACCACTCCATTGCGCCACACCCACACCCGGAGAGAATATTTCCCAGGCACAAACTGGTCGGAAGGTTGGGGCACGTTCACGCGCAATCGATTGTTCGCAAGTAAAACTTGTGGACGTATGTCAGCTTCCTCGTCTCCGCGACTGAACACTTTTGCCACTACGGGATTCGCCGCCGTAGGGAGCGGCGGCGTTTCCGTTTCGGTTTCCTGCGCGTGAACGAATTTTCCGATACCAAGCCAACGCATGATACGGGTAGCAAGGGAAACTTGAGGGGGAGGCGGACGGAAAGAGGATGGAGAAATTTCGTTTTCTTGAACGGGGGTGAGCGCGTCAAGGTCCAGTTCAAAACTTGGCGCTTCATCCGCGGTGAACGAGGGAACCTCTCCTTCTCTTAGTATCACGTCGATTGCGGCGGCTGGAACCACAGGAGTTGCGCTCTCCGATGCCGACACTGGATTCTCCGTTTGGTTTGCATCGCTCGTAATGAGGGGAGGTATTTCGTAATGAACCTCGAGAAGCATTCCGTCCAAAAGCACCTTGGGAAGCATAGGAAGTGCCGCAGAG
This sequence comes from Candidatus Microgenomatus sp., assembly GCA_020724805.1. Lineage (GTDB taxonomy): Bacteria > Patescibacteriota > Minisyncoccia > UBA6257 > GWB1-50-10 > DYGI01. The sequence goes on from DYGI01000001.1 coordinate 431,963, forward strand.
ATTCCCTCGATGCCAATCTGAACGCGGGCGAGGTCCTCCCACGCGGTGAGAGGCAACGGAACGGTAAGGTGCGGGACCATTTCTTCGGAAACGTCTGCGAGTGCGAACCAATTAGTGCCGTCTAAGCTATAACTCACACGTAAAAATGCCGGTGAAGGTGGAGGAAGCGAAGCGGTAATCTCTTCGGAAAGAACACTTTCCTCAGTTGATGAAGAAACGGCATTTTCCTGGGTGATGGGCGTTGTTGTTTCTTCTGCGACGGTCGAAGTGGGAGCATCAGAGGAGATGGGTGATTCCGGTTCGACCGCGATTGGCTCAGGTTCCGCAACTGTCGGTGCCGACTCAGGTTTGGGAGAAACTTCTTCTTGCGCATACACTATGTCAAAAATGGGAAAACGAAATGCTCCACTCGATGTGGATGAAGCAACTTCGTTCTCCGAGGTTGTCGCCTCTTCCATGAGCGGCACCTCGGAAAGTGCGGCTTCAGTGCTCCATACGAGCGTAAGCCCCACATTTGTGATGGCTCCCTCCCCTTTAAATTCCTCCGGAATGAAATTTCCACAGAATATCTGGCTTGTGGCACCGGTGAACGTCGCGGAGACATTAGTGGTGAGTGGTACGTCCGTACCGAAGGTCTCGGGAATTCCCTGCGCGAACGAAGGATTATCCCACGTGCCAAGACATGTCGTTGCATAAAAATCGGAGATTTCCGCGCGAGTAAAGAGAGTTTGCGTGCCAAAAGTGATAAGAATTACCAACACAACACCAACGCCCGCAATAAACGGGAACCGTCGATGGACCGGGGGTCGCAGGTTCACCACTTCATGTTTTCCACGATGAACCTCAACGACACCTCTCCGCCCCGCATTTCGCCATGAGGTGTGCATTCAAACATAATTCTAACACTTCATTGTGCCTCGCGTGACCGTAAGACTGGGGAAAACTGTCTCGTTATTGGGAAGAGATGTACTGATACGCTTTCTCTGCCACTAAATGCATGAATTCTTTTACTTTTTCTTCTTCACCTTCGGTTCCCTCTCCCCCCACGGCTACCGATATGAGAAAAGGGCGCCCTTCCACATAAACAATCCCGGAATCGAGGTAGGCGTGACGCTCGCGATCGATACCGAACTTGTGCGGAAAAGGAACCTCACGAGGAATTCCTCCCGCAAGAAATTCTCGGTAATTCGCCGCCGCGAGCATGGAAAGAATAAGCTCGGAGTTCTCACGCTTCAAAAAACTTGAAGTGTAGAGAGATCGAAAGAGCCGTGAATATTCTTTCGCACTTACGAGTCCGTCGATGGTGAAAAGCTCATCGAGGCCAAGCTCTCCAATGACCGCCTCCAACTCTCGGCTATCGATTCGGCGAAGAAAAGCGCGGTAGGCGGTATTATCGGAATCCTTGAGCATGGCCTTTAAAAGCTCTTCTACGGTAAAAACCGTTCCCGCCGGCACGCCGGCGAGTCTTCCATAACGCGAATCGCGGTCATCTTCTTGGATCGAGAATTTATCGGTGAGTTCCCATTCTCCCCGCTCGATCTTTTTCGCTACCGCAAGCGCCATCGGCACCTTCGGGAGAGATGCGGGCCAGACGCGGACGTCTTGGTTAATAGAAATGTTTGCACCGCTGTTCAGAAATTCAAAGTAGAGAGAAACCTGGCGAGGGTGTTCCCACCGCACGAGATCTCGCAGTTCTTCGCGTAATGGCTGGAGGTTCACAATAAAGTTCTCTTGCGCGATGAAGTTGCGGGCCGGGTCAATGAGCGGGTATTCTTCGAGCGCATCATTAATGGAAAGAGAACTAGTCGCCCATCCTATTGCGACGCCCGCGAACGCCAACCCTAAGAACAAAGTTGCCACCTTCCAACGATTTATGGATAGGAATGACATAATATCCAAATCTTATACGCCCATTCGTTCGGCTTCAATAATAATGGGCGTCGGCGAATCGTTGCATCCGAGAAAATAGCCGAGCGCAAAGCTTGCGGCAATTGCGAGGACAATAAGCGCGGCGAGAAGAGGTTTTTCCATTGACATACGATAGATTATACCTTACTATTTCCACCAATATGGCACATACCAAAGCCAAAGGCTCAACAAAACTCGGCCGCGAATCGGAATCGAAGCGGCTCGGCGTCAAGCGCTTCGCCGGAGCGACGGTGCGCGCGGGCGAGGTGCTGGTTCGTCAGCGCGGGACCAAATTCTTCGCGGGCGTGAACGTCCGACAGGGAAGCGACGATACTCTCTACGCAAAAAAGGCGGGCGTCGTAAAGTTCAGCACGAAAAAGCGCCCCCACTTTGACGGCACGAAAAAAGTGATGCGTGTGGTAAGCATAACGTAAGCGCTCGGCTATTTTTTCTCCGGAACGACGGTCACGGTGACCGTCGTTTTTGTTCCCTCGCCAAGATCAAGCGGGACGCGATGCTCTCCAAGTGTGCGAATTGATTTCGGCAGTTCAGCCTTGATACCGAGATATCCGCGCTTCGCGAGCGAGGCATCGATATCCTTTGCGGTGACAGACCCGAAAACCTCTCCGGCATCGCCCGCTTTCACCGGAAAAGAAAATGTGAGCATCGCAAGTTCCTCGACCCACCTCTCCGCCTTCCGCCGGCGTGCAGCACGTTCCGCATCCCGCGCGTCGTCACGGGCCTTCTTTTCCGCAATAACATCGTCGGTTGCCGCTTCCGCAAGTCCCCGGGGAATAAGAAAATTGCGCGCGTATCCTTCACGCACTTCCTTTACGTCGCCCTTACGGCCGGTTCCGCGCACGTCCGTAAGCAGGAGCACTTTCATTGTCCTGGGGTGTGCCCTACCGCTTTCCAAATGATCTCAAGCGCTTTTTCTAATTCCGGGTCCTCCCCTTCTTTGTCGCTTTCTTTCACCTCAAAATCCGGTTTCAATCCTTCTCCTTCAATCTTGGTGCCGGCAGGGGTAATCCATTCCGCAATGGTCACTTTCACGGTTGCGCCATCGCGAAGATTTTCAATTTCCTGAACGCTTCCTTTCCCGAAGGTTGTCTGCCCTACCAGCATCGCGCCGCGATTATCACGGAGCGCACCCGCAATGATCTCGGAGGCGGATGCGGAACCCTCGTTCACAATGACCACCACCGGCAATTTGGCGAGCGCCGCATTCCCGGAAGCGAGGAGTGGCTGTTCGTCGCCCCCGCGGAACCTTTCTTTCACCACCACCTTCCCGCGCTCGAGAAACCATCCCGCGAGATGTGTCGCCACATCCAAAAACCCTCCCGGGTTGTTTCGAAGATCGAACACAATGCCTTTCGCGCCCTGGGTAAGCGCCGAGAAACCCATTTCATAAAAAAGTGCGGGCGCGTTCGCGTTGAAGTTGTAGAGATGCGCGTACATCACTTTCCCCTCCTTCATTTCATAATCAAGGGTGGGTACTACAATGATGCGCCGAGTGATGACAAATTCTTTCGCCTCTTCAAAACCTTCGCGGAAAATAAGGAGCGTCACATCGGTGCCCGGCTCGCCACGGATGATCTTCACCGCTTCCTCCACCTGCATTCGCGCGGTCACCGTATCATCCACCTTCAAAATTTTATCGCCCGCCTTGAGTCCCACTTCCTCCGCGGGATTCCCTTTCAATGGCGCGACCACCAATAATTCTCCGTTCCGGTTCCCTATTTCCGCACCGATGCCACCAAACGCCCCTTCGAGGTCTTCTTCAAACTTCTTCGCGTCGCTGGGACTGAAAAACGTGGTGTAAGGGTCCTCAAGTGTAGCCAAGGCGCCGCGCACCGCGCCGTAAACCAATTCCTGGTCGTCGAATTCTTCGGGGTCCACATATTTGTCCTTGACCGCTTGCACGGATTCCCAAAAAAGCGAAAAATCGGCGTCCACCACGTCGCGGCTATCCGTGATTTGGATAACTTTCGCGTCGCGCGCGTATTCCATGCCGCCATAGAACGCCGCGCCCGCAATGACGAGCGCGCCCATGAGCGCCCCTACGAGTTTTTTATTTGAGGTCATCATAATTCAACGTCTCTCTATTCAAGCAGATTCGCCCGCTTTATGCACGTGCGTGGTCCGATCGGTGAACACCTTTCCGTCCAGATGGTCCACTTCGTGCTGAAATACTCGCGCCAAAAACCCCCAAGCGTTTATCTTTATCTTTTTACCGCGGAGATCGTACCCCACAAGTGTCACCCTCGCGCTCCGTTCCACGAGTCCATAAAGTTCGGGGACTGAGAGGCACCCTTCCTCCATCACAGCGTTCTCGGCGCTCTTTTTTATGAGTTCAGGATTCGCGATTGCATAGAATTTCAGCCGACCTTCGGCGTCCGGCACCTGCGCCACGAAAAAACGTTTTTCGATGCCTATTTGGTTCGCGGAAAGTCCTACACCATTAGCTTTTTTCATCGTGACCCGCATTTCTTTTGCGAGCACTTTGAGACCTTTCAGCTCCTCTTTGGTAAGCGCGAGGGGGGGCAGCTTCCGCCGAAGCACTTTTTCTTCCTTTTTGTTTTTTATGAGATAGATTGGATTCATGTTTTTTTTGCTCTCTTTCTCCGAAGCGGAAGTTTTCTTTGGACATGTTTCGGGCTCGAAACGCGCCGCAGCGTTGCCTTGGTCTGCTGAAACCTCCTCATGAAATATGCGCCATAATTTGCGACATTCTTCCGCTCGGCGACATCCTTTGCAAGGGAGATAAGCGCACCGTTATCGTATTCCCGCGCCAATCTCAAGTAGAGGTGTTTATGACCGCGGTCATGGAGTATATCGGCAAGCAAAAGCCCGGTCGCTTGCGAACTTCGTGAAATTGGTTTCGAACGGGCGCGTCTTTCCCGTAATGTTGCGAGGTATCCCTCCCCGAATCGGTCGCCCATGGTGACAGTATACGGGAGGAAGTATAAGGTATAAAGCATGAAGTTTGCGTTCTTCGGCACACCGCAATTTGCGGCCGTCATACTCGAAAAACTCATTGCGAAGGGATTTATTCCCGACACGGTGATTACCAACCCGGATCGTCCGGTGGGACGCCGGAAAATGGTTACTCCACCTCCGGTAAAACAGGTACTCATGGAGCAGGACGAGAGTATCCGCGAGCGAATTCTCCTCTTTCAGCCCGAACACAAGAAGAAACTTCCGCTCATTCCCGGCGGACCTTACGATTTTTTCGTCGTCGCGGCCTATGGTCTCATACTCCCGAAGGAATTGCTCTCGCTCCCCCGCCTCGGCACCATTGGTGTCCACCCATCGCTTCTCCCGCGTCACCGTGGCGCATCTCCCATTCAAACAACCATTCTTGAGGGAGACCGAGAAACTGGCGTGTCGCTTTTCCTTGTGGATGAGGGGGTAGACCACGGCCCGGTCATCGCGAGCGAAATATTGGACGGGTACGATATTACCTCGATGAGCTATCGCGAACTTCACGACGTTTTGGCAGAGCTTGGCGGCAACTTGCTCGTTCGCACGCTTCCTGACTTCATTGAAGGAAAATTGGAGTCTAAACCGCAGAGTGAGGCACACGCCACGCTTACTAAAAAATTCACCGCGGACGATGCGCGCGTAGACCTTGAAAAGGACGCGCCGGAAGAAGTGTGGCGTAAGGTGCGTGCGCTTACCCCCGAACCTGGTGTGTGGACCCTGAAAGACGGAAAACGGATGAAAATTTTAGAGGCCGACTACCGCGACGGAAAATTGTTTCTCCGCCGCACACAAGTTGAAGGCGAACTCCCTAAAGAAGTTAAGGGTTAATTGTTGGTCGTGTTATATTCGAGTCTGATATCCTGTCCATCTTTTAAGATAAGTGTTGCAGGGTCCTCTACCTGTACGCCGTCCGCAGTGGCCGTAAGCGTACGCCCCTCCCGGACAAGTGATTTGTTCCACACGCTCATAAAATCACCGAGCACGTAAACGCGCCTATCTTGCGATTCCACGTGTACTATGCCTTGAGAGGCATCGTCGTGGGTGTGCACGGCGCGCTCGCATTCGGCGAGACCTATGTTCGCGGGAATTTCTTCACGTACACCATCCACGGTGATGGTGAGCACCGGGTGAATATGTTGCGTAAGAGGCACGTTCGGCACAAGGCACGGCACGCCGGACCCGATACTCCCACTGCGATTTCCCCCGAGGCGCGGATATACGAAAAGCACGCCCAGGACCACCACAACTCCAATAACCCACATCCATGTTTTCGCTTTCATGTTCGTTCAATCGTATCACACCGCTTCGAAAGTTGAAAAAACCTCGCGCTTGAGGCACATTAAGCGTATTGCGGGATCGTCTAATGGTAGGACGTCTGGCTCTGAACCAGAAAATTGGGGTTCGATTCCCTGTCCCGCAGCATTAGGACTAAATAGTCCTAAAATACCCACCGGAGAGGTGGGGTTCGCGTTTTAGTACGACTCCGTGTACGTTTTTTCCCTTTTCGGCATTCCTACCCCCGTTATATTCTCCTCTCGGCACTCTTAGAGTCTGAAGGTGAACAGGTTCCCGTACCAAATCACCAATACGCTTAGAGAACATAGGAAGGCTGTAGGATTGAGTCAGCAGAAGGTGGCGGCTGCCTTGGGGATACAGGACAACACTCTTATTTCTCGATGGGAGCGGGGCGCAGCTCTCCCCTCTCTCGTGAGCGTATACCGACTCATGGAGCTCTATAGGGCTACGTTTGAGGAGTTGTTTCCGAAGGTCTAGTAAAGCGATGATTTTACGATTTCTTGAACAAAACCACTAGTTGCAAAAATGCTTGATAACCCTTATCTTTTTCTAAATCCTAAAGCACAATTTGCTATAGTTAGAAATGAAATCTGATGACGGAAAAAATCTTCGTTCAAAGATTAAAAAAGATTTTTAAGCAGGACGGATACCTCGTTAGAGAGGAAATCGGTGTGGGGCACGGTATAGCAGATTTAGTTTTAATTAGGGGCAGCAGGATCAACCAACGACACGTCGAGCTAAGAAAAAGCTATCGCCAGTTGTCTCCTCTGCTTAAGGAAGAGTATTTCCGCACGCTAAATGTAATACCCGATCAGCCAGGGAAAGCATCGCTAGATCTAATTGTAAAAAAAACCCACTTATCCAAGCCTTATCTGAAATACTCCATCCTTAGAACGCTTGAGAAAAAGGGATATATCAAGTCGAACGGAGAGAACCATTATTTTAAGATTAACGGTTGGGTTCCACTAACAAGCGAACTAATTGCAGTGGAAGCAAAACTAAAGGACTGGAAAAGAGGACTCATCCAAGCGAATCGATATAAGATCTTTGCAAACAAAGTTTATTTGGCAATTCCTTCCTCTCATGCTCACCTCGTGGACAGAAAGATGTTGAGAAAACATGGAATCGGACTAATCACATTAGATATAGTGAGCGGGAAGAAAAATATCCCACTCCGTGCAAGTCATAATATACCCGCGAATTTACCTCGCAGTAACTTTGCAGTTGAACATTTCTGGGGAAAACAGATCTACAAACGAGCAGAGGCGCGGCCAATCTAGGATATTTTCGAAAACGCTTGAGTAAACTTTTCGGGAGATATTGTGCGCACGTCTCCAAACCTTCCTATATCAAGTAAATCTCTATCGCGGGTGATGATAATTTTTGCGGCGCAAGTCCTCGCAACTCTTACGTATTCATCATCGTCAGGGTCCCTCTGAATGTAGCGTGCTAACTTCTCAGTGGAATTCGGCTCTACCATATTTACGAATGCTCTATAGTCCAAGATAATTTTTTCAGGACTAAATATTTGCCTTTTCAGATATTTCTGAAGCCTACCAATCTGAATTTTTTCGCAGAACTCTTGGTAGGTCGCCGAACTGCCGAATATTAATATTCTTTTTTCTAGCGCCCAATTAATAATTCTTCTTGTTGGGCCAGGCGTCCCCAACATACCCGAAATGAGAATGTTCGTATCCGGCACTACCTTGATCATGAGTCAAGCTCGGATAGTAACGTTTTCAGTTCGTCATCATCACCAGGAAACTCCCATGTCTTTGCCAAATCTAGAACAGCCTTCCAACGAGGAAGGTAGGCTGTCTTTACCCCAATGGCGCGAGACCGCAACTTCGAAGTTAACTGAATAGCATCATCGACCCGCTTAGACAGGACACTTATCCGTTTCTCTTTCGTTAAATTTTGAAGAGATTGAACACTTGATAATCTCGTGTGAAGAAAGTGTAGCTTTTTAGCCGCCACTTCTTTGGGGTATGACCCACCACACGCCGGACAATTACAGGAGTATTTTATCTTCTTCAGATCTTGATCGTTGAGATAATCAAAAATCTCCGGCACGTATGTTTTTTCGATTCGCTTACTCCATCCCTTAGGCGTACTTTGAAGATTCTTCACGACGAACATTTCTCCCGCTGCCAGACCGCTTCCAAAGCCGCTTGCACCTACTGCACAAAGAACCTCACCAAATGGACCGATTTTATTGGCAAAGACCACACTCCCCTCCGAGAGACGGAATGCTAAGCGGGCAAATTCTAAGAGTGAGTCTTGGTCGGCACTTTCACAATCTAGATCATTTATCACAACTATATAACCGTCTAACGAGTCACGAAAATCCTCTTTATACCTATCAATGATGTAATTGATGACCGTGGGTCGATTAAGAATAGAGCTTCCCAATTTCAGCATCGCAAAAACCGGAATTTCTTGTTTTGTCTCCTGAAGATAGCGCAACGTTTCTGACAGCATGGAAATATTAACACCAAATTTTAGGTCGTCGGTATCTTCACAAAAAAAATAAGGAGCTATCATTACTGATGCCTGTTTACGGAACTGGTCTTGTACGGCAATCTGAACAATCTTCTCCTTACGAAAACCGGGGTCACTGTAAACTTTTTCCGCGTTAACTTCATTTGGATATCCCAGTCTTTTAAAATTCTCCCCTTCACTCGCATCCTTGAATAGCAGGATGTCTGTCGAGGGGTCTATGATAAATACGTCTGATATCGCCCTTAATTTCTCAGCGACTTTTGGACGCCACTCCGAATGTCTTGTATCCATAAGCACGGCAGGAAAGCGGAATCCTAGTGATTCCAAGTGTCCGTCCTGTGCATTCGGCAAAAAGATTGGTGTTTTCGGTATCAACATTCTTCGTTCTTTCTATTAGAGAAGATTGTCGGTACAAAATATACAATAAAATTCCTTGCTTGGAAAGCGTTATGTATCGCCGCTATTTAGAACACCCCCTCGGTAGGGGGTGTTCTGTCTGGCGCTTAGGTATCTTTGCTGATCGCCTGTATGGTTTCGGCTGCTGGGCCTAAAGCGTTTACTATCTCTATTTTTTCCTTTCCATAATGATCCCTCAAGCCCTTTAAGAGTTCGTCAGCATAAGAAGGCGTTAGGACCTCTACGCCAGAAAAGTCTAAAACAATATTCTCCTTGTCCGCTGAGCCGTTGATAATCTGTCGCAGACGCAAAAGCGCCTCCCTACCGGTAGGTCTACCATTCAGCACAGTTCCAAATTTTTGCATCATTACCGTCATATGATTTCACTTGTATTCTATCACAACTGACGCCAGCGTCCCTAAGATACGATTCACTACGGATGACTTTTGCCCTTGTTCATCCACGACTACTAATCCCTCCCCAGAATGCACTCTGACTTTACCATTAAACTTGTTAATTGTCCAGTCCTGAACGAGCCTCAACCCATTGCCGCGTTTCTCCCCCACTCTTCCCGTTACACCTGTTAGTCCAAGCTGTATCGCATCGACATCGTTAGCTAGATTAGGATCACGAACCTTTAAGGAACCGAGGAAGCCAATCCCCGGGTCTGCAATGGCAATCTCAATGAACTTCTTCTCAGGATAATTCTGTGCGACCATGATCGCCCCGCCAACATTCGTTGGCCACACTCCTTCATTGTGATCAAAAACATTGTTTCCGAGCTCACCGATAAGCGAGGTAACCCGTTGTTCATCTTCCCCACGCAGGCCGAAGTTCCTGAGCATTAAGCGGATATTAGAAGAAAGACGCGCATTGAATTCATCCCTGTAGGTGCAGTGGAGTATCTCGTGTAGGTTTAGGTTCGGATGCTCGACCATTGGAAGAGAGTTCAATGGCGCAAGAAACGCACCGTATCCCATTGCGTCCATAAACTGAGGGAAGTGAATTCTCTTCAAATACGTCAAGACATCGTGGTGCTTAGGCAATACGAGTTCTTTCTTTGGTTGATCTTTTAGCTCAATCGCCCTTAAACAAATCATGCCAACGCCCCAGGGCTCGCACCACCCCGCTTTACTCAAATCAATAACATCCCCGTTAAACCATCCAGCATCCCGGCTGTAAATCTCACCAAATCCAAGTCTCATGATGGCTAAAGTATAAGCCATCTGAAACCGCTGCGTAAATGAACGGCATGGCTAGAACTTGTCTAATCCGGCAACTTCTCCCTCCTTGCCGTCCCCTTCCGCTCCCCTATACTGGACGCGTAGTCAATTGAGGAATATCTTCCTCGGCATACAAAAGGTTCGAACATCGTTCAGGCCCCGCAGCCCTTCTTCGCTTCGCTCATCAGGGCCTATGGCATCTCTTGAGCGAAGAAGGCACTGAGGAATCCTGAGTATGAACGAAGGACGACGAAGTGATAAAATTCGCTTGTGAGTCACTTCGTTTATATTCTCACATGTGCCGATGGTTCACTGTACGTGGGATGTACCAATAACCTTGAACGTAGAATAAAGCAACACAACGATTCTAAGTGGGGCGCACACTATACAAAACTAAGACGCCCCGTAGCACTTGTGCACCAAGAAGAATTTCCAACCTTACGTGAGGCGCGACGACGAGAAACTGAAATCAAAGGTTGGCGCCATGAGAAGAAACTAACACTCATTAATAAGACCTAATTTATCTTTTACCGCGGATATATCTCGGTATGCTCTAAAAATATTATGTTTATCGACGACGTTACCATAAGGGTTTTCGCTGGAAATGGCGGGAAGGGCGCAGTTGCGTTCAATAAAAACCTCATGTCCTTGGGCCCCGCGGGCGGGAGCGGCGGCAAGGGAGGCAGTGTGTATGCCGAGGGCGTTTCCAACCTGAGCGCCCTTCAGCAATTCAGATACGAAAAATCCATCCAGGCGGAGCACGGCATGGACGGTCGCGGCCAATTTAAGGATGGCCACGATGGAAAAGACCTTACGCTCAAAGTTCCGGTGGGCACTATTATTCACAACCTCACGAACGGACACGATGTGGAAATTACGAAGATAGGCGAACGCGTGCTTCTCGCGAAAGGTGGCAATGGAGGCAAAGGGAATTTTCACTTCCGCTCGCCGAAGCTCACCACGCCAAAACGTTTCCAACCGGGACTTCCGGGAGAAACGTTCCAATTCCGGCTTGAGCTGAAACTTACCGCGGACATCGGGTTCGTAGGACTTCCTAATGTTGGGAAATCCAGTTTACTGAACGTCCTCACGAACGCCAAAAGCAAGGTGGCGAACTATCCCTTTACCACACTTGAACCAAACCTCGGCGCGTACTACGAACTCATTCTCGCTGATATCCCGGGCTTGATTGAGGGCTCGTCGCGCGGCAAGGGGCTCGGCATCAAATTCCTCCGCCACATTGAGCGGACGCGCATTCTTTTTCACTTCATTTCGGCAGAATCCCCTTCTCCGAAAAAAGATTACGACACCATCCGTAAAGAGCTGGGGAATCACAATAAAAAACTTCTGGAGAAACCGGAATATCTTTTCCTCACGAAAAGCGATGAAGCGTCGCCCGCGGAATTAAAAAAGAAGCTCGCGGTGTTAAAGAAGATTAATCGCGCCACTATGGCGATTTCGCTCTATGACGACGAGAGCATACATGCGGTCAAAAAACTCCTCAACAAAATAAAGAGCGAATGAGCTATCGCACTCATCTCCTCCGCGCGGACAAGGTGATGGCACGCCTAGTGAGGCGCTATTCCCTCAAAGCCATTGCGCCCGCAAAGAATCCACTTGAAGAGCTCGTGGGGTCCATCATATCCCAGCAACTTTCGGTGAAAGCGGTCGAGACCATCGCCGCACGTTTTTTTGCGCTTTACGACGGCCGCATGCCTTCGGCGGAACGCATCGTGCGGACTCCCATTCCACGAATGAGGACATGTGGGATTTCAAATGCAAAAGTGCGGTATATCAAAAACGTTGCCCGCGCTTTCATCGCGGGACGTCTGAACCGGGCGCACCTCATGCGTATGAGCGACGCGGAAGTTCACCACCACCTCATCGCCATAAAAGGTGTGGGGCCGTGGACCGTGGAAATGTTCCTTATATTCGCGCTCGGGCGCCCCGACATATTTTCTCCTGGGGATGTAGGACTTCAAAACGCGATTCGCGTCCACTACGGCAAAAAACCGACGCCCACGTTCATGAAAAAACTTTCCGCGCGTTGGGCCCCATACCGGAGCTACGCCTGCCGCTACCTCTGGAAATCCTTGGATAACGAATAAAACTGTTCGCTTATCTGAACTTTCTGCGCGGAGAAAACCGGCGCGGACCACCGAAGTGCGGTGGACGCGGTCCTCGCGGAGCAAAACGCGAAGGGCGACGCGGTGGATGTGAAGATTCTTCTATTACCGGTGCGCCGCGATGCGGCGGGAGTGCAGGCAATTTGGAAAGCGGGAGTGCTTGGCGTATGAGCCTCTCGATACCGCGCACATCCCCACGCTGATCCGGAGTGGCGAATGAAATAGCGTGCCCTTTGCCGCCCGCACGCGCTGTGCGCCCGATGCGATGTACATAATCTTCCGCGGTGCTCGGGAGATCATAATTTACCACTACCTCGATTCCCTTCACATCGATGCCGCGCGCCGCAATGTCGGTCGCGATAAGCACACGATACTTCCCGTTTTTGAACCCATCCAGTGCCTCGCGGCGTTGTGAAAGCGAACGGTTCGCATGGAGTTCGGCGGCCGGATGACCCATAGCGCGCACCGAAGCAGCTATTTTTTTCGCTCCAAATTTCGTCCGTGAAAACACCAGCACAGAACCTCGATATTCTCCGAGCACTTTTTCCAAAAGCCGCGGTTTGTCGGGACGCGCCACGACAAAAAGTTCCTGGGTTACTTTCGCTGCGGTAGTTCCCGGCGGTGCGATTTCCACACTGAGCGGCAATTTCATGCTCGTCCGCGCGATATTCACGATATCCTGCGGCATGGTGGCGGAGAAAAGCATGGTTTGGCGCTCTTTCGGCACTGCGGCGAGAATTCGGTTCAGTTGCGGTGCAAAACCCATATCCAACATCCGGTCCGCTTCGTCGAGCACAAGCATTCCCACCGCCGAGAGCGATACGGTTTTTTGGGTAAGGTGGTCAATGATGCGCCCCGGGGTCCCTATGACAATCATGGGGTCTCGTCGCAATGCGCTTATCTGCCTGCCGACGGACTCTCCTCCGATGAGAAGTACGGTTCGTATGCGAAGCGCGCCACCGATTTTTTCCAACGTATCTTGAACTTGGAGCGCAAGTTCGCGCGTGGGAAGCACCACAAGCCCTCGGGTTCCCCGCAGCGCCGCTTGTATCATCGGGATGCCGAACGCGAGCGTCTTCCCCGTTCCTGTTTGCGCGATGCCGATAAGATCCTTCCCTTCCAATGCGGGAGGAATGGATTTCTGCTGTATCGGCGTCGGCGTCTTAAAATTCAGGCGATCAATGGTTGCAAGAATGTTCGGCGCGATACCAAGGCCATAAAAACCGGATTGAGGTTCCATGCCTTTATTATGCGCTTTCCTTTTCCTCCTTTTTCGCTTTTTTGCGGTCGTTCTCGCTTAAATAGATTTTCCGGATGCGGATGCTTTTCGGCGTGATTTCCACCATCTCATCATCGCCGATGTAGGCAAGCGCATCTTCAAGTGAGAGCGTGAGAGGCACATCGAGCGATTCGGCAACTCCTTCATTTTTGGAGCGGAAGTTTGTGAGCTCCTTCGCTTTGCATACGTTCACCACCACGTCTCCCGACTTCGCGTTTTGCCCCACTACCATGCCTTCATAGACCGGCACGCCGGGACCGATGAAGAGTTTACCCCGTCCTTGGGCTGTAATAAGACCGAAGCTGTTTGAAGTGCCCGTTTCGGTGGCTACGATGGACCCGCGCGACTCGGCACGTATCTCGCCTTTATATTCCTCGTACCCAAGGAAAATGCTGTTCATGATGCCAAGCCCTTTCGTATTGGTGAGAAATTCACCCCGCGAACCGATAAGACCGCGCGTGGGGATTACAAAATCCATATAAGTATTCCCCCCGTCCACTTTCATGTCCTTCATCACACCCGAGCGCTTCCCCATCATTTCAATGACGGTGCCGGCATACTGTTCTGGCACTTCCACCGATACAAGCTCCATCGGTTCTTTTTTCTTGCCATCAATTTCCTTGAAGATGACTTGGGGCTTCGAAACCTCGAGCTCGAATCCTTCCCGTCGCATTTTCTCGACGAGGATTGCGAGGTGAAGTTCGCCGCGCCCGGCTACAATCCAGCGGTCCGCGGACGCGGTCGGCGCCACCATGAGCGCCACGTCCGTTTCGAGTTCGCGTTCAAGCCGCTCTTTTAGGTTGCGCGAAGTGGTGTATTCCCCTTCCTTCCCTTTGAACGGGGATGTATTCACGCCGAACGTCATTTTAACCGTCGGCTCGTCGATATGAATGACGGGGAGCGCCACCGGATTTTCCGGATCGGCAATGGTCTCTCCTATAGAAATGTCGGGGATGCCCGCAATCGCCACAATGTCGCCCGCGTACGCCTCTTCCACATCTACCCTATTCAATCCCTCAAAAAGCATAACGCCGGTAACGGTGCCACGCGCCGATTCTCCCGCACGATTGATGTGGGTGATTGCCATTCCTTTTTTGAGCGTACCCGCGTAGACCCGCCCCACCGCAAGTTTTCCTTTGTAGTTGTCGTAGGCAAGGTTCACGGTGAGCATTTGGAGCGGCTCATGCGGGCGCGCTTCCGGCGCGGGAATATATTTCACAATAGCGTCGAAGACCGGCGTAATATCCTTCATCTCAGGAAGTTCATGCGTAAGCCCCGCCTTTCCCATCGTTGCGGACGCGTAAAGCACTGGGAATTCTATCTGCGCCTCCGTGGCGCCAAGCTCGAAGAAAAGGTCGTACGTGGCGTTCAACACCCACGCGGGGCGCGCTGCCGGCTTGTCAATCTTATTGATAACCACGATGACCTTGTGCCCCGCCTCAATGGCTTTCCGCAGCACGAATTTCGTCTGCGGCATCGGCCCTTCTTTCGCATCCACAAGCAAAAGCACGCCGTCCACCATGCGCATGATGCGCTCCACCTCGCCGCCAAAATCAGCATGACCCGGTGTATCCACGATATTTATCTTTATGTCGCCGTGCCGAATGGAAGCATTTTTGGAAAAAATGGTGATACCGCGCTCCCGTTCGAGCTCGTTCGAGTCCATAATAAGTTCCTGCGCCGCATCGGCTTTAAGCCGAAAGCGGTCGGATTGCTTTAAAAGCGCGTCCACCAAGGTGGTCTTCCCATGGTCAACGTGCGCGATGATTGCGATATTTCTCAGTTCCATAAAAAATGCCCGCCCCGCGGGTGAGCAACTTCACCATACCACCGATGATGTATACTGTCCAATATGAATATCAAAATAGTGGTCGGCGTCATTATCGCGCTCGTTGTAGTTGGTATCGCGGGTAGTTACCTTGAACCGCGCGATTCTATCCGCGCAATTGTGGACCCCCTAAACGCCTCTTATGACATCGACGGCGCGCTTGTCACGCTCGCGAGCGGCCATGCTACCCAACGCATGGTATCCGAATCCTCTTCCACGATGGAGGTGAGCGTGTTTGGCAAACCCACGTTAGGAGATGTAGATGCCGACGGTGACGATGATGCGGTAGTAATACTGATGGTGAATTTCGGTGGCACTGGAACTTTTTATTACGTAGCGGTAGCCACGAATGGAGACACCGGCACAAAAGGTACGAACGCGCTGCTTCTCGGCGATCGCATCGCCCCACAGAACGTGGAGATCAAGAACGGTATTGTCATCGCAAACTACGCCGACCGCGCTCCCGGAGAGCCTTTCATAACCCGTCCCTCGGTTGGAACTTCAAAATACGCTGCGCTCCGCAACGGCATGCTCGTGGATCTCTGGCCGGCGACAAAGCGTGACCTTATTGAGGTTGCTACCATCCATCCGGGCGATATTATTTCCTCGCCGCTTCTCGTCGCGGGCCGTGCGCGCGGCACATGGTATTTCGAGGCGAGCTTCCCGGTACGCCTCATAGACCACGATGGGAACAATATTCCTCTTACCCCTCCCTACATCACTGCGAATGGAGAGTGGATGACGACCGAGTTTGTCCCTTTCTCCGACACGCTGACCTTCACTCCCCCGCCTTCGGGTACCCGCGGCACCCTCATTTTCCAAAAAGACAACCCCTCGGGCCTCCCAGAACATGGCGATTCTCTCGAAATTCCCGTCATCTTCCGCTAAAAGTTATACACCTCCTCGGCGGTACTCGGAGTGTTATACTGTCTCCGTAAAATATGTTTGACCTCACAGGAAAGGTGGCATTGGTAACCGGCGCGCGCCGAGGGATGGGCAAGGCGGATGCGCTCGCACTCGCCACGCAGGGAGCGAAGGTAGTGGTCACCGATATTGACCTTGCGGAATGCCAATTGGTCGCCGATGAAATTGTGGCGAAAGGCGGTGAGGCGCTCGCCTTAAAAATGGATGTTGCGAACGCCGCAGACGTAAATGCAGGGTTCGATGCCACACTCGCAAAGTTCGGCCGCCTCGACATTCTGGTGAATAACGCCGGCATTTTCTCACCCAAATCCTCACTTGAGATGACGGAAGCAGATTGGGATCGCACCATCAATATCAACCTTAAAGGCCAGTTCCTGTGCGCTCAGCGTGCCGCGAAGGAAATGGCGAAGAATAAGTGGGGTCGCATTATAAACATCGCTTCCATCGCCTCGGGCCAGGTGGGAGTGGGCGTCATGGGTGCCGCACACTATACCGCATCCAAAGGCGGCATCATCGGAATGACAGAAACGCTTGCAATTGAGTGGGCTCCGCTTGGCATCACCGTGAACGTCATCGGTCCCGGCGCAATAGATACGCCGATGATATCGGGGGCAGGATTTTCACAAGAAGCGCTGGCGGAGTTGCTTGCGGGCGTCCCATTGAAACGTATGGGTACGCCGGAGGAAATTGCGGCCGCAGTGGTCTTCCTTGCATCAAACGAAGCAAGCTACGTGACCGGCGCCACATTCTTTGTGGACGGCGGCTGGCTCGCTCAATAACAAAAACTAGCGAAACAAAAAACCGCCTTCGGGGCGGTTTTTTCTACTGGTGCCACCGACAGGCGACCGGTTCTATAGCTGAAGATATCGCCGCGTTGCGATAACCGAGGAAACGATACCGAGCACGATGCAGAAAAGAAGCTGATAGAGGACAAGTGAAAAGAAATTCGCCTGAAAATAGTCCGAAAGCACGAGCTCCGGGATGAAACGTCCTACATAAGGCGAGAGGAAACTGATGACCGGAACAAGAATGAGAAATCCTATGATGCCTGCAATGATACCGTATATGATGCCTTCCACCACGTAAGGGCCGCGGATGAACACGTTCGAGGCGCCTACAAGCCTCATGATGCCGATCTGTTCGCGGTTCGAAAAAATAGCGAGACGAATGGTGTTGAATGTCACCGTGACCGCAAGAAATGCGAGAAATACCGTAAGCGTGATACCTCCCTTCTTCATCGTATCAATCAACCCCACAAGGCGATCGATGACCACCTGATTCTGCGCATAGGTCACCTTTTCCACGGTATCGCCGAGGTTCTCATTCTCAAGATACGAAGCAATGGCTTCATACTGACTCGGGTCGTTCGCTTTTATGTTGAGTGAAGCAAGCAACGGGTTCTCGTCGAGTTCCGCGAGGGTCTGCGTGATAGTCTCCTCTCCTTCGTGACGCGCTTTGAATTCCTCGAGGGCCTGCTCGCGCGAAACATATTCCACGCTTTTTACCTCTTCAAGGCCTTCGAGCGACCGCTTCATATTCAGGATGGTGTCTTCGTCCACTGTACTTTTGAAATACACGCTGATGTCTATCTTCTCCTGAATTGACCCGAGCGCGGTTTTCCCCATCACGTTGAAAAGAATAAGGCCTTCGAAAACAAGTGCCGCGAGGATCATGATGCTTATCGTGGAGAGCGAAAGCCACCCGTTCCTAAGGAACGCTTGCCAACCGTATTTCAGTATGCGCGAAAGGGTAACCATAATTTATTCTAAAATGAATCTTCCGTGCTCCTCGTCCTTTATGACGGCTCCGTCATCGAGCGTAATAACGCGCTGCCCGATAGTGTTCACCACTTCCTTGTCATGTGTTGCCAGAATGACGGTGCTGCCAAGCTCGTTAATCTTCAAAAGCAATTTTACCACCTCCCACGTGTTCATGGGGTCCAGGTTCCCGGTAGGTTCATCGGCGATTAAGACATCGGGATGATTTATCATCGCACGCGCGATAGCAACCCGCTGACGCTCCCCTCCCGAAAGCTCCGCGGGGAACCGCGAGGCCTTTTCCTTGAGCCCCACCATATCCAACACCTGCGGTACGAACTCCATAATGTCCCGCTCGGGCCTCCCCGCCACCTCGAGCGCAAACGCCACGTTCTCAAAAACCGTTTTCCCTTGGAGAAGGCGGAAATCCTGGAATATGACACCGATGTGACGGCGGAACTCTGGCAACTCCTTCGGAAGGAGCTTATTCACCTCAAAGGAGCCGAAGAATATCTGACCCTTCGTCGGCTTTTCCTCGCCAATGAGCAATTTGACGATAGTGGACTTCCCTGCTCCCGAGCGTCCCACCACGGAGACAAATTCGCCTGGTTGTATCTTAAAGCTGACCTTGTCCAACGCATTGGACTTTCCGTACAGCTTGGTAACGTTCTGAAAGATAATCATGGCACCTTACAAATCAAAACTTCCGAAGTTCGGAAGCTTACCCGACCATAATACCACATTTACGTTTTTTCCTCGAGAAGGTCTAATTCTCCTTCCAGAACCTGCTCCACACGCGAGATTTTCCTGCCCGTTTTGTGGTCTTTTACCTGCTTGTAGGGATGAAGCACGTACGAACGTATTTCGTGCCCCCACTCAGGCGTCACTTTTGTGGTGAGGTTTGCAATGGATGCTTCATGCTTTTCTTCCATAAGTTTCACGAGTTTGGCTTTCAAAAGTGCGAGCGCCTTTTCGCGGTTTGCGGCCTGTGAACGCTCCGCACGCGAGGAGGACACAATGCCGGTCGGTAAATGCACGATGCGCACCGCGGTTTCCACCTTATTCACGTTCTGGCCACCGGGGCCGCCCGCCCGCGAAAAATCAACCTTCAAATCCTTCTCCGGTATCGCAATATTCCGCGCCTCCATTTCGGGAAGTCCCGGAAGGACTTCCACTGCCGCGAATGAGGTGTGACGAAGTTTCTTTGCGTCAAAAGGCGAGATTCGTACGAGCCGGTGCACGCCGTTCTCCCCTCTCAAGCGTTCGTAAGCGCCCTCGCCGCGAATTTCGACCGCGTTGTCGTCTATGATTATCTGTTTCCAATTTTTGAGTTGTGCAAAGCGCCCGTACATCCGGAGGAGCATCTGTGCCCAATCTTTTGCGTCATCTCCGCCTGCGCCGGCCAATACTGACACGGTCGCTATATTATTGTTGACGTTCATAATGAGCCAGTGAGAGGAATCGAACCTCCGTCTTCGCTTTACGAAAGCGTTGCTCTGCCATTGAGCTACACTGGCGCGTTCCCATCCTATCCAATCCCATTCACTTTTTCAAACAACACCGCCCCGATTTGCATCGGGGCGGGAGAAGTATGACATAAGCCGGGTTCTGTCTACGCGACAATTCATCTGGGACCGCGATTGCTCGCGGACTCGAGCGGCACTTCCTCCGGTTTCCCTCGGGACACGGCCTTGCACTCGGGTAAGGATTTAGCCGTTTCATCTCCGCGTTTCTATCCCTATCGCGGATATGGACCTTTTGGCCTGGGATCAGGTCCTCCTTCGCCTTTCGACTCGGGACGTTTCTGCTCGCACCTCTATCCTCACGGACGACGGGTGTTACCCGCTACCTTGCTCCTCCATTGCTGAAGGGAGTGCCCGGACTTTCCTCACTCACGACTTAACGTCGGAGCGCTGTCGCTTGTCATACTTCTACCCACATCCTACCACAAACTTCTCGAAAAATCAACTGTCTTATTTTTATGAACCGTTTAATTCACCAAAACGCCGACAAGAACACCGACCGCGACGGCAGCACCTCCAATAAGAAACATGCGAAGAGCTTCACGAAGCATAGGCACCCGTGATACGCGAGCAGAAACGGCGCCAAGCGCGAAGAGGGCAAGGAGCGACGCCGCAACCGAAACATAAAGTGCGGTGACTCCTTCCCAGATCAGATAAGGCACTAGGGGAACAAAACCAGAAACGAAATAGGACACAAACATGATGGCGCCCGCAAGACGCGAATCTCGGTCGCTCGCCACGCCATGCATATGAAGCACCGCTTCTTCCGCGGAATGCTCCGCAAGAAATGTGCCGACCGACATTGAGAACGCCTCCACAAAGATAAGTACCACTCCGGTGAGAACGATAGTAGCGCTTGGCGTTCCCACTATGGCAATGCCCGAAAGAAGTCCGACGGTAGAAACCAAACTGTCTTCCACGCCGAACACGAAGTTCCGCATTATGAGCATGCGGTGCTCTTTTCTCTCAAAACCCGCTTCGTTCATTTATGATTCGAGTGCTTTCCTTTTTTCCTCGTACTCTTTTTTCTCTATCTCCCCTTTCGCGTATCGTTCTTTCAGAATATCCATCGCGGACCCCTTGCTGCCACCACAACAATCCCCGTGCCGGTGAGAAAACCAGCGAATTGCCGCGATCACAAGCCAGATAACCACGAGCCACCAGACCACCATTCCAATCCACCCGAGCCAACCACCGTCCCAACCATATCCTCCCCAATGCATCATGCCGAGCATAATAATGTGTATTTATCGCGGGAGCCGACTAAAACTCCCGGTTAACCGAACCATTTCTGAAGCGAAGGGCACATCGCGCTCCAACGCGACACCACCCCCACACCATCCACTCCCCACACTCTCCCCGCACGCACCGCCGCGAGGAAAAGGAGCGCCGCAGCATAGATGAGGTGTTCGTCCACGATAAAAGCATGGGTGTTCGGATACCACCCATCCAAAATCGGCACGTAGTAAAGCAACATCAGCACACTCCCCAGCACGGACGAAAACCGCACCCCGAATCCGAGGATGAGGGATACCCCGAGAAGCGTGAGTCCCCACTCGTTCACAAAATTCACGTACGGCAGAAGCGAAGGCGACGCAAACCAAGCAAAAAGCGCGGAAAATGTTTTCGCACTTTTCAAATATCCTTCCGCAGACCACGCCGGGTTCACCACCTTTGTGATGCCGGCATAAAACATCATCCACCCCATCGTGAGACGAAGCAACGTAAGCGAAACTTTTTCGAATGTAGTCATATTAATTTATTGCACGACGACCTTTCCGCTATTCTTTCGGCGCATACGGGCAATTCACCGCACGCGCGAGCCCTTCAAGACCTTGCGCGCCTTCCAGGCGGGTCCCATCCGTGAAGGTCCAGAGTGGCACTCCTTCCACGCCCGCATCCACACATCGATTGGGCTCCTCGGTACATTCCACGTATGTGATGTATTGGAACGCTTCTCCGAAAGAAAGTTTTTCGGCGCGGCAGTAGGGACAGGTTTTGGTGCCATACATCACCGCACCTTTCTCGGAAAGACACTGTGCAAGCGAGACTACCGCGGCATCAACCTCTTGTGGCTCCCCTCCTACGAATGCGAACACTCCCACGATGCCAACCACAATAAGGATCACGAAGAGCGCAATGGTAGTGAATTTAGAGTCCATAAGATTCAGCAACAATCTTTCATCCGCTCTTCGAGCTGTGTGGCGCGGACGCGGTCTCCTTTGGAGAGCGGGAGCTCGAGGAAAAAACCCGCAATCGCAAGAAGCGCCAATACTCCAAGAATCACGAATCCGAACGCGAGGCTCGTAACGCTCCACACCGTACCGAAGCCGATGGGAATGAATATCGCCTTCCAAAGAAGCGAGGAACGTCCCGACTTCAGATATTTTTCTCCCTGATACGCAATGCCTACCACCGACCCTCCCATGAGAATGCCAATGACCTGCATGTATGCGGGAAACGAGAGAAGTCCCGCGAATACTCCGGCGAGGAGCCATATCCATGTCCCCGCGCACCCCGCACAAATGGCACACACCTGGAACGGGAGGAGTTTCTTTCCGTTCACCCACCACGTGAGTGTGGTGAGCGCGCCAATCGAGACCAGCGCTATAAGGATAGCTACCATAGGATTATTTCAATTGTATCAATTTTTTCGACATTTTCCTAAAGGAGAAACATGAGACCTCCAAGCGCCATCATAGCAACGCCTCCTGCCCATCGCATCACGCTCCGCTCATTCCTCTGCCATGTGCGCACGCGCTCAAGGAGCGCGGGATTCGATGCGATAGCGAGAATAACCACGAGCGGCGCCACAAAGACGAGGTTATACAGCGTAAGGTACGTGAGCCCGGACACATAGGTCGCGGAGTCGTGCAAAAGTCCAAGTGCGGCAAGATACGGGCCGCCGGTGCACGGAAATTCGCAAAGACCCACGAAGGCGCCCAACACGAACGCGAGCGGCGCCGAACTTCGCTCCGCGAGCCGCGCCATCGTGTGATGTGCCGCATCAGGAATCTTCAGTTTGATCGGGAACTTCGGGAAAAATTCGTTCACGAGATTGATGACGCCCGCGAGTATAAGGAGCGATGCGCCCACTTTCCCCATGAAGTTCGGGATGTTGAAGAACGAAAGCGCCTGAAGAATGCCGAGCCCAATCAACATATATGCCACGAAAATCCCGGCGATATAGAGTCCGCCGACCCGAAGCGCGTCGGAACGCAGCTTCCCGATGGAGAACAGGAATGCGAGAGTGAGAATAAGGACCGAGAAAGCACAGGGATTCACCGAATCCACGAGCGCCGCCGCGACAATCAAAGGGAGAAGCCATGAACCTCCCTCCGAAAGAGAAAAGAGCAATCCCGCGCTCGCATCCGAACGGAAAAATACGGTAAGTCCCACTAGGACAATGCCTGCCACGAGGAACGCGATAAGTTTTTTGCTCATATTATGGAGTTACCACCGCAGTGAACGAAAGCTCCAGAAGTTCTCCCGTGTCCGCCGCAAGGAAGATGGAACGCGCGACAGGACCCACCCCTGCGGGTCCGTGCGCCGCCGGATCGAAGAGTGCCTCCACGTCCGCGGATTCTCCCGGCGAAAGCGAGAGTGAAATGGCTCGCGTCGGTCCCCCGTGTCCCGGCATGCCGAACGGCCCCATTGCGAAAGTTCCTTTTCGTACCATCGCTTCGGTGCACATACATGAAGTCCACACATTTTTTATGACAAGCGACTCTGCGCCCGCGTTTTTTACCGTGTAGAGAGTGCGCGCAATGCCGCTTCGAAGCGGAAGCGCACCGAAATCATACGACGGGGTTTCCGCGATAAGCGCACCCCCACTCCGGTTGGCGTTCACCGGAACCGCGGCTGGTTGCGCAAGAAGAACGAATGCGATGGCTCCCCCTACGATAACTATGGCGGGTAACCATTTTTTAAGTGTTGATGACATAGTAATAGTTACAAATAAAAACCCCTCGGAAGCGGGGGAGGCGCGAGCGGAAAACGTTTTCGACAAAACGCCCCGGCGCGCCCTATCCAAAACAAGTCGGGCTTGTTTCGTGGAACGCGGTCCAGCGACGCATCTTAAGAATCGGATATGAAATCCCCGCCTCACACCGAACTACAACCGGGGGCGTCGTATGCGGCCGCAGGGGTATCCCATCAAGAAGCACAAGTGCGATAAGCGCAAGCGCAAGAAGTGCAAGCAGCGCTGTCGCGCCGTTCCCCACAAAATTTTGAAGTGAACCGAGATGCGAGGCGAGAAGCGAGAGAGGGCTTTCATTTACCGGACACGCCGTTCCCTGCAATTTCTGGAACGCGTCCGCCACACATCCTGCATGGGGACCGGCCGCCGCGCTAAAACCAAGAAGCGCGAGACTTGAAAAGCTGATAACCAATAAAAGCGAAAGCGTGCGGTTCATGGAGTAAGTATAGTGTGCTTAAAGAAGCGTGTCCAAAGCGCGGTTCACGAGTCCATCGGACACTTTGTTTTCCTCGCGTGGAATGAGCTTGTATGAAACGGATTGAAAATCCTGCATAAGGTTCCACGTTTCGACAAAGAGCGGGATGAGATCCTTATCGTGCACTTTATATTTTCCGGTGAGTTGGCTCGTCATAAGTTCGGAGTCCGCGCGCACTTCCACCTCAGTTTCTTTTGCCTCTTTTTTCCCCAAAAGTTGCTTGGCTTTCTGGAGTGCGAAGATAAGAGCCTTGTACTCAGCTACGTTGTTCGTCGTTTCCCCTATCGCTTTGTGGTAATGGCGGTCACCCACGACCGCGCCGATGGCTGCCGGCCCAGGATTACCTCTTGCCCCACCATCGGTGTAAATCACCAATTTCCCTTTCGGGAATAATCGTTCCTTTCCCATCATCCCCATTCTACACCTTCACACGACGAAGCAAGACGGCGTTCACCGACACAATAACAGTGGAAAGCGACATAAATACCGCAGCAACCGCAGGCGGGAGCAAGATGCCAGCCCACACGAATGCGCCCGCCGCCACCGGGAGCGCCGCGATGTTGTACCCCGTGGCCCACCAGAGGTTTTGGATCATTTTACGGTAGGTGGCGCGGGAGAGCGTGATGATCTTCGGAATATCGCGCGGATCGTTCCGCACCAAAATGATACCCGCGGATTCCACCGCTACGTTCGTGCCCGCCCCGATTGCAATGCCGACGTCGGCTTGGGTGAGTGCGGGAGCATCATTCACGCCGTCGCCCACGAACGCAACTTTCTTTCCTTCCATCTGAAGCGCTTTCACTTTGTCTGCTTTTTCACCGGGGAGAACGCGCGCGAAAACCGTGCGGATGCCAAGCTCGCGTGCAACCCACTCGGCCACCGGCTCGGTATCTCCCGTGACCATCGCCACTCCCACTCCTTGCGCCGTAAGCGCTTTGATTGCCGCGCGCGACTCGGGACGGATCAAGTCCGCGAGCGCGAGAACGCCGATGAGTTCGTCGTGCTTCGCCACATAGATGATGGTTTTCCCTTTTGTTTCTTCCTCCTCAATCTCAGGTCTCATTCCCTCGGAAACTCGCGCATTTATTTCTTCCAAAATCTTTACCCCTCCCACCAATACTTCCAGCCCGTCAACGAATCCGCGCGCGCCACGCCCCGGGAGCCGCGCAAAGTTTTTCGCCGGCGTGAACATCACACCGCGACGTTTTGCCTCGGCCACAATGGCTTTTGCCACAAAGTGCTCCGAATTCGCATCCACCGAAGCCGCATACATGAGCACCTCCTTTTCATCGCGCGCGACCATGGGCCAAATGTTCGCGACTCCGTACTCGCCCTTGGTGAGCGTTCCGGTCTTATCAAAAAGCACCACATCCACCTCTCGGGCCGCCTCAAGTGCAAGGCGCTGCTTCACCAGAAAGCCATGCCGTGCCGCGATATTCGTCGAAAGCGACGCCACCAAGGGCACCGCGAGCCCGAGCGCGTGCGGACACGCAATCACCAGAACAGCAACTAAACGCTCAACCGCGAATTCGGTCGGCGCGCCTCCTAAAAGCCACGACACCAACGTTACCGCGCCCCCTCCTACTGCCACGTAGGTGAGATAAAGCGCGGCTCGGTCCGAAAGCAGTTGGAGACGCGACTTCGAAGCCTGCGCTTCTTTTACGAGTCTCATCACCCCCGCGAGGAAAGTTTTCTCCCCCACCTTGGTGACCTTCACTTTGAGCGCTCCATCGCCGTTTATCGTTCCTGCCACCACTTCGCTCCCGGGCTTTTTTGCCGCGGGCACCGATTCCCCCGTCACAATCGATTCGTTCACCTCTGCGCGCCCCTCTTCCACTACCCCGTCCGCGGGAATGCGGGCGCCCGGCCACACCAAAACCCGATCGCCCTCGCGGAGCTCTGCGAGCGGCACGGTCTTGGTATCGTTCCCCATAATGACCTCCGCAGTATCGGGAAGGAGTTTTGATAGTTCCTTCAGTGCTGCCGATGCACTTTTCACCGCACGCATCTCCAGCCAATGCCCCAAAAGCATCACGGTAATGAGCGTGGAAAGCTCCCACCAAAGGGGCATGCCAAGTCCGGAGATAAGCGTGTAAATGCTCCACAGGTAGGCCGCCGAGGTCGCGAGCGCGATAAGCGTCATCATCCCGGGAAGTCGCGCCCGAAGCTCGCGCCACGCCGACACAAGAAAAACCCACCCACCATAAAAAAAGATGAGGGACGCAAGCACAAAGGTAACGTAGGGCGCACCGGGGAAATCCGGGGCAACGCGTAAAAACATTCCCGCCACATCCGAAAAAAGCACCACCGGTACGGTGAGGGCCGCACTCATGATGAACTTCTTCAAGAAATCCTCGGTGTGATGACCCGCGTGCTTATCAACACTCCCCTCATGTGCGCCATGCGCGGTATGTACCACCTTCGGCTTTTCGGGTACGAGAGCCATTCCGCACTCGGTACAACGTCCGGGCTCGCCCTGACGAACGCTTGGGTGCATCGGACAGATATACTGCGGTGAATTCATGTGATTATTTTTTTCTCGCGAGCCGATAGATCGCGGTGAGTTCCCTTACCGCTTTCTCCTCTTTCCCCTTCTTTATTTGGTGGGACGCGTGGGTCTTCAGATGATTTTCCAATATCACGTCCTCGAACGCCGAGAGCGCCGCTTTGACTGCAAGCGATTGATGGATGATCTTCACACAATACACTTCCTCTTCCACCATTCTCTCCAAACCGTTGATTTGCCCTGCCGCACGCCGGAGACGCTTCACCGCGTTCTTTTTTACATTATCGGTCATACATTATCGAATATAGATTTATTCTACACTCCACAGCTTCCACCGCCTTGCGAAGGCGATGGCGCAACTTCCGTAAGAATACGGCGATATCCTTCGGTGCTCGAATAATCATACGAGAGTGCAAGTTTGGGGTTTTCTTCTGCGGGCAGCATATTTTTCGCAGAAAGATAGCGATCTATCGCATCATAGGTATCGGGAAACCATTTCCGATTCATCGCGAGCGCCGCACGATACAGGGCGGCCTCGTCGGCGCCGTCCGCCGCGAGAAGTTCCAAAAGCCCGAGCATCGCCATACCGTGATTGCAATCGGGAAAGTGCGTGGGATTCCCACAACAAGGGCGGTATATGTTTTTTGAAACCCGCTCCACAAGTTCTTGCTCATCTTCATTCAATACCACCAACCGATGCATCGCGTAGTGGTCCATTGCATTCCCTCTCGCGAGCGTCCACCCACCCGTCGATGCAAAATTGCCGGCACCGCCATACCGCGAATCCATCATCGGCCCTGCGGTGAGAATGCGATTTTCGTTCGCAAGGCCGAACGCCCAAAGAAGATTAAGTTCGGTACGCACAGTTTCCGAAAACCGGGACGAATCAATAGCGCCCGCCTCGATAAGCGTCCGCTCCAAAGAAGAAAAATCCGCGCTAAATGGTGTGGATGTGAAAACTTGGGAGCTGTTCCCCACGCGATAGATAATCGCGAGCGCAATAAGCGCGAGTGAAATAACAATCGAGGCTGGCACTACCCATTTTCCCTGAAACATGGGAGTAGTATACCCCTAGGGGGTATACTGTCAACCGCGCTTTTCGAGCCATTTCCACGGAAACCCCTTTTCAAAAGGCACCGCAAACCCGGCAGCGTTCGGATGGCCTCCTCCACCGGGGAACTGCCTGGCAAGCTTCGAAACATCCACGCTTCCGTTCCCTCGCAACGACACATGGAGTAAGCCACGTTCCACCCGCCACACAATACCAATCGGCGGCTTCTGTGCGACAAGCTGCTTTCCTACCTCGGAGTGAAACCGCTTGGAGCTGGAGTTCACCGCAAGCGTTTTATATTTCCCGAATTGCACGAGTTCAGCTCTCCCTACCGCCTCGCCGACCAAAATGCCATCGTAGTCGTTCAAAACTTTCCCGAGCACGGCATAATTTTTCCGTACGCGCGCGGATTCCATTCCTTTCATGAGCGATTCCCACTCCTTGAATGAGAAGCCGCGCGAGTAGATATAAGCGAGGAGCGCAGGCGATTGAGGCAAACGAAACCGCCAAAGATCGCCTTCTTCAACATACTTCAAAAGCGTCGGAACCTTTTTCTTCGGATGAAAATACTGCCATGCGAGAATTGCCCCGGAGTGCGTCACATCGAAGAGGGACTCGGACGCGTGTTTTGCCGCTGCCGCATTCGTCGCATGGTGGTCAATTACCACTACCTTTTCATTGAGCATTCGAAGCTTCAAGAGCGTGGGGAGCGATACACACACGTCGAGGAAATAAACCTCCCTCCCTTTAAGATCGATGCCGGTGAGCTGTCTCGAGTCCTGGGAAGGCGGGATGGTGAAATACTCCGCTTTTTTACCGAACTTCTTCCACGCCGCAAAAGCAGCCCCGAAACCGTCCGGACAATTCGCATGGTAGAGAATAGCGGGTTTCTTCATTGAAACCCATTATGCCTGAATTTTAGGAAAAAAAGAACCGCTAGTGCACATATGCACACTAGCGGTCAGGTCGGTCGGGATTCGCGATATTTTTTGATCGGGAATCTCCGTTACAGAAAGTCAAAAGGGAACTTCATCGTGAACCTCCGTCATGAGGTTGATCGTTCATGCTACCGCAAGATCTCGACGAGCTTCTCACGGAGCACTCGTTCCACCTTCTCCTTGATAATGCTGCGCGGAACCAGCGGGATGGAAGGAATCGTTCCCGATGCCTTCACGTCCCTCCCGGTCACCACGATATGACCAAAAAGCTGTTTCCCTTTGATCGTCGCGGTGAACGTGCCGATGTTCCCGTTCCACGATTCGCGAAAATCGGCGGCGTAACCGCTGAATTCGCGCTTCGCGTTTCCGATTGCCTGCTTGACCCTGCGGAGCGCCTCATCTTGTGAATGACGGTGAGAAACCGCCACTTCAAAGTCGGGCGTGAACGACGACTTTTCGGAAGTCGCGTGTTCCGCAGAAGCGCTTCCGGATGGTTCTGTGGGCGACGCCGTGACCATATCCGCGAGATCCGCAAACAGGTCAAGCGCCGCACTTGCTACAAGATTTCCACCCGCTTTGGCCGCGGATCGGTAGAGTCGCTGCTTCTCTCCTCTGAATTCTCGATAGAATTCGTCGGAGACCTTGCGAAGTACTCGACTAAGCATTGGCTGCTCCTAAGATTATGTTCTGCGCCAATTATAGCACAATATTGTGCTATTTGTCAAATGCCTCAGAACTACGGGAGTAGGGCTTTACGCCGCTTCTCATCAAACAATTATTTCATAATGCCACCCATCGTCCGCATAGCCTTCATGAGGCTTCATGGTAACTCCTTCAATGGGCGAAGTTGAAACAAAACATCCGTTTTCCCACCCCACTCTCGCTACCAAGCCATTAGCATTTCTCACAACAAGATTCGGACGTAAATTGACATTATTCTTCCCTCTCATTTCTCTTTCCTCAACTTCATAACCAAGTTCTGTGAGCAGATCTCGCACAATCGAAAGATCCTCCATTCTTTGCTGTTCAAAAAATTTTCTTTCCATTTTATTTGAGTGCAATAAGCCCTGGCAACTTTTCACCTGCGAGATATGCGAGCATGGCCCCGCCTCCCGTGGAGATAAAAACATTTTTCGGAAGTCGCTTGGTGATGCGGAGCTGCTTCAACGACGCCACCGTTTCCCCTCCCCCTACCACCCCTCGCACACCACGATTAGCGAGAAGCGCGCTCCACAGAGTACGCGTGCCGTCCGAAAATCCTTTTTTCTCGTAATAGCCCGGCGGTCCGTTCCAAATGACCGATTTCGCGCGCGCGAGCATTTTTGCGTAGCGCACCCTTGTCCACGGCCCGATGTCCCACGCAAAATTTTCGTGCGCTTTGATGTCGTCTGGAAAGCTCAACTTGGAAATGTTCGGAATGTCATCTTCATTGAACACGCTTGACCCTAATAGCACCGTGTCCGCTTTTTTTACTATGCCGCGGAGCGAGCGAAGTTTGTCGCCCACTTTCGCGCCACCAATCACCACCACAAACGGTCGCACGGGTTTTTTCATCACCGAATTCAAATGGAAAATCTCTTCTCTCATCCACAGTCCACCGTATGACGGAAGAAATTTCGTTATCGCGACCACCGAAGCATTTTTCCGGTGACACACTGCGAATGCGTCATTCACGTAAAAATCCCCAAGCGCCGCGAGACGGCGCGCAAAAGAAACATCGTTCGCGTCCTCACCAGAAAAGAAGCGAAGATTTTCCGTCACTATCACGCGTTCCTTCACACTCATGATGCGTTCGTGAACCGAAGAGAGATTTGTGCCGGGGACAAAACGCACGGGCAGCTTAAGTCTCTGCATGAAGATTCGCGCAAACGGTTGGAGCGAAAGCTCGGGCGTGCGCCGCGCCGGCCGTCCGCGATGTGAAAGCAAAACCACTTTCACGTTATAATCAAGCAGTAAGCGGATGGTGGGAATCATTGCATCCACGCGGTTTGTCGCATCTTCCGCGCCCGGTTCCACATTCAAGTCCGCGCGGAGAAGACATGTTTTTCCGCGATAACGTTTTGCAACGGTGGGGGTAAGGAATTGAATCATTACGGTTAGTATACCTTATGGAATTTCCGGAATATAAGAAAAATATCGTGGTCCTAGGCGGTGGATTCGCGGGACTCCACGCCGCACGCCGGTTAGGGCGTTCAATAAAAAAACTCGGCCTTAGGAGCAAATATACGGTCATTCTTGTCGACCGTTCCCCGCACCACGTTTTCACTCCCCTCCTTTACGAGGTAGCGACCACCGGCGAAGGAAGTACGAACACCAAGGCCTTAAGTGCGCTCGTCGCCTATCCTCTCAAAACCCTTCTTGAGCGAAGCGGGGTCGAGTTCCGCCTCGATGAAGTGCTCTCTCTCGACCTTACCGCTCGACATATACATTTAAAAAACGGAAAATTATCCTTCGAATTTCTCGTGATTGCACTCGGGGGC
The DNA here is from genome assembly GCA_020724805.1 of Candidatus Microgenomatus sp. Taxonomy (GTDB): domain Bacteria; phylum Patescibacteriota; class Minisyncoccia; order UBA6257; family GWB1-50-10; genus DYGI01. The sequence goes on from DYGI01000001.1 coordinate 463,139, forward strand.
GAAACCAATTATTACCAAATTCCCGGGCTCGAAACCCATGCCCTTCCTTTAAAAACGCTCGAGGATTCGCTTGCAATCCGAGAACGCCTTGCACCAAGGGTCGGGCCTGCGAAGGGACTCACCCGCGTCGTGATTGGCGGTGCAGGGTCCACCGGCGTGGAACTTGCGGGCGAAATACGCGAATGGTCATGCGAGCGTCCGCACGCCAACACTTGCAACGTGCACGTCACCCTCATTGAAGCGGGCTCGTCCATTCTCGGAGGTCTCGACCTGCGCGTGCAGAAGCGGGCGACGAAGCGCTTGAAACAGCTCGGGGTACAAGTACTTACCGAAGAGCGTATTGCGCGCGTGGACGTCCACGAAATATATCTTGAGAGCGGTGAGAAAATTCCCTATGACGTATTCATCTGGACCGGCGGCGTCAGGGCAACTTCACTTACCAACGGAATGCCGGTGAAACGAGAAACAAAAGGACGCATTGAGATACGCGACGCGATGGAATGCATCCCCGAATCCGCCGATCTCCGCGTGACTGGGAATATATACGCCGCGGGAGACATCGCATGCCTTTGCGACCCGATAACCGGCGCGCCCTCGCCGTGGATGGCGCGTCCCGCGATCATCGGTGCACGGGTCGCCGCAAAAAACATATTGGAACGGATAAAATTCGCGGAAGGGATGAGTCGCGAGGTTAAAATTCATACCTACCAAGTCCCCGACTACCCCTACATCGTGCCGCTCGGCGGGAAGTATGCAGTCACAAAGATTGGCCCGTTTGTCATCTCCGGTTTCCTTGCGTGGATTTTCAAAGGCATTGTGGAACTCCACTACCTCATTTCCATCATGCCCGTATCCCGGGCCTTCACAATTTGGCTCAAAGGGTTTTTCCTTTTCATCAAAAACGACCGAATGGGATAAAAAAGTACCCCCTCGGTCGCAACCAAGGGGGCATTTGCATTGTCGTATCGCTCTCTTTTTAGAGCTGGAGCGAAGACCGCTGTCACTGGCGAATCGCGAAGCGTCGCCTAGTTGGGGCTCCGCGGACCGAGCATCCCAAACTCATATCCTGGTTGCATTTTAGCATATACAGTCTACAAAGTCAATAGCACGAAAACCGGCTTGAAATATAGCATTCGGACAACAAAAAGCACCAAAACTTTGGAGTACTGGCATACCCTACTTTCCCCACGACCGAAGCCGCAAGTATCATGAGGCCTAAGCGCTTTCACTGCTCTGTTCGGAATGGGAAGAGGTGGGTCACGCTTAGGTTAAACACCAGCACGCCAAAACCTTGGTGCGCGTTTGTAAATTAGGTGATGAACAAGAAGAGCAAGCGCACGGGCTTATTAGTACACCTCGGCTTAACCCCTTACGGGGCTTACACCTAGTGCCTATCAACCTGGTAGTCTGCCAGGGGCCCACGACGCCTAATCTTGGGAGAGGCTTCGCGCTTAGATGCTTTCAGCGCTTATCCCGTCCGAACGTAGCTACCCGGCACTTCACTTGGTAGCAAAGCCGGTACACCAGCGGTTCGTTCACCCCGGTCCTCTCGTACTAGGGGCGACTTCCCTCAAGCGTCACACGCTGACAACAGATAGAGACCAACCTGTCTCACGACGGTTTGAACCCAGCTCACGTACCACTTTAAATGGCGAACAGCCATACCCTTGGGAC
>DYGI01000002.1 GCA_020724805.1 Candidatus Microgenomatus sp.
GCGGGGGAATATATGCAAAAGCGAACGCGGGCAACGTGGGCATCGGCACCTCAACCCCAGCTAATAAATTCGACGTATACGACGCCGGAGATGGGCGAACAGCTTTCAGTGTGAGCGACGCGAGCGACTATCGATTGTTGGTAAACACGGGTGCGAACGACGGAATCGATTTTTATAAAGGAACCTCGCTCAAGTTTAATACCGATTCAGGCGGACTAAACTTCTGGGCCGGCTACGCGATTGCGGGTATTAACGACTATCTCACTTTTAAGGATCACACGAGTAGGAACTACGGTTTTGATTTTCAAACTTATGACGGAGCCTCATACAGTTCAAAGATTAGAGTGCTAAACAGCGGTTTCGTCGGTATCGCGACCACGACTCCCTCTGACGAACTCACAGTGTTCGGCGATATTCGTATCAGCAAGTCAGGTTCGGCGCTCATCTTCCCCGACGGCACCACGCAGACCACATCCGCCGTGGGCGGAGGCGGCTACTGGGCCCTCTCCGGAAACAATCTCTATCCCACCTCCACTGCATACAAAGCCGTCATCGGCGGCACCGTCGCCACCTCCTCCCTCTCTGTCATCGGGGATGCCACCCTCTACGGAGCAAGCGGCAACATCTCTGCGGGCGTCTACTACGACCGCACCAACACCGCCTACTATCTCGACCCCGGCGCGAATGAAAATGCCTACTCGCTCACCGTGGCGGGGAATGTGGGCGTTGGAACAACCACGCCCGGCCGGAATCTACATGTCAGCGGGAGCGGCACGGTGGGGGTTCGATTCACGCACACCGGCGGTCCAAGTACGCAGGATGTACTTTACTCGAGCGGCGCTGATGCAAACGGCATGCGACTCCTTATAGGTTCCGGTGGTCCGGTCATCATCGGTTCGGGTGAAAGTTCCGGAGCGATTAATACGAACGTTGGAGTTGCAGATGAAGTACTTTTCCTTGCCTCGGATAATACCGGGACGGCCGAAGCAATCCGTCTCATCACTGGTATTCAGAGCGGATGGGCGAGCCGCGTTGATGCAGTAAGCATCCGCGGCGATGGCAATGTCGGCATCGCGACCACTACTCCGGGATATAAACTCACCGTTGCCGGCACCTCGTACTTCGGGAACCAGATAACGCTTGCTGCGGGGGTGCAGATCGCCGCGACGAACAACACCAACAGTATTTCGCTCGCAGGCGGCGACATCACCGGCGTCGACAAACTCACCGTAACCACCATCGACCCGCTCTACGAGATAAAAGGGAAAAAATATTCGACCTACGCTGCGTCCATCGCGGGAGGAGTGAAGGAAGAGTTTGTCGGGAGCGGGAAACTCATAACTTATAACAAAAAACTAAAAACATACGAGTACGTCGTTGACTTTGATGAGGTAGGGGAAGGCTCGGATCTTTGGGTCTGGCGCCACGCGGTGGATTTCTCGGACGAGAATGTACAGGTGTTGGTAACCTCAAAGAAAGTGCCGGTTCCAATCGCGTATGAAATTAGCGGCAACAAGATTACCTTCCGCGCCTCCGAGTCGTCAGTTGTAAGCTATCAGTCATCAGTTGGCGACGTTAGTTTTAGCTTCCGTCTCATCGGCAATCGGTTTGATTGGGAAAAATGGCCCACGTACGCAACGGATCAAAATGAATGGACAAGCCTCATTGTGAAATAAAGGGCGAGCACTGATTTGCTATAATTTCTTCATGGAACCACAGAACAACAACACGCTTTGGTGGGCATTGGGAGGGGTCGCGGTCGCGGCGGTGGTCGTGTACCTTTTCCTCGGGACCGACATTTTCAAAGGAAGGCCGACGGGAGTAGAAACTCCCGAAGGACTAGTGGCCGCGACGGGCACAAGCCCCATCTCTGCGGCGGGCATCGTGGTAACGACCGGCGGAGCTCCGGTGGTACAGAACGTGGAGCCCGGTACAGAGGGCGCGCCCCAGCAGTCGATTCCAATCTCTGAAGACGATATTCCTGTGCAGGCGATTCCATTGCGCGTCTCCGCGGCGGGGTTCAGTCCGAGCACCTTTACGGTGGATGCGGGTCGCGCAGTGACGCTTGCGCTCACAGTAGACGACGACGAATCGCACCTCTTCGTATTCGAGGACCCCTCGCTTTCGGCGGTGGTGAGCGGGGTGGGGCCGGGGATGACGCGCATCATTTCATTCAACGCGCCTTCGACACCCGGAAGTTACGCGTTCCGCTGCGGCGTCCCCGGACACGCGGCGCGCGGCGAAACCGGCGTGATGATAGTTGAATAAATTTCGCTGGAGGGGAAATGTAGTTTTTCGGAAACCCGCGGCATACCCGCGGGTTTCTTATAATGAATAGCGAATGGTAAAGAAATTGCTCCACCATATCCCACTTCGCATCTTAAAGCGATGGCTCAAGTGGGGGCGGTATGTGCGAAAGTTCATCCCTGACGCGGGGCTTCGGATCTTTTTTTCGACCGCGCTCATGACCGTGACACTGCTCATGCTCGCGGTGTGGGGGGCTATGGAACTGAACCGTGCGCTTGAGCAGAAGATTCTCCGGACGCTCATTGAAAATTTCCCGGAGGCATCCATTCCAGACGCGATTCAAACCGAGAAAACGTTTTTCTCGGGCAAGCTTCACGAAGAGAACCTCATTGCTATTTCGTTCCACGACCTCTTTTCGGGCGTGGGGTGGATAGACCAGGAGAAGACTACTATGTACCAGGATCGACATGTAACGGCGCTCACTTTCCCGCCGCGGTTTGAATGGCAGCCGGCGAACTCAATAGGACCAATAAGTCCAATAGGACAAATAGGAATAATAGGAGAAGTTAAAAAAGTCGGTGATCTCTACAAAGGCCTTGTCGCGCGTGCGGACGGTACGCCAATTTTCACCGAAGAAAATACGCCCATCGTTTCGAAGTATCCAGGCACACTCGGCTTCGGCGGCGACCCGAGCGATTTTCTCGTTGTCTACGGCGCCTATGAGGGTCTCGCGTTCCGTGTCCGTGGTGATGGTCAATCATCAATAATCACTGATCATTCAAACCTCTTTGGCATCCGCGTTATGAATGGCGGTTTTTCGCCTCGCATTACCCGCGTCCCCGTTATCAGTCATCAGTCATCAGTTATTAGTTACTTCTGGTACGTGTGGAGCGCGACGGAGCGGAACCCAAAATTAGTGAAGCTTTTTGAAAACCGCGCAGGCGATATCATCGGTGCGGCTGATTTTTCTCCCTCACTTTTCGATCCTGGAGTTATCTCTGCCTCTTTTGCGTTATCGGAGCCGTTTGGTCGCACAAGTCCGATACGTCTCATTTCGCACATCACGGAGGAAAGCGGCGGGGGAAATTACTGGAGTTTTACCGACCTCGGGTTCGACAATTCGGTCTCACGCGAAGTGGTTTCAGTGAATTTGAGTATTGCGCCGGCTGCGGTGCGGCGCGCCTCGATCGCCGAGATAGAGCCCGTGGAAGCGAGCGGGAGCGCCCAGTTTTTCCTTTCGAACGACGGGGTTTTGTGGGTGCCGGCAGGAATAGGGGAAGAGGTCATTTTCCCGAATGAACGCGGCACCCAACTTTTATGGAAGGCGATATTTACGCCGGAGGCATCTTCCGATGCTCCCTCGCCATTTTTGAGCCGCATAAAGCTCGATTATAAGATCAAATTCCTCTAAAAGTTTCAGCACCTAGTCTGATATAATGAAACGAAGCTCGCTTATGAGGCTCCTCCATCTTGTAGGACTCACCATCGCTCTCGCCGCAATCTTATCTGCGCCTTTTGTGTACGCCGCAACGCTCGGCGATGCGGCGAACAAGACCACGCTTGGGAACGACGTTATCGGGGGCAGTCAATTCATCTACAGCCTTGGAGGACTTTCCGTCAGCACCACCACTACTTCGACGGGAGCGATTATTTTAGGGACCGGCGGCCTGCGGTTCTCGGACGGTTCGACGCAACTTACCTCCGCACAGACCACCGCGAACTTCTGGGCGCTTTCCGGAAATAACCTCTACCCCACTTCAACTGCATATAAGGTGGCGATCGGTTCTGCGGTGGCGACTTCGTCGCTTACCGTGATCGGCGATGCGATTTTGTACGGCGCCTCCGGCAACATCTCGGCCGGCGTCTACTACGACCGCACGAACTCCACCTACTATCTCGACCCCGGCGCGAACGAGAACGCCTACTCTCTTATCACCGCCGGAAACGTGGGTATTGCGACCGGTACCGCGCCTCACGCGCTTACCGTAAACGGCAATATTCTTGCCCAAGGAGCAAACGTGCTATTTGGTGACATAAGTACTAGCAATCGCGAGTATATCTCAAGCTTCGATTCCGGTATTACTGGCATCAACACCGTGGGGGTCTTCGGTTTCTATGCGGACGGCGCACTTGGAGCGGCCGCGACGGCGCCGAGCGCGGGTATCAGCGCGAATGGTATTTACTCTTCCGGGGCGGTGGGCATCAGTACGACTACGCCGGTGGGGAAACTCACAGTATTTGATAGCGGTGGTTTGAATCCGACCATGGCGGTGCGGACCTCAAACACGAGCCAGACAATTCTTCGGCTCGACAATACCACGACGCGCAACTACGAGCTCGCGGTCGGAGGCTCTTCGAACCCCACCGTGGGCGCTTTCTACATCTATGATACCACCGCCGGAGCGCGCCGATTGACCATCAATACCTCAGGGGATATTTCTGTCGGGCAGGATACCGCCGCGGAGAAACTCGATGTGAATGGCAATATCAGAGCTTCAAGATTGCGTTTAGGTGGCGCGACGTTTTCCTCAGGAGAAGATTTGCGACTCGGGGGCATTCGAGGAAGATTTGCAAGCGCACTCGCCGGCACCTCGGAGCTCATCCACCTCTTCAACAATGTGAACATCGGGTATCCGAGCGGGTGGGGTTCGCAGGATGCGCCACAGTACGGTTTGAGCGTCTACGGCGGGGCGTTCCTTGCGACGAACCAAGGGAATGTAGGTATTGGGACCACGAACCCCGGGTACAAGCTTGACGTAAATGGCGCCATCAACGCTTCGTCGACGGGAGGACTCTGTATTGCAGGAGATTGCAAAACCTCATGGACCCAGGTAGCGGCTCAAGGCTACTGGGCTCTCTCCGGAAACAATCTCTATCCCACCTCCACTGCATACAAAGCCGTCATCGGCGGCACCGTCGCCACCTCCTCCCTCTCTGTCATCGGGGATGCCACCCTCTACGGAGCAAGCGGCAACATCTCTGCGGGCGTCTACTACGACCGCACCAACACCGCCTACTATCTCGATCCCGGCGCGAACGAGAATGCCTACTCGCTCACCGTGGCGGGGAGCGTCGGTATCGGGACGACAAGTCCTGGAGCGAAACTTTCAGTTACTGGCGATGTTCGCATCGGGAACGTAGACGGTGAAAGCGGCTATGCGGTGTTGTGGCGAGGTAGAAGCGACCTTGGTATTGACGAAGATAACTACTCACTTGTTATGAGCGCGCCCGAAGGAGTAAGAATCAACCTCGACTCAAATGCGAACGGTACTGGAACCAACTTCGAAATCGGGCGTGATGTTGCAACAAAAACGGGAGGAACCGTCCTGTTCACCGTGCGAGAGAGTGATGGCAGCGTCGGTATCGGGACGACCAGTCCCGGAGAGCTACTAGATGTGAATGGCGGTATCGTGGTGCGTGGTACAGGAGGCACCAATAGAGGGATACGCAGAGACAATGCTGCGTGGAGCACAGATATTATGGGAGGGGCGAGTTCAACCGATGGGGCGTTCATAAGTGTGAGTGGAAAGGATCGTGGCGGTACGGGGCTTGGTGGGTACATATCTGCACTAATCGGGGGAAGTAATATTTCCACCACTTCGACGAATAGCTATTTTTCGCTTTCACGGACGAATACGGGAGGTACCGCGGAACTTTTACGAGTTACACAAGGGGGCAATCTTGGCATCGCCACCACCACCCCCGCCTATCCTCTGACCGTAAACGGTGTCATCGCCTCCGTAAGCGGCGGCTTCCGCTTCCCCGACGGCACCACCCAGACCACCTCCGCCGTGGGCGGAGGCGGCTACTGGGCCCTCTCCGGAAACAATCTCTATCCCACCTCCACTGCATACAAAGCCGTCATCGGCGGCACCGTCGCCACCTCCTCCCTCTCTGTCATCGGGGATGCCACCCTCTACGGAGCAAGCGGCAACATCTCTGCGGGCGTCTACTACGACCGCACCAACACCGCCTACTATCTCGACCCCGGCGCGAATGAAAATGCCTACTCGCTCACCGTGGCGGGGAGCGTCGGTATCGGGACGACGGGGCCGGGGCGAACGCTTGATGCGCGGGGGAGTATCGTGCTTGCCGATGCGGATGTTTCTGCAAACAGCTATTACGGCGCGAGTGGCGACAATGGCATTATCGCGACTACCGGCACAGGAAACTCTGCGCTCGCACTTTTTAATACGAATGCCAGCTTTGCAAACAGCGTGTTGGAAGTCGGAGCGGTGCGCACCTCGAACTCGGCATATTGGCTGCTTCGGGCGTGGCAAGGGAACGGTTCAACGAGCGGTTTCGGTACGCAAGTGTTTGGCATACGCGGTGACGGCAACGTCGGCATCGCGACCACCACGCCGAACCACAAGCTCGCCATCGACGGCGCTTACTACTCGAAGATGGTGCAGCGGGGGAATGTATCTGGGAGCGTGACCATCGACTGGAACTCGGGGAACACGCAGCACCTGATACTTACCGGGAATATCACCACGCTCACGCTGAACAATGGGCAATCCGGCGGCCGCTACACGTTGGTCATCAAACAGGGAGGGACCGGAGGATACGAAATAACGTGGCCCGCAAGCACGCGGTTCTCGGGGCCCAACCCGAGCCTCTCAAACGCGGTCGGCGATACCGATTATGTAGGTTTTATCTACAACGGCGTGGACGCTATCTACGACGGAGTTGCGGTGAACCTCGGATTCTAGTATGACCGGGTTTGATATAATCTAAATATATGGAACCACAAGGAAATAAAGGGTTGCTCGCGGTGGTCGGAGTGGTCGCCGTGGCGCTTGTGGCATGGTACGGAATTTCGGGAGGACCCATGAGCGGAGGGAACCCGCCAGTACCTTCCGATAACTCAAGTGAAAGCCTAATTGATTTGAATGCGAGGCTTTTGTTTTCGCCCATCGTGCCTGCCTCCGCCGTACCCACGCCCCCCGAGCAAGTTTTCTTTTTCGGAGAGGGAGAAGTTCGCTTGAACTCGTTCAGTATCGTTGCCAACCGTGGCGCGTTCACTCCTTCCACAATAGTGGTGGAGGAGGGGCAGAACGTGCAGGTCAACTTCACTGCAGTTGATCGCGACTACGATATCGGCGTCGCCGCGCCCATCGGAGCTTACGTGGTGGCGAAAGCGGGGGAAACGCAGGTATTCGGGTTCTCTATGAATCAGGAAGGCACCTACGCTTTTCGGTGCCAGCAATTCTGCCCCGAAGGCCGCGCGATAGAAGGTTCTATCGTAATCCTAAAAAAAAACTAATCACGTCTCGTTGAACGTGAATCCTCTCTAGACTACCGGCGGTATACGCCGGGTTTTTTCTCTCTATGTCACTTACTCGTCAAAATCTTTTTCTGGGCGGATTCGTGCTCGTCGCGATATTTTTTACCTTTTTCTTTTGGACCGGGACAAGCGCAACGTTCTTTTTTCACTACGACGACGCGGCATATCACCTCGCGACCGCACAAGGGTTCGTGCGCGCCGACGGGCCCGTCACGTGGCAGTTCTGGGGTTCGCTCCCCGACGGACGTCCGAACAACTATCCGCCGCTTTTTCCTTTCCTCATCACCTTATTCATAAAATTGGGCGCGATACCTGCCCTCGCCGGCAAGGCGGCTGTTTTTGCGGGACTTGTGGGCGGAGGAACAATATTTGCGTGGGCGCTCACGAAGCTTTTCGATATCCGGGTCGCTTTTATCACAACGCTTTTCCTTTTTCTCACCTTGGATTTTTTCTCCATTTCGCTTCTCGTGGTCCCCGCGACGGTGGTGGTGTTTCTCGCTCCGGCGGCATTTTATGCTCTCGTGCGCGGGAAATGGCCTGCGCTCGGCGGCCTTCTCATTTTGATGCTTTATACCCACATGGTTTTGCCCTATGTCGTCATGGGCGGGCTCTTTCTATGGTGTGTTATCTACGGCCGCGACAAGTTGAAGGGCCTTATCGGAGTCATTTGTGCAAGTATAATTGCCTTTCTTCCGTGGCTCGTCCCTCTCATTTCCGAGGGTATTCCCTATATCAAATACTGGTACCCCTCACTCGTCCCCCGGGCGCGCTTTGTCGAGCTGAACCTTGCGATGTTCTGGTTTTTTGGAGTGGGGTTGTGGATATTACTGAAGCGCAAGGTGTTGAAAGAGAGTGATCGATACTCGGTATTCTTCCTTATCCTTTGGGTATTTCTCGTTCCGATTGGAGCGTTTGCGTCCGCGCGCGGATTGAACGGCCACGCCTTTATCGCATCGGTACCGCTCTCCGCGCTCGGCTTCCTCTTTCTCGTCGAAAGAGAACGCCGGATTCGCATTCTTGCAGCGACCGTAGGAATTTTCTTATTTGTGGGAGCCATCTACCTCCATATTCCACTGCCGGCGTTCGGGTCGCCTTTCCGCTTCATTGCCGAGCGCTCGACTATTGTCGAATTCGCGGTTAAAAAAGGTGCGGAAAATAGTATGGAGGAGAAAAAAATTCTTGACCTCATTGAAGCACATAGCGCATCGGGAGAGTCCATCGCGACCCTTTTTGACAGATTTCATGGACGCGGAGTGGCGCCGGAGTACGAAAATTACCCCGCACTTTATTTTGGAGGTCGGAGCGGACGGCCGGTAGTGAACGCGGGACGCCCCGAGGTTCTCTTCTCCAGACAACCCATCGAACAGGCACGGCTGGTGCTGACAAACGTACCGCGCGAGGAGTGGAACGAGCGGTTGCTGGATGGTTATGCGTCTCTTGCGTCACTTGAAGCCGTGGCGCGCGATTTCTTGTTGGTGGGAGAGGAGAAAAGCGGGGATGGCGTTATCTATGTGTACCGCAATACTTTAGAAAATGTGTTGCGAGAGATTCCCGTGCGGCCGCTCGCGTCGCTCGAAATAACGTTCATTATTTTTATCATTCTCGTATCGGTGGTGGCGTGGAATTTCAGCGCCATTTCGCCGCTTGTAGGGCGACGGCTGACACCGCGTGATGGGGCCCCACGATAGTCGTGACCTTGGCCGTTTCTTTTCCGCGATAGTGGAACGAGTTGCCGAGCGTGCAGTGGGTGCACTCCGGCATGAAATCTATCTGCGTGCGCTGCACTCCGGCACGTTCGAAATCGCGAATACACGCGGCGGTGAGGTCGAACATATGTGAACCGCTATCGTTTATGCGCGCGAATGTACCGTATGAGGCAGCGTACCGAAGGAAATACCATTTCATGCGGCGGAGGAACGACTCATGAGTGTAGCAGGAGGTGCAGATAGAAGGTCCGAAAATAAAACGAAAAGTGTTGAGATTTTTTACGCCTTCGCCGAGCGTGCGGATGAAACGCTGTGGCACCCCAGCGAGAAGGTCACGGTACCCGAAGTGTGCAAGTCCGCTCCTGCTGCCGTGTTGCTCGTAGGCCACGCACGGGACGCAATCTGCGGTTTGGAGGACAAAAGGGCGCGAGAATGTGCCGACGACTCCGGCCGCATAGCAAGGGTTCCGCAGTATCTTTTCCGCCCGCGCAATGCGGTGGGGGCGAGGGAGGAGCAGAGCAAAGGAGGTGTCCTGCGGAAGGGGGTCGGGCGCATACGCAGTGTCGGGTATAACCGCGAGCGAGTACGCATTATTCAAAGCGATTATGCGGTTACGCATGTTGAATGATGCTTTTAATTTCCATGAGTCGCTGCTTTACGAGACGACCCACCATATCGGGACCAAGCGACCTTACGATGTCTTCCCGACCTTGCATCGCTTTTCTGTTTCCGACTTCGGATTGTTCATAGACGAGTCGCATCGCGCGCGTTGCTTCTTCCTCGCTCGGTTCCGCCCAGACGTTTCCTTTCCGGTATGTCCCGTAATCCTCCGTGAGGTCGACTAGGCGGTAGCTGATGGGGAAGCCGTTCACTTCATTGAGAAAATCCACATTGCCGGAATAGTTGGTGGCAATAACCGGCTTTCCGAAGAACATCGACTCCGCGAGTGAGAGGCCGAATCCTTCGGAACGGTGAAGTGAGACGTAGCAGTCTGCGACGTTCATGAGGCTTGCAACCTCGTTTCTCGCAAGATAGTGGTCGATGAGGTGAACGTGGTGGCCGCGCGCGGCTTCCTTGAGGCGCGCGAAGTTTTCCGGGTCCACGTTGGGATTCGAGCACTTTACCACCAATCGTGCCGGTTCGGAGGGGGTGAAGGCGCGCTTGAATGCGCGAATGACCGCAAGAGGGTTTTTCCGCTCGAACGAGCTGTAAAAATCGAACATAAAGAGGAATACAAAGTCTTTTCTGGGAATATCGAAGTGGTCACGTCCGTACGGGTAATCACTCATCCAAATGGTGTGCGGGACCACAAAAACGGGAATATCGGGGCGCGCCTCGCGCACCGCCCGGGCAACGAACGTGCTCGGCGCCCACACTTCTTGGACGCGGTCGAGGGATTTTGCCCAGCGTACCGGCAACCGGGAAAGTTCCCACGCCCAGTAAGCAACCGTGTAGCGATCGGCGAGAATTTTCTCGCCGAACTTTTTGAGCTCCGCGTCGAACATATCGCCGTAGATGGCGATGAGGTTCACGGGGTAAGGGTGTCTGCGCGTGAATTCTTTCGCGAACTCCCGCGCGCGGCGACGATGGGGTACGCGCGGGCTGTTTACGAGCGCGTAGGGGACGCCGACGTGCCGCACTGCTCGGACGAGTGAGCGAGCGGCCTCACCTACACCGCTTTCGGAGTCGAGAAATCCGAAAATATTCACCCCAAACGGTCGACGCGTCTCTTCTTTTTTCAACTCCTGCGCCTGCGTGCGAAGCGCGGCTTCGAAGGGGTGTGAATTCGCCGGGCGGTTTGTGAGCGCGTTGTAGAGTCCATGAGCCTTGGAGGTGAGGTGTTTTAATAGTCCGGGCTCCAGGTACATTTTTGAAAAAAGCCTTAAGGACCACGGCGACATCTGAGGGCCGAGAATCAGCCGTTGGAGACGCGAACCGCTTATCTCACGGAGCTCTATCGCCTGCATTTTTATCTTATTAAAGTCCTTTCCTCTTGTCGGCCGCTTTTTTGTTTTTTCATCCGTGTGTGCGCGGTGCCACGGATTCCATCGTCGCTTAAGGTTTTTCATCCATTCGCGCACCGGTGTGGCGTCGTGCTCAATGAGCGCCGCCACCTCCTTATCGGAAATCTTTCTGTGTGTCTGGATGACCGCCCTCTTTTTCAAAGTTCCCGGCAGATGGAAAACGTTCCATGCGAGGGCGCGGAAGGGGATGGTGACGTGAACAAGCTTTCGAAGGAATGTCATCTTGTACTTACTGGTCTGGAAATATCCAATGAGAGCGAACCAGTAGCCGACGAGGATGTAGAATATCTGCCGCGCAAGCCCTCCGATCTCGTAGTTCTTCAATGCGGCGCGGAGGGCGTTCCTTTTGCAGAGATAGAGTTTTCGGTACTGGTTGTCCCGATAGCTCATACTGTGTTTGTGAAGAACGACCGCATCCTTTTCAAAGAACACCCAATAACCGAGGATGTTGGCGCGCCAACTCCAGTCGAGATCCTCGAAATAGGCGCCGAACGCTTCGTCGAGAAGACCAATTTCATTAAGTGCGAGTGTATTGATGAGCGAGGCTCCCCAGCATGCGCTGAATACCCGCGTCGCCTCCTTCTTCCCCAACTCCTGCTTGATGCCGAAATTAATGTCGTACCCGTCGCCGTTCCAGTCGATGGTGCCGCCCTGGCTGTTAATGATATCGGGGTGGTTGGCGAAGAACATATTCGAAGTGACCGCGGCGATGCGGGGGTCCGTATCCGCGCGCCGCACGAGCGCCTCGAGCCAACCCGATTCAACTTTAGTGTCGTTGTTCAGGACGGCGATGTAGCGTGGAGAATGGACGCGAAGCGCGTGTCGAAGCCCGGCATTCACTGCGCGCGCGAACCCGACATTATGTGGGAGTGTAAGAACCTTTACTTCGGGAAAGTTCTCTCCGAGCCATAGTACGGTGTCATCGGTTGAAGCGTCATCGACAACTATTACGTGAAATCGTCGATAGGTTTGCTGGCGAAGTGACCCGAGACATTCTTCGAGAAGTGACTTTCCGTTGAACGTGGGGATAAGGACGACCGTATTAGTGTCCGTCGCATGCGCTGGGGGGGAGCTAGCGTTTTCCGTTTTTCTCATAGGCTTCTACTACTTTTTTTGTCTCATCAAAAATTTTTATCTCACCCCCTTCAAGGAGCATAGTGCGGCTGCAGTATTTGGAAACGGTTTCGAGATTGTGGCTTGCAATCAGGATGGTTTTGCCGCGACGGCGGTAGTCCTCAATAACCTCAAGGCACTGGGGAATGAAATCCTTGTCGCCTACCGCAAAGATCTCGTCGAGAAGGAGAATGTCGGGGTCGGTCTGCACCATCATCGCGAATGCAAGCCGCGCCACCATACCGCTCGAGAAATTCTTAAGCTTCATGTCCTTAAATCGCTCTACGCCCGCAAATCTGAATACGTGAGTGAGGCTGGTCCGGATTGTCTTGCGTGGCATTCCAAGGATAGCTCCATAGAGGTAGAGATTTTCCTCGGCGGTAAGTTCGTGGTGGAACCCGACGCTCAAACTGAGGAGCGGGGCGACCTTGCCGTTCACGGCAAAAGTGCCGCTCGTAGACGGAACAATGCCCGCGAGAATTTTGAGGAGCGTAGTTTTCCCGCTGCCATTCTTCCCGATAAGTCCGACCATCTCGCCTCTCTTAATCTCGAACGAAACGTCGCGAAGGGCATAAAAATCCTCATAGCTCATCTGGTTTCTGAGATGTCCGAGAACCGTCTCAAAAAGCGTCGCACGCTTCTCGTGGGGTATCTTATAGAGCTTTGTGAGATGGAGAGCTTGGATCATGGCGTCAGAGTTGTTCGACGAATTCTTGCCCATACCTTTTGAAAACCGCCCATCCTACCGCGAGCGTTACGAGCACTATCGCGGTGGTAATGAGAATTTGCTCCGCGGCAGGGAAAAAGTTGTAGATGGTCGCGTTCCGAGCGTCGACGATGAGTCGCGCCACGGGGTTCAGGAGATACCAGCGAACATATTCCTCCGGAACCGACGTATATTGATACACGATGGGAGTTGCCCAAAAAAGCATCTGAAGAAAGATGTCCCAGATGTGGCCGAGATCTCTAAAACGCATATAAAGGGGAACTATGAGGAACGAAACGCCGACCGTGAGAAGCATGGTGAGCATGACGAAGACGGGGAGCATAAGGATGCTCCACGAGAGATGGTGGCCGAACGCGAAGAAGAATACGAAGAAGATAGCGAGGTTAATGATGAAGGTCCAGAACGAATGCATGATGGCGCTCACCACCACAATGATAGGAGAAAGATTTGTCTTCTGAAGAAGGCCGGTCTTTGCGGTGATACTTGTCGTGCTGTCCTTGGTCGCGTCGGCAAAAAAATTCCAGAACACAATACCAAGGAGAAGATATACTTGATAGTCGGGGATACCAACCTCAAGGAAGTAAAAGAACACTACGTAAAGGATCGCGAGCATCATAAAGGGCTTCAAAAAGCTCCAAAATAGACCAAGGACAGAGCCGTAGTATTTCAACTTGAAGTCCAGCCAGGAAAGTTCGTAGACGAGATTTATGTAGTGCCTGAGTCTGCTCATCTGTTCTATTATGTACCATATGTTCCCTGTTCGCCTATGAAGGTACTGTATCTCATCACATCGCTCGGACACGGTCAGGGAGGGCATCTTTATTGTCTAAGAGATCTTGTAAAAAGTTTAGAGGGAAGCGGGGTGGAGCCCGTTATCGCGGTTATTGGTGACGGAAAGGCCACCCGCGTATTCGACGGTCTCGTGTGCAGGAAATTCTTTTTTCTCATGCGTCGGGCGAATGAAATGAGTGCCGTCCTCGAAAAACTGGAATCCGTCGTACGCGTCGAAGTGCCGGATGCATTGCATTCTTCCAGCAATACCGCGCTCTTTGCCGCGATGTATCTCTCGAAGATTTATCGGATACCCCTCCTGCATACCCAGCCGCACGGATTGAAGCCCGACTTTTTCCCGCGCATCCCTTACCTTATCGCATACAGTAAAGAAGGGGCGGCATATTTTTCCGAAGATCCAAAATACCGCGCCATGCGAGTATTCTGTTTTCCCAACCGGGTCGCGAGGATCGTTCCCGACCAGACGCGTATCGAAAAGTTGAAGAAGGAGCTGAAATTCTCGCCCGGCTTCGTCTTTTTAAGGGTTGCACGGATATGCGAGATGTACCGGGAGAGTTTTCTCAAGACCATCGCGTTGGTTCAAAAGCTGAATGAAGATGGCATACCTGCGAATGCCCTCATCGTAGGGGTGAATGAGCAGCCGTGGGTTTATGAAGAGCTAAAGAAGCACGAAAGCCCATCAGTGAAAGTGGTCGTTGGTGAAGAATATACCCACGATGCCGACGACTTGATGGATATCGCCGACTGCGTGGTGGGGGCGGGTAACAGCTTCATGGCAGCCTCCTCACTCGGGAAGATACTACTCACCGCTCCGTTGTTCGCGCGCTATCCGGTATTGGTGAGCGAGAAGAATTTCGACCGGTTCTTTTCATATAATTTCAGGTGCACGTTCCCGCGCCCGCCCGGTTTCGAGATGGATGAGGAGGAACGCTATGAGGCGCTGAAGAAAGTTTTACTGAGCGCGCCGGCGCGGAAAGCTCATCAGGAATTTTCCCTTAGTCTCTTTAATAGGCACTTTAACGTAAAAAATTTTGTAGAGGAGTACGAGCGCATCTGCCGTGGCCTTCAATATCGGTCACTTGCCGGCGCGCGGGAACATTATCTTAGGCTTATGGAAGCTTTGCGCGCCACGAGCGAGCGCGTGATAGACGGACTCGGGGCGTGGAAGTTGAGATCCGTGGGGTTTGGAGTCGTGGCCACGATGTATCTTCAGAGCTTTCTTCGCCGTATCGCACCTTCCCGCGAAAATAATATCGACAAGATTATGCGCCTGGCGGCGGAAAAAAATCTCGAAGTAAGAGAGCTTCGCATGAAGAAACGACGTTACGATCTGGTGGTTTTAGTGCAGGTGCACAACGAGGAGAAGCTTATCGGGCGGTTCCTTGGCGAAGCCGCCGCGGTGGCCGACGGCATCATCATGCTTGATGATGGGAGCACCGATCGCACGAACGAACTCGCGGTGCACGAAAAACTATTGCTGAAGGTTCGACGGAGGCAGAACGAAGGGTTCAATGACCTCGCGAATCGAAATGTGCTTCTCTCCTTCGCCGAGCTCGTTCCCGCACGATGGTTCCTTTTTCTCGATGCCGACGAGGTGGTCGATGAGCGGTATCGCGCCTCGCTTGCAAAAGCGTTCCACACGAGCGACGCCGAAGTAGTGGAGGTGGGCATCGTGAATCTTTGGGGCGACGAACGCCATATCCGCGTCGATATGCCCCCTCCCTCGGTGAATGGCGTGCTCTGGAGGCCGCGTCTATTCAGAAAGAAAAGCCACATGGAAATACGCTCATCCCAAAAACTCCATTTTCCCCTCATGCCGTATCCAACCGAGAAGGTGGTGCGGCGTGGCATTCTGGTGAGACATTATGCGAGTATGACCGCGGAGAGGAGGAAGATGAGATACGAACGTTATCGGAAGGAAGACCCAGACCACCGCTCTCAAAGGAGCTACACGCATATTATTGACGAGGAGGTTATGGTGAAACCGATAGAAGCCACCTACGAAGAGATTGACGCTATCGAGTGACTTTCCGTATAGCGTCGCGTATTGATCCCAGCGCTTTTTCTCCCCAACGCATACTCTCGTTTCGCCCGTCCCAGTCTATGTCGTTGAAAATATAAGGATGCCCTTCCCGTTCACAGGCCGTCAGGAGGGCGTTTTTCAATTTTTTGAGCGCGACGGGTTTTCCGGTGTTTTGGGTTACATAACCTCTCGGGTCGTAATCTTCGATGCGTGCAAGAACTTCCTCGACTGCTCGTGCAAGGTCGGCGGGCGTCGGTTCAAATAATTCTCCAGTCGTTCCCGGAACGATATGTTTTTTGGTCGGGTGAGTGGTGTCCGACGGTACGAGCATGGGGATGCCGGCCGCGAGGCATTCCATCTTGAATCGGTTGATACCCTCCGCGCGTGTGGTGAGAATTCCGACCCTTGCCTCGTTCAGATATCGGTTCATCGTTTCTTTTCCCCGCGGGAGACCGTCATTTCCGGCAGCAGTGGCATAAGGGAATTCCACTCGCGCGCCGAGTTCTTTTGCAAGCGCCACATCACGGTCGCGGAGCGCGATTTCCTCAGGGGTTCCGCCTTCCGAAAAATGACCGAGTTTCAGAAAAGTTCTTCCAGGGAGAAGCGTCGCCGCTCTCACGAAGATGTCCGAGCGCTTGAATTCGTCCCATCGGGATACCTGTATCCCGTCGTACCTTTTTTTAAAGCCGAGCGGTTTGAATGCATCGGTGTCGACGAAATCCGCAGGTCCGATATCAAGGCAGATTGCGCGGGGAAAAAGTTCGAGTGTTTTTTCCCACAGCGACAGGTCTTCCACGAGTTTGATGTCCGCAAGTTTTGAATCGTTCAACCCCCACCAACCTCTCCGTTCGATGAGATAAAAATATTCCCTGATATCGGGAATTGCTTCTGCGACGATGTCGCACGCCGAAAGTATAAGTGCTCCCTTCAGGAGTCGGCCGCTCGTGCGGTTTGGTTCCTTTAATATTGCGGCGGAGATAAGCACGGTGTTAGTGCGAATCTTTATCTTCTTGTATCGCGCGGTATACTCCGCGCTGTTTCCTTTGCTCTAAAATCTCCTCGTTCCTTCGAGCCATGTCCGCGATGAGATAATGTTTTTCGTGGTCAAGGTGTAGTACGGTGAACATTGAGATTTTTGGGAAAAGTTGGAGGTTGAATGTGTTTTTGAATTTCCACTGGAGATCAGTATCCTCGCACCCCCAGTTGAGGTATCGCTCGCAGTATCCGCCAACGCTTTCGAATTGCTCCCGGCGAAAAAAATTTCCTCCGTAGTGGACATGTTCGGACCAGATGACATGCTCGCTCTTTTTGAGGGAGACATTGGCCATATAGCGGTCAAAATCTTCCTTCGAAGTAGTGCGTACTCTTAGGTCTCCCTCGGAGTTTGAGACCGCGACCTTCACCTCTCTTTCTCTGTGGTCAGTGGTCGCAAGAAATTCATTGTTGAGATTCAATGATGCTATGGCGGTCGCGAGCCCGCGCTCGTCGACCCACTTCTTGAATGTATCGAAATTATCCAAAGGGAGCCTTCTCATAGGCGGGCGATGAAGGACCATATCGGCGTTTTGCTCCAGAATCTCCAGGGATTTCTCAAGGAAACGCGTGTTCATGAAAAGGGCGTCGGCGTCGTTCGTATAGATAAAATCTCCCGAGGCCTTGGCGATGGCCCTGTTCCTTATTTCGCCCGGGTTGAAGTCGTCCATAGTTTCCCCGGAGGCATGTTTTTGGAAAAGATATACGATTGACGGGTCGAGCTTCCCTTCCAGTGTCGGTGTTGTTCCTTGCTCGGCGACCACAATCTCGATATCGACGTGCTCTTGAGCGCGTGCAGATGCGATAGCGAGGAGAAGCCGGTCGGCGTAGAAGTTACCATAGATGGGGAAGATGACGCTCACGCGCCTTTTTTTCTTCGCGGTATTTCCGGCGCTTTGGTTCGGCGTGTGCGCCGTTTCGAATCTCAGCTCGGCGATATTCGTTCCTTCGTGCACTCTTACGGACCTCATAAACATCAATCCTAGCGCCCTGATATCCACCGACCCGTACGTCACCATCGACGGTACAAAAGCGTCGTTTTGGAGCACGCATTGTTTTGCTCCCTGCGGCACCGAAACTTTTATCGAAGTTTCTCCTTGTCCCAATTCGCGCGTCTCCGAAGAGAGGGTCTTCCGGTCGGCATCGAGGAACGCGATGGTAACGGTGGAAGGGCTCGATACCCCTCGTCTCACTGCGAACTCGAGTGCGGTGACTCCATTGGAGTTGATGGCGAGCGACGAGTGGTGGCCGTTCCAGATGAAATGGGTTGCGGTTTCGGCATCGTATTCGGGAGGGTACCATCCGTCCCCGAGGGAAAGAGGGGCTTTTGCTTTTTCCATCGAACCCATTTTACCCCACCATGCCAGTTCCGTCCCGCGCTTATCGGGAGAGGGTATCCGCTACGCCCCTCAATGTCGGACTCTCCACGGTCAGGTATTCGAAAAGGCGCTCGGCGCAGAATCGGTGCCCTTCCGGATTGTAGTGCCGGTCTTCTTCGCTCAACGTCATCGCGGTATGGAGCACGTCATACACCGGTATGGTCTCGAGCCCCCAACTTTGGAATAGCGGGACGAACTCTGGATTCGGGTCCTGGACGATGATGGGTATTCCGCTCGCCGCCGAAAAATCCGCCAAGTTTTGCATGGTAGCGAGATAATTTTCCTTCCCCACCATATGTCGGTATTCGGGAGGCGCCTCCTCTACGAGGTAAGGAGTCCTCCCGTTCGGGGAGGTAGCGAAGATATTGGACATCGCCCAGTATTGCGATGCGAGGTGGGGTGCCGAGCCACCCCGGGACGGGCTCGCGATAATTTCTACCGCCGCATTCATCGCGAAAATCGCATACGATTTTGCGGACACGTTCTTTCGGATATAGTTCGGCAGGTCCATGTCGTTTCCACAATAGCCGAGAATAATGAGGTGAGGATGGTAGGAAAGCACTTTCTGCCGTATCACCTCGTACTCGATTGCGGTGTTGTACCCGGGGACGGCGAAATTAAGTATCTCGACATCGAGAGGCGCGAACGAGCTTTTGAGCTTTTCCTCAAGTACTGAGAGGCATGTCTCGTGAGGCTCGACGCCCCAGTTGAACATGAGGGAGTCGCCGACGCCCGCGATGCGTATGGTGTCCGGAGGCGGCACACGGTCGTATTCTCTTGTCCCCGACATCCCCTGCGAGTTGGTGACGAAGGGTTTGCCGAGGAATGTCGAACGTATGTTCGGTTTGAGCTCAAAAAGGATACCGGCGGATCGCGACGGCTGAATGAAGTTCCTCAAACTGTCATGTTCGGGATACGACGCCGCAAAGAGCAGGAACGGCACCGAGAGGTTGTGGTTCCACCGGTAGAAATAGTATCGGAGTGACAACTCAAGCCCGAGAAACGCCATTGAAAAGCCCAGTACGACCAGGAGGATTTTTTTAAGCACGTTGCGCAACTTCATAATCAAGGCAGGAGATTTGATTCGGTCAGGAATTTTTCCATTGCTTTCGCGGCGAGTCGGTTGCCGGCGATATTCCAGTGTATGTCGTTCGGTTTGTAGAGTTCCACCCCCGATACACCCGCCTCCTTGAAGACGCTTGTGAGGTCAAAAGAAGGGACCTTAATTTCTCCAAACCAGTTGGTAAGAGCGGTATTGGGATGAGAGAGGTCGTATCGTACCGTGTGCCCGCCGAACGCATCCTCCACCTCTTTTTGCAGCGCCTCGTACACTTGGATGGCGTCGGGGATGAGGACGAAGGCGATGGAAGCTCCTTTGCGTGTGCTCACGCGTTTCAGCGTTTCGAGCGGGACCCTCAACTCGGCGAACGAGGACTCGAATGCGGTGGTGGCGTCTCTCTGGCCCGCCTGGATAAAAATTCCCGACTGCCCGCGCTCTATTTCCAGAAATTTCTCCCGCGTGAATGCGGGGGCCTGGTCGTCGTAATCGTTTCCCGCGGCGCCATAATCGGTCGCCTCGTCGAGGAACGGCCGGATGGAAAATGCATAGTAGAGAAGCGAGGCAAGATATGAATTGGTACGAAGTGTTAGCGGCCGGTCAGTTGCAGTAAGTCCGGTAAAGTCGTTTCCCATAAAGAACGAAACCAGTACCAAGTCGGGTTCCAGGGGAAGGCCTTCCTCAATGAGGAGATCCGCGTAATCCTGAGGGCCGGCTTGCGGTACCCCCATATTGAGTATTTCCACCTCATACCCCTTCGCTCTTAGGTTTTTCTCAAGGAGCGTGAGGTAATTGTGGTGATACGGCACCACGCCGAACGCGAAGGAATCTCCGAGCGCGAGTATGCGGAATGTCCCTTCCCGCTTCGGAGCGAATTCGACGTCCTGAAATCCTCCGGAGTTGAGTTGGAATCCAAAGAGAGTTGAATGAGGCATTCCGCGGAACGGGTTGTAGTTCGGCTTGTAGAAAATAAAGGTCGGATAATAGTGGTCGTATGTCCGGAGTGCAAACTCGGCGGCACCAAACGTAAAGAGGACCGCAAGAAGTATCGCCACCGGGCGCCTATTCTTCATATGCATTGATTACTTTCCCCATCTCCCGCGCGCTCACGTCCCAATCGTGTATGCGCGCCCATGCCCTGCCGCCATCCTCTTTTAAGAGAAGTTTTTTCTTATCGAGCCACTCGATGATGATGCGCGCAAATGCTTCGGTATCAGAGCAGTTTGTGAGGACTCCGGTTTCGCCGTTCTTCACGGATTCGCGGAGCCCTTCCGTATCGTTCGCGATGACGAAGGTGCCGGTCGCGCTCGCCTCAAGCGGCACGATTCCGTACCCTTCTATTCGCGATGGTACCGCGCAAAGCCACGCGCCGCTGAGGAGCCGCCGTTTTTTCTCCTCGGGGACGAAACCGAGATGTTCGACGCCGGCGGGAAAGACGAGCCGACCGAATTCCTGTCCGGCGAGCACGTAGCGCACGTCCGGTACCTTGCGTCTGACGAGTGGGTAAGTCGCAAGGAGAAGATCAGCGCCCTTCCGGTTCTCCAGGCGTCCTAAGAAAAGTACCGTGGGAGATGCGGCGCGCGCTTTGGGAAGGGAGAGGAGCTCGCGGTCGACGCCGTTTTTGATCACGTGAACGTTCGAGAAACCATGGTGGGCAAGTGCGCGGCTCATCCACTCGCTCACGGTGACCACCGTTTCCTTGCGGTAGAAGAGGAGAAAAAAACGCTCGGCGAGATAGCCGATTGCGGCATACAAGAATCTCTGCGAGCGGAAGAATTGTCCGCCGTTCAGGTGATGGATGATGATAATTTTTTTTTGCGTGGGGTAGAAAAGAGGCGTGAAGAAAGGAATGACGCTCACATCCTCCACAAGCATGTCAGGTTTGAGACGGCGAAGGTGTGCGCGGAGCATGAATGGCATGAGGAGGTGGATATAAATGGCGTTTTCCGAGCGGGCGCTTCCGAGCCGCGTGATGGTAATGTTCCGGTAGCGTTCCTCGCGTTTTGCGCCGGGAAACATGGCGGCGATGAGATGGACGTCAGCGCGCTCACCGATGCGGGAGAATATCTCCTCAAGATTTTTTTCGGCACCTCCCGCACGTGGGTGAAGCGGGCAAAATTTATTGACGACCAGTATGCGTTTTCGCATCGATGCATATATAATTACTCACGTACCACGCGTTTTCAATGAAATTATGGTCAAAGACGTGCTTCAAAAAATAGGGTTGCGTTTCTCGACCGCGGGACGGTTTTTCGGGTATCTCTGGAGAAATCGTCTCTGGTGGCTCATTCCCATCGTTATCGTGATGTTCATTTTTGGTGCCGCGGTGATACTCAGCCAATCGACTCCGCTCGGTCCGTTCATCTATACGATTTTTTAGCGTGAAGAGCTTTCTCACGCGGATGAAAAAATTTGGGGATGCCGTTTCTGTCGGCATTTGGTTCGTTTTTTATTTCACGCTTTTCTCGATAATCGCGGTTCCGGTGAGATTACTCACCGACTTCTTGGCGGGGAAGAGAAAGAGGACAAGCTTTATCGAAAGAGGCGTGACGGTTCAAGACAGGACATGGTTTGGACATGAAGGATAAGCGGGTCTACATCCTCGGGCTCTCATTCTTCTACCACGACGCGGCCGCAGTGCTTTTAATGGACGGAGTGCCGGTTGCGATGGCCGAAGAGGAGCGATTTTCACGGAAGAAGCACGATTTCGGATACCCCACGCATGCGATATCGTTTGTGCTTTCTAAAGCCGGCATCGACGCGGAGGCGCTGGACTACGTGGTATTTTACGAAAAACCGTTTGTGAAGTTCGAGCGGGTTTTGAAAACACTCGTAGCCACCTGTCCCCAAACGCCGCGCGTGTTCACGGACGCGATGAAAAACTGGTTCGGGGACAAACTTTGGATCCGGAGCATCATCGCAAGCGGTCTCCGCGTCGATGCGTCACGCGTGCTATTTTCGGAACATCACCTCTCTCATGCCGCCTCAGCATTCCTTTGCTCTCCTTTCGACGAGGCAGCTATTCTCACGGTGGACGGCGTGGGAGAATGGGCGACCACCGCTATTGCGGTGGGGAGGGGGAGTAAAATTTCCATTCTGAAGGAAATTCATTTTCCGCATTCGCTCGGACTTTTCTATTCGGCGTTCACCGCATTCCTTGGCTTCGAGGTGAATGAAGGAGAATACAAAGTGATGGGCATGGCTCCCTACGGGGAGCCCCGATATGCCGACAAGGTTCGCGAGCTCGTCACGTTTCACCAAGACGGTTCATTCCAACTCGACCTTTCCTATTTTGATTTTCACCGATCGCGCGACCGTTCTTTCTCGCGCAAGTTTGTAGACCGGTTTGGCCCCCCGCGGGACCCCGGGTCGAATTTTTTCACGCGCAGTTCGGGTTGGCCCGAGTATTTTGGAGAACGTCCCGATGATTGGGAGGAGCGCGCGGCAGAGCAGGAGCGCTACGCGGACATCGCAGCTTCGGCGCAATGTGTCGCCGAGGAAATGGTGGCGGCGCTCGCACGTGCGGCGCACCGCGTAACTGGCCTCGACCGGTTGTGCTATGCGGGAGGCGTGGCACTGAACTCCGCGGCCAACGGGAAGATGGCGGGCAATTCCCCATTCCGCGAAGTGTTCATACAGCCGGCCGCGGGCGATGC
This sequence comes from Candidatus Microgenomatus sp., assembly GCA_020724805.1. GTDB lineage: Bacteria > Patescibacteriota > Minisyncoccia > UBA6257 > GWB1-50-10 > DYGI01. The sequence continues at coordinate 23,044 of DYGI01000002.1, forward strand.
GGGTGGGGCACTCGGCGCGGCCCTCGCGGCACATCACGCGCTCGTTCCGAGCGCGAAGCGGAATTTCGTTCTCACTAACGCGTACTACGGTGAGGAATATTCCGAAGACGCGACAAAGAAATTTTTGGATAAAGAAAAAGTGACCTATCGACATGTTACCGATGAGGATGACCTCATCGCGCTCGTGGCGGAGCTTCTTGTTGCCGGAAAGGTAGTAGGGTGGTTTCAGGGAAGATTCGAGTGGGGTCCGCGTGCGCTCGGCGCACGCTCGATACTCGCCGACCCGCGTCCGGCGAAGATGAAGGACACGGTGAACGTGAAGATAAAATTTCGCGAACCTTATCGCCCATTCGCGCCTTCGGTACTCGCGGAGGACGCCAAAGCATTCTTCGAGCTTCCGGATGCCGCAGGGAGCATTCCTGGGCGTTTCATGCTCTATGTGGTGAAAGTGCGCGAAGCGAAACGGAGCGCGATAGCGGCGGTGACCCATGTGGATGGTACGACGCGCCCCCAATTGGTGTTTCGGGAGACGAACGAAAGATATTGGAAACTTATCAAAGAATTCAAAGAAGTGACCGGCATTCCGATGCTTCTCAATACCTCATTCAATCTAAAAGGGGAGCCGATCGTAAACACTCCCGAAGAAGCGTACCACACCTTCATGCGGAGTGGGCTTGATGTGCTGGTGATGGGGAATTATGTAGTCACGAAGCGCGCTACTTAATGGAAAGCGTGCTGAGTATGAGCGAGTTTGAGAGTATCTGGAACCCCGCGATGGCGGAAACGAGGAGCGCGTCAAAGGCGCCTGCGTCGGCACCGAGGAGCTTAAGTGCCAAGGGAATGAGTATAAGGACGGCTCCCGCCGTAAGCGCGGTTTTGAGCCGGAAGGTCGCGTAGAATTTTCTCACGAACGGGACGTCCTCTTCGAACCGCGTGTGGAGATAAGTCTTGGCGAAGAGTCCTACAAAGAACATCTGAACGCCGACGAGGGGGAAAAGTATTTTCACGGTTGCCGCGTTTAAAAATGTGCCGCCGGCTTCATTCAGCGAAAGCCCGAGCGCTCCGAGCGCGAAGAGAATTCCGCCGGTAACGAAATATACGGAGAGTGGTGCCTGGAGTGCGATGTATTTAAGGTGTGCGAAGCCGTCACGATAAGGCCGTAGTTTCGACGTGCCTCTCCGCGGTCGATACGTGATAGGAACCTCCGCATACGTGAGGCGTTTCTGCTTCGCCTTTATTAGCATTTCGGTTGCGAATTCCATCCCCGAAGTTTTAAGTGCGAGCGTGTCGTAGGTCGATCTTTTGAGTGCACGGAAACCCGACTGGCTGTCTGAGGTGCGGATGCCGAAGAAAACGAAAAGGAGAAGGTTCAGTACGGGTGTGCCGAAGTAGCGATGGAGAAACGGCATAGCGCCAGGAACTATTGTGCCGTCGAGACGACTTCCGATCGCGATGTCCGCACGTTCAAGCGCTTTGAGGAGCGAGGGGATGGTGGAGAGGTCGTAGGTGCCGTCGGCATCAGAGTAAATTATTATTTCGCCGCGGGCGCATGCGATACCTTCACGGAGTGCGGTGCCGTAGCCGTCTTTCCCGTGAGGCACCACCGCGGCGCCGGCTTTCGTCGCTATGGCGGCGGAGCGGTCGCGTGAAGAATCCGCGACGATAATCTCGCCTTCGATGTGATGCGTTGCGAAGATTGTACGTGCTTCCTCTACGCAGCGTGCCACCGCAGCTTCCTCGTCGCGGCATGGGAACACGACGGAGACCGCAATTCGCTTCATGTAAGTGTAGGGTATAATAAAACGTGAATGGTGTCGATTTTAGTGGGAATTTTGACCGCGCCCATCCTTTTTTTTCTTCCCGGTTATTTTTGGTCGCTCTCGTTGCCGTGGGTTCGTGGTTTCACCGTGCGCCTTGCGGTGTCGCTTGTGACGAGCGTGGCACTTGGGGTGCTTTTAAGCTACGGAGCGGCACTCTTCGATATTCCGGTTGGTGCGGCACTTTTCGCTGGATTGCTTTTGACTTCGGCGGGTTTCGGATGGACAGTGCGGCGTAGGCTTTTTGAGGCGGTTTCCGAGTGGAGGGAAGTGCCGCGGAGCGAAAAAATGATGGCGGCAGGCCTCGTTTTTCTCTGTGTGGTGGCGGGAATTTTTGTATCGTTGCCTCATTTCGGTTACCCGTGGCCCGTCCACGGGGACGAGTGGTGGAGTGTGGGTGAGGTGCAAAATCTTTTGGAGGGGCGGTCACTTGACACTCACCCGTATTTTCTCGACCCGCTCACGAATTACAAACCGGGACTCACCGCGTATCTTTCGGGAATTTTTTCGCTGTGGCGCGTCGACCCCGTCTCCGCATGGGCCCATCTTCCTGGCGCGAACCTTTTCTTTATCGCGCTCATTTCGTCACTCCTTCTTTTTTCGATAACGCGCGATAAATTAGTCGCGCTCGCGGTTCCGGTGTTCCTCGCGGCGGTGCGGTCGAACGCGTATATGCTCGGGTGGTGGTTTTTTGTTCCTTCGACATTCGCGTTCCTTTTTATTATCCCGCTTGTCGTCACGGTTCCGAGTTGGGCTTCAAACCGGCGCGGCGTCGTCTGGGTGCTTGCGATATTCGGAGCGCTGGCTGCGGTGTATCTTCCTTTCGCACTTTTTCTTGCGCTCGCATTCGTTCCGCTCTTTTTCTTTTCGCTCCACGGAAACGCGCGAATGATTTTTTCGATTGCGGCGCTCATGTTGTTCGCCGCGCTCGTGTTCACCGGAGCGGAGCTAAGTCCTTATCGGGAATACTGGCGCCTCTCGTCGCTGTCTGCAGCGGAAGGATGGTTTGCCGCATTCACCACCTCATTCTTCGTTCCTATTGATGCGACGGTTCATTTCGCACAGTCTCCTGGAGCGGTGAGCGTCACCGGGTTCGGCTTGCTCGTGTTTGCGCTCGTCGGCGTATGGAAGACGTGGCGGAGCGATTGGGTGCGCGGTCTCAGGTGGGTATTGCTCGCGGCGGCAATGAATGTGACGTTGGTTATTTTCGGAGGAGTCTCGTTTTTGCTTTTTCATCAGCGCGCATTCCATCTTTTTGCGGCGATGGCGGCGCTCTGGGCCGTGCTCGGTCTTGCGGTACTCGCGCGCGAATGGTATGGGTGGGTCACAGAAAAGTGGGGGATGAGGTGGCGACGCACGCTCGTGCTTGTTTTCGCCATACTCACGCTTTCTTTTGTGTTTTTCGGTTACTTTCGGTTGCCGGCTGGCACCAGTCTCTATTTTCTCGTGAACGAGAACGATCTTGTGGCACTCCGTTGGCTCCGCGGCGAGCCTACGCTCCGCGGGTTAAAGGTAGTGGCGGATCCCGATGTTGGTACGATAGTGACCCCCCTCACGCGGTTGGTCTCCAAGGTCACTCTTCGGACGGGACAAAATACCTCTTCTGTTATTAACCCCGCGTCGGGGCGCATCTCGTTTATTGAGAGCACCTGCGAAGAGAAACGGGAATATCTTACGAGGATGGATGCGGATATCGCCTATACGCGTACCTCCCAATCGTGCCCATTTTTGGAGGAGATATTCAATACGGAAGGGGTATTTATTTACCGTATCAACAAATAAAGGCTTTTCCCCAGCGTACGGCACTTTCCCTAAACTTAGGTTTGATATAATGGAATGAATCGAATGGAAGCCCCGACTCAAGCGAAATCGTCCCCCTGGCTCCTTATTGTGGGAGCGGTGGTGGTAGCGTTGGTGCTGTTCTTTGTTTTTTCGGACGGGTGGGGCGATGACACATCGGACAACGGACCGTTTGGCGTTATTGTGGCGCCGACGAATGGCCTCTCAATTGTGGAGATAAAAGCGGAGGGTGGAAAATTCTTACCGAACGAGATCACGGTGAAGCGTCCCGACCCCGTCATGATTATGTTCACCGCGGTTGATGATAAATACGACATCGGCTTTGAGGACCCAAAGATAGGATTTGACGTGATTGCGGAAGTTGGTGCGGTGCAGCGATTCGGTTTCGAAACAAGCGACAAAACCCCCGGTTTCTATACCTTCCACTGCATTGAGTTTTGCCCGAAAGGTGAAATGACGGGGACGTTGAAAATAGAATAACCTAATTTCCATCATGAAACGCTTTGCATTGCTGGTCGGGATAATCGCCCTCTTCGGGGCGATGGTGATTGCGAGTCCGCTTGATATGGAAGAAGTAAGAGCTGCGGTGTGGGACTGGGTCCCCGGTTCGGAGAGCGGCATCTCCGCGACTCCCACTTCGCAGTCCGCCATCAGCGTGAGTTGGGGCGAGGACTATTATTCGACCGGTCCCGAAGACCTCTACCGTTGTTCGGGGAGCGGCAGTTGTACGCCGACTTATTTTGCGAACGTTTTCCAGAGTTCGAGCTATAACAACACCGGTCTCTCGTGTGGCACTACCTATCGCTACCGTGTCTGCTCCGACTACGGTTGTACGAGCATCGCCACCGCATCGACCGACGCTTGTACGCCTGCAACGCCGAGCACACCTTCGGCAAGTGGTACGGGCCAGACGACGATGTCGGTGACGTGGGGTGCAGTGAGTGGCGCTTCTGGCTACCACGTGTATCGAAACAGCGGCTATATCGGCGCGAGCGGAAGTGCGAGCTACAACGATTCTGGTTTGAGTTGCGGTACGCAATATGGTTACGGGATCGTGGCGTACGTAACGACGAACGGTCGCACGTATTACTCAGGTACTTCTGCGACAGGATATGGGTCGACGAACGCGTGTCCGAGCGTGCCCACTCCGCCTTCCGGAGTCACCGCCACTCCAACCTCACAGACCACGCTCATAGTTGGATGGACCGACAACTCCGGGAACGAAACCGGCTTTAAGGTATACAGTGGTGACGGAGTTACGCCGCGGAGCACTACTGGCGCGAATATCACTTCGGTTGAAGAAGGAGGGTTGAGTTGTGCGACAAGCTACGACAAATGGGGGGTGAGAGCGTATAACGCGGTCGGGGACTCGAACATCGCATTCAATACCCCCCCGAGTACGCTCGATGCCTGTACGCCCTCCGCGCCTTCAGCGTTGAGTTGCAGCCCGGCCTCGCAGAGTCAGATCAACTGTTCGTGGACTGATAACTCGAACAATCCCACCACCAACTACGAAACTGGTTTCCAGGTCGAGCGATGTAGCGGATCGGGGTGTTCGGGCTACTCCCTGGTAGGTTCACCAGGTCAGAACGTCACATCCTTCTCGAGTACGGGACTTGCTTCAGGTACGCTCTATCGTCACCGTGTGCGGGCTTACGTGAGCACAAACGGGAGAACTTACTACTCTGGTTACACTGCTGTTTCAGACGCAACGACCGATGCTGCGACTCCCGGCGTTCCGACGAGCGTTTCACAGACTCCGACGGGGCAGGCGACTGTTCAAATAAGTTGGGCGGGCGGTTCGCCTTCGACCCAGACAGGGTTCCGTGTTACGGATGCGCAAGGCGTGCAGGACTATAATTCTTCGACCTTTAATGCGACCGGACTTTGCAGCACTGCGGGTGCGGCACTCTCATGTGGTACCTCGTGCACCGCAGTCAATGTAAGAGCATATGTCGATACGAATGGGCGGCGATACTATTCCAACACAGTTACGCCGACCGCGGTTACGCTGGATGCCTGTACGCCCGCGACCCCGACCGGAGTGAGTGCAAGCGCAGTAGCCGCAAACCAAGTGAACGTGTCGTGGGGCAATGTGGCGGGAGAAACGGGATATAAAATCAGTCGATGTACGGGGAGTAGCTGTTCACCTGCGTCGTACACAACAAAAGCAGTTGATGTAACATCGCACCCTGACGGCAGTCTCTTAGAGAACACAATCCACCGGTATGCCGTGAGTTCGTATGTATCAACGAACGGGAGGGAATATGAATCAGATCTTTCTACGGTTGCGCAGGCAACCACGCAAGATCTCGCGGTTGCCATCACTACATACTCCAGCTATGTGAACGCGGCGAACCAGGCGGCGATAGCGGTTTCCGGCACCTGCAGCGGCGGGAGCGGTACGGTGAGTATTTCGATAACATCGACCGGTGGCGGAGGACCGGTAACCGCCTCGCCTACTTGTTCCTCCGGTACCTGGTCGGCGGGTTCTCTGAACCTTACGCCGCTTGGCCAAGGAAATCTGACCTATGCTGCAACACTTACAGTGTCACCGAACACCGCGAACGCGAGTCAGCCGGGCGTGAAAGATGTTACCGCGCCCAGTGTAACTGCGCCGACCGACGGAGGCACCTGGACTAATAACACCTCTCTCACTTTCAGCTCAACGCCGAGCGACACGGGCGGCTCTGGTCTCTCCGATTGCACCGGTCAGATAGACGTCAACAACACCGACGGCGCCGGCCTCGTGTTCAACGGCTCGGTGGGCACCGATGGTGACCATACGTTTGTGGGAACCTCCGGTAACACTTATTACTATCGGGTATCTTGTACTGATAATGCGGGCAACTCGAGCGGATATACCGCGTGGACTAACGGAATCGGTCTCGACACAGGAAACCCCTCGATCACTGGCCCAACAGACACTGGCACCTGGACTAATAACACCTCTCTCACTTTCAGCTCGACGCCGAGCGACACGGGCGGCTCTGGTCTCTCCGATTGCACCGGTCAGATAGACGTCAACAACACCGACGGCGCCGGCCTCGTGTTCAACGGCTCGGTGGGCACCGATGGTGACCATACTTTCATCGGGACTGAGGGGAATACCTACTATTATCGGGTATCTTGTACTGATAATGCGAGCAACTCGAGCGGATATACCGCGTGGACTAATGGGATTGGCATTGATCTTACTGCGCCCGCGTTCAGCTCGAAGACCGCCGCATGCGGTAGCTGGCAAAACACGAACTGGGTCTCGACCTTCACCTACACCGATTCGTTCTCGGGCATCGCGTCCGGGAACAACCCCACCTGCACTATCTCGACCGATGGGGCGAGCCAGACCTGCAACGTTACTCCGAATGTCTGCGACAACGCGAGTAACTGCAACACGACGCTTATCACGAGTAACACCTGTAGCGTCGACAAGACGGCGCCGACCCCTAACCCCTCCACTGGCTCCGCAGCGAGTACCTGTGCGTATGACGCCGCGACTCGCTCTATCACGTGGACCATCAATTCTTCCACGGATGTAACTTCCGGTCTGAATAGCTCGGGTTACTCCTTTACAAACGGTTCCACCTGGCAGGCCTCAAACCAGTTGGTGGAATCGGGAGTTACTACCGCAACAACCACTAAAACGGTAAGAGCACGCGACGTTGCGGACAACCAGACGACTGCGGGTACTATAACCGCCGGTCAAGTCGTATGCATACCGCCTCCCTCGAGTGCGCCCACATCGCCTTCCGGGTCACTCGACGGTGGGCAAGGGAGCGTGCTTCTGTCGTGGTCTGAAGTTCCAGATGTTTCAGGATATCTCATCGAGCAAAGCACGGATGGTGGATCGACATGGAATTACCTACCTGATGGTACGATTTCATTAGGGTCGGTTACCACCCATCCGGTTTCGAACTATGAAAACGAATGTCCTAAGGATTATCTCTATCGCGTGATTGCTTACACGACCGATGCGAGCTCTGATAATGATACGAACTGTCCTGTGGGGCAGCGTGATAACCGGAAATGCTCTGCTCCTTCGGCCGCCATTACGGCACAAATTCGCTATTGCACCGGGTTCTTCTTGGGAGAGTAATCGATAGGGATTTATGGAAAAGAAAAATATTTTTATAGGTGTAGGAGCGATTTTGGTGATTTTTGGGTTGGTGTGGTGGGGTACACAGATGGATGTTCGGAATACATCACAATCCGGCTCGAACAACAACGAGGACGAAGAAGTGATTAATAATCTCCCACTTACCCCCGCGGCAGAGGAAGTTTCATTGCCGCAAAGTGATATACGAGGTGCCGCACTCAAAGTTTTCAATATAACGATGACAAGGGGGGGGATTGTGCCTTCCTCTATTACGGTGGGCGAAGGGGACCGCGTGCAGTTCAATGTGAAAGCGGAGGATGCTCCCTATGATTTTGAGTTGGAGGTTCCACACTATAATTTCCGTCTGGACGTTATTGAAGAGGGGGAAACGCGTCCCGTTGGTTTTAATGCTGAATCGATCGGAGAGTTTTCCTTTGGGTGCAGTCAGTTATGTCCGAATAATATTCGCCTCACCGCCCAACTCATTGTTTTGGATAGGTAGTAGAAGTAGTATCTTGTAGCTGGTATTTGGTATCGGAAATATAAAAGCCCGAGAATTTTCTCGGGCTTTTCACTACTAACTACTTACTACCAACTACTACCTAAGCAGGAGCATCTTCTTCGTCTGGACGAATCCATTCGCCTCCAGCCGATAGAAGTACACTCCGCTCGGCAATCCTGATGCGTCCCACGTGACGCGGTGGGTCCCCCTCTCGAAAACATCCTCGGCGAGTATCGATACTTCGATGCCAAGAATGCTTGTTACCGAAAGGCGGACACGTTCCCTCGTCGGTATGGCGAACTCGATCGTGGTCGCAGGGTTGAAGGGGTTCGGGTAGTTCTGTGAAAGCGCGAACGTTTTCGGAACTTCCGTCTCCTCGACCTTTACTACACGATCAACGCGATATTCAGGCGAATCTACGCTGTCTGTCGCGCCGTGGATATCGGTGGCGACAAGGCGGAACTGGAAGGTATGGTCGTGCAGGGCGTACGGTATCGTTCCCCACACCTCGCTCTTTGTGGAGTCTACCGAAAGCCACGAGGGACTCTTGGCGGAATCGAGCCTTACCGTGACTGGGTCGCCATCAGTATCAAAGGCGAAGTATGTTCTTTTGAAGAACGTCCCTCCGTACGTCACGGTGTCGCCAGGAGAATAAAGGAGAATCGGGCTGTGGTTTGCCGGTTTGGAAGAAAGAATGCCTCTATATATTCCCTTCCATGTTCCGACGTATACCGCCGAGTCCTTCATTACGACCGACTGGACGCTTTCTCCTGGGAGACCTAAGAGCTCCCACGTCGAACCATCATCGGTTGACCGATAGAGACCTCCATTGCCCATTTCTTGGCACGAGAAGACACTATTGTCGGCACCGAGAACCAGGCTCCAAACCTTCACGTTCGATTTCACCACGTGCCACGTTGCGCCGTAGTCAGTCGAGCGGTAGATGTTATTGGTCTTACTAAACGGTGGCTCGCCTGGCGGAGCATTGTACAAGAGTCCGCTAGCAAGAAGGTAGTTGTTTGGGAGTTTAACAAGTGTGGTAATTGATGCTCCCAGAGTGATTCCACTCGAGGATCGTGTCCAACTATCCCCATTGTCCGTGGAACGGTACACCCCGTTCGGTAGGAATTCGATTCCTCCTGGTCCTACTGTGATGTATGATGTGTCACCGATGAATGTTAGGGATCTGAACTCTTGCCGGTCGGGACCGTGACCACTATCTCCTGCGTGGGGATTGTCAGGGATTCCGTTTGTGAGCGTGTCCCACTTTACGCCCCGGTCAGTGGAGCGGAAGAGTCCTCGCTCTGTCGCGAAGAAGAAACCGCCAGTGCTCGGATTGACGCCAAGCTCAAAGCCCCATCTTGTAGCAGGTAACCCTACGCGAGCGCCACTCATTTTTTCCCACGTGTCGCCATCGTCAGTTGACCGATGAAGTCCGTAGGGAAAACCCGCTACATAAATGTATCCGGAGTCGTCCACCGCGAAGTTCCACCCCTCGCTGTCATAAAATCCACGACTCGGCCCCACTTCTACCCATGTTTTACCGTTGTCGCGCGATTCCCAAAGCCCTGATGTGTTGGTGAATGGAATTATGCCTGCAAGGATATGTCCTCGCTTGTTTACCATAAGCGCTCTCACATTTATGTCCCAGTTGTTCAGTACCTGCTCGAACGCGATGGTGTCAGTACTCTTTGATAAGCTCTGTCCCTCCGCCACGAAGTGGGGGACGGACGCGGCGATCAGAATCGCCAAATATTTCGTCATGCGTTTCATCCCGCACACTCCTTTCCTTCCGTTCAGTTCAGTGATTTGTGATTGTTAATATTGCCCCTGTATTATACCAAATTATACAAAAAAGTCAAATTTTATGCGGGTTTTGGAGGAAATAATGTTTGTGGATAAGTTTTCATGAGAAGATACCAGAATTTGGTATACTAGGTTTCGAAGAGCAATGAACTTGCCCTTCGCGTGAAGTAAGTGAGGTACTTCGCGCCGCGAGTGAGGGCCGCCTTCGGGCGGCCCTCGCTGTTTGTTGAAATCGTCGCGTGAAACTCATATTGATTTTTACCTACCTCCCACCTCTACCGTCTCGGCAGTCAAAGAATTTGCGATAGCGAGGTGGTGCGGTATAATCACCGCAGAAGGTACGTATTCACATCACTTGCCGACATAAGGAGGTCCCATGGCCACGTTCCATTGCTGGGCCGACCGTGCGTCGCTCACCGACAGTGAGCTCACGAGTGACGACCGAGCACGGGGAGCGGTCGCCGCTTGCCCCGAGTGTGGAAGGTTATACGACGAACATGGCAGAGAGCTGGGCGCGCCCGTTTCTGTATCTGTCACGGTACGCGCCTCATCAGCCCTGCCGTTTTCCGCAGAGGAGGAAAAACCGCGCGTCGAGAAAAAACCGCGCGCGAAGAAAATGAACGCTGCGGAACGGAAGAAGATGCTTCTTCAGAAGCGCCTGAGGCTCGAGCAGCGGCACAACCCGTATTTTCCTGGGAGATGATTGCTCATATACCCCATCCGTATCCGAAAGGATATAGATGGGGTTTTTCTTTTTGGGGGCGGGGAGGATATGCTGATTCGTATGGACGCGAAAAAACTTTGGAAAAAGATGCCGGAGACGCCCGGCGTGTACCTCATGCGCGATGCGCGTGGCGTACTCCTTTATATAGGCAAGGCCGCGAACTTGCGCCGAAGGGTGCAAAGCTATTTCACGCGCCCGCACGATGCGCGCATTTCAAAACTTGTCACGCTCATCAGGAAAATTGACCATAAAAAGACCGAAACAGCGCTTGAGGCGCTCATAGTGGAAGCGGCGCTCATCAAAAAATTTCAGCCTCCCTACAACGTACAGGAAAAGGACGACACAAGCTTTCTCTACGTTGTTTTTACCAAAGAAAAATTTCCGCGTCTAATATTGACCCGCGGCAAGGAGGTACGAAAATCGCGCGGCGACATATTCGGGCCGTTCATCCAAGGGGGGAGCGTGCGCGAGGCGCTCCGCATGCTCCGGCGGATTTTCCCGTGGAGCATCCACCCTTCGGCTGAGCTTAGGGCAGGTAAGTGGAAGCGGCCGTGCTTTGAATACGAGCTCGGGCTTTGCCCCGGGACGTGCGTGGGCGCGGCGGACCCGAAAGAATATGCGGCGAACATCCGCCACCTGAAGCAGCTTTTTCAGGGAAAGAGGAAGGCGATACTTCGCGAACTGGAACGGGCGATGAAAGAAGCGGCGAAGCGGGAGGAATTTGAAAAAGCAGCCGTCTATCGGAAGCAGTTATTTGCGTTGAAGCACGTTCAGGATATCGCGCTCATCAAGGACAGTGAATTTGCTCTTCCCGGCGTACCGATCAAGGCGTTGCGTATCGAGGGATACGATGTCTCGAACATTTCAGGCACGTCCGCGACTGGCAGTATGGTGGTGTTCCGGGGCGACCAACCGGCGAAAGACGAATATCGCCTTTTTAAGATTCACTCACTTGATACGCCGAACGACGTGGGGATGCTCCGCGAGATATTGACGCGGCGGTTCAAAAACCACTGGCCGTTGCCGGACCTCATTCTGATAGACGGAGGAAAAGGACAGGTGAATGCGGCGCGCGCCGCGATGAAAGACGCAGGACTTGCGATTCCTATCGTGGGGCTCGCGAAGGGACCAACGCGGAAGCGGACGGATGTGATAGGCCCTTCGACGGGCTCAGGACAGGGGAGATTACCGAAAGGTGTATCGCTGCGCACGCTCGTGCGCGTACGCGACGAAGCACACCGCTTCGCGAGAAGTTTCCATATTCGTCTGCGCAGTAAACATATATGGAGATAACAGCTTCAATTTGGGCCATATGGCCCAAATTGAAACATGTGGATTGAGCCCTCGGACGCACAACGAAAAACCGCGTATTGCTACGCGGCTTCGGAAAGTTCTTCCGGTCCTGCGGAACGCTCCAAACCGTATTTTTCCTCGGCGCTTCGCGCGGCATCCTTTGCCACGTCGGTGAAATCCTGGAATGCCGCCGAGCAGAATTCTATTTCGTCCACAAAGCGCGCAGCAATCTCGCGTGCAAACTCCTCACCTTCCTCGGCCTTCGCGACACCGATTGCGCGGTCGATGAATGCCGCAAGGTCCTGTTCCACGAGACCTCGCTCGCCGCGGCGGAGTTGTTCCAGATGTTTTTTGGTGAATTCACCAAGAAGCACCGACACGAGCTCTCCCGCTACCTCCTTCGAGGTTTTCGATTCCGATTCCGGCGCGTGCATTTGCTCCATTCCTTTCATATCGCCATTTTCATCCCGCGCGTATAAAAAAACAAGCCCGGTACCACCACCCTTGTGGTGGTACCGGGCACGCACACATCAGCTCCCATAAAGACGGAATATGCGATTCCGTACGCGTCGCAAGCCGTCTGCACCGTCCTCCTGGTATGCTTCGCCGCACTCGGTGCAGAGACCCGGAGTGAGTGCGCTTTCCACGCGTGTGGATGTATGTTCGCGGCAGTAGTCCCGTCCGCAGTTCGTGCACGGAGCGTCACCGAACTGCTTGTCGAACATGTGGTATTTCTTGCCGATCGTGCATCGCGCCGTACCGACCTTCTCGGGCAGTACGACGACGTCTCGGCTCATAGGAACATTTCTCATGCACACCTCCTTCAATGAGTGAATAAATACTTCTATTCGGAGAATATCGCGTGCGGCAAGCGTTGTAAAGGCGATGAGCGATAGCGTGGTATACTAACCCTAATGCCACTCTTTCATACGAGCGAACCGGAAAAAACCGCCGCTATTCAAAATCTTTTTGCGGCCAGTACGCCGAGCCCCGCATTCTTTTTCATGGTAGTCTGCTCCGTAATCGTTGCGGTGCTTGGCGTCCTTATCAACAACATTCCCATCGTTATCGGAAGCATGTTAATTGCACCGCTTCTTTCTCCGGTGCTTTCTTTTGCGCTTGGCATTGTGATTGCGGACTTTTCCCTTGTGGCGCGTTCCGGACTCATCATTATGCGCTCCATTGTGTTTGCACTGGTGGGCGCGATTATCGTTTCGTTTCTTTTTGGCGGTCTTGCATTCCCCGCGCTTCTTCTCGCAACCGCCGAGCCTTCCATCGCCTATCTTGTGGTTTCGTTTGTGGCGGGTGCCGCGGCATCGTTTGCATTCATTAAAGAGCAGCTTTCGGTGACGCTTCCGGGAATCGCCATTGCGGTAACTCTTATCCCGCCGCTTGCGGTAACAGGCATCGCGCTTGCGGGACTTGAAATAGAAATTGTAAGCCGCGCATTTCTTCTTTTTCTTGTTAACATGGCGGGTATCGTGTTTGGAAGTATGGTGGTGTTTGCGCTCGCGAATTTCCACACCAAAAAAGAATTTGCCGCGCGCGAGGTGAAAAAAGAAGAGAAGCAATTAGAGAAAGAAAACGAAAAGAAATGAGCGGTATGCAGGAAGCACTCATTGCCGCGCTTATGGGTGTGGTGAAAGGCGAAGTGGCAGCCGACGAAGCAACGCGTGCGAAATATGCGCGTGATGCGAGTTTGTTTGAAGTAACCCCTGCGGCTGTTGTGTCGCCGCGCGATGTGGAAGACGTAAAAGCGCTTGTGCGGTACGCGACCGAGCGCGCACAGGCGGGAGAGAAAATCTCGCTCACCGCGCGGGGCGGCGGAAGCTGTATGAGCGGCGGTCCGCTTACCGAATCGCTCGTGCTCGATTTCACGAAGCACATGAACCGAATTTTCGAGGTGGGTGACCGCGTGAATGTGACTGGCGGGCCGCCCGAAGGGTACGCGACCGCGGAGCCAGGGTGCTTTTACCGCGATTTCGAGAAAGCGACGCTCGCCAAAGGCTATCTCATGCCGGCATACCCCGCTTCACGCGAGATGTGCGCCTTGGGTGGCATGGTGGGGAACGATGCCGCAGGGGAGAAGACGTTGAAGTACGGCAAGGTACATGACTTTGTGACGAAGTTGAAAGCAGTGCTCGCGGACGGGAACGAATATGAGCTAAAGCCGCTTTCCGCAGCCGAGCTTGCCACAAAAGAATCACTCGGCACGTTTGAGGGAGAAATATACAAAAAGCTCCACGGGCTTATTGAGACAAACTACGACAAAGTGAAAGCGGCGAAGCCGAATGTCGCGAAGAACTCCGCCGGGTACAACCTATGGGACGTGTGGGACAGGAAGACGTTCGATATCACCAAGCTTTTTATCGGTTCGCAGGGAACGCTCGGCATCACGACCGAAGTTACGTTTCGGCTCATTAAACCCGAAGCTCACTCAGGGATGCTCGTCATTTTTCTTAAAGAGCTCGCGCCCTTAGCCGATATCGTAAACGTCATTCTCCCTCTGAAGCCCACCAGCGTGGAGTCGTTCGACCGGCATACCTTCCGGCTCGCCCTGAAGCACTTCACCGGTTTTTTCAAACTTTTTGCGAGGAACCCCTTCTCACTTCTCTTTGCGTTCATCCCCGAAGCGCTCACCGTGCTTTTCAAAGGACTTCCCGCCTTCGTTCTCATGGTGGAGTTCGAGGAAGAGAATCAAAAGGCCGTTCTTGAAAGGCTCGTTGCTTTGAAACGTGCCCTGCCGCCCTTTCAAGGGACCGTGCGGATACTCCCTTCCGCACGCGCCGCGCGAAAGTTTTGGATTATCCGGCGGGAAAGTTTCAACCTTCTCCGCCATAAGGTGAAGGGGCTCGGCACCGCGCCCTTCATCGATGATATCGTGGTGCGACCCGAACATCTTCCGAAATTTCTCCCCGAGCTCTATGCGATACTCGAGCGGTACGGTTTCCTCGCCACCGTGGCGGGGCATGTGGGGGAGGGAAATTTTCATGTGATTCCCCTCATGAAACTTTCGGACGAAGCGGAACGCGCGAAGATAAAGCCCGCGATGGACGAAGTGTATGCGCTCGTTCTCCGCTATCACGGCTCGATTACCGGCGAACATAACGACGGATTGGTGCGGAGCCCGTATCTTAAAGACATGTTCGGCGCCGATATTTATGCGCTTTTCGAAGAGGTCAAGCGGATATTCGACCCTCACCACATTTTCAACCCGGGAAAGAAAGTTGGTTCGGACATAAACTACGCGCTTCGGCACATGAAGCGGGGATAAACGATGAGACGTTGGTACGAAGAAACCGTTCCCGCCGTATGGGCCCATACGGGGAGCGCAATGACCGGACTCCCGGAAGAAGAGGCCGCACGGCGGCTCCAGGTGGCGGGGCCCAATGTGTTGCCGGAGCCGCCTTCGCGCGGCCCCGTTTCCATTTTTATCGACCAGTTTCGGAGCCCGCTCATCTATCTCCTTCTCGTGGCGGGCGCCATCCTCGCATTTCTCGGTGATTTTACCGATGGCGTGATCGTCGGCGGGGTGCTTCTCATTAATGCGATCATAGGCGCGGTCCAGGAGGGGCGTGCGCAAAACACGCTCCGGGCGCTCCAAAAATTCGTTGAGACGAAAGCCACCGTCGTGCGCGGAGGGCGCGAGAGGGTCATCCCGGACCGGGATGTCGCGCCGGGCGATGTGGTGGTGCTGACCGAGGGCGAGAAGGTACCCGCAGACCTTCGTGTGGTCGTAGCGCATGACCTTCGTGCGAACGAGTCCGCATTGACCGGCGAATCGGAGCCGGTCCACAAGACGGACGCGGCGCTCGCTCCCCGCGCGAAGGATGCCCTGCCGCTCTCCGCGCAGGAAAATATGGTTTTTCGCGGTACCACCATCGTGGGCGGGAACGGCTTCGGTGTCGCGGTCGCGACCGGGAGCGATACCGAACTCGGGAAAATATCGGAGGCCATTGTGGGGCTCGATACCGAGATTCCTCTCAAGGGAAACCTTCGCGTGTTGGCGCGCGTGCTTACGGTCGGCACTATAGTGTTCCTCTTTCTTCTGTTTTTGGTCGGTGTGTTCCTCTACGACTATTCATACGTTCATATGTTCACGCTCGGCGTGGCGCTCGCGGTTTCCTTCATCCCCGAGGGGTTGCCGGTGGCGCTCACCCTTATCCTCGCGACTGGCGTGTGGCGCATGGCAAAGCAAAACGCGCTTGTGAAAAAACTCCATGCGGTCGAGGCGCTTGGCCAAGCCCGTATCATTGCGGTCGACAAAACCGGCACCCTTACGAGAAACGAGCTCCTCGTGACCGAGGTGGTATCGTGCGGAACGAAGTTCCGCATTACCGGAGAAGGATATGAGCCGGTGGGTGCGTTCTTTAACGAAAAAAAGGAAGCTGTGGAGCCTCTGCGCAATCGCGTGCTCATGCCCGCGCTTCATGCCGCGGCGTTCACCGCGACCGCGCGCCTTTCCTACGACGAAGGTTCGAAACAATGGCGAGTGGGAGGTGACCCCACCGAGGCGGCTCTCCTGGTGCTTGCAGAAAAAGCTGGGCTCCGCGACGCGGCGTGGGAGGCGGCGCACCCGCTCCTCAATGAGGTGCCGTTCAGTTACATACATAAGTTTCGTGCGGCGGTGCGGAAAGACGACCGGGGCAAGGACGCGCTTTTTGTGATGGGTGCCCCCGAAGCCGTAATGGCGCGCGCAAAAACTTTTCTTTCCTCGCCGCGGGTCACCGCGCGTTTCACTGCGGGCGAGCGCGAATCGGCGACCGAAACGCTCCACGCGATGCTCCGGCGCGGACTCCGTGTCCTTGCGTTCGGGTATTCGACAAGGGTTCCGAAAAAACTTTCTACCGAAACTCTGCCGTCGCTTACTTTCGGGGGCTTCATTGGAATGAAGGATGCTCTTCGGGCTGAGGTACCCGAAGCATTGCGTCGTGCTGAGGCTGCAGGCATGCGGGTGGTGATGGTAACCGGTGACCACAAGCTCACCGCAGAGACCATCGCGCGCGAGGCGGGGATTTTAAAAAAGAACGGAAAGGTCCTTACCGGCGAGGATATTGAGACGATGACGAGCGAACAAGTAGCGAACGCGCTCGGAGAGACGGATGTATTCGCGCGCGTGACTCCAGCACATAAACTTCGGATTATCGAGGCGTTCCGCGCGCGCGGTGAGATCATCGCGATGACAGGTGACGGCGTGAACGACGCGCCGCCTTTGGTGGCGGCCGACCTCGGGGTGGCGATGGGACGTTCGGGCACCGAGGTGGCGAAGGAAGCGGCGGACATCGTACTCCTCGACGACAACTTCGGGAGCATCGTTTCTGCGGTGGAAGAAGGGAGAAACATTTATCGCACGCTTCGCAAGGTGCTCCAGTATCTCCTCTCGACGAATATGAGCGAGGTCTTCCTCATCACCTTTGCCATCTTTGCAGGATTCGCACTTCCACTCGTTCCCTCGCAGATCATCTGGCTCAATTTTGTGACCGACACTTTTCTCGTCGCTGCGCTTGCGATGGAACCGAAGGAACAAGACCTCCTCACGGGGCCCGCCCGGCGCCCGCGGCGCGCGCTCGTAGATGGGCGGATGGCGGCGGAAAGCGTGATAATGGGGCTCTTCATGATGGTTGGGACGTTTCTAGTGTTCTTGCGCTATCTCGAGGGTGGGGATCTCATAAAAGCGCAGACTATGGCACTTACCGTGCTTGCGGCGTTCCAGTGGTTTCGCGCATGGACCATGCGCTCGGACACGCGTTCACTTGCCACCATCCGGCCCGGCACCAATCCGTTCCTCATCGGGGCAACCGCGCTCGTGGTGGTATTCCAAATCGCCGTGCTCGAGTTTCCATTTCTGAACGAAGTGTTTCATACCACACCGCTCTCTTTACTCGAGTGGGGAATCGCGCTTCTCGTCGGTCTCACCGTAGTGGGAGCGGATGAAATCCGCCTTTACCTTCGGCGCCGGTTTGCGTGGTAGCGGTCTTATGTTGCGCGCGGGGGAAAATTTGAGTACCCTAAAAGGCGTCATAATTGCTCAGTATGTCCCGCTCCCGACTTATCGGAATTTTCACCCTCCTCGTTATTGTCTCCGCCGCCGCGGGGGTTTTTTCGTACGAACCGTGGTGGCAAACACTGAGCTCGTTTCGGCCGTGGTCGCTTGGCCTCGACCTCTCGGGAGGCACCGTGCTTACCTACGCCATCGACCTCTCAAATGTGGGGAGTGCGGACCGCGCGTCGGTGGTGGAAGGGCTCCGCGACGTCATCGAGCGGAGGGTGAACCTTTTTGGGGTACAGGAGCCTCGCGTATATCTCGCGCGGGCGGGGGGCGAAGACCGGCTCGTAGTAGAGCTTGCGGGCACACGCGATGTGACCGCGGCCACGGAAGAGATAGGCGCAACCCCCTTTCTTGAGTTCCGCGAAGTGCAGGAAATCGTTGAAAACGGCACTACGACGGCGGCGTTCGTCGCAACCCCCCTGAATGGGCGTTATGTGAAAGCCGCGCAGGTAGGGTTTGGTCAGGCGGGAGTGCGCACGCCGGAGATCTATCTCCAATTCAACGATGAGGGCGCCGCGCTTTTCGAGCAACTCACTGAAGCGAATATCGGGAAGCCGCTTGGTATTTTCATTGACAACGAACTTCTTGAGGCGCCGACGGTGCAGGGGAAAATCCCCGGCGGGCAGGCGGTCATCACCGGAAGCTATACCTTGGATGAGGCGCGTGCGTTCGTGGAACGTTTCAACGCCGGCGCGCTTCCCGCGCCCATCACGCTCGTGCACCAGGAGACCATAAATCCGGATTTCGGCGCGGATTCGCTCACCAAGGCAATATTCGCCGGCGCGCTCGGCACGCTTGTGGTGATGATATTCATGCTTGTGTACTACCACCGCCTCGGCATATATGCGGTCGCGGCACTCCTTATATACGTGGCGCTCACGCTCGCGGTGTTCAAGCTCGTTCCGGTCACCATGACGCTCGCCGGCATCGCGGGGTTCATTCTTTCTATCGGCATGGCGGTAGACGCGAACATCCTTGTGTTCGAGCGCATGAAAGAAGAGATACGGAAAGGCGCGGCGCGCACCGCGGCCATGGAAGAAGGTTTCAAGCGGGCGTGGACCTCCATTCGCGACTCCAACATTTCCACCATGATTACCGCGGTGGTGCTTTACACGTTCACCTCAAGCTTTGTACAAGGATTCGCGCTCGCCCTCTTCATCGGGGTAGTGATGTCGATGTTCTCCGCTATTACCGTAACGCGGACGCTCATGAGGGTTTTCATCAAATAATATGTTCGAACTCCTTCGCTATAAATCATGGTTCCTCGGCTTTTCCGCGATTCTTATGGCGGTGAGCATTGCCGCGGTCGTCGTGTTTGGGCTTACGCCCGGCACAGACCTTCTCGGCGGCACGCGGTGGCAGATACGGTTTACCGACGGAAGCGTGGAAACCGCCGCGGTTGTTGAAGCGTTGAAAAGCGCAGGAGCTGAGGCGCACGCCACGGTAAACGAGGAGGGAATCATCACCATTCGTGTGGGAGCGATCGACGAGCCTCTCCATGCGGCGTACCGCACCGCACTTGCCGAACTCGGCACCCTTGAAGAGCTCAACTTTTCGTCGGTCGGACCAACGGTGGGCGCGGAACTTCAGAAGAAAGCGGTGAACGCAATTATCTTCGTGCTCGTCGGCATCTCGCTCTACATTGCCTGGGCTTTTCGCAAGGTATCGGCGCCGGTGAAATCGTGGAAATACGGCGTGGTAACGCTTATATCGCTTCTTCACGACGTTGTGGTGCCGACCGGACTTCTCGCGGTGCTTGGCGCGGTGCGCGGAGTTGAGGTGGATACGAATTTCATTGTGGCGCTCCTCGTAGTGATGGGGTTCTCGGTCCATGACACCATCGTGGTATTCGACCGCATTCGCGAAAATCTTCTCCATGCCCAAGGGAAAGCGGATTTCGGGGGGATAGTGAATCAGAGTGTTCGCGAAACCTTTGCGCGCTCGGTGAATACTTCCCTCACTCTCGTGTTGGTGCTCGTCGCGCTCATGGCAGTGGGTCCCGCGTCTCTCTTTTACTTCACGCTCGTCATTCTCGTCGGTACCGTGGTGGGAACCTATTCTTCCATTTTCGTGGCGAGCCCGCTTCTCTATCTTTCCGGGAGGGGGAAAGGGAAGAGGGATTGACCCAAAGTAGCGATTATGGTATCGTAGAACCATGAAATCGATAGACCGACTTTTGGAAGATTGTTTCGCGATGCTTTCCCCCAAGCAGCGCCGTGTTGTGGTTGGGCGGTTTGGCTTGAAAGGAGGCGCGAAATCAACCCTCCAGGAGATCGGTGATGAGCTTGGGGTGACCCGTGAAAGGGTGCGCCAGATCGAAGCGCAGACGATGAAAAAGCTCTCGCCGATGATCCGCGCCGAGGCGGAGTCGCTTATAACGGTGGCGACGCGTCATTTGGGGAGCGTGGGAGGAGTGCGCCGTGACGACAATTTCATGGATGATCTTCGCGAAACGGTTCTTAAGTCGGACCGGGACGTGAAAAATTTCGCCGAGAAAGTACGCTTTGTGCTTCTCGCGGCGGGAGAGCCGCGCTATGCGCCTGCCACCGACGAAATGCATGCCTATTGGGCAACGAACGCGGCGGCGGAAAAAAAGTTCGCGGATTTTGTGAAAAAGGTAACCGATTTCTTCAAGAAAGCGGGCACCAAAAAGATCGTTGACGAAAAAGCCCACCTCGCGCTCTGCAAAGACATGGTGACGTGCCACTGGCTTTCAATCCCGAAACACATCGGCACGAACGTGTTCGGCGACGTGGGGCTCCGCGAATGGGCGGAGATCGAACCGAAAACGGTGCGTGACAAAGCGTACCTCGTGCTCAAAAAGCACGAGAAGCCACTTCACTTTGAGGACATTGCGAAGCACATCGCGAAATACAAGCTTGCCGCGAAGCCCGCGCACGTGCAGACGGTGCACAACGAGCTCATCAAAGACGAACGATTCGTACTCGTGGGCCGCGGCATCTATGCCTTGGAGGAACATGGATACGAGCGGGGGACGGTGCGCGAGGTCATCGCGAAACTTTTGAAGCGGAACGGACCGATGGACGCAAAAAGGGTGCTTGCACTCGTGAACGAGCAGCGTTTTCTGAAGCAGAACACGGTGCTTCTTGCGCTCCAAAACCGCAAGTATTTCAACCGCTTGGACGATGGGCGGTACCGCGTAAAAGAAGCGTAAGGAAAAGCTCCGACCGCATCGGGGCTTTTTTGTTGGGCGCGGCGGTCCGATTGGGGTACAATAGAGGTACTTTACGATGTTGAAGGAGGTGTTGAACCACATCACGGAATTTTTCTCCGAATTCTTCAAAAAAGAAGAGGTGTGGATGCTGCTTCTCTTTGTGGGGCTCGGAGTATGGGTTATCTATGCGTTTTTCGAGACGATATGGGAGATACTCAGGAATTTCTTCCTCTACGCCTGGCCCCTTCTCCTCTTCTTCGTGTTGCTCGGAATATTCGAGTCGCTGTGGCTTTTTGTGCGCCAGGAGCGCTTCAAGGAGAAGGATGAATTCGTGCTCCTTGAGCTCAAAATCCCGCGTGAGGTGAAAAAAAGCCCGCAAGGTATGGAAGAAGTGCTCGCCGCGATGCATTCACTTCGGAATTCTCCCGGAACGTTCAAGGAAAAATATATTGATGGCGAGGTGCCGCGGTGGTTTTCGCTGGAGCTTGTGAGCATTGGAGGCGTGGTGCGGTTTTTTGTGCGCGTGAATACAAAACAGCGCCGCGTGGTGGAAGCGGCGTTCTATTCCTATTACCCGGACATTGTGGTCGAGGAGGTGGAGGACTACATCGGCATGTTTCCCAAAAGCGGCGACGAGATGAAGGAGCGGCGGATGAAAATGTGGGGGACCGAACTCGTGCTCGCGAAGGATGCGGCATACCCGATAAAAACGTACGACAAGTTCGAGAACATCGCGGAGGAAAAGCAATTCGACCCCATTTCCACGTTTCTTGAGATTTTAGGAAGAGTACCGAGCGGCGAAGTGGTAGGAATCCAAATACTCATCGCGCCGGCGCCGGGAGATTGGCAAGAGGAGTTCGAAGAACTTTTGAACGAGCTCAAAACGCCAAAAACCATTTCCGTGGAAGAGGACGAAGGAAGCAAGGAGCTTACGGTGGCGCGCTCTCCTGGACACACCGACGTGTTGAAAGCGGTGGAAGAAAATTTCTCAAAACCCGCGTTCCAAACGCTCATACGGCTCATGTATATCGCGCCCGAAGATTCGTTTGCGAAAGGGCCTCCGGCACATGGCGCGCTCGGCGCATTCAGCCAATTCACCGCGCTCGACCTGAACAGTTTTAGGCCCAACAAACTTATGACGACGAAGGCCGACGTATGGTCGAAGCCGTATGTGGCGCCGAAGGTCCGCCTTTCATATCGGGAACAACGCCTTCTTTGGAATTACCGCAGGCGTGAAGTGCCCCCCGAAACATGGATGGGGAAGTTTATGACGTCATTTCTCTATCACTGGAATTTCGGTTCGACGCGATTTCTTATGACCACCAAAGGGATTGCGACTCTGTTCCACCCGCCGACCGCGGTGGTTTTGACAGTCCCACACGTGAAGCGCACCGAGAGCCGCCGCGCCAGCCCTCCCGCAGGTCTCGCCATTTTCGGCGAGGAGGAGGAACTAGGACGTTTCAACTAGCATTTTCATGCCAAACATTCTCGCGCCGATCGAAAATCTGGTAACTTCCGTCATTGAATTCCCTTGGATGGACATGCTCATTGCGGTTCGGATATTCTTCATATTCTTCGATGTGGTGCTACTCCTCGTGCTTTTTTGGCTGTTCACGGAGGCGTATGAGCTGCGTCCCCATTTTTTACGACGTGCTTCCGAAGCGGCGCGCGTGCCCGTGCTCGACCAAGAAAAGTTTTCCGCGCGATGGGCGCGGATTGTGGAAAAAGCATTCCAATCGCCGCCTCAATCGCTGGTGCTTGGCGTCATCGAAGCCGATAAATGCGTGGATGACGCGCTCAAAGGGTTGGGACTGGAAGGAGAGCATATGGCGGATCGACTCGAGCAGATTCGTGCGGAAGATTATCCTTCTCTCGATCGACTTTGGCGCGCGCATCGGGTGCGGAACGAATTGGTGCATACCCCCGATTTCGGCATCGACGCCGAGGACGCCAAAGATATCCTTGCCATCTACGAAAAGTTTCTCAAGGAGCTCGGCGCCCTTCCTTCATAGCCGATTATGATACGCGCGGGGAGGATACAAATCATAAAATATGCCCCGCCGCCACCTGAGCTCCCCATGCTCGGGAAGGCGCGGCCCGAGGATTGTTCATTTATCGGCCGCACCAACTATGTTACGGGTATCGAGGAAAAGAAGTTCGTGTTCGGATTGAAGCGCCACGACCGGCGCCACCACGTGTATCTCATAGGGAAAAGCGGCATTGGGAAGACAAAAATGCTCGAGCTTCTCGTGCGACAGGATATTGCACACGGGTATGGGGTAGCGGTGGTGGACGCCCAGGGCGATCTTGTGGATTCACTCATCGATTTTATCCCCGAAGAAAGGGTTGCGGACGTATGCGTGTTCGACCCGTCCGATACCGAGCACCCGCTCGCGTGGAATCCACTCTCGGGAGTTCCGGCGGAGTTCAAGCATTCACTCACCCAGAGTTTTATTGAGGTGATGGAAAAGGAATTCGGCACCCACTGGAATCCTCGCATCGAGCACCTCTTTCGTTTTGTGTGCCTCGCGCTTCTCGACTATCCTCACGCCACCATGCGCGGGATGATATTGCTTCTCACTGATGCCGCATATCGCGAAGAAGTGAAGAAGCATGTCAAAGACGATATCGTGCGGAAATTCTTTACCAACGAATTCGAGGGATGGGTGCGGCAATACGAGAGCGATGCCATCGTTCCTTTAGTGAACAAACTGGCGCAATTCGTGCTCCACCCGCTCCTTCGGACCGTGTTCGAGCGCGAGGAGCATAAAGTGGATGTGGGCGCGATAATGGAACGCGGGGGCATTTTTCTCGCCAATCTTGCGCGGGGGAAGCTGGGAGACCAGAACGCGAATTTTCTCGGCGCGCTTCTTATCGCGAAAATGAAGCAGGCAGGTATGGCGCGCGCAAACCTTTCCGAATCGGCGAAAAAAGATTTCTATCTCTACCTCGATGAATTCCACGGGTGTGCGACCGAGACTTTTGAAAACCTCCTTTCCGAGGCGCGCAAGTTCGGGATGTGTCTTACGCTTTGCCACCAGTATTTGGAGCAGCTCGCCCCTCGACTGCAGGCCGCCATTCTCGGCAATGTGGGGACCATCATTGTATTTCGGGCGAGTGGAGAAGATGCGGCACGCCTTGAGGTGGAAATGAACCCCGTGTTCAAAGCGAAAGATATGATAAATCTCGGCACGCAGGAGTTTTACATCAAAATGACGATCGACGGAGAAACCAATGACCCGTTTTCCGCGGAAACGCTCAAGGTGCTTCCCTCACCGCGGGGTTCGTTTCGTTCCCACGTAATCGCGGCGTCGCGCGCTCGATACGCCGCTAAGGTTTCGTCGTCCTAATCGGGTATAATGTGACCGATGACAGAGTCGAAGAACAGAAAAAGAATCTCCGATATCGTACCCCGTCGAAAGACCGCCGGTCGTCCGGAGATGAGGGATCGCAAGGAAGAAGTGGTAACCACGTCGAAGCCTACGAAACGTGTGGCGAAAAAAACGCCGCCACCCCCAAAAGCAGAGCCCGTGAAGGCTATAGAAAAGGCGGAAGAACCGGATTTTTTTTCGGTCACGGTGAGCGAAACCCGCATTGATGCGGGCGCCCCCCCTATTTTTACAGGAGCTTCGGAAGAAAGTGCTGCTTATTATGAAGAGGAGGCACCCAAGGTGGTGCGCCATCGGAAGTTTCGCCGGATGCCCCGCGTGGCCCTCGTGATTCTTGCGGTGCTTGTGGCGGGGGGCGTAGGAGCATGGTTCCTGCTTCCCAAAGCGGTGGTGGCGCTCACGATGAAAAAATATCCGACGGAGTTTTCGAAGACCATCGTGGTCGCCGCAGACCGCACTTCAATTAATGTACCCGGCGCACTCGTAATTCCCGGTGAGGCTCTGGAAGCGCGTGCAAACCTCACGCTCCCATTCACCGCGGAAGCAACCGAGACGGTTTCCGCGAAAGCCACGGGAATTCTTACGGTGTACAACTCGTATAGCTCGGCGCCACAAGCGCTTGTGCGGAATACCCGTTTTGAATCTCCCGACAAAAAAATATTCCGATTGGAGAGACAGGTGACCGTGCCCGGCGCAAAAGTGGAGGGAGGCAAGGTGACGCCATCGTCCATCGAAGTGACGGTAGTGGCGGAAGAAGCGGGAGAATCTTACAATCTTCCCCCGTCATCGGGATGGCGTATTCCCGGATTCGCCGGAGGTCCGCGGTATGAAGGATTTTATGCGGAAGCGAAGCAGGGGATGAAGGGAGGATTCACCGGAGAACGCGCCAAACCTTCTGTGGCCGAACTCGCCAATGCGCGGGCAGAACTTATCGATGCGCTCACCGACGCCCTGGAAAGCCAGTTTCTCATCATTCTTTCTGATAGATTCACCGCACTCCCGGGAAGCAGACGCATTACACTTGTGGCAGAAAAAGTGGAAGCGGACGCTGAAAACACCCACACTTTTCATCTGTTCGGTGAAGCGGTGATGAAACAGATAGTATTTGAAGAACCGACGCTCAAAGACGCACTCATCAACGAAGCGAGCCGCGCACTTCCAAAAGAGCTTGCGGCGAAGGAATTTTCCTACGCCCTCGGCACTTCCACAGTGGATTTCGCGAAAAATACGCTTACAATCCCCGCGCAAGGGAAAGGAGTGTTCACTGAACCTTTTGATGTGGATGCATTCCGCGCGGCAATGGCGGGGAAGGAAGAAGCCGAACTCAAAGCGGCGGTGTTCGCCATTCCCGGCGTGGAAGTCGCGACCGTGTCGCTCTCGCCGTTCTTCGTGCGCTCGGTACCAGAAAATATAGAAAAGATAGAAGTGACGGTGGAATAGCGAAGATTTTCCACCTCGCTCAAAATTCTCCGTGGGCTGAAATTCTCCTCGCTCACTCGCTCCTCGCCACCCTTGCTCGCCCTTACCGGCGGGGGTCCTGTCTCGGCACGCGGTTCGCTCGGGAATTTCCACGCGCCCTACGAACACATTCGCTCGTTGGAGAATCTTCTTCCTTTTTTGTAGATAAAAAAAATTGGCCAGACACCCGAAATGGATGCCTGGCCGTGTACCGATGAATCTTTCTCTCAGCGGTCCTGGAGGCTAGCAGCGACGTGATATGAGCTGCGTACTGCCCCTGGACCGGACGCCCGTGATCTCGATGGCCGAATTCGCGTTGACCGTGGTAATAGCGGCATTGTCGATGAGAGCCAAGTGCTCGTTCCGAACGAGGAGCGATGCGCTCACGATGGTCGCGGCAATCGGACCGGCACGTGCCACGGGTTGTCCGATGGCGGTCTCTTTCGTCAGGTCGACGGTCGCTTGATCCGAGTATTCCATAGGGGAGGCGCGATCCATCGCGGGCATGTTCTTGCCGACGACGAGGGCCGAGGCTTCGACGGGGACCATGGCGAGCAAACCGGTCATGAGCACGATGGCCATGATCGGAGCGCGGATGAGCCGGGCGAGAAAGGTCTTCATACGACCTCCTTTTGAAAAGAGATGAGAGAAAGGGTGAAAGAACATTGTCCCACACACCGGAACAATAGAAGGAGCGTACCACACCTTTTTCTGAAGGGCAAATAGGAGTCCGGTTGTTGACACTCTCTGCCATTTTCCTTATATTGGAACGGCACCTACACGAGCTGAATGGCCGACGAAACACGTACGATACGGATGGAAGGGGTCGTCGAGGAGACGCTCCCGGGGCTTACGTTCCGGGTAGTGCTCAAAGAGAAGGGGACGAATGTCCTCGCTCACCTCGGCGGCAAAATGAAGATAAACCGTATCCGCGTGATTCCCGGTGATACGGTGGTGGTGGAGATGAGCCCTATCGATCTCACGCGGGGGCGCATCGTGCGAAGACTTTAAGATGGCTTTTTTTATTTATGAAAGTTCACGCCTCAGTGAAAAAAATCTGTCAAAAATGCAAAATCGTCCGCCGCAAAGGACGGGTGTATGTCATTTGCATCACGAAGAAACATAAACAGCGCCAAGGATAAATCATATGCGTGTTGCGGGAGTAAACATTCCAGATGAAAAGAAAGTAACCATCGCCCTCACCTATCTCTACGGGATAGGTCGTGCGCGCGCCGTGGAAATAGTGACGACCGCGAAAGTTTCACCCGAAAAGCGCGCGAAGGAACTTTCACTGGAAGAGGTGAATCGCATCCAGTCCGCAATCGAGAAAACCACGAAGATCGAGGGAGAATTGCGTCAGGTGGTGAAGCAAAACATCGCGCGTCTCAAGGACATCAAGGCCTATCGTGGCGTTCGTCACCTTCGGAAACTTCCCGTGCGTGGTCAGCGCACCAAGACGAACTCGCGTACCGTGCGAGGCAACGTGAGAAAGACCGCAGGAAGCGGCAAGCGTAAGGTGGAACTCAAATAATATGGGAAAGAAAAAAGTTGCGGCAAAAAGCGAGGCAGAGCTCGTGAAGGAATCAGAAGCGGTGGAAGCCACCGCGGCGAAAGAAGCCGCGAAAAGCGTTTCCACGCGTGTCGCGCATGGGCGCATCTACGTGAATGCTTCGTACAATAACACTATGATTACCGTGACGGATGACCAAGGGGGCGTGGTGACGTGGATGTCTTCGGGCTCCATCGGATTTTCGGGACCCAAGAAGGCAACGCCTTTCGCCGCGTCCAAGGTGGCTGAGGCCATCGCGGAGAAGGTGAAGAAATCGGGACCCGTGAATGTCGAAATATTTGTGCGCGGCATCGGCAAGGGAAGAGACTCCGCCATTCGCACTCTCGCCGCAAAAGGATTCACCGTGGAGTCGGTAAAGGATATCACTCCTATCCCGCACAACGGACCGCGCCCGCGGAAGACGCGAAGGGTATAATACATTGCCATGGCAGTCATACACGCAAAAGAAAAAAAGGAACGTTCGCTCGGCGCAAAACTTTTTTTGAAAGGTGATCGTTGTAATTCGCCGAAGTGCGTTACCGTGCGGCGACCAGAGCGACCCGGACAGCACAAAGATGCGCGGCGCCAGCTCTCCGAATATGGACGGCAGCTCCAAGAGAAGCAGCGCATCCAAGTGTATTTCGGGCTTACGAACCGCCAAATGGAAAAATATTTTTCCGCCGATTCGCCTATCGCTATCGCAAACGCGCTTGAGCGTCGTTTGGACCACGCGGTGTTCGCGCTCGGGCTTGCAAAATCCCCGCGTATTGCCCGCCAACTCATCTCACATGGCCACATCGTGGTAAATGGGAGGAAGGTCACTACCGCATCCTATGAGGTTCGCGTGGGAGACCTAATTGCGATTCGCCCCGAATCGAGGACGAGCAAGCTTTTTGAGGGGCTCGGCGCGCGCCTCAAAGAGTACTCGTGCCCGGGGTGGTTTGCGCTCGATGCGGAAAAATTCGAGGGAAAATGCGTGAAACTTCCGAGCGAAGACGACCACCAGTTCCCATTCGAAATTTCGCTCGCGAGCCAGTTCTACGACCGATAATATTGATTCATTCGGGGAAAGTTGGTACTATAAGAACCGCGTTATGAAATACTCACACCTCAGCGACACCATTTCTATAAAGACCGTTTCCGAGAAAGGGAATGTGGGCGTATTCCATATGGAAGGCCTGTACACCGGATACGGCCACACGCTCGGTACCGCGTTCCGCCGGACGCTTCTTTCTTCGCTTCCCGGCGCGGCAATCACCCAAATAAAGATAAAAGGAGTGGACCATGAATTTTCCACCGTTCCCGGCATGCTTGAGGACATAGTGGAATTTACCCTGAACTTGAAAAAAGTTCGGTTTCATTTCTTTGCGGACGAACCACAGGTCCTCACCCTCAAGGTGAAGGGCGAACGTGTGGTGACCTCCGCGGATATCGAGGCGACCACGCTTGCAAAAGTGGTGAATCCCAACCTCCACCTCGCGACCCTTACGAAAAAAACCGCCGAGCTTGATATGGAGCTCACCGTTGAAAAGGGCTTGGGGTATGTGCCCGCGGAGGCGCGTCGCCTTGAGCGGCTCCCGGTAGGAACTGTGGTGCTCGACGCGATTTTTTCGCCTGTGGTCAGAGTGGCCGCAACGGTAGAGAACATGCGCGTAGGGGACCGTACCGACTTCAACCGTCTCATTTTGGAAGTGGAGACCGACGGCTCCATCTCTCCTTCCGAAGCGCTCCATAAAGCAGGGAATATTCTTAAGGATCACTTTGAAAAAACAGCCGCAGTCGAGGTAAAGCCGCTCGCGGAAGCACCCAGTGAAGAGAAGCGCGAAACGAAGCGGAAGAAAGTAACGAAGGAGTAACCGTGCGGCACGCGAACAAGGGAAGAAAATTCGGCCGCGAGCGAGGGCAGCGTCGCGCGTTCCTTCGGAATCTCGCGGGGCAGCTTATCACCCGTGAGCGTATCACGACCACCGAAGCACGGGCGAAGGAGCTCCGCATGGTGGTGGAAAGGCTTGTGACGTACGGGAAAAAACAGAATGTGGCGGCGTTGCGCATGCTTGTGCAGAAATTGCCGAAAGCGGCGGCGTACAAGGCGTACCACGAGCTTGGGCCGCGCTACGCATCCCGTGCCGGCGGATACACGCGCGTGATAAAACAGGCTCGTGCGCGGAAAACCGACGGCGCGAAAATGGCGGTCATTGAATTTGTATAATCACCAATCGCTATGGAACACGAAATCGACGCAAAAGGAAAACGATTGGGGCGGATAGCCTCCGAGATTGCGGGCATTCTCCAAGGGAAACACTCGACCGCGTATGAGCCGCGGCTTGAGGGAAATGACCGCGTGAGGGTGAAAAACATCGACAAGCTTGCGCTCTCCGAGCGAAAGCAAACCGGCAAATTCTACTATCGTCACACGGGACCTCTCGGTCACTTGAAGGTTCGTTCGCTGAAGGATGTGTATGCAAAAAACCCTGCGTGGGTTTTGCGAAACGCGGTGCGCCTCATGCTTCCGAAGAATAAGCTGCTTGCCCGCCGGATGAAGAGACTTACCATCACCTCATAACTTTTATGACCATGCTCAAAAAAACCAACCCCGCAAAACCGTCGCGCCCCGCGCACAAGGAAGGCCGGTACGTCGCCGCGATAGGACGCCGCAAAACAGCCGTGGCGCGCACTCGCGTGGTTGCGGGAGGGAAAGGCATTTCGATTACGGTGAACGGGAAGGATTTTAAGAAATATTTCCCGCTTAAGAAGCTTCAAACGACGGTTACGGCGCCCTTTTTGGCGGTATCCATGAAGGACGCGGAGGTTGCTGCGCGTGCGATGGGGGGAGGTGTGCGCGCCCAGGCGGAGGCGGTTCGCCTCGCAATCGCGCGTGCGCTCGTCACCATCGACGCCGCAAATCGACCTAGATTGAAAACGCTCGGGTTTTTGAAGCGCGACCCACGCATGGTGGAGCGCAAGAAACCGGGACTTCGGAAAGCGCGAAGGCCTCAGCAATGGAGAAAGAGGTAGTTTTCTAAAGCCCCACTATATGTGGGGCTTTCCATTGTTGGGATAGAAAGGGTCGGGGAGCGTTATTCCTCGAATGAGAGCGCCATTAACTCTCCGCTCTCATGGAGCACGTATGCGGTGAACCCGGTGAACGCGAACTCTTTCACGCGGTGTGCGAGCGTCACATGGTTTTGCTCCCCGTGAAATCCAAGTTCCGCGGCGATAAGCTCGTTTCCTGCGAGGAAGAAAAGATAACGGGGAAGCGAGGAATTCCACGCGAGCGCGTGAGGAGGCGCGCCTCCTTCCCATAGAAGAAAAGTGGTTGCCTGAGGCACGAGTCTATCTCCCGTGTAGTGGTCAAGAAAATAGAGGGAGATTTTTCCCTCACGTGCGTACGCTACCCGTGCGCCTCCGGGGGAGAGCGAAAATTCGGTCACGCGGTCGGCAATTACCACGCGGCTTCCGCTCGCGCGATAGTATGCGGTAAGCTCTCCTTCCGCAGTAAGGAACACCAATTTATCGCCTCCCGCGGTACTTTCCATACGGGCGATGGCTCCCGATGCAAATGGCGCGGTAGCCACGGTTTTGAACACCAAGTCCACCGCCGTAAGCGATCCGTCGGCTCCGAGAAGCAACACTTCGGAATCGTTCCATGCGACACGAGCCACCTGTTCGATGGTGGCGAGGCGTTCGAGGGAAATGCGCCTGGTGTCGAGCGCGTAGAGAGAAGTTTCGGTTACGATGAGAAATTTTCCTGCGCTGAAAGGATGGGGACGGATATCTATCAACGGAACGATGCCGGGAAGATCGAGCTCACGCTCCTTGAGCGAGTGAAAGAGTGTGGAAAGGTTGAGTGTGGAACTCTCAGCATCTTTACCTACGAGATAGACAGTCCCTTCGGTGCGCGTGATGAGCGTAGCGGCATCATCCGAGGCATAGGCGATTGCGGCGCCCCGCATAAACGTGCCGTCCAGCGACAAAGTTCCATCCAAGGAGCGAATCACAGGGATTCCCGCGGAAAGAGCGAATGAATCAACGCGGGGAGTTATTGCGGTAGTGCTTGCCGTGACTGGCCAGAGAAATATATCGGTGGCACGCGTTACGATACCTCGGGTCACCGGAAGAGACGCACGCCAAGGTATTCGACCCTCGGCTTCGGCGCGCACTTCGTACGTGTTGGGAGAAAGATTTTTTATGAGCGTGCCCCCGGAGAGAATGCCGGGATTTTCAGTGACCCGGGCGCCGTTCAGGAATAGATCAGCGGCACGCGGAATCGTGGCGACAAAAAGAGAACCGGTACGAAGCACCGCGCCACCCGTGCCTACCGTGACCCCGAGCGCGATGCTTACCGCCACAACCCCCCCCACAATGAAAAGTGCGACGAGCGAATAGAACACTATGCGTCTGGTGGTGGTATGCACCTCATCACCCTATCCCAACGGTTTGAATTTTTGAAGGGCGGAGGGTAGCATGAAGACGATTATGTTCATCCGGAAGATCGGTATCGACCTAGGCACTACGAACACCGTGGTATTCCATCCCGACAAAGGTATCGTAATCAACGAGCCGACGGTGGTGGCACTTCGGAAGCCCGGCGAAGAAGTATTGGCGGTCGGCGCGGAAGCGAAGGAAATGGTGGGACGTACGCCGGACGATATTGTGACCTACCGCCCATTGAAGGATGGCGTCATCGCGGAATATTACATTACCCGTTCGATGCTGAAATATTTCATCGCAAAGGGTATTGGCGCGTGGAATCTCATTCGTCCCGAAGTGGTAATTTCCGTTCCCGCGGGCATCACATCCACCGAGTATCGCGCGGTGATGAACGCCGCGCGCGAAGCGGGCGCCAAAGAGGTTTATCTTGTGAAAGAGCCGCTCCTTGCCTCACTCGGGGCCGGCATTCCCATACATTCAGCCGAGGGGAACATGATAGTAAATATCGGTGGCGGGACTACCGAAGTGGCGGTCATTTCTTTGGGGGGCATCGTGACGTGGGAGAGTCTGCGGGTCGCGGGAAACCGCTTTGATATGGCCATCACGGATTTCATAAGAAAAAAGTATGGTCTTGCGGTGGGAGAAACGAGTGCCGAGAACATCAAAATAGGGATAGGTACCGCAGTGCCGAATCGGAACCGGCTTGAGATGAAGGTACGGGGGCGCGACCTCCGTTCCGGGCTCCCTCGCGATCTCGTGGTCAATTCGAACGAGATGGCAGAGGCGATAAACCCCCACCTTGTGGAAATTGCGAACGCCATTCAGGCGGTGTTCAACGTGACGCCTCCGGAACTTGCCGCCGACATCATGGAAAAGGGGATAATCCTTTCCGGAGGTTCCTCGCAGCTCCGCGATCTCCCCGAGTTTCTTCGGCGCACACTCGGTGTTTCCGCCTACCTTGCGGAAGACGCCATTCTTTGCGTCGCGAAAGGCACCGCTACCATTTTAGGTCATCTTGATGTCTACAAACGTACGCTCCTCCATCGCCGATAGTGTATTTCTCGGACATGAAGCACATGTCCGCGATTTCACGCGACTTGCCGCAGAAAATCTTCTCGGGCATGCGTATTGTTTCTTTGGAGATGAAGGAGTAGGGAAATTCCGTTTTGCGCGCGCATTCGCTCATTTTCTCGAACGGGGGCAATGGAATACCAACGATGCCGCAATACTTTCGGATGTGTTGGTCATCGAATGTGGCGCCGAAGAAACCTCGGTGGGAGTCGACGTGGTACGCGCGGTGCGTAAGTTTCTCGCGGAAACTCCATTTCATTCTCCGCGGCGCACGGTCATCGTAAGGGATGCCGAACTTCTTACGTGGGAAGCGGAGAGCGCGTTCCTGAAAATCATGGAGGAACCACCTTCACACGCACTTATTCTTATGACGGTGCGAACTCCCGAATCGCTCTTTCCGCCCCTTGTGAGCCGTATGGCAAAGGTTCATTTTGCGCGGCTCGCGCGAAAAACTCTGACGGAAACATTAGTACATGAGTTCAAGGTGCCTTTGCGCGAAGCATCTGCAGTCTCTTCTCGCTCGTTCGGCCGCGTGGGATATGCGCTCCGTCTTGTTGCGGAAAAGAAAAAAGCCTCGAAGAAAAGCGATAAAACGCTCGCGCAGGAACTTGAATCGCTCATACTTGCACGGTGGGAGAAGGGAGTGAAGGGAGAGGCGCGCGCGCTCGCGTTCCTCCTCGCCCGCTTTGAGGCGGCGTCCCGCTTCAATTTGAATCCTCGCCTCCAATCGAAGGCGATTTCGTATATGATATCCGGGTGACCATGGACATTCTTCAAGATTTTAAAAACGTGCTCGCAAAGCTTTTGGACGAGGTAAAAACCGCGCTCGCAGGCGTTCGCACCAATCGGCCGAATACCGGACTGGTGGAAGACCTCAAAGTGAGCCACTACGGAGGAACCTTTCCCGTAAAGCAATTGGGATCCGTGGGCGTGATGCCGCCGCGGGAGATACGGATTGAGGTGTGGGATGCAAGCGCGGTGCCGGCGGTGGCCAAAGCCATAGAGACCTCTGCTCTTGGTCTCACCGCGAATACGGAAGGAAACGTCATCCGCATCTTTCTGCCGGAACTTTCCGATGAGCGCCGCAAAGAGCTGACGAAATATATAGGGACCGTGGCCGAGGAACACCGCATAAAAGTGCGCCATGCACGCGATGAAGCGAACAAGCGCGTTCAAAAAGCGTTTGACGGAGGCGAACTCACCGAAGATCAAAAGTTCCGCACGAAGGAAGATATCCAAAAAGCGACCGATGGCTGGAACGAAGCGGTGGACGCGCTCGTGGAGAAAAAGGAAGAGGAGATACGCGCATGACCGTACTTCTTGTCATCATCGCACTCTCACTTCTCGTGCTCATCCATGAGCTCGGACATTTTGCGGCGGCAAAACTATTCGGCATACGCGTCGATGAGTTCGGATTCGGGTTTCCTCCCAAAGTGCTTTCGTGGATGAAGGGCGAGACGAGGTATAGCATAAACCTTCTGCCGTTCGGGGGGTTTGTTCGTATTTTCGGCGAGGACACCGCACCTCCTGCCGGCGATCCCGATGCGCGGCGCGCGTTCGTAACGAAATCCGTAGGCGCACGCGCGGTGGTGATAGGCGGTGGCGTGGTAATGAATTTCCTTGCGGGATGGCTTTTGCTTTCGGTGGTTTTCATGCTCGGTTCGGCATCGCATCTGGGGATTTCCCATGTGGCGCCCGGTTCTCCTGCGGAAATGGCGGGACTTGTCGAAGGCGATCTGGTGCTTCGCGCCGCGAACCCGCTCGAGAGCCAGATGCCTCTTACGGACCCAATTTCACTCGACGCATTTGTGGAGCTTGTGAATACCACCGCTTCGGATGGGGTGCCGGTTATGCTTACCGTGCTTCGGAGCGGTGACGAACTCTCATTTGAGATAGTAGGGCGTGCGGTGCCGCCCGAGGGAGAAGGAGCGCTCGGTATCGCGCTTTTTGATACCGGGATGCCCCGCGAGGGTTTCTTTGAAAGTTTTGTAAAGGGCGCCGAAGCGACATTAGAGCTCGTGAAAGCGATTCTCGTCGGCCTTGCGGAATTTTTCATTGGACTTTTCACGGAAGCCGACACGTTCCAGGCGGTTACCGGACCGGTGGGCGTGGTTGCGGTGGTGGCGGGGAGCGTGTCGTTCGGCGTTGCGCCCTTTTTGAATCTTATGGCGCTCATCTCTCTCCACCTTGCGCTCCTCAATTTCCTTCCGCTTCCCGCGTTGGATGGGGGACGACTTTTCTTCCTGGTGGTCGAAGCGCTCAAAGGTTCCCCGGTCTCGCGGAAAATAGAGCGCGCCACCCACGCGGTAGGATTTGCGCTTCTCCTGCTCCTTATGGTGGTGGTTACGGTACGTGACATCGGTCGGCTCATCCCCTAGGATGGTGAAAGAGCGTTCCTCTATGAGACAATCAACCCTTTTTCTTAAAACCCAACGTGAGTTTCCCAAGGATGAAGCGGCGGTGAACGCAAAGTTGCTTATCCGAGGGAACTTCATCCACAAACTTATGGCGGGCGTCTACACGATGTTGCCGCTCGGGTTTCGCGTACGCGAGAAGGTTATCGCCATTATTCGTGATGAGATGGATATGCTCGGTGCCGAGATGCTCATGCCGGCGCTCCATCCGCGCGCGACGTGGGATGCGACGGGACGGTGGGAGGGAATGCAAAAGGTGATGTATCAGTTCAAGGACCATGGTGGTCGCGATGTGGGGCTTGGGCCTACGCACGAGGAGGTCATTGCGGAGGTTGCAAAACAGATAATTTCCTCATATCAGGACCTCCCGAAGGCCATCTACCAGATACAGACGAAGTTCAGGGACGAAGAAAGGCCAAAATCAGGACTCCTTCGCGGGCGGGAGTTTACCATGAAGGATCTTTACAGTTTTCACGCGGACACCGCGTCGCTCGAGCAATACTACGAGCGGGTAAAAGATGCCTACCACGCCGTATTCAAGCGGATGGGCCTTATGGCCCATCTCACGGAGGCTTCAGGGGGCGATTTCTCCAAATATTCTCATGAGTTTATGGTGGAGGCGGACGCGGGCGAAGATAAAGTGCTTTTGTGCCGTCTCTGTGGATTCGCGCGGAATGCGGAGATAGCCGAAGAAAAGAAGGGCAAATGTACGAAGTGCGGCGAAGGCATGCTCGAGAATATCAACGGTATCGAAGTGGGGAACATTTTCAAACTCGGCACGCGCTTCTCGGAACCCGTGGGGCTTGTGTTCAAAGATAAAGACGGCGAGACGCACCCGGTCATCATGGCCTCTTACGGTATCGGGGTGGAACGACTTATCGGCACAATCGCGGAAACGCACCACGACGACAAAGGATTGATGTGGCCGGAAGCGGTAGCGCCCTTCATGGTCCACCTGCTCCGCGTGGGCGCCGAGGATGATGGACTTACGAAGTTCGCGGACAAGGTTTACGATGATCTCGTGAAGAAAGGAATCGAGGTGCTCTATGACGATCGGCCGGGCGTGAGCGCGGGCGAGAAATTCGCCGACGCCGATCTCATCGGTATTCCGTGGCGCGTGGTCGTTTCGGAGCGTACCCACGCATCGGAAAAAGTGGAAGTGAAGAGGAGGGGGGAGAATGATGCAAAGCTCGTGACTCCTTCGGCGCTCGCGGCGCTGGTGAACGCATAAACTTATGGCATTCCATTTCAAAAAAGTGCTCGGCATAGATCTCGGTACAGATACCACTCAGGTATATCTGAAAGGGGTTGGCCTTGTGGTCAACGAGCCTTCGATCGTGGCGTTCAATAATCGGACGAATCGCGTGGTCGCAGTGGGAAACGAGGCGAAGAAGATGCTTGCGCGAACTCCCGCCCATATCACCGCGCTTCGCCCGGTGACGCACGGAATCATCGCCGATTTCGATATGGCGCGTGAAATGCTCGAGCGGTTTCTGAAACGCGAAAAACTTCCGTGGTCATGGGCGACCGAAGCGGTGGTCTCCGTTCCCACCAACCTGACCGAAGTGGAGCGGAAGTCGGTAGAAGACCTTCTCCGCGAGGTGGGGGCTTCCCCGGTACACCTCATCGAGCAGCCGCTTGCCGCGGCATTCGGCATCCGCTTGGCGGTCGACGAACCGACTGCATTTCTCATTATCGATGTGGGGGCGGGTACCACCGATGCGGCCATTCTTTCTTTGAACGGCATCGTGGTGTCACGTCGTCTCAAGATAGGCGGTGACTATCTAAACGCGGAGATCGTGCGGGGCATGCGGGAAGAGTTCAAGCTTGCGGTGGGAGAACCTACCGCGGAAGAGATAAAACTCGCGGTGGGATCGGTAATCGCAAACGGGGAGCGTTTGGAAGTGGTGGTGCGCGGGCGTGATGTGGCAAGCGGGCTCCCGCGTGAAGTAGCGGTGAAGGATAACCACGTGCGTGCGTGGCTTCTTCGACCCGTGCGTGCGATTGTGGACGCCTTAAAAGACATGATAGAAACGGCGCCTCCCGAGCTTGCGGGCGACATCTATAAAAATGGGATGTATCTGTGCGGAGGCACTGCGCTCCTTCGTGGCATCGGGGACCTCCTTGCGAAAGAGATCGGGGTTCGGGTGATGTTGGTCGAAGATCCCTTAACCTGCGTGGTGCGCGGCGTCGGTGTGGTGGCGGAAAACATTCCAGCGCACGCCCACCTCGTGAATAACTTTCCGGGGCCTAAGATCAAGGATTAGTACGACATGAGGTCATTGAAAACGGTCATCGGTGCTTTCGTGGCGCTGCTACTTGTTGTTTTTGCGGTGTGGTTTCAAGGGGATATTTTTCAGGGTATCCGCCGTGCCGCTATTTCTTTCGCGGGTCTTTTCGCAGAGTCCTCATATGAAGAAGTGATACGCCTTCGCACCGAAGTGGAAGCGCTTCGCGCCGAAAGGGCCACGCTTCTTGAAGCGGGGATTCCTCCGTTTTCCGAGGATTTGCGGCG
This sequence comes from Candidatus Microgenomatus sp., assembly GCA_020724805.1. Lineage (GTDB taxonomy): Bacteria > Patescibacteriota > Minisyncoccia > UBA6257 > GWB1-50-10 > DYGI01. Next base: position 61,133 of record DYGI01000002.1, read on the forward strand.
TATTCCGGTCTATTCGCGATATCCGTACGGCGCGGAAGGGATTCTCACCATTGCGGGCGGTGAAAATGAGGGGATACGGACGGGGGCGCCGGTGCTCGCCACTCCCGGAACGTTGCTCGGAAAAGTAACCAAAGTGGAACGTTCGCGGAGCGAGGTAATGACGATATGGAGCCCCGCGTGGCGCTCGAGCGTGGGTTTCGAAGGGGTTGGCACAAAAGCGCTGCTTGAGGGAGGTGAATCGCCCCTCCTTACCCTTATCCCTCGCGGGAAGGAATCTTCGGCGGGAACGCGCGTGGTCAATGTCGACCCTTCATTCCCTTACGGACTTTTTCTTGGCGCACTTGGAGAGGCTGATGAAGATAACGAAGATCCGTGGCTCACTGCCACACTTCAGGTGCCTTATGGAGAATCCGACCTTCGCGAGGTGCTGGTACTGGTGAATTTTCCCTAATTCGATATGCCATTTGCGCACATCCATTACTTTGCATTCGCGACCGCGGCGCTCGCACTCGCTTTTGTGGGCGAACTTTCGGGCGCATTCCGTATCGGCGCGGCGGGCGTATTTTTTCCGCTTATCATCATTTTTCTCGCGGGATTTTTTGGCCCGCGGTGGTTCGCGGGGTTTCTCGCATTTTTTCTTCTTATACTCTCGTTTTTTGTCGCACCGTTTTGGGTTCTTGAAGTGGGAGGAGTGACCCTCATCGCACTTCTTCTTCTTTTTGTCCATCCATTTCTCACCGGAAATAGGTTCACCGACTTTCTCGCGCTTCTTTCGATAGCGACGGTCATCGTGGCGGTGGGCGGCGGTGCGGTGCGCGGAGGAGTTGCTTCCGTGGGGACTTTGGCGCTCATCGTGCTCATGAACGGGGCCGCAGGAGCGCTGTTTTTTTTGATTTTGGAGCGTTTTATTTCTGAGAGACGATATTTCTCACCATGACGCGCACTCCATTCGGCATTGAAGACGTGCTTGCGGACCGCGCGGTCGAAGACACCCTTCTTGAAGTTCCGCTCGAAACAAAAGTGTTCCGCGTGGTTTTTGGTATGAGTGTTGCGATTGTGCTCGCGGTGGTGTTCCAAATTCTCAATCTCGCGGTCAATGAACATGAACGATATGCGGCGCGCGCCGAGGCGAATGTGAGCGATATTCGCGTGGAACCGGCGCCGCGCGGCATTATTCGCGATCGTTTCGGGAATGCGCTTGTCTCGAACGTCCCCTCGTGGAGCGCGGTGTTGGTGCCCCGCGATCTTCCCGCAGACTCGGATGCGCGAAACGCAACATTCGCGCGAATCGCCGAACTTCTCGGCGAGGACTCCGCCGCGCTCGAAGCGCGCATCGCCGCGAAGGATTGGAGCGTGTCTGACCGCCTGGTGCTTTCCGATTCTCTCACGCAGGAGGCCCTTCTTGCCCTTTCCACCGAGTCTATTCCTGGCGTCCGCGCGGAGCGTTCCTTTGAACGTGTTCATGCCGATCCGTTCGCGTACGCGCACCTCGTGGGATATACCGGAAGAGTGGGGAGCGCTGACCTTGCGGATAATCCATCGCTTCATCCGGAAAGTGTGATAGGGCGTGCCGGCATTGAGGCGGCGTATGACGAGTTCCTTCGCGGAAAGGAGGGGCGCACGGTGACCTTTTGGAACGCGAGAGGCGAAGAGCAGGGGGATGCGCAATATGAAGCGCCGCTCGCGGGAGCCGAGGTACGCACGTTTATTGACGGCGAGTTTCAGGAATTCGTCTATGAACGTTTTACCCGCGCACTTCGGGAATTGGGGAGGGTTTCGGGAGCCGTGGTTGCGCTTGATCCTCGCTCAGGAGAAGTGAAATCTCTTGTGTCCATTCCCAGTTTTGAATCGACCAACGTCGCGCGGTATCTTTCGGCGTCGCACGATCCTCTTTTCAATCGAGTGTTCCAGGGCGCTTACAACCCGGGCTCGACCATCAAGCCGCTTGTGGGCACCGCGGCGCTCACGGAAGGTGTGGTGACTCCCGAGACGAGCATTTATTCCGCAGGTTTCATAGAAATTCCCAATCCATACGATCCGTCGCGCCCCAGCCGGTTTTTGGACAATGCGGCGCACGGGTGGGTGAATATTCGGTCCGCGCTCGCCCGCTCGTCGAACATTTATTTTTACGAAGTAGCCGGAGGATTCGAGGACCAACTTGGTATAGGCATCGAGAAATTAAAGCAATGGTGGGAACGTTTTGGACTTGGACGCACGACCGGCATTGATCTTCCCGGCGAGCGCGCGGGATTTCTCCCTGACCCCGAGTGGAAAGAAAATGCGCGCGGTGAACCGTGGCGCGTCGGTGACACCTACAACGTTGCGATAGGACAAGGAGACCTTCTCGTAACCCCCCTCGGACTTTTGAACTATGTGGCATCCATCGCGAACGGCGGGACGTTATGGAAACCGCGCGTAGCGCGCTCGGTGGTGGAAGGAAATGCGGTGCGTTTTACCAATGAACCCGAGGTGCTTGCGGACATCTCCGGCATTATTGCGGGCGCACTCCCGGAGATACGGGAAGGAATGCGGGATGTGGCGCGAAAAGATTATGGGACCGCGCGGTCGCTTTCCGAGCTCCCGTTTCCTGTGGCGGCGAAGACCGGTACTGCCCAGGTGGAAGGGAATACCAAATTGAACGCTTTCTTCGTGGGGTATGCACCGGCCGATGAGCCCGAGCTTGCGATTTTGGTCCTTGTAGAGGATGCCAAGGAGGGTAGTCTGAACACGGTGCCAGTAGCACGGGACATTTTCCTGTGGTACTATAACGAGCGAATCAAAAACGCCCCCCTCATTCCCTGAACATCCATGCTAAGCCACGCCTATCTTACCCAGGAGCGACATGACGAGATCGTTCGTGAGGTACATAAACTGAAAACGGAAGAACGGAAAAAGGTTGCGGAACGGTTGAAGAACGCCAAGGACCTCGGAGATCTCTCCGAGAATTTTGATTACCATGAGGCGCGCGAGGAGCAGTCACGTCTCGAAGCGCGCATCCATGAACTCGAAGAGATACTGCGGAATTCAGTCATCATCAAAAAGGCGAGCGGCAACTCTACGGTGCGTATCGGAGGGCGAGTCGCGGTGACGCGCCCCGGCGAGGGACTCGGGGAAACGAGCTTCACCATTGTGGGCTCTTCCGAAGCGGAGCCCGCGGAAGGTTTTATCTCGAACGAATCACCCTTGGGCCGCGCGCTCCTCGGGAAAAAGGTGGGGGATACCGTGACCGTGCCCACGCCAAAGGGGACGAGCACTTATCAGATTGTAAGGATAGAATAAGGATATGAATCCCGTTAGAAGCAACGTAGTTTGCGCAGTGGTAATATGAAAATGTGTGTAAAAGGTTTTATTTGCCGGATAAAGCCGTTTGCTACGGGTGCGCACGGAGGCGCACCCTACTTCTAACGGGATGAAGGAGGAACTGATACGAGAACGCGCCAGGAAGCGAGAGCGGTATGCACGCGAGGCCGATCCCTATCCCGCGCGTGTCGGACGCGACGAAAGCATCGCGGAGACACTCGCCTCTTTTTCAAAAAAGCGTGCGGGCGCCCGCACACTTGCGGGTCGCGTTACCGCGCTTCGAGACCAAGGGAAGATAGTGTTTGCAAATCTTACCGACGCGACCGGCACCATTCAGTTGGTGTTGGAAGAAGGGACTACAAAACCATTCGCACTTCTTAAGGAGACGATGGACATAGGGGATTTCGTAGAGGCGAAAGGGAAGCTCACGACCACGAAACGCGGCACGAAAAGTCTCGCGGTTGCGAACGCGCGCATTATCGCAAAAAGCATGCGCCCGCTTCCCGTGCATTGGTACGGGCTTTCGGATGTGGAAACGCGGCTCCGAAAACGCTACCTCGATCTCCTTACGCATCCGGAAACGCACGCGATGTTCTTGAAGAAGGAGCGTTTTTGGGATTCGGTGAGAAATACGCTCAAAAAGGAAGGGTTCCATGAGGTTGAGACCGGAGTGTTGGAAGCGGTGCCGGGAGGAGCCGATGCGGAACCTTTTGTCACTCACCATAACGCATTGGACATGGATTTTTATCTCCGCATTTCACTCGAACTTCCCTTGAAACGTCTCCTGGTCGGAGGCTTCGAAAAAGTGTTCGAGATAGGGCGCGTGTTCCGAAACGAAGGTATTGACCGCGAACATCTCCAGGATTACACGGCGATGGAGTGCTATGCCGCATATTGGGACGAGGAGCGCATGATGAAATTTGTCGAGGCTCTTTATAAGCAGGTAGTGAAGGACACGACCGGAGGTTCCACGACAACCTATGGGGGTGTGACATTGAAATGGGGAGGGAAATGGAAGCGTGTGGATTACTTTGAAGCGTTCAAAAAAGATGCGGGCACGGACCTTACGAAAGTGACCGACGCCGAACTTCGCATGAAGGCGAAGGAGCTCGGATGTTCCGTGGAAGCCGGCGCCAGCCGCGGCCGCCTCATTGACGCGATATATAAGAAAACCGTACGACCGAAACTCATACAACCATGTTTTCTCGTGGGGCATCCGAAGGAAGTTTCGCCTCTCGCAAAGGACGATCCGAAGCGTGCCGGACGCGTGCTCCGCTTCCAGCCGATGGCGGCCGGAAGCGAGATGGGGAACGGTTGGGCGGAGCTGAACGACCCGAAAGAACAGCGTGCGCGGTTCGAAGAGCAGGAAAGAGCGCGTGCGGCAGGAGATAAGGAAGCACAACGGCTTGATGAGGACTTCATCGAGGCGCTCGAATACGGCATGCCTCCTGCAGCGGGTTTTGGACTTTCCGAGCGCGTGTTCGCGGTTTTGATGGATAAGCCCATGCGCGAAACCACGCTTTTCCCCCTTATGAAAAGCGAAGAATAATAACTATAACCATGATTGACGTTCAATTTTTACGGGAAAAAACCGAAGACGCGAAAAAAGCGCTCGCGCGGAAAAGGATCGACCCCAAAGCGGTAGACAAGTTTCTTCGTGTGGACCAGAACTGGCGGACCAAACGTGCGGCACTGGATGCGCTCCAAGCGGAGCAAAAAACGGTATCCAAAACGCTTGCCGGCGCAAGGACGGAGGAGATGCTTTCGAAGGCTCAGATACTCAAAGATCGCATTACCGAAGTTGCGGAATCACTCGCGGATGTGGAGAAAAAACGGGCGACACTGCTTGAGGAATTTCCCAATCCTCCATTTAGCGACGTGCCCGAAGGGCCTGACGCATCAGGGAATCGCGTGCTTCGCGAAGTGGGAAAGAAAACGGAGTTCGATTTTGAACCGAAGGATTATCTTACGCTCGCGGAATCGTTGAATCTTATCGACATCAAACGCGCCGCGCGCGTGGCGGGGAGCCGTTTCGGGTATCTTATGGGCGACGCGGCTCTTCTTGAGTTCGCGCTGGTGCGTCTCGCGATGGATACGCTCACCGAACACGGTTTCATACCGGTGGTTCCTCCCGTCATGATACGTCCCGAGGTATACACCGGTATGGGGCGCCTTGCCGCGGACCAAAAGGAAGAACGTTACTATTTTCCCAAGGACGATCTCTACCTCGTAGGAAGTGCGGAGCACACCATCGGCCCGATCCATATGGATGAAACGCTCGACGAATCGGCGATTCCGCGCCGCTACGTGGGGTTTTCCACATGTTTCCGACGTGAAGCGGGGAGTTATGGCAAGGACACGAAGGGTATTTTAAGGGTTCACCAATTCGACAAAGTCGAGATGTTCGCGTTCGCCGACCCTGCGCTCTCCGAGAAAGAGCACCGCTTTCTCGTGGACCGGCAGGAGGAACTTATGCAGAAGTTGGAACTTCCGTATCGCGTGGTCGAAGTATGCGCCGGCGATATGGGATGGACCGACGCACGTCAATTCGATATTGAAACATGGATCCCCAGCGAACGCTCCTACCGGGAAACACAGTCATGCTCGAACACCACCGATTTTCAGGCGCGCGGAATAAACGTGAAGGTGAAGAGGAAAGACGGCGAGAAAACATATGCACATATGTTGAATGCGACCGCGTTCGCGATAGGGAGGACGCTTATTGCGCTCATTGAGAACCATCAGACGAAGAAGGGGACGGTGAAGGTGCCAAAAGCGCTTCAGGAGTATCTTGGAAAGAAGGAAATCGGCAGTTGATGCCTATTCGTGTCGACTGGGCGCACGCGCGCATATCGCGTGTGTTTTGTTTTGGGTACAATAGAGACAATGCGTGGTTTGGTAATGAAAATTTTTTGGCTCGCGGCGGCAGGGACACTCCTCTACGGAGGGTTCGTGGCGTACGAGCGGTGGTGGGACGGAGATTGGTCTTTGGTGAAAAATCGAGTACTCTCGTTCGTTGGAGAGAACACTGCAGAAATTCAGGAACAGGCGCTGGAAAAAGGGAATGAGGTATTGGAGAATGTGAAGAAAGAAGCAACCGAACAAGCGAAGACTACCATCTCCTCGTTTATTGGGGGAGTTATAGAATCTCTGGGGGAGTCCATCGCGCATTATGGAGAATCGGTGGCGGGAGCGCCTGCGGTGGTGGATATCCCCGCCGCACGCGGGCCGTCGTTTGCGACTCCTCCGCCTCCCGTTGCGGTGTCTGCGCGCGCGGGTGAGCCGCTCACGTTCGTGGTGAATGAAGCGGGCCAATACACGGTGACGTGGGGAGATAATGCCACGAGCGAAGGAGAGGTGAAGGAGGGGGAGAATGTGCTCCTTGAACATACGTGGACCGCGCCGGGTGATTACGTGGTTATCCTTTCCACTGTTTCACATACCGAAACATTTCCCATCCGTATCTACGAGTAATCTATGGCGCGCTTTTCCGAACAACATGAAATATTAAGGGGTTCGCGCACGCGCGCGCGGAAGCGCTTTGTGTTGAAACTCGTGCTTTGGTGGGGCGCGGGGCTTGTGGTGGCGGGAGGAATAGGATATGCACTTTTCACCACCGGTGCGCTTGTGGTGCAGGAAGTGAAAATCGAGGGAGTGCAACTCGCGGATCACGGGAAAGTGAGAATGGAAATCGTGCGTGCGGCATCGTTTCCTCCTCGCGCATGGCTTGGAGAGCACGCTACGCTTTTCTGGCTCTTCCTCAATCCCTCCGAAGAATTTTTGTCGGCATTCCCGATGTTCCGGGAGGTAACCGTTCGCGTGGACTTGTTTTCTCGCGTGGTGACCATTCGCGCGGAGGAGAGGGAACTCTACGGCGTGTGGTGTCTCTCGGGCGGAAGCTGCTATGCATTCGATCGGGAGGGGGTAGTGTTCGGAAAGGCGCCCGCGACTTCTGGAACGCTTGTGACGAAAGTGATGGATGCGCGCGACGGCACATTTTCGCCAGGAAACGTAGTGCTCGCGGACCCCTTATGGCGGGAACGACTCCTCGGCACACTTGAGGTCATTCATGAGGTGCGTCTCACTCCACGCGTCATCATGGTGCGCGAAGATATGCTTCGCGAATGGGAAGTGGCACTGGTTGAAGGGCCTACATTGAAATTCTCGTTCGATTTTATACCGGAAAGACTCGAAGACGCGCTCACTTCGCTTTCCCGCCGCGGCGATTTCCGCGCGCTTACCTACTTGGATTTCCGCGTTCCTGACCGTCTCTATTACAAGTAGTTTTGTTAGAATGAAGGTAATGAACCGCCGCTCCGGTTTCACCCTCATCGAACTTATCATCTACATGGCGATTTTCGGAGTTTCCGCCGTGTTTTTGGTTTCCATTTTGACCTCGGTGACGCGTACGCAGGTGCGCCAAGCTTCGGGAAATGAAGTAAACCAGCAGCTTTCGTTCGTTTCGAACACCATTCAACGTCTGGTGCGGAGTGCCTCTCAAGTTTCAAACGAAGCGGGAGTGGCTTCGACCACGCTCGTGCTTCGCATGGCCTCGTCTACCGTTGACCCGACCTATATCTATGTGGATGCGTCTTCCACCGCCATCTATCTCCAGGAAGCAACTTCTACGCCCATACGTCTCACCGACGACAAAGTTACGGTGGCGAATTTTTCTGTGACGAAGCAGGAACCGGCCGGCGGTCTTGCGGTGGTACATGTGGACCTTACTTTGGAATACAACACCACTTCCGATCAATCGAAAGCGTCACGGGCATGGAGCGGGGCGATTGCGCGCATCTCCGCCGCCACCTTCGATTCGGGAATCTTTCCGAACTCAAGTGCCGCTCTAGACCTTGGGAGCGCTTCACTCCAATGGCGTGATGCATTTTTTTCGAATAGCGTGACCATCGGTACGAACGGCGAGCTTGGGGTAGGGGGGAGTCCTTCTACTAACCCTACGACGAAGATTTACATCACGAACGGCGACGTCGGTTTCTCGTCGAGCACCTACGGCGTCCTCCTCATGTCTCCTGGAGGCACCTGTTTCCGTCTCACCGTGACCAATAGCGGCGCGCTTGCTACATCCACACAAACCTGTCCGAATTAGCACTTGACACTGTTGGGTGCTAACACTATCCTTTGAGGATATGAATCCCGTTAGAAGTAGCCGCGCCAGCGGTCCCAGAGGGACTCGTGACTTTGTTACGAGCGCGACTTCTAATGGGATGAAGGAACGCACCCGTGCCATTCTTGAAACGGCGGTCCGCGATTTCATCGAGGAAGGCCGCCCCATCACGTCGGAATATCTTTACGAGAGGTACGATTTCGGCATAAAGCCCGCCATGATACGGTGGGAGTTGCAGGAGCTTGCCGATGGGGGTTATTTCAATCAATTACGCCCTTCGGGAGGAAGGTTTCCCACGCGGAAGGCGTACGCGGCGTACGTGGCGAGCATTGAAAGTCAGGACGGGCGCGCAAAATCTCCGCGGAGGGTAAGAGCAAGTTCTCCGGAAAAACTTCCAAAAGAAATCGCCGACGAATTGGGAGTGATGGGAGCGGGGTACGACCCGCGCCGTGGAGTGTTCCGCGAATGTGGCCTTACCAATCTTATTGAAGATCTCGATTTGGAGGGCCACGAAGAACTCCTTGCGGTGGTGCGCGATATCGAACGACTGGAAGAGCGGTTTGTGGAACGGCTCAATGTGTGGGAAGGAGATGAAGGTCCCTGGCCGAAAGTGTTTGTTGGAGAAACACCACTTACGAAAACCAAACTTCTTTCGGTGTTGGTGGGGCGAACCGGAAGCGCGCGTGATCCCTTCTTCATACTTGCGGTGGGACCTCTCCGAATGGATTACGAAAAGTCGCTCGCGCTGTTTCGTTCACTTGAGGAATGATTATGAGTGAAGAACAAAAACCGAAAAAAACCGTAGAAGAGCTGGAAACCGCGCTCGCCGCGTGCGAAAAGATGCGCGACGAATACCTGGATGGATGGAAGCGCGCGAAAGCCGATTTTGTGAACTATCAGAAGGATGAGGCGGCGCGTGCGGAAACGCTTGCGAAGTTCGCCAATGAGGTCATCCTTTCAGATCTTCTCCATGTGCTCGACAGTTTTGACCTCGGTCTTGCTACTGTGGACGAAAAAGACCCCGCGCGCAAAGGAATGGAGCTTATCCGCGGTCAACTTGAAGAGGCACTCCGCCGGCATGGCGTGGAACGCGTGCAGGTGAAGCCGGGAGACGCGTTTGACCCTGCGCGGCATGAAGCGGTAGGGGAAGCGGTTTCGGGCGTACCGCCGGGCGCGATTGCCGAAGAGATGGGGGCAGGTTATCTGCTCCACGGCAAGTTGGTCAGGCCGGTACGGGTGAAGCTCTCAAAAGGTCAGTAAAGGAACAATATCAAACAAAACTATGGCAAAAATTTTAGGAATAGATCTTGGCACCACGAACTCCGCAATGGCAGTAATGGAAGGCGGCACTCCCCGCGTGCTCGAAAATCATGAAGGGAACCGGACCACTCCTTCCATTGTGGCAGTCTCGAAATCGGGCGAACGACTGGTAGGTACCACCGCGAAGCGGCAGGCAGTAGTGAATCCGAAGAACACTATTTTTTCCGTGAAGCGGCTCATCGGGCGTCCGTGGAAAGACCCCGAAGTGGCGCATGATCAGGCATGGTTTCCGTTTCCCATCAAGGAGTCCTCTTCGCATGGAGTGGAAATCGTGATGGGGGAGCGCGGGTACAAACCCGAGGAAATTTCCGCGATGGTGCTCCAAAAACTTAAAGCGGACGCGGAAGCGAAGCTTGGAGAAAAAATAGAAGAAGCGGTCATCACCGTGCCGGCATACTTCGACGACAGTCAGCGGCAGGCAACCAAGAATGCGGGGGAAATCGCGGGGTTCAAAGTGCGCCGCATCTTGAACGAACCGACCGCGGCGGCATTGGCATACGGGCTCGACAAACAGAAGAATGAGCAAATCGTGGTTTACGATTTCGGTGGAGGCACGTTCGACATCTCCGTATTGGAAGTGGGTGACAACACGGTGGAGGTGAAGGCCACGGGTGGTGACACGCACCTGGGCGGCGACGATTTCGACAAGAAGATAATCGAATATCTCGTGGCTGAATATAAGAAACAAGAAGGGGTAGACCTCGGGAAAGACCCGCTCGCACTCCAGCGGCTGAAGGAATCGGCAGAGCGGGCAAAACATGAGCTTTCGACCGCGGCGGAAACGGAGATAAATCTCCCGTATATTACGTCGGGTTCCGATGGGCCTAAGCATTTTGTGATGAAGCTTTCGCGGGCAAAACTTGAAGAACTCGTGCGCCCCGAAGTGGAACGCTCCATCGCGCTCGTAAAAGAAGCGGTGACCGCGGCGGCGCCAAAAGGGGCCGGCATGAAACTTTCAGATATCGACGAAGTGGTGCTCGTGGGAGGCCAGACGCGGATGCCTCTTATCCAGGAGGAGGTGAAAAAACTGTTTGGGAAGGAACCCCACAAAGGGATTAATCCTGACGAAGTGGTGGCGGTGGGCGCCGCGGTTCAGGCGGGCATTCTCCAAGGAGATGTGAAAGACATACTTCTCCTTGATGTAACGCCCCTTACGCTTGCAATCGAAACGCTCGGCGGAGTGGCGACCCCGATGATACCGAAGAATACCACGGTGCCGACCGCAAAGACGCAGGTCTTTTCGACCGCCGCGGACAATCAGACCTCGGTGGAGATACATATAAGCCAAGGGGAACGGCCGATGACGGCGGACAATAAAACGCTTGCACGCTTCATTCTTGACGGCATTCCGCCCGCGCCGCGTGGCGTACCGCAGGTGGAAGTAACGTTCGATATCGATGCGAACGGCATTTTAACCGTGAGCGCGAAAGATAAGGCAACAGGGAAGGCACAGTCGGTGAAGATAGAAGCGTCCACCGCGCTCTCAAAGGACGAGATAGAAAAACTCAAGAAAGAGGCGGAACTTCACGCTACCGAGGACGCAAAGAAGCGTGAGCTTATCGATGTGCGAAATCAGGCGGAATCGCTCCTTTATGTCGCGGAGAAATCGCTCAAAGATGCGGGCGATAAGATTTCCGAGGATATCAAGAAGGCGGTGACGGAAAAAACGGATGCACTGAAAGCGGTAAAGGATGGCGAGGACCAAGACGCGATTAAAGCGAAGACGCAGGAGCTTTCCACGGAGCTGCAAAAAATCGGCGAGGCACTCTACAAGAATCAAACCCCTCCGCCGGCCGAGGGAACGCCACCCAGTTCCGAAGGTTCACCCGAGACGCCCCCGCAGGGTTGAAATCAGGTAAAATAAAAGCATCATGTTAAATCACGTGAACGTGGTGAGCCAGTCCAAAGATGAAGAGCGGGACCGGCTCTGGAAGGTTGCGGTGCTCGCGGTCGTGGGACTCGCGGGTAATCTCCTCGCGATATCGGCCCTGAAAACTTTCCTCGCGACCGCCACCTCCGAACTTCTTTTTGTCATCGCGGGTGCGGCCTTCATCGGGATTACCGTGTTCGTGCTCCAAGCGCTTTTTGTGAAATCGCCCCTCCTTTTGCGTCTGGTGGTGCTCATAGAAACCTTGATACCCCTTACACTTTTCTTTGAGCATCTCTCCTCGGGACAATCATGGGTGCTTTGGGGGGCCGCGGCGCTCTTTTTCTTTTTTGCGAACATGGGGTCGGTGCGGGGAGTGCACCAGGCAGCCGGAAACATCTCCATCCGTTTTTTTGACATCGCGCGTACGGTAATTCCCAAGGTTCTTACCGGGATGCTCATTTTTATGATTGCGCTCGTATACCTCACGTATTTTTCGTGGGGGACGCTGAATGATGCGGTAGGAAGAAGGTTTGTGAACCAAGTGCTTACGTCCGCGGAGCCCGCCGTCCGTCTGTACTTTTCTCGCACTTCGGTGGACATGACCGTGGGCGAGTTTCTTACCGAGGTGGTTCGGTCCGAATTGCAAACTGGGGGAGGCTCAGCGTGGAACCTGGTGGCGGACGAGGGCGATATTTCCATATTCAATCAACTTCCCGTGCCGCAACGGGACGCTATCATCGCGAACGTGGCGGAAGGGCTGCGCACACATACGCTCGAGCCTATCTTTGGACCCATCGATGCAGACGAACCTATCCGTGACACCGTCTATCGTATTTTGGAACAGCGTCTTTCGTCGCTTTCCCCATCGCAGTACGAAACATTTACCATTGGAGGAGTGATATTGATATTCCTTGCAATCAAAGGGTTCCTTTCGTTGTTTCACTGGCTCATTGCCGCGCTCGCGTACGTCATTTTCAAACTGCTCATGGCGCTCGGGTTCGCCCGCGTAGGGCTTGCAACCCAGTCGCGCGAGTTTGCGGTGCTTACCTGAAGCGGATATGGCGAAGGATTATTACAAAGTACTCGGAGTGGCGCGCGGCGCTACCGAGGAAGAGATAAAAAAAGCATATCGAAAGCTTGCGCATGCGCACCATCCCGATAAGGCGGGAGGCTCTGAGGCGAAGTTCAAGGAGGTGAACGAAGCCTACCAAGTGCTCGGCAACAAAGAAAAGCGGGCGCAATACGACCGTTTCGGGCAGGTTTTTGAAGGAGGTGCAGGACCGCAAGGCAATCCATTCGCCGGCTTCGGCGGGTTTGGAGGTTTCGAGCAGAGCGGGTTTCGTGTGAACATGGAGGACCTCGGCGACCTCGGCGAGGTTTTTGAAGGAATGTTCGGTGGAGGGTTCGGCGGCGGACGACGCGAAACCTACAAGCGCGGTTCGGACGTGGAAGTGGTTGCCGAACTTTCGATGGACGAAGCGTTCCACGGCGTGGCGCGCACCATACGGTTTACCACCGCGGTGATTTGCACGAAGTGTAAGGGTATCGGATACGACAAAGCGAAGGGAATGACGCAATGTGGTACATGCAAAGGTAAAGGCGAGGTGCGCGAGGCGCGCCGTACGTTCTTTGGAAACTTCACGCAGGTGCGCTCGTGCCCCACATGTAAGGGACGTGGCGAAACGCCGAATGAAGAGTGCAAACTGTGCGGCGGTTCCGGTCGCGTAACCGGCACGCGCGAGGTGAAGATAGATATCGCACCGGGCGTAGAAGACGGGCAGGTCATTCAGGTTGCTGGCATGGGCGAGGCGGGCGAACAAGGCGCTTCGGCCGGAGACCTTTACGTTATTGTGCGCGTGAAGCCGCACGTTGCGTTCGAGAGGAAAAAATCCGACCTTTTCACCTCGCTTGAGGTGAAGCTCACCGACTTGGCACTTGGAAAAACGCTTGAGGTTATCGGCGTGGATCAGGAGCGCATCAAAGTCGACGTGCCCGCCGGATACGATATCCACGCGCCCTTGAAGGTTTCGGGGAAGGGGATGCCGCGCTTCGGCTCCTTCGGCCGCGGCGACCTTTACCTTACGCTCCGCGTAAAGACGCCGAAAAAACTCTCCGCAAAAGCGAAGAAGTTACTAGAGGAACTCGAGGGAGAGTTCTGAATTGACGAACGCCTAGAATTCGGTATTATTGAGGTGTCCGTAGACAGCAGGTGGGGAATACCCATAAATCCTGCCGAGGGAACGCCAATTTCGGCGTGTACCACTACGGCTCAAAGGTCGTGGTGTTTCTTTTAAAGAAACGAGCCAAATGAAAACAAAAGCACAAAAGAAAGAGCAGATAGAAAGCGGTGTGAAGGGGATGGCGAAGAGCGAAACCCTGGTCCTCGCGGATTTCACCGGCGTGCCTACGAAGGAACTGAATGCGTTCCGGAAAACGCTTCGCGGAATGGGAGCGGCGTTCACAGTGGTGAAGAAACGACTCTTTAAGCTGATGCTTAAAGAGCAGGGGATAGATTTCGACCCAAAGACCTTGGATGGTCAGCTCGGGGTCGTATTCTCGCCGAAGGACCTCGTGGAGACCGCGGGCGTGACCTATAAATTTTCGAAGGGTAAGGAAGCGTTCAAGATATTGGGCGGCTTCAATTTGAAAGATAAACAATTCCTCGAAGGTGTGGATGTGGTGCGCTATGGCGCGCTCCCGCCGCGGGAAGTTCTGTTGGGCCAGCTCGTGGGCATGCTTACGGTTCCTATCCGGCAATTCATGACCGTGTTGAACGAAAAAGCGAAAAAGTCGAATTAAAACTATTACCATGGAAAAATACAACGACATCATCGAGAAGGTTGAGAAACTTACCGTGCTCGAACTCTCCGAGCTCGTGAAGGCGCTCGAAGAGAAGTTTGGCGTGTCGGCGGCCGCGATGGCGGTTGCGGGTGCAGGTGCGGGCGCGGCAGCGGCGGAGGAAAAGACCGCATGGAACGTCATCTTGAAGTCGGGCGGCGAACAAAAAATAAACGTCATCAAGGTGGTGAAGGAAGCGACGGGTCTTGGCCTCAAAGAGGCGAAGGACATCGTGGACGGCGCTCCGAAGCCGGTGAAAGAAGGTCTGAAAAAAGAAGAGGCGGAAGAGTTGAAGAAAAAACTCGAAGAGGCCGGCGCAACGGTCGAGCTCCAATAGTAAAATTTCCGCATTCACAAAACGCCCCGAAACGGGGCGTTTTTGTTTGACGGGGGAAGTTGGGAGTGATACATCTAGTATTAGATCAAGAACATCATAGGAGACAAATAGTATGGAAACGCTTCTAGAGCGCACCAAAGTGCGGAAAGGCATACTCCGCAGCACCATTGTGGAAGCCATCCAGGGAAGCCGCTCGAGTGGTTGTTCGGTGAACAGCATCATAGACGAACTCACAAGGAACGATGAAATGGAGCATACATTCAATCGTGCTATCGTCGAGGTTCTCGTGGATGAATTGTGCTCAGAGGGGCTTGTGGAACGGAGCAATCGTGTCGTTCGTTGGAATCATGGGCGATTGCTTTGTGGGAAACCGGATGCGCCGAACGATCTTCCACTCGAGGAAGCCAAGAAAAATCCTACGAAGTGTCTGTGCTGTGGCACGAGGATGAGGATTGTTCTTGCGGAAAGCGCTTCTATGCAGATGCTCGGTGTATACACTCTTATCTGCGACTACTGTTCCGGGTAGACCCTATCATTCGGAAACGGCGCTGGATTGCCAAATCCACGCCGTTTTGTTTTACTGGAATCAGGATTTTTGCGCGTTTAGCTCAGTGGTAGAGCGCTTCGTTCACATCGAAGAGGTCGCTGGTTCGATCCCAGCAACGCGCACTGCGTATGGAACGATTCTTTTCACGTATACTCCCACAATACGAAACCTCCCTTATCCAAGCACTTCGCATTGCGCTCGGTGTCATTTTCGTGTGGTTCGGAGTTTTGAAAATATTCGGCTACAATCCCGTGTACGAGATCATTCACGCGAGCTTTCCTTGGTTTGCGGAAGGGATTGGACTCGTCGTACTCGGCGTGATCGAAGTTCTCATTGGCGTTGGTCTTTTTATTAACCTTGTTCCGCGAGCGGTACATGCGGCACTTCTATTCCATCTCCTCGGCACGCTCACGGTGTTCGTCTCAGGACCCGAGGTAATGTTCCAGCCGTTCTTTCCTATCCTCACGCTTGCGGGTGAGTTTGTGTTTAAGAATATAGTGCTTGCGCTCTCGGGACTCGTAGTTCTCGGGCATCGAAAGACGTAGAGGTCATTGGTGTACCTCGTTCAAAGTCGCGCTCGCGATGGAATCGCGAGTCTCTCCAGGACCGCTGGCGCGGCTACTTTAAACGGGGTGAACAAGATGTTGATAACTTCACGCTGAGAATTTACGAAGTGTAGGTAAATAAAGAACTTTTTTACCACGCCCCACATTAGGGCGTGGTGTTTGTTGGTGTTGAGGAAGGGAGCGATATGATATACTAGTGGCACGAAGTGGGGAATTGTGGATAAAGGTGTGGATAAGGCCTAATTCTGGGGATAAGTACCTATGTTTCTAGGAGAATACAAACACTCATTGGATCCGAAGGGGCGCTTGGCGCTTCCCGCGAAATTCCGCGCGAAGCTGAAAGAGGGCGCCATTATCACGCGCGGTTTGGACCGTTGTCTTTTTGTGTTTGGAAAAACCGAATGGGAAAAACTTGCGGAAAAACTTGCGGCGCTTCCTTTGGCGCAGGCGAACTCGCGCGCATTTTCGCGACTTATGCTCGCGGGAGCATCCGATGTAGAGCTTGATGGGCAAGGGCGCATTTTAGTTCCTGATTATTTAAGAGAATACGCCGGACTTTCGAAAACCGCGATTATTGCGGGGGTGATGAACCGACTCGAAGTCTGGGACGAGAAATCTTGGACTCAATACAAATCGCGGACGGAGTCCGCTTCCGATGATATCGCCGAGCAATTAGGGGCGCTCGGAATATAGAAAGGTCGATGCGATGCATGCCCCTGTACTTTTAGACGAAGTCATTAAGGCGCTCGATCTCCATGAAGGAGATTTCGCGGTAGACGGAACGTTGGGAGGAGGCGGACACGCGAAAGCGATGCTCCGCGCGATAGGGAGGCGAGGACGTTTGCTGGGAATCGATCGTGATGTTCATGCGCTCGCGAGAGCGCGTGAAACGCTCGAGGAACTCCGGAACGTAATTTTGATACAGGATTCGTATGCCGAGCTTCCCGCGATTCTTGCCCGCGAAAAACTACCGAAGGCGGACGCGCTTCTCCTTGATCTTGGACTTTCGTCCGACCAACTTGAGGCGAGCGGACGAGGATTCAGTTTTCAGCGTGATGAACCTTTGGACATGCGCTTTGACACGCGCGAAGGAGAAACTGCCGCAGCATTCATTGCGAAGGCAACGGTCGCGGAACTCACGCGCGCGTTTCGAGAATATGGAGAAGAGCGCAGCGCCGAAAAGTTTGCGCGTGCCATTGTGGATGCGCGGAGGAGGGAGCCCATCCGGACAAGCGGCATGCTCGCACGCATTGTTGAGCGTGCGGCCGGCGGGCGCGGTCGCATACATCCCGCCACAAAAGTGTTCATGGCGCTTCGCATTGCGGTGAATCGCGAACTTGACCAACTTCGCACGCTCATCCCTTCGTTGCGGCGGGTGGTGAAGCCCGGCGGTCGTGTAGCGGTCATCACGTTTCATTCAGTGGAAGACCGCGTGGTGAAGGAAGGGTTCCGCGCGCTCGCAAAAGAAGGCGCTGCGACCATTCTCACCAAACACGTGATAAGGCCCACTCGCGCCGAAGTGCTCGCAAACCCCCGAAGCCGTTCCGCAAAGCTCCGTTCCATACAAATACTATGACCATCATCAAACCTCACAAAAATTTCGCATTGAAGCATTTTTTCATCTCACTTTTCGCACTTCTTGCCGTAGGAGGAGGGTTTTACATACTTGAATACAACAGTTTAGCCTCCGAGCGTTATGAGGTAAGCGAGTTGAAGCAGGCGGTGGAGCGGGCGCGGGAGGTGAATGCGGACCTTAAAAATGCGCTCTACGAGAAGCTTGACCCTTCCAAATTGAAGCCTCTTGCGGCAGCCAGCGGACTTACCATCGACCGGAATCCTGAATATCTGACATTTTCCTCATGGCGGTCCGTTTCTTCCTACTAAATTTTTGCTTTGCGCTTCTTTTTGCGCTCCTTGGCTTTAACCTTTATCAGCTCCAAATAGATCAAGGCGCGGTTTATTTTGAACGTGCGGAAGCGCTTTCCGCGGCGCGCGAGGAACATTCGCTCAAGCGGGGGCGTATTTTTGTGATGAACCGTGGCGGCGCGGAAATACCCGTGGCGCAGAATAAAAGTGCGCCGGCAGTATTCGCGAGCCCCAAAAGCATCGAGGACGATAAGGAAGCTGCGGCATTTGTCGCGCCGCTTCTCGGTATGTCCGTATCGGCGCTTGAGGCCTCTTTTGCAAATAAAAAAAATCAATATCTCCTTCTCACCGACGAGGTTTCCGATGAACTTATTGCCGCGCTCCGAGACGCACCTAAAGGTATTTACATGGATGAGAAAGAATTTCGCTTCTACCCGCACGAGAGGTTTGCGGCGAATCTTTTGGGGTTTGTAGGGATGAATGCGACCACACAAAAACCAAAAGGTCTTTATGGTGTGGAAAAATATTTCGATGCCGCGCTCGCGGAAGAAAAAGACGTAAAACTTTCCATCGATTGGGGCGTGCAGGGAGAAGTCGAGGACGTGCTCTCGAACTTAATAAACGACTATGGCGCAACCGGAGGCACGATTATCGTGATGGACCCGAAAACCGGAAAACTTCTTGCGCTCGCGTCGAAGCCGGATTTTGATCCGAACCGATATAAGGAATTTCCTGTGGCGAATTTTATGAACCCGGCATTCGCGTATCAATACGAGCCGGGATCCGTGATGAAGGCGATCACCATGGCCGCCGCTATCGATGCGGGTGCGGTGACGCCCACCACTATGTACACGGATTACGGATATGTGACGCGCAACAGCCGCACCATCCGCAATTTCGAGCCAAAGCCATATGGAAAAGTGACTATGACAAACGTCATCGAGCGTTCCATAAATACCGGAAGCGTATTTGCGGCGGAAGCGCTCGGGCGCGGAAAATTCACCGAATATATGGAACGCTTCGGGTTTGGTTCGCCGACGAACATTGGCGCGTCCGACGAAGTGGCGGGAAGTCTGAAAAACCTTACCAAATCCGATTCGAAGGCAATCGACCTCGCTACCGCGTCGTTCGGGCAGGGCACCGCGGTGACACCACTTCAATTAATCACCGCCTATGCGGCGCTTGCGAACGGAGGAGTACGTATGACTCCCTCGTTTCTTGCGGACGATGCGCCACGGGAAGCGGGGCGCGCAGTTTCAAAAGAAGCCGCGGAGAAGGTGCTTTCCATGCTTGAATCGGCGGTAAATGTGAATAAGGTGGCGGTCATCCCGAACTATCGGATGGGCGGAAAAACCGGGACGGCGCTCATCCCTGAGGCGGGTGGATATTCCGAAGAACTTATCCATACGTTCGTGGGAGTGGCGCCGATTTCCGATCCCCGGTTTGTGGTCCTCGCGAAACTGGATAAGCCGCAGGTGGGAGAGCTTGCAGGTATCACGGTGGTTCCGGCAGTGCGTGAGCTTATGACATCGCTTCTCACGCGCTACCGCGTGCCGCCGGACAACCTCTCGGTGGAATAAGCGAGGTGTGGTACTCTTCGGATATGAAAGAGCTTCTCCTCAAATTACTGATGTGGAAGTTGGAACTCCTCGCGCGCCTTACGGTGCGGCGATATGCTCCGGGTATTGTGGCGGTGACGGGAAGCGTGGGGAAAACCTCGACCAAGGAAGCGCTTCGCGCGGTCTTGGGGCACAAATATCGGGCGCGCGCCGCGGCAAAGAGTTTCAATAACGAGCTAGGGGTGCCGCTCACCATCGTGAGCGCTGCGGAGCGAAGCGGCGGCCCGTTCTTTTGGTTTATGACGCTTTGGCGCGCGTGCGTGCAACTTATCGTTCGAAACCGGAATTATCCCGAGGTGTTGATACTCGAGTATGCCATCGACCGTCCGGGGGATATGACCAATCTTATCCGCATCGCGGCGCCCGACGTCGCGGTGATGACCGCGATGGGCGACGTGCCCGTGCATGTGGAGTTTTTCTCGGGACCGGAGGCGGTACTCCATGAAAAGGCAAAAATTGTAAAGGCGCTCCCGGACGATGGGTTTGCGGTATTGAATGCCGACGATCCGAAAGTGGCGGGAGTGGCCGACCTTTCCCGCGGCCACGTCATCACCTACGGGTTCAACGATGGTGCGGATGTGCGAATTTCCAATTTCAAAAGCGAACTCGAAGGTTCACACGCTTCCGTCCATTTCAAAATAAGCCATAACGGCACGGTGGTGCCGGTTCGAATGAAGGATGTATTGGGGAAGGCGGATGTATACGCGGCAGCGGCCGCTGCCGCCGCGGGAATCGCGTTCGGAATGAATTTGGTGGACATTGCGGCGGGATTGGAATCCTATGTGCCGCCGCCGGGACGATTCCGCGTGCTCCCCGGTCTTCGTGAAACTTTACTTATCGATTCTACGTACAATGCGTCACCGCTCGCGATGGCCGAAGCGCTTGAAACCTTGCGGGGAGTGAAGGCATCTCGAAAAATTGTGGTAGTGGGGGATATGTTGGAGCTTGGGAAATTCACCGTTCCGGCGCACGAGGAATTGGGAAAAATGATTACAAAATCAGGCGACCTTTTGATCGCGGTCGGGCATCGCGCGAAATTTGCGGCGGAAGCTGCGCTCGCAGCAGGGATGTCAAAATTAAGGGTACATTCCTTTCTCGCGCTCGCCGATGCGGCACGTTATCTCGAAGCGACCATGAAGCCGAAAGACCTCGTGCTGTTCAAGGCATCTCAGGGAGTGCGTCTTGAACGCGTTTTGAAGCGATTCATCGCGGAACCGTCGCGGGTTGGGGAGTTTCTCGTACGTCAGGAACCAAAATGGCTCAAAGAAAAGGGCTTGTATGATGAGGGAGAGTTAGAGTAATTTATTGTAGACGGCCCCATCGTCTAGTGGTCAGGACACGTGGTTCTCATCCACGAAACAGGAGTTCGATTCTCCTTGGGGCTACATGGAATCGCTCATTCAAACTATCGCGCCGCTCGTAGAAACCTACGGAGTATTGGGCGTGTTTTTTTTGTCGCTCATTGAAGAGATCGTGGCGCCGGTACCTTCTTCGCTTGCGCTTATGGCGGCAGGATTTTTTCTCATCCCGCAGGGCGTTTCGTTCAGCGAAGTCGCCATTCCCGCGCTTCTCGAGGTCATCTTGCCCGCGGCATTCGGTCTCACTTTAGGCTCGCTTTTCGTCTATTCCGTCGCATACCTTGGCGGAAAACCGCTCGTGGTGAGATGGGGAAAGCTTTTTGGAGTCACGTGGGAAAAGCTGGAGCGTGCCGAGGCGCGTTTTACCTCAGGGCGCGCGGACGAGGTCATTATTTTTGGTCTACGTGCGGTTCCGGTAACGCCGAACTTTCTCATTTCCGCTATCTGTGGCCTTGTGCGCTATCCGGTGAAGGAATTCATCGCACTCACGTTTTTTGGAGGCGTGGTGCGCGCCATTCTCATGGGTTTTTTGGGGTGGTCCGTTGGGGCTGCGTACGTTCAATATGCGGAACAGTTGAGCAGCCTTTCCAACCTTATTGCAATCGCTATCACGGCAATTTTCCTCATCGCCGCTCTCCTTTTCCTCCTTCGCAGATTTCTACGTCTGGAGGCCTGAAAAAGTGAGCAAAAAAGAGGATTTTTTGGCACTTTCCCTACTGGATTTTCGCACCGTTTTTTGATAGAATTGAAGTAAGAAAGTGGCCCTGGAATATGGGCGCTTTTATTCTGAAATGGCCGAAAAAGAGAAGGAAAAACAGGCATCGTACGGCGCGAAGGACATCTATGTTCTAGAGGGTCTTGAGCCCGTAAGGAAGCGTCCCGGCATGTACATCGGCTCGACCGGTGTGGATGGGTTGCATCACCTCGTGTGGGAGGTGGTGGACAATTCCATCGACGAAGCGATGGCTGGGTACGCGAAAAATATTGTCGTGGAGTTGCTCCCGGAGGGGCGCGTGGCGGTCACGGACGATGGGCGCGGTATTCCGGTGGAAATGCACGCGCAGACGAAAAAATCCGCACTTGAAACCGTTTTGACTACGCTCCACGCGGGTGGCAAGTTCGGTGGTGAGTCCTATAAAGTTTCCGGCGGTCTCCATGGGGTGGGGGTAAGTGTGGTAAATGCGCTCTCTTCATGGCTTCGCGTTGAAGTGTGTCGCGAGGGGATACTCTATGCGCAGGAATACGAACGAGGAAGACCAAAAGCGGCGGTGAAGAAGGTCGGAAAAGGGGAACGGAACGGCACGAAGGTCATCTTCGATGCGGACCCCACCATTTTTTCCAAGATCGAATACGATTGGAAGCGCATTGTGGACCACATGCGACAGCAGGCATATCTCACGAAAGGCGTGCGCATCCTTCTGGTGGATGCCCGCAACGCCGCTTCGCATTCTCATGGGTTCTATTTCGAGGGAGGGCTGCAGTCGTTCATTCAATATCTTATGGAAAGCGAGAAGCCGATACAAAAAGACCCGTTCTACGTGCACAAGGAGGTGGAAAAAGTGGACGTGGAAGCCGCGTTCGTGTATGTGGACGACATGGAAAGTGAAGAGCTTTCGTTCGCGAACAATATCTACACCCCGGATGGCGGCATGCATCTCACCGGCTTTCGTACCGCGCTTACGAGGACGCTGAACGATTATGCGCGGAAAGAAGGATATGTGAAGGATGCGGATGAGAACCTTACCGGCGACGATGTGCGCGAGGGGCTGGTGGCCGTTGTTTCGGTGAAAATTCGCGAACCCCAATTTGAAGGACAAACGAAAGCGCGTTTAGGGAACACGGAGGCGCGTACGGCGGTGGACGCGGCGGTTTCCGAGGCGCTCAAAGAGTTCTTGGAACGGAACGGCACCGATGCGCGGGTGGTCATTGAGAAAAACCTGCTTGCGGCAAAAGCGCGGAAAGCCGCGAAGGCGGCAAAAGACACCGTGCTTCGGAAGGGCGCCTTGGAGGGTCTCACGTTGCCCGGCAAGCTTGCGGATTGCAGTTCGCGCGATGCCGCGGAGTCGGAACTTTTCATTGTGGAGGGTGATAGCGCGGGTGGGAGCGCGAAGCAGGGCCGCGACCGCCGTTTTCAAGCAATCCTGCCTTTGCGGGGGAAAATATTGAATGTAGAAAAGGCCCGCATCGACAAAATGCTCGTGAACAAGGAGATTAGGGCGCTCGTAGTGGCGCTCGGCACCGCCATCGCCGAAAACTTTGATATTGAGAAGCTCCGCTACGGAAAGATTATCATCATGACGGATGCCGACGTTGATGGTGCTCACATCCGCACGCTTCTTCTCACGCTTTTTTACCGCTACTTCGTGAAAATAATCGAAGAGGGACACCTTTTCATTGCACAACCACCGCTTTACCGCCTCGCGCGCGGGAAGGAGGTAAATTACGTATGGAGCGATAAGGAACGCGATGCGATGTTGAAAACCATGGGCGAGGGGACCGGCGTGCAGCGCTATAAGGGCTTGGGAGAGATGAACCCTTCACAGCTCTGGGAAACCACGCTGGACCCGGCGGTTCGCGCGATGAAGCGGGTGGAGATTGAAGACGCGGTGGAAGCCGACCGCCTCTTTGACGTGCTTATGGGAGAAGAGGTTGAGCCCCGCAAAAACTTCATTCAGGCGCACGCCACCGCGGTGAAGAATTTGGACGTATAAAAGTTGACGACATGCGCATATTCTTGGTTTAATAGCGAGGTTATGGCAAATCGCATTACCACATTTCTTCAGGAATCAAAGCAGGAGCTCATGCGAGTGAACTGGCCGACGAAGGACGAAACCAAGCGTTATACGCTTTTTGTCATCGCCTTTTCGATTGCGTTCGCGCTTTTCCTCGGCATCATCGATTACGGTTTCCTGAACGCGCTTGAATATTTTATCCAATAACCAATGACGGCATCACGCCCAAAACAAAAAGAATCCATTGCGGAAAAGCCCGTGCGGCGCTGGTACGCCGTGCACACGTACTCCGGGTACGAGGATGCGGTGGCGCGTTATCTTAAGCAACGGGTGGAGTCGCTTCTGATGAGCGACAAAATATTCGACGTGGTAGTGCCGAAAGAGGTGAAAATAAAAGTGCGCGCCGGAAAGCGCTACACCATCGAGGAAAAAATCTATCCGGGCTACGTGCTTGTGGATATGATATTAGACCACGATTCCTGGGCGGTAGTGCGGAATACTCCGCGCGTCACCGGATTTGTTGGCACCGATCCTGCGGTTCCCGCGCCGCTTTCAGAGGCCGAGGTGAAAGAGCTTTTAGGGCGAATGGGCGGAGAGGAAACGAGGTTCAAGGTTGATATCAAAGTGGACGATCTTGTGCGCATAATGGACGGGCCGTTCAAGGACCAGGAAGGGAAGGTGTCCGAGGTGGACGAGGCGCACGGTAAGGTGAAGGTGCTTGTGCCTATTTTCGGACGTGATACACTCTTGGAGCTCGATTCGCTGCAGGTACAGAAGGTTTAAACATCATGGCAAAAGCAGTCAAAACAGTATTGAAACTTCAGCTTCCGGCAGGGGCGGCCAACCCCGCGCCTCCTGTGGGCACCGCGCTTGGTCCCCATGGCGTGAACATCGCGGAGTTTTGCAAGCAGTTCAACGACGCCACGAAGGAAATGACGGGCGATGTGGTTCCTGCGGAGATTACCATCTACGAGGACCGTTCGTTCACGTTCAAATTAAAAACGCCGCCCGCCTCAGCGCTCCTCAAAAAAGCGGCTGGCATCGAAAAAGGCTCCGGAAACGCACTGAAGCAAAAAGTGGGCAAAGTAACCAAGGCGGACGTGAGAAAGATCGCCGAGCGGAAGATGGTGGACTTCAACACCGAGGATGTGGATGCCGCGATGAAGATGGTAGAAGGTACCGCTCGCAATATGGGGATCGAGGTAACCGACTAACAAAAAGCTCCTCGCAGAGGAGCTTTTTTGTTGGTATGATGGTTCCAATGTCTGATGAGGAGAGAAAATTTGGGGTAGGAGTAGGCGCGCTCATATTGGAAGGCAACAAAGTGCTTCTTGGCCTCAGAAACCCAGACCCGAAGAAAGCTAAAAGTGCATTGCACGGAGAGGGCACATGGACTATGCCGGGAGGGAAGCTGCATTTTGGAGAGGGCCTCGAAGCGTGTGTGAAGCGGGAAGTGGAAGAAGAAACCGGTATCCGTGTCCGTTCAGTGGCACTCGTGAGTGTCGCAAACAGTATCGCGGGAAATTCTCACTTTGTGACGATAGGATTTCTTGTGAAGGAGTGGGACGGTGAACTGAGAACGATGGAACCTGAGGAGATAGTGGAATGGCGATGGTTTGATCTTGATGAACTTCCGTCGGCCGTGTTCCCGCCATCGTCGAAAGTGTTGGAAAATTATCGAAGAGGAATTATTTTCAGCGAGTGATGTATATCCCGACGATTGGTCTTGAGATACATGCGGAACTTCGGACAAAAACGAAGATGTTCTGTGCGTGCCCGAATGAGCCGGACGCAAAAGAGCCGAACGTGAATACGTGCCCCGTTTGTTTGGGGCACCCCGGTACCCTTCCAATGGCGAACGAAGAGGCGATAAAGAAAGTGCTTAAAGTCGGGTTGGCACTTGGCGGGAAGCTCGCGACCCATTCCCATTTCGATAGAAAAAGTTATTTTTATCCCGATCTCCCGAAGGGATACCAAATTTCACAGTATGAAGAACCGCTCGTCACGGGAGGGATGTTGAAGGATATTCGCATCACCCGCATACATCTTGAGGAAGATACCGCGAGACTTTTGCATGAAGGCGGTTCCTCGGAGGATTCCTCGAGACGACCAGCGGGTACGCTGGTTGACTTTAACCGGGCGGGTGCGCCGCTCATGGAGCTTGTCACGGAGCCCGACGTGAAAACAGCAGACGAAGCAGTGGCGTTTGCGCGAGAGCTCCAGCGCATTTTGCGGTACGTAGGCGCTTCGGACGCGGATATGGAGAAGGGACATATGAGAGTGGAGGCAAACATCTCTATTGCAAAAGAGGGCGAAGGTTTTGGCACTAAAGTTGAGGTAAAAAATTTGAACTCGTTTCGCGCGGTTTCGGGAGCCATTCGCTACGAACTTGAACGACAGGAAAAACTATTGCGTGCAGGAAAGAAAGTAGCGCAGGAAACGCGCGGGTGGAACGATAAAACAGGCGAGACCGAGAGCCAGCGCTCAAAGGAATCCGCGCATGACTACCGCTATTTTCCGGAGCCGGACCTTCCTCCGCTCGATCTTGCCGCGTGGGATATCGATACGTTAAAACGGGAACTTCCCGAGCTCCCGGAAGCGAAACGAATTCGTTTTGCGGCGGAATTTAGCCTTGCGCCTGAGCAGACGGAGTTTTTCATTGATGAGCCAACGCATGCCGAATTTTTCGAAGCGACGGCGTCGGAATTCAAAGCACGCCGTGCGGGGGGCAATTATGCACTTCTTGTGAATTACTTCACAAGCGACCTTCAAGGTCTTCTCAAAGAGCAAGGGATTTCCTTGTCGGAATCGAAAATAACGCCGGAACATTTTGCGCATTTTGTGGCACTCGTGGATGAAGGGAAGCTTTCGAGTCGGCTCGCAAAAGATCTTTTGCGGGAAATGTTCATAACGGGCGAAGACCCTGAGGTTTTAATGGCAAAAAGCGGCAAGCGACTCATCGGCGACGCCACAGAGCTCGAACCTATTGTGAGCGAAATAATCGCGGCGAACCCCAAAGCGGTAGAGGATTACAGAAAAGGGAAGGGGAATGCACTTCAATTCCTTGTAGGCGCTGGGATGGCAAAGACCAAAGGACAGGCGAGTCCCGATGTGCTTCGCGACCTCTTTGAGCGCGCACTTAAGAATTGACGACGCGGTTGCATTCACGCATATTGAACGTAGTCGGTTTCGTACCTCGAGCGTGCGGAGACGGCAATGGCCTTCCGTACCTCCCGGGCTGTTCCGTCCGCATTTCCCCGCTCGAGGTCCATCTCCCCGCCGCACGCAGCACGCGACGGGGATTTTTTATTCGATATATTGACATTTATAGTGTTTCATTTTATAATCCTAATCAGCAAGTTTTTATGTCGAACCGGTAATCACAAGGGAGGTACGTCATGGGTTATACCAACGAAGAGTTTGAGCGAATGCTCACTACAATCCTTGGTGGCGATTATGAGCTGAGGACTGAGCGCGCATCTGCCATCCTCAAGGTGGTGAACGATGCCAATGAGACGCAGCGGCCGCAGTTACTTGCGTTCGTGCTGAAGAATTTCGGCATTATCGAGGACGGCGGCGAGCCGATGAAGGACACTCGCATGAGCGATGAGCGTTTCGAGGAGCTCGTGAAGAAGCTGAGGAAGGAAGTACACCGCGTATTTCATGTGTGGGTCAAGAAGAACCCCACCGAGGAAGAGCTGGGGAAGAAACTTCATCAGTATCTTTTCGGCGAACTCACGAACGAAGAGGAACGGAGCGTTACGCTCACTATCATCATGACCGATGGTTGCATCCCGTATCGGCGCATCCCTGATGAGCTCCTCAATGAAGGGTTGACCAGTGGGGACGTGAAAGAAGCGCTTGAGGACCTCGAGGTTGAAGCGAAGATCAAGGAAGATGCGGCGGTGATTCGGAGCGTCCTCCATCGAAGGAATCTCACGTCCGCGACCGTGATGATCCTATGGAACATCATGGGTCAGCATCACAGTGAAGCGGAACGATTCGTCATGTTTCACCAGATCCTCATGAACCTGGAAGAGGAGGCGAAGGAATCGGGGTTTGGGGGACTTGGCAATATCGGTGGGATGATCATCGGCCTCGTCGGCGGGAAAAAGTAGAAGCAGTTGAGTCGCGCGGATCGCGCGCGGGCTCTCACCATAAGCACGGTGAGGGCTTTTTTATTTAAGCCAAAAAACTCTTTTGTCTTTCCGAAACCAGGTTTCCTGCCGTTTCACATATTTCAGAAGGTCACGGGTGAGTCCTTCAACAAACGCAGTGCGCGTAATCTCATTCGCCGTAAGGCGCTTACCCCAGCTATAGACAAGGCCGAGCTCGGCGATGCGCGCATCCGGAACATTTCTCACCTCGCGTAAAAGCCCTCGCCGGAGCCATGAAAGGACGCGCGCGCGGGTGCGCCGCTCCAATTCCAACTTTGGGAGACGAAGTCCAAGAGTGAGCACATATGCGTCAATAGATTTTGCGCGCAGCGCGGGAACTTTCCCCAGAGCATCCGCGATCTCCAGTGCCCGTATAAGGCGACGAGGGTTATGGCGGTCTATTTCTTTTGCGCGGCGCGAATCTTTCTTTTGAAGAAGCTTGTAGAGTTCGGCGGTAGTTTTTTCTTCCAAGCGTGTGCGTAAATTCCGGTTCGGCGGAACTTCGGGGAATACTATGCCGTCTACGACGGCGCGAATATAAAGGCCGGTGCCGCCGCAGAGGATGGGGAGTTTGCCGCGACGCCAGATATTTCGGATAACGCGGAGCGCTTCGCGCTGGTAGCGCGTTACGGTATAGGTCCGCGTGAGCGGCGCGACATTCAGGAGATGGTGGGGGACACCGCGCATCTCACGCCTGGTGATTTTCCCGGTGCCGATATCAATACCGCGATAGACCTGGCGTGAATCCGCGGAAACCACCTCACCGTTCAGTTTTTTGGCGAGTTGTACCGCGAACGCGCTTTTCCCGGTTCCGGTGGCGCCCACAATGACAAGAAGCGGTTTTTGTGGTCTTGTTGATTTTTTACCCATACTGCGCTACTATAGCGTTGGTTACGTTCACAATCATATACAGAATCGAAAGGAGCGCCAGCGATGAGCGTAAATAAGAAGAAAGCGTGCGCCATTGTGATTGCGCTCGCGGTTGTACTCCTCGCCAACTATGGTATTGGGGTACTGGTTGGCGTACGTCTCTTTTAACCCCGTAGAAAGGGAGGTTATGGAAGATATGTCTAGTTTCGAAAAGGTAGTAATGGGCATATTCGGTGTTTTCACGGTCGTCCTGACCGTGAACGCGGTTTCGCACCACCGGGAAGAAATTGTCCGGTGGACAGACAAGAAGATAGAACCTTTGAAGCGCGGGGTTCGCCTCGTCCGGAAATATCGCCAAGGGAGACGCGCGCAGAAAGTGGCGTCGGAGATGTAGTGGAGAAGCAGATAATATCGCCTCGGTTACACACGTGACCGAGGCGTATCTTTTTTCACACTTTTCGTTCTGAAATATCCACAGAAAGGGAGATTAGAAATTTCTTAAGCGACACGGTTTCGGTCTCCTTCACGTGACGCTTTCGCACGTTCACCGATTTCCCTGACTTTTCCTTATCGCCCACCACAAGTATGTAAGGGATTTTTTCCACCTCGGCACCCCTAATCCGTTTTCCGAGCGTCTCCGTTGCGGCAGAAAGCTCTGCGCGAATACGCCGCTCTTTGAGCATTGCAACCACCTGTTCGGCATAGGATTCGTGCGCTTCGGCGACCGGGAGCACTTTCACTTGTACCGGTGAGAGCCACACCGGAAAATCTCCCGCGTAGTGTTCCAAAAGGAATGCCATAAAACGCTCGTGCGTGGAAAGCGGCGCGCGGTGAATGACAAACACCTCATTATTGTCCTTTCCATTCTTATCCTGGTACATGAGCTTAAACCGTTTTTTCGCGGCGAAATCCAGCTGAATGGTAGACATGGTCTCTTCGCGGCCGATGACAGAGGTAAACTGCACATCCACTTTGGGGCCGTAGAACGCCGCTTCACCCTTCGCTTCCGTGAACTTTACACCGGACTTTTTGAGGATATTTCGGAGCACGTCCTCGGCATATTTCCAGTTCGCGGGCTCGTTCACAAACTTCTCTTTGTTCTTTGGATCGCCCAACGAGAGACGGAACGAATAGTTGGTAAGACCAAAGAGCTTGAAATACTCCAAATTAAGATCCAAGACGCGCTTGAATTCTTCTTCTATTTGGTCTTTGCGGCAATAGATGTGTGCGTCGTTCATGGAGAGCATGCGAACGCGCAACAACCCCGCTAAAGTGCCAGAGAGTTCGTTGCGGTATACCGTGCCGTATTCCGCGAGACGAAGCGGCAGTTCGCGATAACTGCGTGGGCGGCTGCCGTAAATCACATGGTGGTGCGGGCAGTTCATCGCTTTCAGGTAATATGTGCCATCGTCCATCTTCATCGGGGGATACATGCCGTCGGCGTAATAAGGAAGGTGGCCCGAGGTTTCGTAGAGCGTTTGCTTTGCGAGATGCGGCGTAGAAACGCGGACATAACCATATCGCTCTTCCATTTCTACCGCGAGCTTCTCTATCTCATTTTTCATCACCGTGCCTTTCGGCAGCCACAAAGGGAGTCCTTTCCCCACGCGGTCATCGAACGTAAAAAGCTCCAACTCGGCACCAAGCTTCCTGTGGTCGCGCTTTTTTGCCTCCTCAAGCATAGCGAGGTGCGCATCCAGTTCCTTCTTGGTGTTGAAGGCGAGTCCGTAAATGCGGGTAAGCATCGGATTTTTCTCGCTCCCGCGCCAGTAGGCGCCCGCGAGGTGGGTCAAAGTGAATGCCTCGGGGTTTATCTCCGAAGTGTTCTTCACGTGGCCGCCACGGCAGAGGTCGAGGAAAATATCGCCGGTTTTATAAACAGTGAGTCCCTTCTTTTCCTTTACGAATTCCTTGATAAGGTCGAGCTTGAACGGTTGGTCCTTGAATATTTTTTTTGCCTCCGCAGGTGTTACTTTTTTACCGGAGAAGGGGAGTTTTCGACGCGCGAACTCCCGCATGGTTTTTTCCAACCCCTTCAATTCTTCGGGCGAGATAGCTTTCGGGAACTGGATGTCGTAATAGAAGCCATGCTCGATGGTCGGCCCGATGCCAAGCTTCGCTTTCGGGTACTTTTCCAAAACCGCGGCTGCGAGAAGGTGGGCGAGTGAGTGTCGGACGCCATCGAGTTTATTTTGTTCAGACATTGGCTCAATTATACGAGAAATACAGTATATTTCCCACTATATTAGGTAATATTGACACATTACTATTTATGTGCTATAATCGAAGAAGAACATAAACGAAGAAGCTACAAGGTGAGCGCCTTCGGTACATTATTGCAATGCACCGAGCGCGCTCATCTTGTGGTCCCTTAATGAGGAGGGATGCGCGAGTGGAGCCCTTGCGTCCAGGGTGGACGTTGGTTTTTGGAGGATGTCATGTTAAATACCAAGGCGCTTCGCAACGAAGCAAAAGTCGCATTCATCTCGCAGCTGTCGCAGAAAGTTATTTACATCGCGACACAGTGCTGGGCTTCCAGCATCGATTCGAGATTGAAAGACGTGAACAGTATCATCCTTGCGGCTCGGAAGTTTGACCTCACCAAGGTGGAAATTTTCACCGATGCCGAGATCACTGAGATCACCCAGGATCTCAAGGATCTCCATGCGCTTGGGATGAAGAAACGCATGAATGAGCATCTCATTTCCGTTCTGAGGAATAGGGGGATGGCAGACGAAGTGCTCGAGAAGTGCGTCGCCTCAGAAGAAGACCTCAAGAGGTCATAACTCCTCCCGGTCAAAATCGCGAAGCGCTCATCACTACGATGGGCGCTTTTTTATTTCCTTAAATTTAATTTCCTGTGGAGGAGTGCTTTCTTGAGCGAATATCACAAAGCCTGTGAGCGAGAGGAGGTGCTCCTTCACAACTCCTTCACCTCGTCACAGATGAGCTTCGGCTCGCCGTCGCGCCATGAAAGGCGCCCGGTCATAACGACCGCTTTGTTCGCGGTCCATTCGAACGGATGTTTCGCCAAGGTGTCGGCGAAAACCATTACCTCCAAATTATCCGAAAGGTCCTCGATGGTCACGAAGAGCATCGGTTGGCCCTTCTTTGTCATAATACGTTCCACGCCCGAAATGATGCCTGCGAGGCGGAGGCGGGGACCGTTGCGGTCGCCACTTTTGGATTCTGGATGTTCCTCCACCGCTTTTTTGATTGGGAGTACTGAACTTCCCAGTTTTGTAAGATACGCGTTCAGCGGATGGTCGGTGAGGTAGAGGCCAAGGAGTTCCTTCTCCCATGAAAGCACCAAGCTTTTGTCGGCCGCCTTGCCCGTTTTCATGCGGAACGAGGCAAAAGTGGCGGTGGGACCGAAGAGCGAAGATTGGTTGGAAGAGGCGTGGCGGCGCGCGGTTTGGTTGAAGCGAACCAATTCCTCTATGTTATCGAGCGCCTGCCCTCGTTCTACCCCGAGCGAATCGAACGCGCCTGCCTTAAGGAGTGATTCGAGCGATTTTTTGTTCATGTCACGGTGCTGGACGCGCGTGAGGAAATTGGAGAGCGACTCGAAGGGACCGCCGCGGGTGCGCTCGTTGATGACCGCCGAAACGATGTTCGCGCCGAGATTTTTTATAGCAAGAAGGCCAAAGCGGATACCGCCCGCCTCTTCATCCACCGTGAATTGTTCTGCGCTCATATTGACGTCGGGCGGGAGCACAGGGATATTAAGCCGCTTTGCCTCGCCGACCAAGAAAGTGATACGGTCCAAATCTCCCGATGAGGTATTGAGGAGAGATGCCATAAACTCTACCGGATAATGAGCCTTGAGATACGCCGTTTGATAGCTCACCATCGCATAACACGCGGCGTGTGAGCGGTTGAAGCCGTAACGCGCGAACGGCGGGAAGAGTTCCCAAATCGCATGCGCGGTTTTTGCCTCAATGCCGTTCGATATCATCCCATTCACGAGCTTTTCTTTTTGTTCATCGAGAAGTGACTTAATCTTTTTTCCTATCGCTTTACGGAGCGTGTCGGCTTCCGCGAGCGTGAAGCCCGCAAGATCGCGCGCGATCTGCATCATCTGCTCCTGATACACACCCACCCCATAGGTATTTTTCAAGATGGGTTCGAGTCGCGGGTGGAGATAACTGATTTGCTCCTTGCCGTGTTTGCGCCGGATGAAGTGGGGAATAAGTTCCATGGGACCCGGGCGGTAAAGCGCGATCATCGCGATCACGTCCTCAAGCTCGGTGGGTTTCAATTCTTTCAAGTGTCGCGTCATACCCGATCCTTCCAGTTGGAAAATGCCGGTGGTCTCGCCGCGCCGAAGAAGCTTGAATGTTTCTTCGTCGCCTAACGGAAGCTCGTCGATGTTCACTTCAACGCCGCGTAGCTCTTTGATGAGGCGAAGCGTGCGCTCGATGATGGTAAGGTTTTTGAGTCCCAAGAAATCCATTTTCAAAAGTCCGAGGTCTTCCACCGAGTGCATCTCGAATTGTGTGATGACGGTGTTCTCGCCCTGCGGCGCTTTTTGGAGCGGCACAAAATCGGTGAGCGAGGTTGGCGATATCACCACGCCGCAGGCGTGCACCGACGCGTGGCGGGCGGTGCCTTCCAGTTTTTTCGCGGCATCCAAAAGACGCTTTGTCTCCTCTTCCGAGGCGTAGGCGGTTTTGAGCTCGGGGACGGTTTCGAGCGCGGTCACTATATCGGTATTGAAAGGAATGAACTTCGCGAGTCGGTCTCCGGTGCCGTAGGGGAGTCCCATGGCCCGTGCGGTGTCGCGGATTGCCGCGCGCGCCATCATGGTCCCAAACGTGATGATTTGTGCCACTTTATCCTCGCCATACTTCTGGCGCACGTACGCCACCACCTCGTCGCGGCGGGTGTCGGTGAAGTCGATGTCGATGTCCGGCACCTGGATACGGTCGGGATTCAAAAAACGCTCGAAAAGGAGGTTATACCTCAGGGGTTCAACGTTCGTGATGTTCAATATATACGCGATGATGCTTCCGGCGGCGGAGCCGCGGCCTGGTCCCACCACAATGCCGTGTGTTTTTGCCCAGTTCACAAAGTCCGCGACGATAAGGAAGTAGTCGGAAAAGCCGGTTTTTTCGATGACGGCGAGCTCCATCGCCACGCGTGCGTGCACTTCATCGGAAGTATGAGGGTAGCGGACCGGAAGCCGCTCGGCGATTTGTGCTTTCAAATATTCGAACGAGGAAGTATAGGGGGCAGGGAAAGGGAACCTCGGAAGCTTTGTTTTTCCGAGTTCAAGCTCTACCGTGCATGCGTCCGCGATACGGAGCGTGTTCGTAATCGCATCAGGATACGCCTTGAATACTTCTTCCATTTTTTCCGGGCTCGTAAGCGACACATCATAATCTCTCAAGGACATCCGGTCTTCATCATCGAGTTTCGAGTTCGTTTGCACCGCAAGAAGTATTTCGTGCGCGGTTTTATCGTCACGTGTCAGGTAATGCGCGTCCTGCGTGGCAACCAAGGGGATGTTCAATTTTTTTCCAAGCGCGGCAATCGATTCCCAAAGTTCAGGGTCGTGCGGTTGAATTTCCAAATAATAATCGTCACCAAAAACTTTTTTGTGCCACGCGGCGGTTTCTTCCGCGTCCGCAAAATGTTTTGCGGCAAGGTGACGCGCGAGTTCGCCCGATACGCACCCCGAAAGACACACAAGCCCTTCGTGATGCGCTTCCAAAAGTTCGCGGTCCACGCGCGGCTTGTAATAGAATCCCTCCACGTACGCGCTCGTTACAAGCGCGATAAGATTTTTCCATCCAGTTTCGTTCTTTGCGAGGAGTGTGAGATGATAACGCGTTTCGTCAATCTTCGGGCGCTTCATCAATCGTCCGTGGGGCGCGACGTACACTTCACATCCAAGGATAGGTTTCACGCCTGCAGCTTTTGCCTTCTTAAAAAATTCCACGGCACCGTAGAGGTTACCGTGGTCCGTGAGCGCGACGGCGTTCATGCCGAGTTCTTTCACGCGCGTGACGAGATCATTGATCTTCGTAAGTCCGTCGAGGAGCGAATAGTGCGAGTGTACGTGAAGGTGGGTGAACATGGGATTACGAAGAGGAAAGCAACCTCATTTTAGAGAGGGAGTTCGCAGATGTTCAAGGTGCATAACTTCAAAATGCAGAATAATTCTCAACTGTTGGCAAGTGCAATGGTGGATCCCGTTAGAAGTAGCCGCGCCAGCGGTCCTTCGGACTCGCGGCAATACCGCGAGCGCGACTTCTAACAGGATGGATAACTCGGAAAATCAAAATAAATTCTCTAGAATGTAAAGGAATGGCGAAAAACCGAGTGACTATAGGCATTGACGAGGTGGGGAGGGGCGCACTTTGTGGCTCGGTAACCGTTGCCGCGTTCACTTTTTTACGACGCGACGGTTTTTTGGCGGAAATGCACGGCGTATCCCTTCGTGATTCGAAATGCCTTACCCCGCGGGCGCGCGAGAGATGGTTTTCGTACCTGAAGAAAGCAGACCGTGAAGGGAAGGTGGCCTTCGCTACCGCGCGGGTATCGGCGCAGGTAGTGGATCGCATCAATATAAGGAATGCTGCAAACCTTGCGGCGACCCGCGCGTATGAACGTTTGGTCGCGCGCCGCGGATTTTCGCCCCGCGAGCTTACCGTACTTCTTGACGGAGGTCTTTTCATCGCGCCGGAGAGGGAAGCGGCGCCGCGTCGTACGCGCACCATTGTCCGTGGAGACGAAAAAGTTCCCGAAATACAGCTTGCGTCCATTGTGGCGAAGGTGACGCGCGACAAAGCGATGACACGTCTTCATACGCGGCATCCTCGCTATGGGCTTGCGGTCCACAAGGGATACGGTACTCGGGCGCACGCCCATGCGCTCGTGCGTTTCGGGCCGGTCGAAGGACTTCATCGTTTGACGTTCATCAGAAAATTCCTTAAAGTAAGAACGGTATGACACGTTTAAGTCATTCATCGCATGGAAAGGTAGGGAGGCGGCGTTCGCAGCTCGCACTCAAAAAGAAGAACATATTGGTGTGTCCTTCGTGCAAGGGGCCGACGTTCGGTCATCGTGCGTGTCCGCAGTGCGGCGCATACGTGAAAGCCGCGAAGCCCGGCAAAAAATAATAATCCCACCCGCTCTTTTCCATGGCGACGCGACATCTTATCCGTACCATCGTGCTCCAGTCCCTCTACGAGTGGGATTTCTATAAGCATGAAACGGATCTCGTCACCATCATGGAGCGAAACCTTGGTGAATTCGGGCCCGGCATCGACGAGCCTGATTTTGCGTGGCGCATTGTGAAGGGTATTGTGGAGCACCTGAAGGACATCGACACGATGATCGCGCGTGTCGCGCCCGAGTGGCCCGTGGACCAGATAGCTATTATCGACAGAAATGTGCTTCGTATCGGTCTCTACGAACTTCTTTACGCGGACCATCAGGAAGTGCCGCCGAAAGTGGCCATCAATGAAGCCATCGAACTCGCGAAAGGTTATGGAGGTGTGAATACGCCGCGGTTTGTGAACGGCGTTCTGGGAACCGTCTATCGGGAGCTTGAAGAAGCGGGGAAACTTTAACGGTATGGCAAAACGGGAATATTTGGAGGAATCATTAGGAATCGCCTTTAAAAAAGAGGCTCTTATTAAAGAAGCGCTCACCCATCGCTCGTACCTCAACGAGAACCCATCGTGGGAATATGCGGACAATGAACGGCTCGAATTTCTCGGAGATGCGGTCATCGAACTTGCGGTGACCGAATTCCTGTTCGAAAAATTTCCCGACGAGGACGAGGGAAGATTGACCGGCATCCGTGCCGCGCTCGTAAACTACCAGATGCTTGCCGCGGTCGCGGAGCGCATCAACCTTGGCGACTACCTCTACCTTTCGAAAGGCGAGATGAAAGATAATGGTCGCGCGCGCGAAGTTATTCTTGCGAATGCGTTCGAGGCGGTCATCGGCGCCGCATATCTGGACCGCGGGTACGACGTGGCGCGCAAAGCGGTGAATGAACTTGTGGTGCCTCACCTCGATGAGGTGATGGAGAAAAAATTGTACAAGGACCCGAAGAGCTTGCTGCAGGAGCGTTTGCAGGAAACTAAAAAAGTGACCCCGACCTATCGGGTGCTTTCCGAGTCGGGCCCCGACCACGCGAAACAGTTTGTGGTGGGTGTGTTCGTGGAGGGAGATAAGCTTGCGGAAGGCGAGGGACCATCAAAGCAAGAGGCCGAGACTGACGCCGCAGAACACGGTCTCGGAAAAATCTCATAACCGGATGTCGGAACATTCTTTGGAGCGCATTGAGATGCAGGGGTTCAAATCGTTCGCACCGAAAACGGTGCTTGATTTTCCTTCCCGCGTAACGGCTATCGTGGGTCCCAACGGTTCTGGAAAATCGAACGTAATCGACGCATTACGATGGGTGTTGGGGGAACGTGCGGCGAGCGAATTGCGCGGAGCCGCGCTTGAGAATCTCATATTTGCGGGGACGCCGAAACGCCCCGCGGCGGGATTTGCGCGGGTCGCGCTCGTTTTCAGAAATCAACCGAGGCTTTTTGCATTAGATGCGCCGGAGGTGGTCATCGAACGACGCACCGATCGTTCGGGGACCTCCGGTTTTTACGTAAACGGGGATGAGGTGCGTTTGAAGGATTTGGTGCCGATGCTTGCGAGGGCGCGCCTTGGAAGCCGCGGCCTTACCATGGTGGGACAGGGACAGAGCGATATGTTCGTGCGCTCTATGCCCCGTGAGCGTCGCGCAATGATAGAAGAGGTTTTGGGGCTTCGAGAGTATCGTCTGAAAAAGGAGCAATCCGAGCGCCAACTCGCCACGAGTCTTATCAATATGGAGAAGGTGAAGGCGATGCTCGATGAATTGGCGCCGCATCTTAAATTCCTTAGGAAACAGAAGCACCGATTCGAAAAGCGGAGCGAGATAGAAACCGCACTCCGCGCGCTCGAGGATGCCTATTTCGGAACGCGTTACCACTCGCTTACGTGGCAATTGAAGGAAACGGATGTTCCCTATGCGGAACTCGGTCGTCAATTGAAGGTAAAAGAGGAGGAAGTAAAGGTGTTGGAGCGCGCGCGTGACGAATTTTCACGCGGCACTTCCCGTGAGGAGGATATCGTGAAGCTCCGCAATGCGCGCCGTGCGGCAGAAGAACGGAGGCGCGCGCTGGAACGTGACCTCGCGCGTCTTGAAGTGGAAGAAGAGCTGGAGGCAAAACGCGTCGCGCAGATGGAAAAAAGTGCGGGAGAACTTTCCGTACTTCTGAAACGTGCGGCGGGAGAGTTGCGTCGCATTTTGGCGCTTGGCGACCTCGACGCGATGCGTGCGGCGATAGAATCTCTCGCGCGGGATATCGAAAAGGAATTTGAAGCCGCGAAGCATGAACAATCCTCGTTCGCCGAGCGCGCCGCAACCGCACGCGAGGAACTTGCGAAATTGGAGCGCGATCTCACGGAATACGAAAAGAGTGAACTCGGATTTCTTGCCGCCGAGCGCGCCGCGACCGAGGCGTACAAATCCCAACTTGAAGCGCTTGAGGCGAAAAAGAACGAACTCCGCGCTTTGGAGCGTGCGTATGAAGAAAAGACATTCGCTCGCGAGCGCCTCACGCTCCAAATGGATGAGCTGAAGCATGGGTGGGTCGCCACGGGCCGCGTGTTTTCCGAACTCGAAAAACTTCCCGCGCCGGAAGAAACCCCGGATGCTGACGCGGAACGGAAAATGCTCCGTATGCGCGGTGAGCTTGCGGCCATAGGGGAGATTGACCAGGCGTTGGTAACGGAAGCGAGCGAGACGGAGTCGCGTTACGAATTTCTTGCGCGTGAGTACGAAGATATCACCAAAGCTACGCGGGACCTCAAAGAGCTCATCGATGATCTGGAAGAGAGGATTCACAGCGATTTCAAAAAAGCGTTCCGCGAAGTGAACGACTCATTCAATATGTATTTCCGTCTCATGTTCGGGGGAGGAAAAGCGCACCTTAAACTCACGAAACCGCCGGCGCCAAAACCTGTCGAAGAAGGAGATGGAGAAATACCATCGAGCGCGGTCCCGCCGGAGGAAGAAAAGGACCCGGAACTTATGGCGGGGGTCGAGATAGACCTTTCGCTTCCAAAGAAAAAAATCACAAGTTTGGAAATGCTTTCGGGAGGAGAAAAATCGCTGGTATCCCTTGCCGCGCTTTTCGCGCTTATTTCAGTTTCACCGCCGCCATTTTTGGTGCTCGATGAGATCGATGCGCCATTGGACGAGGCGAATGCGGCGCGATTTGCCGAGCTCGTCAAAGAATTCGCGAAAAAAACCCAGTTTATCATCGTTACTCACAACCGCGCGACCATGGAAGCCGCAGACGTGCTCTACGGTGTCACTATGGAGGACGACGGGGTCTCGAAAGTGATTTCGCTGAAGTTGGAAGGGTAAGAATTGACAGAGGAAGCGAAAAGACGCTATCTTACTCCTGCATGTTGGCTATTAAATTGAAGCGTATCGGCAAAAAGCGTCAGGCATCCTTTCGCGTAGTAGTCGCCGAAAAACGCTCGAAAATGAAAGGGGATTTTGTGGAGGATCTCGGTTGGGCGAATCCGCGCACGAACACGAGCCAAGTGAACGCGGAGCGTGCTTCGCATTGGCTTAAAGTGGGCGCGCAGCCGACTCCGACCGCATGGAATCTTCTCGTAAAGTTGGGCGTGGTACGCGGGAAGAAAATCGCGGTACACGGAAAATCAAAGCAGGTAGCGGCACCTGCTGCCGCGGCCCCAAGTGTTCCCGCGCCGGCTCCGGCGCCCGAAGTGCCTCCTGCGGCATAATAAGGAAAAGGTCGTCTGAAATACTTCCGAGACGCAATGAGTGATGTAAAGAGAGACCAGGATTTTTTGGAGTTTCTCGTGAAGTCCATCGTAGACCATCCCGAGGATGTTACGGTGGACCGGAAAGTCGACGAAATGGGCGTGCTCCTCACGCTCCGGGTTAATCCGCACGACATGGGACAGGTGGTGGGACGGCAGGGCGCGACCGCAAAAGCGGTTCGGACCCTTCTCCGCATTGTGGGAGTGAAGGAAAATTCGCGAGTGAATTTGAAGATTGAAGAGCCGGAAGGCAGCGTCCACCCACCGCGCGAGTAGGATGAAAAGCTTTCACGTCATCACCATATTCCCCGAACTTGTCGAGGGATATGCGAGCGTTGCGCTCCTCGGACGCGCAGCGGCGAAAAAATTGCTCAAGGTGGAGGCGGTAGACCTCCGCGCGTTTTCGCGCGAGCGGCACAAAAAAGTGGACGACGCGCCGTTTGGCGGTGGCCCCGGCATGGTAATGCAGATCGCGCCAATCTATCGCGCGGTTCAATTCTTAAAGTCAAAAGCTAAGAATCGAGGATCAAAAGTAAGAACAATTCTTTTCTCAACGCGCGGGAACGTTTTTGACCAAAAGACTGCCCGACGTCTTGCAAAGTACGACCGTCTTATTTTCATCGCGGGACGATATGAAGGCGTGGACGAGCGTGTCGCGGAACATATTGCGGACGAAGAAATTTCTTTGGGAGATTTTGTGCTCGCGGGCGGAGAACTTCCCGCGCTTACGGTAATTGAAGCGGTCGCGCGCCACATTCCCGGCGTATTAGGCCGAGCCGAGTCGCTTGAGGAGAAGAAAGGCTCATACCCCGTCTATACCCGACCCTCAATATTTCAACCAACGAAGGGGAAAGGATGGAAAGTGCCCGAAGTGCTCCAGAGCGGCGACCACGCGAAGATTTCCGCATGGAGAAAGAAAAAAGGACGATAACTTGCGCATGTCGGCGCACTTGTTTATACTTTCCAAGCTCCTCTGAGAGCGATTTTTTATGGTAGAGACCACCGGAACGAACGAAGAGAACATCCTCGAAATGGCCAAGCTCGGGGTGCTTTTCGGTCACACGAAGTCCAAAACCCACCCCAAAATGCGTCCCTATATCGGGGCGACCAAAAACGAGGTTGAACTTATTGACCCCGACGCTACGCTCGCGGGACTCGCGAAGGCGATTGAAACGATGCAGGGCGTGTTCGAGAAGAAGGGCTCCATACTCCTCGTAGGCACTTCGCCTTCGGCGCGCCCGGCGCTTGAAGCGTTTGCGGCGCGATTCTCATTTCCTTTCGTTACCGGGCGTTGGCTCGGGGGAACGCTTACGAATTTCACGGTTATCACGGGACGTGTAAAACATTTTCTTGAGATGAAGGAAAAGCTTGAAACGGGTGGTCTCTCGAAATACACGAAGAAAGAGCAACTCATGCACAAAGTGGAAATTGGGAAAATGGCCCAAACTTTCCGCGGGCTCGAGAGCGTCACCAAACGGCCCGACCTTCTTTTTGTCGTGGATGCGGAGCTCCACCGTACGGCCATCGCAGAAGCGAAAAAGTTGAAGATACCGGTGGTAGCCATCATCGATACCGACGATGATCCGAGTGCGGTGGACTGTCCGATTTTTGCGAATGACCACGCAAAGTCGAGCATTGAGTGGGTGATGCGGGAGCTCACGAAGGCGCTCGTGCCTGTCGCAGAGCGCGTGGCGAAGGAGGTTCCGAACATTTCTACGAACTAAAAATATGGCGAATGATATTGTAAGACTTCGCGAAGAAACCGGCGCAGGAGTGATGGACTGCAAGCGTGCACTTGCGGATGCCGGAGGTGATTACGAAAAGGCGAAAGTTTTGATCGCGGAGCGCGGCCTTACTAAAGCGGAGAAAAAAGGGGAGCGCGTTACCGGCGCTGGTCTTGTCTATTCCTATGTCCATATGGGACGCGTAGGCGTGTTGCTCGAAGTGCGATGTGAAACCGACTTCGTGGCGCGTACGGAAGATTTCCAGAATCTTGCGAAAGAATTGGCAATGCAAATCGCGGCGATGGACCCCGAATCACCCGAGGCTTTGATGGCGCAGGAATATGTGAAGGATCCCTCAAAGACCATCGAACAAGTGGTGAAAGGAGTGGTGGCGAAAGTAGGGGAGAATATTCAAGTGGCTCGCTTTGCTCGCTTTTCTCTCTAGTGCCTAACGCCTAACCTATGGCTGAATTCATACTCCAATTGGTGATTGTCGTTGCGGGGGGCATACTTCTCTATCTTGTCGCGCGCACTCTGCCGCGTCTCGACGAAACCGACCCGACGCCCGGGCCACGTCATATGCTCCCCGAATGGGTGATGCATTATCTTGAACGTGCGGACGAGGAACTTATCGCGCTTTTCGAGCGCATCGTACGATGGCTTCGGGTCGCGCTGATGAAGTTCGATAATACGCTCGGTGAGCGAGTGAGGAAATTGAAACGGAACGGCACGAATGGGAACGGAAAAGGTCTCCCGCCGCTCGAAAACGACGTGAAGATTCCGGGAGAGAGAGAGGAAGAAGAGAACGCTTGATTTTGAGGGGTGCGTTCGCGGTACAATAGGGGAAGCGATGCGCAGGTGGTAGAGCGGCCAATTACACCAGACTGTAAATCTGGCGCCCTTGTGGCTACGGGGGTTCGAATCCCTCCCTGCGCACAAACAAAACGAGATGGCCTGGTGCCATCTCGTTTTGGTTTATGATAGGATTCGAACGGGGAAGGGGTCGGGAAACCGCAGAAGAGAGGTTTCCCGTGCCGGAAGTACTGAAACCGAAGGGTTTCAGGGAGCGAGTGGATGAGAGCGACGTTCGACTCCCTCCCTGCGCACATATTGCCGCCCTAGCTCAATGGCAGAGCAATCGCTTTGTAAGCGGAAGGTTCCGGGTTCAAGTCCCGGGGGCGGCTCAAGAGATTTTGTTGATGTAGACCATAGCGAGGGGTTGGCTATGGTATTATTTAAGTATGGGAAAATGCCTTGGTTGCAACGAGCCACTTGTTAAGCGCTATCAGATAAAGTTTTGCTCGAACAAATGCCAATTCATATATCAGCATAGAGAGTGGGTTACCGCATGGAAAAGGGGGAAAATGAATGGGGGCATTGGAATAACCGCAAGAAACATCTCCGCGCACTTGAAGAAATATCTAGTTGATAAATCTGGAAACAGGTGTTCATCATGTGGGTGGAAAAAGAAGCATCCAGTAACTGGAAACGTGCCATTAGAAATCGATCATATTGATGGGAACTCTGAAAACAACGCGGAAGCCAATCTCCGTCTTTTGTGCCCCAACTGCCACGCGCTCACCCCTTTTTACAAAAACTTGAATAAAGGTAGTGGCAGAAAATGGAGGATGAGCAAGTATATTAAGAACGTCAAATGAAAGCAGTAAATCTTACGCGCGGCGCGGTACTCCACGAAAATGTCCGCGTTGCAAACACGCTTGAAGAAAAAACGGAAGGGCTCCTGAAGAGCGGCGCGGATGCGGCGCTCTTTTTTCGGACGCGATGCGGTCTTCACACGTTTGGTATGAGGTTTCCGATTGATGCGGTGGTGATGGATAATGGTATGCGAGTGGTTGTGCTCCGCGGTAATCTCGCCCCAGGCCGTTTCTTTTTCTGGAATCCGCGCTACCAAAATGTGCTTGAGCTTCCCGCCGGCACGATTGTGCGCACTGGAACACAGGTGGGTGACGTTATCGAGCTGGTCGCTTGAAAATCGAGCGTGATACCGCTAATCTCAATTGGACGCTTGGCCCGAGTACTCGCACTTCGTGCTCGTGCTCCGGCGTCGTAGCTCGGTAATATGCACTTGCATATTCCGCTCACTACTCGCCCGAGTAGTTCAACGGCAGAACGGTTCCATGGTAAGGAATAGACGAGAGTTCGACTCTCTCCTCGGGCTCCAGAGTTTTGACTTTTAAGCGGCGCTCCGTTACTTTATTGAAGCTATGGCACAAGGAAAATTCACCGAAAAACTCATCCGGCTTCGTTGTACCACGTGCAAACACGTGAATTACACGACCAGGAAAAACAAGAAGCTCGTGGAGCGGAAGATCGAGCTTAAGAAGTTTTGCAATTGGTGTCGCAAGCAGACGATTCACAAGGAAGCGAAAAAGTGATCAAAGTGCCCCTCGGGGCGCTTTTGATTTTCAAGCGGTGCGGGCGGTATACTAATTTCCGAGGGGGCATCGTTCAGTGGTAGGACAGCGGTCTCCAAAACCGCTAACGTGGGTTCGATTCCTACTGCCCCCGCAATGACTTTCGACCCGGCTTAATGTCGGGTCGAAAT
Organism: Candidatus Microgenomatus sp.; assembly: GCA_020724805.1. GTDB lineage: Bacteria > Patescibacteriota > Minisyncoccia > UBA6257 > GWB1-50-10 > DYGI01. The sequence goes on from DYGI01000002.1 coordinate 104,785, forward strand.
CATTTCTGTGGGGGGGCAGGAGCGAGCCAACTGCTTGGCTCGCGTACGGAATCGAACGCCGGAGCCTGTCCTGAGCAGCAGCGAAGGACGCGAGGCGGTGGCTAGCCCGAAAGCACGCGACGGCGGGCTTGAGAGGCGAGGCCGATCTCCTACTGCCCCCGCAAAACAGAAAGAGCGGCCTTGTGCCGTTCTTTCTATTTTTGGCATGGGTAGGAATCGAACGAGGGATGGGTCGGAAGGGGAGCCACGCCGGGCCCCTTCCGTGTCGGATTGAACGTAGTGGACACAAAACCGAGGGTTTTGTGGGAGCGAGTAGATACGAGTGACGTGAGATTCCTCTGCCCCGCCATACATACACCGCCACCCTTTTACGGGTGGCGGCGCGGGAGTATGATGAAAGTATGAGGTTTTTGAGTAGGAGAAACGCAATAATTACAGTTTTGATAGTTTACACGTGGCTCAATATTCGCGCACTTTATCCTTTTATTTTTGGAGAAAACCACACTGGATTACTGCAGGGTATTGCGTTTCAAGGCGGTGGTTCTAATTTGCTCGCAATTTTTGTCAGTTTATTTCTAAATGCGGCACTGATTCTCTATTTTTTAAGGGGAAATAAGGAGGAAAATTAGTGTGATTTGTGAGTTATGAGCGATTTTGTAAAAAAAATTAAATCTGGACAAGCCGCCATCTTAGGTAGCGGTGTTTTTATAACATTTGACAACCAGCCCGTCGAGGTTGAATTTGGAACGCATGAGGGGACAAGCGATTCCTTGAAGATTATATTTGAATTTAAAAATACTGACGATGAAAAACCGGACATAAAATCTGAAATAGTAGAGAAAGAAAAAGTGCTAAAGCTAATTTTAATTAATTTTAAAAATGAAGTAATAGGCACTGGTACTTTGCGACCAATTGAGATAGGCACGTATGGAGGAAAAAAGCTCTCGATTGGATTTAGAGTGGAGCACTTCAGAGATGGGCAACAGAGGACATTTCATTACTCCTTCTATCAGCATGAGTAATCAACTTTCCAACCCTAAGAATCTGAAAGATAGCATAGAGCACGAAAAGCTTGAGGTTGGTTTTGTGGGGAAGCTTTTTGGAAAAGGAGACGCCGCAAAACTTAATGCGACGACGCTTTCACTAGCCTTTCTAATCTTATCTGGAATAACAATTTCATTGATTGATTTAGAAAACTCAAAAGAGTATTGGGAAATCATTTTTCCATTGATAACGTTAGCGTTCGGCTATATTTGGGGCGAAGCGAAACGATGATCAGCCTAAAAATTGTAGGTTAATGACCTCTCCCAAGGTAATGTTTCACGGCAAGGGAAAAGACGGACGACGTAAAAGCGTTGCCGTGCTTATGGGCGGGCCGTCGCACGAGCACGAGGTTTCCATAAAAACGGGAAAAAATGTAGCGAAGGCACTCGATCGCACGAAATACGATGTGAAGCAGATTTATATAAGCAAAAAAGGAGAGTGGGATACCGATATCAAGGATGTGGGAAAAATTGCGGACGTTGCGTTCATTGCGATGCATGGTGCGTACGGCGAGGACGGTACGGTGCAGGCGCTTCTTGAGGCCGAGAAAATTCCTTTCACGGGCTCGAACGCGGCAACTTCCGCGCTCGCGATGAACAAATATCTTTCGCTTCGCACGTTCCAAGACCACGGATTCATCGTGCCGCACTCCTTTATAGTGGCACGTGAAAATTGGAAGGAAGAAGGCCCTGCGCTTTTTGAAAAAGCGCGCCACTATGTGGGATACCCCTTTGTGGTAAAGCCGAACGCGAGTGGCTCGTCGGTTGCGGTCCATATTGTGAAAACGCCCGAAGAGTTCATGAAAGCTATGGACGATGCGTTTGTCTATTCACGCCATGTGCTTATCCAATCCTACATTCGCGGGAGGGAAGTGACCTGCAGCGTGCTTGACCACGGATTCCCTGAGAGCGCTTTTCCGCTCCTCCCGACCGAGATAATTCCGCGCACAAGCCACTTTTTTGATTATGACGAAAAATACAGCGAGGTAGGGGCGCATGAAATAACACCTGCGCGCTTCCCCGCGCCAGTGCTGCAACATATCCAACGCCTTGCGGTAGGGCTTCACAAGCTTCTCCGTTGCCGCGGGTTCTCGCGTTCGGACTTTATTGTTGATGAGCATGGGCACGTTTTTGTGCTCGAAATAAATACCATTCCCGGACTCACCGAACAAAGCCTTCTCCCAAAGGCGGCGGCATCACACGGCCTCCAGTTTCCTTCACTTCTCGAACTTCTTATTGAAGGAGCGTTGAGGAGTTAATCCCGTTAGAAGTAGCCGCGCCAGCGGTCTTTCAGACTCGCGACTCCGTCGTGAGCGCGACTTCTAACGGGATTGACACTGTTTCAACTTTCTGTTTTTATCTAGTCAGTTATTATCCCCGAAAGGAGGCACCACATGGAAGAAAAACTTCCAGGACGAGAGGCGGTAGAGACACTCCGTCTTTATCCGCACGTGGTGGAACGAGGCGAAATAACGCCACCGGCGCAAGGCTTGATTCGCGGCACGCCGAACGGTAACGAGTGCATCATTCCACTCGAAATCGTGACGAACGTGGTTCCCGTCGGCGCCGGAGGCGAAGGCCCCCCGATGGTGGAGTTGAGAATTTTGGTTTGCGCCGATCAGCAATGGTCGGTGAAAACCGGAAAGGACGCGAAGGGTAAGCCAGTGTTCCTTCGCTCACTCAACGATTAACCACCTACCGTCGAGGGCTTTATGTCCGCACGTTTCCACACATCGCAAGCTCCCTTCAGATGATGCGCACGCATCGCAAATCTAAGGGAGCTTTTCTTTTTTGTAGTACAATAGAAACAAATGACGAACGAAATGCTCATTGAAGAGCTTATAGAAGACGGCTATTTAAAGACGCCGGCGCTCATCGACGCGTTCAAAAAAATAGACCGCGCGAAGTTTGTGCCTGCCGGAGAAGAGTCCCACGCGTATGAGAACCGCCCACTCCCACTTCCCGAAGGGCAGACGATTTCACAGCCGCTTACGGTAGCGTTCCTTTTGGAACTTTTAGAACCGAAACGTGGTGAAAAAATACTGGATGTTGGCGCGGGTTCGGGGTGGCAGGCGGCGCTCCTCGCGGAGCTTGTGGGGGAGACCGGGAAGGTTATCGCGGTCGAGCGCGTAAAAGAGCTCCAGGAATTTGCGGCAGAAAATCTTGCGAAGTTTGGCTTTACGGAACGCGGGGTAGCGCGCGTAGTTCATGGCGATGCGAGTGCCGGATATACGCCCGAAGCGCCCTACGACAAAATCATCGCGGCCGCCGCTGCCGAAACAATTCCCGAGGCGTGGAAGGAGCAGGTGAAAGTGGGAGGCAGAATTGTCGCGCCCGCAAAAGAAGCCATCATACTACTTGAGAAGACGGGGCCCGAGGAGTTTGAAGAAAGGGTATTCCACGGGTTTCGATTTGTGCCGCTTATAAAGGGCTAAATTGTGTTGTCCACAGAGGATTTTTTGGCTCTTGACGCCAGAAGGGTAGGGAGGGTAAAATTGGTGGGCAGAATGAAAGTTCACGCAACATACGACAGGCGGATAGCCACGTAAGCGCGGGAATCTTCTCGCGTGAGTGAGTCCGCCGAAAGAGGCGGATTTTTGTTCTGTGTAATTTTCAAAATTAATAGTCAGTGAAAGTGATGAATAAGAAGAGCAAGCGCACAATCAAGGGTGGATGGCGGATGCCTTGGCACCATGTGGCGATGAAGGACGCGGCGTAGCAGCGAAATGCTTCGGGGAGGTGCGTAGCAACCTATGATCCGGAGATGTCCGAATGGGGAAACCCTGCCGAGTGAACCTCGGTAACTCCGCACTCGATGTGGAGAGCGAACCTGGGGAAGTGAAACATCTCAGTACCCAGAGGAAAAGAGAACAATTGTGATTCCCTCAGTAGCGGCGAGCGAACAGGGAGTGCCTTGAAATTTATTTCAAGGATAGCCCAAACCTCACCAGTATTCGCAAGAATGCAGGAGGGGGGTTGTAAGATAAGAAAACTTTACTATGCCGATAATCGTGACTTCGGTCATTGTTATTGACATGGTAAAAATTGGTTACAAACTGTTTTGTTAGTAGAAAAGCCTGGAACGGCTTACCAAAGAGGGTGACAGTCCCGTATACAAAAACGAAACAACCAATTTTTTTATTCTTGAGTACCTCGAGGCCAACAAACCTCGAGGGAATCCGGGAGTACTATCTCCCAAGGCTAAATACACACGGTGACCGATAGTGAACAAGTACCGCGAGGGAAAGGTGAAAAGCAGCCCGGAAGGGCGATGAAATAGTACCTGAAACCATCCACTTACAAGGAACGGGAGCCCGCAAGGGTGACCGTGTGCCTATTGAAGAATGAGCCAACGAGTTTATATACACTGCCAAGTCTAAGGGCCGTGAGGTCCGATGGCGCAGCGAAAGCGAGTCTGAACAGGGCGTTACTTTCTTATCGTACCGGTCGCCACGCGTGGTGGACGGTGCGATGGGTTAGTTAGCAGTGTGTGTAAGACCCGAAACCGGATGAGCTTGCCCTGGCCAGGATGAAGTTCGTAGAAATACGGATGGAGGTCCGCACCGGTGAATCGTTCAAAATTCTCGGATGAGCTGGGGTAAGGAGTGAAAAGCTAATCGAATTCGGTAATAGCTGGTTCTCTCCGAAATAGTTTTAGGACTAGCCTCATATGTTCCATGGTGGTGGTAGAGCACTGGATGAGCGGCAAAGGGAGAAATCTCGGCCGTTCAATCAAACTCCGAATGCCACCATGAAAAGTATGGGAGTCAGACTGTGGGGGCTAAGCTCCATGGTCGCAAGGGAAACAGCCCAGATCGCCGTCTAAGGTCCCCAAATCCATGCTCAGTGTAAAAGGTAGTCAGTGCCCACCGACAGATAGGAGGTTGGCTCAGAGGTAGCCATCCTTTAAAGAGTGTGTAACAACTCACTATTCGAGGACACTGGCGCCGAAAATTTATCGGGGCTTAAGCATGGTACCGAAGACGCGGATGCACTTCGTTTCGATGAAGTGTGTGGTAGGAGAGCATTCCCTGTGCCACGAAGTCCGACCCGTGAGGGCGGATGGAGTGCAGGGAAGAGAGAATGTTGGCACGAGTAATCACAAATCCTGTGAAAACCAGGATCTCCGAAAATCCAAGGTTTCCTCCGCAACGATGATCGTCGGAGGGTAAGGCAGCCCTAAGCGAATGGCGAACGCCGTACGCGAAGGACAGCCGGTTAATATTCCGGCCCTCCCTTATGGTTCGATGGGGTGACGGAGTGGAGTAGAGCGAGCGCCTTAATGGTTTGGCGTTCATGGTCCGAGGACGGTGCCCAGGAAAATCCGGGTGCCTGCGTTCAATCGCGTGTCCCAGGGCAGTGATAAGGAGCGGCATTTACCGCCTCAAGTCGTTCGAGCCCGCTTCCGAGAAAACCCTCTAAGGTTAGCCATAGGGGACCTGTACCGTAAACCGCCACCGGTGGATGAGGCGAGGAGCCTCAGGAGAACGGGTGATTCTTCGTTAAGGAACTCGGCAAAAAAGCTAGGCGTAACTTAGGGATAAGCCTTCCCCTTTGCCGCAAGGTGAAGGGGCGCAGCGAAAGTTTCTTTGGCGACTGTTTATCAAAAACACAGCTCCCTGCGAACTCGTAAGAGGATGTATAGGGGGTGACGCCTGA